>CAYMCO010000040.1:0-47514 GCA_964388955.1 uncultured Anaerolineaceae bacterium | reverse complement strand
CCTATCTACAGCGATCCCGCCGGGCGGCAAACCCGGCCCACTTCTTACGGCTTCTCGGGTCTTGTAGGGCGGCTTTGCTAGCCGCCTTTCGCTCGAGGCGATGGATGCTTCGCTCATGCCGCCTTTGCGGCCGGCGATTCAGCGCTCCTTTCGAGAGCCGGGGATGGATGGCTGGATGAGACGGCGCGCGGTTCACGAACCGCCCCTACGTACAGAGATGCCGCCGGGTAGCAAAGCCGGCCTACTTCTTACGGCTTCTTGGGTCTTGTGGGGCGGCTTTGCTAGCCGCCTCTCGCCAGAGGCGATGAACGATTCGCTCATGCCGTCTTTGGGGCCGGCGATTCAGCGCTCATTTCGAGAGCCGGGGATGGATGGCCGGGGTGAGACGGCGGGCGGTTCACGAACCGCCCCTATCTACAGCGATCCCGCCGGGCGGCAAACCCGGCCCACTTCTTACGGCTTCTTGCTCCCCCGCCGGGGTGCAAACCCGGCTCCAAGCGGCGCTGTGGCGTGCGAACGGCGCATAGCCCATACCGCATTGCTCATGGCGCATATCGCCCAGTGCTTAAGGCTCCGAGCCATCCTCCTGGCGGCGGATGGCCCGTTTAGCACCGCTCATCTCGGTCAGCGATCAGTCATGCTGCCGGCTAGGGGATCCAAGGCGGCAGATGCCACTCGTAGCCTTCCTCGGCCCGGCTTTCGGGCAGGATCACGTGGTGCTGCCCATCCCATACCTGGGACCACACGGTGGGGATGAAGTCCACCCCCTGACGCGCGGTCTGATAGGTGGGATCGAACTGATAGACGCCGGCGAAGCCGTCGTACTCGGTGTTGCGGATGGCTTCGTTTACCTGCTCGAAGCATTCCACACAGCCCGCTTTCTGCACGGCGGTGGCCCAGATGTCGAAGGCGTCCCGCACCATGTAGGGCTGGATGCCTTTCGGTTCGATGTCATAGCGCTCGATCCAGCGGTCCCGATAATCGATCACAGCGGGCAGTGTCTGCCGCTCCCGGATCGTTGTCGCCCAGAACAGGCCGTCCGCCTTGTCGCCGACCAGCTCGAGGAACTCGGGGATGTTGGGCGTGTACTGCATATACACGATCCCGTCGAGGCCGGTATCTTGGAAGTGATCGGTGAGCTGAATCATGAACCGGGAGGCGTCCGTGGGATCCAGGTTGAAGAAGGTGATAAAGGAAGCTTCACTCTCTTCGATGCGCGAAAGCATCGGCCCCCACTCCACAACACCGAAGGGCGTGACCTCGTGGATGACGATTTCATAGCCGTTGGCGGTCATGTCCTCCGCCAGCTTCTCTCCAGCCAGGGTGTTGTAAGCATAGTCCGCTGCGATTACGACAACCTTGTTGTTCGGAGGCTCCCATCCAATCTTCTCAGGGATGGTGGGGAGAATCTGGGCCGCGTTTACGCCGTAGTCGTAGTCAGTCGGGCAGTACTGGAACACATTGGAGTACTTTTCCGGATTTTCCGCCACCGGCTCTGCGGCCGACCGCATGGCCACACAATGCAGGTATGGCTGCGGGAATTCCCCGAAGACATAAGTGTTGACGCCACTGTCGTCGTAGCCGGTGATCACCGCATCCGGATTCAGGCCCATCAAGCGCTCACCGACAGCCTGGATCTTGTCCACTTCCAGGCCTCCAACGTCGCCCGTCTGCACTTCGATTTGCCTGCCCAGCAAACCACCCTGAGCGTTGTATTCGTCGCGCGCCATATCCAAGGCCTTGATCATTTCCTGGCCATCACTGGCATAGGGTCCGGTGGCGGGCACCGCGGCCACAACGAGTATCGGCCCCTCTTCTTCTCCCGAGGGCATTTCTGCGGTCGGTTCCTCTGCCATCGGGGGAGCCGTGGCCTCCCCGGCGCCGGGTCCTTCTGCCGGCGTAGGTGTCCCGCCGCCGCAGGCGACGAGAGCCAGCGCCGCGATCACGGCCAACACGGCCAGCAGGATGGCTCGCATGAATGGCACTTTTCTCATCTGGCAACCTCCTTCATGTAGCTGTACTTGGTCGCGATTTCCCTTCTCTCCGATCCAGTGTCAGTGCGCCCCGATTCACCTCCCATCTGCGGCCTGCATGCCGCCCCGGACGATCGGAATGATCGATGCTTGGGATGGCAAAAGACCCCGCCAAGCGCGCCTCGCGACGATCGGACTCCAAGACAGGGAGTCTGCAGGCCCCGGCAGGAAATGACCCCTCCGAAGCCGGCGCCCACATCGGAAACTAGGTTCGATAATTTGAATACTGCCCCGGAAACGCCGCGGTAGTATAGCGATCATTCCACAATGAGTCAAACGACCCCTGGCAGGGGATGAAATCGTCAACTCGGCACGGGTGGGTTTGGCGTCATGTCAAAGACGTGGCGCTCGTTTTTGTGCGGCTCCGGAAGAGGGACCAAGGGAGCGCACCCAAATCGCCAATTCCCTTCTGGCGTGCGGCTCTTCCCTTATCTCCCCCTACGCATCTCAGAGCAGGCATCGACGACGGCCGGGTTGTGGGTCTGGAGATCTGGGCGGTTTGGATCCGTCTCTCCCTCCCTCCCCGAATCTCGGATGGGTGGTCCACCTCCATTCGAATGTTCGCACGTTAGAACGTCACAACGTTCCAACGCCAGGGGCGTTGGTCGGAATCGGCTGTCGCCGATCGGCCTTCAGCTCGTCCCTGCCGCAATGCACGGGTGGGGGCAGGGGAAGCGATGGAGATGGTTCCTCGGTGGGGCTGGACCTCGTCGACCGTTTCCGAAATATCCGGCGACATGGGCTGAGATTGTGGTGGTCCTGGATCTTCAACGAGAATTGTGAGGGAGGCGGGGGGGAAGCACTCGCGTCGCCCCGTTCGCCCTCCTACGCAAGGGGGGCTGTGGGGGACCATTGCATGGTCCTGAGATCCTTCGCTCCGCGCAGGACAAGCCTTCCTCCCCCCAAGTCTCTCCGCTCCGGCACTGGCGGCGCCATCACGCGCCAGATCTTGCGGCCTGCGCTCCGCTCCCCCCTTGTCGCGCTGCCGGCCAGCCCGGTGTGAGTGGCCCGGCTGTGGAAAAGTGATTTCGCGGCTGCTAGGCTGTTCAGCGGTCTGCATCGCCCCCGGTTCTATTGTGGGCTCCGCTTGTGGAGAAGCTCGGGGCGCGCCCCTGCACTGCCACCGCGGCCGGAGAGCATAAGCAGGTGAAGAACAGATACGAGGCTTGTCGAAATCCGACGGCGCGCATGCACGCATTCCTGGCACAAGGTGAAAACACGCGCTCAGTCTTGGCGCGACGAGCAGATCGCCGGTCACGCCCCCCCGATCGGCAATGGCTGCGCCTACTCCAGGCCGACGAGCGCGGCTCGCGCCTCCGCTCCGATACGCGTCAGACCGTCTTCTGTGCCGATCCAAAAGGCCCCGGTCGAATCCTGCAGCATATCCTTCACTTCCATCCCGGATAGGCCGTCCGTCTCGTCCAACACTCTCCAAGCATCGCCCTGTTCGAAGGCGAGCCCATCATATTCCGATCCCACCCAGATGATCCCGTCCCGATCCTGATACAGGGATCTCACCTTTCCGCCCGCGAGGCCATCCGCCTGCGTGATGCTGCGCCACCCTTGGCCATCGTATATGCTGGCCCCTCCCAGACCGGCGAAGCCCGTTCCGAACCACAGCTCCCCCGACTGAGTCTCCAGAATATCGTTCACCATATTGTGAATCAGACCGTCTTCTAGAGTGAAATCCAGCCAGCGATCTCCGTCATACATGCAGAGCCCACCCCCCCGGGTGGATCCGTTCCCGACCCACAGCCTTCCCTGCGTATCCAGGAGCAGGCTCGAGGCGACGTCGCTCGCCAGCCCTTCCGCCGTATGATAGGCGCGGAACTCCCTGCCGTCGAAGTGCGCCAGGCCCGCCTCCGTCCCGATCCACAGGCCGCCGTGGCCATCCGGCGCGAGGTCCAAAGCCACATCGGCGGGCAGCCCCTCCGAAGCGGTGTAGGTCACCCATCCGCTGCCGTCAAAGCGGCTCGCCCCGCCCCGGTGCGCCACCCATATGGCGCTGCCCTCGTTGACCACGAGCAGCGAAGAGACATACACGATCTCGACATCTGGAGCCGGGATCTCGATCTCCGCGGTCCCATCTTCTCGAAATGCAGCCAATCCGTCACGCCCGCCGCTCCAAATCGCTCCCTGATACTCCGCCAGCGCCATCACATCCTGCGGGGGGCGAAGGATCTGCCAACCCTGCGGGGGCTCCGGCCGCGGCAGGGCGAGGAACACCCCGTATCCCAGCCCAGCCACCATGAACAAACCCAGTATGAACTGCACGATGCCTAGCCCGAAGTTGGCCGGCCTCCGGCGTCCCCGAGATCCCAGTGCGGCGCGCGGCGGATTCATGGCACGATGCGCCCCGCTTTGAGTCGCAGTACCCGGTGTGATATGCGGCCAGCCTCCTCAGCCTCGTGCGTGACGTACACCAGGGTGCTCCCCTCCGCCTCCAGGGTATCGAGCATCAACCCCAGCAGGCGGGTCTTGAGCGCATCATCCAGATTGGTGAGCGGCTCGTCCATCAGCAGCAACCTGGGCCTGGGCGCCAGAGCGCGCGCCAGCTCAACCCGCCGAGCCTCACCACCGGAGAGCTGCGCGGGGAATCTAGACTCCAAACCCGCGATACACAACCCCTCCATCAGCTCCCGCAGTCTGCGGTGGACCTCTTCCCTTGGAACTCCATGCAACCCGTAGCTGATGTTTCCGGCCACCGTCATGTGCGGCCACAACGTGGTCCTTTGGAAGACGAACCCGATCCCGCGCAGGTGCGGCGCGAGCGCCCGCCCGGCGTCGCTGACCAGCCGTCCATCGATGAAGATCTCCCCCTCATCCGGGAGGTCCAGCCCGGCGATCAGTCGCAGCAGGGTTGTCTTTCCGCTGCCGGATGGGCCAAACAAAGCGAGGCGTTCGCCCGCTTCCAGGTCGAAAGTGACGCCCGAGAGCGCCTCCTCTTCGGCGAAGCGCTTCGTCAGATTACGGACCTTGATCACCCGCCCTCCACCATTTGCCAGAAGTCAATCTTGACCACGCCCAAAATCCCAGCAGCCCCGCGCCGGCGCAGCACAGCGCTCCAATGCTCATCAAGAGACCCAGGGCGGCAACCGTCCCGGAAGCGCCATAATGCAGGTAGTTGTAGATGCGCATGGTCAAGGTCGTGCGCCCCGGGGGCGCGACCAGCAGCGTGGCCCCCAATTCTCCGGTGGTCAGCACGAAGACCACACCTGCTGCGGCCAATAGCCCCGGCGCCAGCAAGGGGATTCGGACCCGCAGGAGGGTTTGCGTGGCACCCCTCTGATAGATCCTGGCGGCGTCGATGAGCGAGGGGTCAACCCGCCGCCGTTGGGCCAGGATGGCGATCCCAGCCACCGGAGCAAAGCGGGCCAACGCCGCCAAAACCGGCATCCATCGGCTGCCGTAGACCGGCGGCAGCGCGGAACGGTTCCAGATCACGATCAGGCCTATTCCGGCCAATGAGGCCGGCAGCACGAGAGGGGCGGCGGTCATGACCCACCAAACGGACCCGGATCGCCCTGCGCGCTCCAACTGCCGGGCCAATGCGGCGCCGATGGGAAGCGCCAGCGACGCGGCGACGAATGCGGTCCACAAAGTGAACCCAATTTCCTCCTTGGCAGCCAGCCCCGCTTCGAGCACCGCACCCAACCCACCTGCCAGCAGGATTTGGCTCAAAAGTGGAGTCGAGACCTGCGCCAGCAGAACCCCCATC
The DNA here is from genome assembly GCA_964388955.1 of uncultured Anaerolineaceae bacterium. Taxonomy (GTDB): domain Bacteria; phylum Chloroflexota; class Anaerolineae; order Anaerolineales; family E44-bin32; genus CAYMCO01. The sequence continues at coordinate 41,763 of CAYMCO010000040.1, read as the reverse complement.
GCCAGCCTCTGCAGCGCCTGAAACGGCCATGGCCAACGAAAGTCCACCTCCTCTCTCATCTGCCTCCATGGGGGGGGCAGAGCGGCGCTCCGCAATCCGGATTGCGTGCACAGCAATAGGATCAGCGCTACCAGGACCATCGGCGCCGAAAGAAGAAGAGCCCGCCCGGCTTGGTTGCTGGCGGTGAATTCAGCGAACACCTCCAGCGCGTAGACGTTGTACTGAAAAAGCGAAGGGACGCTGTAGTCCACCAAGCTGAGCAGGAATAGAAATGCACCTCCGGCCAGCACGATCGGGGAGGCCAGAGGGAGCACGACTCGCCGGAAGGTTTCCGTGTCCGATCGCACGAGCCGTCCTGCATCGATAAGGTCCCGATCAACGCTCTCCAAGCCGATCAGGCTCAACAGCGCCCCGATGGGAAGCAGGGCCATTGTCTGAACCCACCAACTCGCGAGCCAACCCTGGAAGCCAATCGGGACGACTCCGCCAGCCAATAAGCACCGGTTGGCCAGATTCACTAGCGCCCCCCATCCCAGTGCGTGCAGGTAGGCCGGGAGCGGAACCAAGGCCAACAGAATCCAGCGCACGTATGACCGCCAACCGCTCCGCCATCCCCACAGGACCGTCGCGATGAGCAAACCCAGGGACATGCCCGTCAGGGAGACGCTCAACCCAAGCCCGAGAGTCCGCATCAGCAGGGCCAGGCGCCGTCCCTGTGGGATCATCAAACGAAGCCAGTCGAAATGCCCGGAGGCCAAGCCCTGCAGAGTCTGCAGGAGAAGGGCCACGATCGGCCCCAGCGCTACCCCGCAGTACGCGATCAATCCCAAAGCCCGCCAGATTCGCCGCTGGATGTGGTTCAGGCCCCTCTCGTTCCATGCCGCTATCTGATGAAGATCTCAGCGAGATCGGTCTGGGCGCGTTCAAGCTGCGCGTAGATGTCCTCCAGGGAAATCCCCATCCCTTGCACGTCGAGACCTGCAAAACAAGAGGGCGCGGCGTCGCTGGGCCGTTGGGGAATTTGGGTCCAGCCGGATTCCACCATCATAGCCCTCGCATCCGCGCCCAGCAGGAAGTCGATCAAGATCCTTCCAGCTTCCGGGTTCGGGCTCCCTGCAATGAGCGCGACGGTGTTGGGAATCACCAATGTGCCCAGCTCTCCCTCGCCTTGGTCCGGGAACACCACATCCACCGGCGCGCCGCGCTGTATTGCGCCGCAGGCATCATCGGTGTCGGTCAGGCCGAAAGCCAGCTGTCCGGCCGAGACCATATCTCTCACCACGGAGTTGCCATCCACGATACGGACACCTCGGTCCCGAAGCATCTCATAGTAGGAGCGTGCCCGCTCGGCCCCAAGAGCGGCGTACAGCGCCGCGGCCTGGGTCGCAGTGGTACCAAAGGAAGGATGGGCGATTCCGATCTGATCCGCCGGCCACCGAGGCTCCAGCAGATCAAAGATCGAGCCGGGATATTCGCCTTCGGGCAACAGGTCTGTGTTGACGAGAAGGAGCCGTGCACGCCCACCAAAGCCTGTCCAGTACCCATCGGGATCGATGAAGGTCTCGGGTATGCCCGACCGGTCTTCTGAGGCGTATGCTGCCAGCACGCCTTCCTTCTTGAGCAGGATGGTCTGGGCGAATTCCCCGCTCCAGAACACATCGGCTTGTGGCCGATTGCGTTCGGCGATCAAGCGGTTTACCAGGCCTGTGGTCTTTGTCGCCTCCACATCATAAATCGCCAGCGCCTGGATGCCCGTTTCCTTCTCGAAGGCCCTCAAGACCGGCTCGGAATAGACCTGATCGACGGAGGTATAGACGACCACGCTTTCCGGCGCGCCACCCGGTTTGCATGCACCCGCGGCAAATGTGACCACCAACAGGGCCAGTGGCACGATGCTCTTGCGCAGCGCCCTCACAACCACCATCCGTCCCAACTTCTCCCAAGAGCGTCCTGATCCCTGCGTTTATCCAGGCGAGAAACCGCCCCCGCGATCCACCGTGGCTCGTGGGCCAAGACCAATCGGAAAGCTGGAAATCTCCACGATGTCGCCGCAGCGCTGTTCAACTGGTACGGCATCTTGAAGCCGGTCGCCTTTCGACCAACGGCGACATCCAGGCTTCCCTTCCCAAATGGCCAGCGCATGGGCCGGCCGCCCCGCTCATTGGGCAGTGACTTTCCCTGACGATTTGCATCGCCGCACTTGGGACAACCCACTTCGCTGCGGGAAGGGGGATGGAACCGTTCAATGAGGCCAGGAACGCGGGTCGACTGGCTCAGAGCTTCCCGCCGCAATGGGTGCAGAATTTCATTCCAGCGGAAACCGGCGAGCCGCAGTGGCCACAGAACTTCGCTGCCGAGGCCGCTGGCGGCGCAGCCTGCGTGGAGGTTTCCGTCCCGCAAAACCGGCACTTCTCCCCAACCGCTGTGTCGACCTTGGAGCAGGCGGGGCACTGGTACACGGCCTCCGCGAGGCCTGCCGGTGGGGACCACTCACCGGCGACGGGCTCCGGCAAGGGATCCCCCTCGTTCACGATGAACTCCATGAAAGCATCTTCCACCGCCTGGCGGGAGTCCTCGGCCTCGGTGTCTAGCAGAGAATCCGCGGATGGCCCCTGGCGGGCGAAGATCCATTTCCCGTCGCCACGCCGGTACCAGGTTCCCGAGCGGGCCCCCACGGTCCAGAGCTGCAGCTCGCGGTCGATCAAGAAAACCTCCCCCGCCAGCTGCTCGACGGCGGCCGAATTCAAGCGGCCCTGCTCATATCCCGTTCGGATGGCATCCATCCTGCCCTTGAACCCTGCCACGGGGTCGTCTTCTCGAGATCCTTCCTCAGCCGGTCGCATGGAGGATGGCGGATGGGCCATCTCGGGCACAAGTTCGATGAGCGCATCGGCGCCTTCGAGCCTACTATCCGGGGGCTGTGCGCTCTGCCATTTTCGCGCCGAGTAGACTCGCCAATCCCGGCTGCGTGGCCCGTAGGCCCAGTAGTGGCCCTCAGCATCTCTGAACTTGAACTCCTGCAGGCGGCCCTCCAGCCATTGGCGATCCATCACTCCCAAGGCGATTTCGTCCAGAAGGGCGGACCCCAGATCTGCGATATCCTGGTCAGAATACCTGCGCAGGTCGGTCATGGTGCTTTCCCCTTTCCCGTCAACCCATCGAAGGCAGCTTCAAGAGCGCCTGCCGGCGCAGGTAGCGCTGGTACCGCTCACTGCCCTCGCAGAGTCCAAGGCTGTGCTTGGCCAGGTCAACCTCCATGCGCGCATCTTCGATATCTGACTCCAACTTGGAGAGGAGCTCCCGTACGCGGCGCATCTGCGCACGGATCATCTCCAACCGTCTCTTCCCGCTGAACATCCCCTTTCCGAGGCTCAGCAAGCTCATTGTGTCGCCAAAGAGGTCCGCCGCCGGCTTGGCCCAATTGGTCTGCACGCCCTCCTTGACCGCTTTGAACACAGGGCCGTTCGGATCGAGCCCACGTCCCAAAGTGGCCATCTGGTCCTCCGTGACGGCGTCGGTGATGATCTGCTTGATGATCTCTGTCTGCGCGCTCCCCTCGGCCATCTTCTTGAGTCCCTCCGGAGTGATCCCGGCGGCCGTCAGATCATTCAAGATCCCTTTCGCTAGATTTGACCCGAATGCGGTTGCTATAGACACGCCGATGTTCTGCATCAGTGACCGCTCGACCGCCCATCCCAGCCCGGCACGCGCGGCCCGGCCGAAAACCGACCCGGCGAGCATGGCGACATCGACCGCGCCGGACCAATAGGCCGATTCCCGTGTGTTCTCATACTCGTTATCCAGGAAGGTGAGGAAGCTGTTCAGCTTGGCTTGGGAGGCGAACAGCGCCCTGAGTTTCGCCTTTCCCAGCGCCAGCTCCTCGCGCTCGCCCGCGCACGGATCTTCCTCTGATGGCTCCTTCTCCCGTCGTTCCTCCTTTTCTCCCCCTTCCTCCTGGGTCCCTTCCCCGCCGGAAAGGACGTTGGTTGCCACAGTGCTTCCCGTCGCGGTCACACCAATGGCGGTGGTCATCGTCCGCCGGGGTCCGGGTGTGCGCATGCAGTCCGCAGCATTGAGCGGATCCGTTTCGCAATCGTCGGCAAACGCGACTCCGGGGAGCATCAGGCACAGCAGAAAGGCCAACGAGCTGGCCGCAGAAAGAATGCGAAGGGCACGGAGCAATTTCCTCCTTCGTCCGGTCATCTCGCCACCTCCGGCTTGCGCGTGAGAACGAATGCGGAAATGATGCTGATCAGCGCCGTCCAGCGCATGGCTCCATAGCCTGAACTCTGCACCGTCGACAGGAATAGGCCCAGCACGATGGGGACTGCGAAGGCGGCCCCGAAGAGCAATGGCCGCGGCAGTTGGCGACGATATTGCTCCAAAGGGCGCAACAAGCGGTTGAAGCCCTTGCGGGCCAGCCACAGTGTGACGGGAAGTCCCGCCATGATGAAGAAGGTGAGGAAGTCTGCCCGCTCCCCTTGTCCGATGCGGAGCAGCGAGTACAAGGTCCAGAGGAGGCCGCAGCTCGAGGACAACACGACGCCGGCGACGGGCACCAAGAAGCGGCGGGCCGACGATGCCGGCTTTACGCTCACGTCCGCGTCTTTCTCAACGGCCCTCTGCCGGGGCTGGGCGGTGGGGGTTGGGGCGGGTGTCGAGGGCGGGGTACCAGGGATCCAGCGCACCCCATCGTAGCGCAGATAGGCGCCGGTTTGCGGATCGATCGTCCACCAGGCGCCACTGGGATCCCGAGCCTGCAGCTTGTGACACTGGGTGACGAACTGCGCCTGATCGAGGTCGCCCCGGTTCCTGCGGTCCAGCAATTCGGCATAGCGTTTTCGGATCTGGTCCACTGTGTATTCCGGCATGGGTCCCGTCCTCCCTTCCGGTCCCGGAGGTCGCATACATCTCGTCAATGACACGGCCCTCGTGATACCCCCCGGTCTCTGTCCGCGCCAACCGCTCATTCAGAATGTACGTCTCTAGTGCAAGACTGATCCCCCGGGGGAGAGCCATTCTCAAGTCGAGATGCTACATGCAATCCGCCATGCGCGCAACTGAACCAGGCCGCGGGCGTGTTGCATTTCAGGGGGCGCGGCTGCTGGAGAGTGAATGTGCGGCGCTCCTCTCGATACACCTCGTGGTTTCACCACCCGGCACTCGAGATGCGCCTCCCCACAATCGGAAGGTGCGAGGCAGGCCGCATCTCGAACAGCGGTGAGCGGAGCGAGGCGTGTATCGAGTGGCCTGGCCCGTGTTGTTGACAGGGTGCGGCAGGTACGAGTCCCCCGTGTCAGATCGCCCCCCAGGATGGAACGCACCAAGGCCGGGATGTGAAACCAAACAAAGCGGGCGGTCGGGGAGAGTAATTTGGGCCCGCGGGCTCTATGAGCGCTCCGGCCACGGATCGCTGAGGCGCTCGTCCCTCTCTCCATCCCTCTCAGCTACCCACTCGTCGCCACGCGCGCTCAGTGCCTCTCCTGCGGGGCTTGCCGAAACGGCCAGCGGGCGCTCAGAGGACGCAGCGCGGCTCGGGGTCCGCCAGCGCTCAACGCTCCTCTGCGTCCAGTTCGACGAAGTGGAACCCCTCCCCAAAATGGGCTTCCCCTGCCTCAACAAACAGATCCCTCAGATGGTCATCCATGGTGAAGTAAAGAATCTGCCAGCCCGATTGGGCCAGGTCGATCACCTGCCCCAGCAGGCGTTCCCTGCGATCCCAGTCCGCATGCTGAAAGGCGTCATCAAGGATCAAGAACGCCCGCCGGTCGCCCATGAGCGCCGAGGCGAAGCCGACCCGCAGGGCCAGGAGCACCTGCTCCAGCGTCCCAGTGCTCAGTTGGGACAGCGGAAAACGGGCATAGCCATCGGAGACGAACAAGCTTCCGTCCTGCAGCTCGAGCTCCCGGTAGCGGCCGGTGGTCTGGAAGAGCGGGTCCAGCACCTCGGCCGAATTGAGCCGCGCCCGGATCTTGCTGTCCTCCTGCTTCCGCAGTTCTTCAATCACATTGTTGACGTGAATCTCCCCCAGTATCTGGGCCGTCAGTTGCCGATACTCTTTGACAACCTCCGCCCGCCGGGCCTGCAGCGCCTGGATGAGCGGCGACCATCCCAACGAGATGTCCTCGCCGGTCTCCTGGCAGACTCGCTGCTTCAAGGTGTCCAGGCCCTTCAGTTCCGCCTCCAAATCAGCCTGAACGGAGCGCAGGCGCTCCTGCAGGTCCCTGTGCGTCCCCGGCTCATACTCGACCCCAGGGCTTTCAGGGATCTGCGCCTCCGGCGGGACGTCGAGCGTGCCTAGCTGCACCTTCAAGGAGCTGATCTCATCGAGTGATTGTTGGCGCTGATCCCGCAGCCCGCTGATGGTCTCCTCCCAATCCGCTCGTTCGGGGACCTCCCCCAGGATCGCCTCCATATGCCTCCGCACCTGCCTATGCAGCGCCTCCAGCTTCGTCTCGATCTCCGAGATCTGCGCCCCCAAACCTTGGTAACGGATGTATTCCTCCTCCAACTGGGAAACCAACGCCTTCAGAGCGGGCAAATTGAATGATTTGCCCTCGAAACGCGCCTCATAGTCCAGGCGAACCCGCGCCACCTCCTCTCGGGTCTCCTGATTTCCCCCGTGCTGCCTCAATTGGTAGATATAGATGCCGGCGCTGGCCCCCGCCAGCAGAACGAAGAGGGCCATCGGCCAGGGGAGGTGCAGAAAGCCCGCCACGATGGCCGCGACCGCCGATAGCAGCGCGAAGATGATGAAGACGGGCATGGCGCTCACCGTGGTGGATGCAGTGTGCTCCTCGTACAAGTCCAGCGCATTCTTCGCCCACTCATAGTCGTCCCGCGAGTCCGTTCGTCCATATTGCTCCGCTTTCTTCTGCTCCAGGCTCTCCTCCTGGTGACGCAGATCCCTGAAAGCATCACGCAGCGCCTCCAGTTCCGGCCCCGGGATCTTCTCAGCCCGCTGCTCCGCCTGGGCGAGCCTCCCCCAGAGTTCAAAGGCCAGATGGCGCTTCGCCCGTTCTTGGAGCTCGATGCGCTCCTCCAAGGCATCAGCTTCGCGGGCCAGGGCCGCTCGTCGGCCGCCCGAGTACTGATCCCCAATTTCATCGAAGAGGCGGCCGATTCGTTCGAGATCCTCCAGCAGCCCTTGCCGTTGGCTGATCTCCCCCCTGTGGTGCCCCTCAATCCGCCCATCGATGATCCGCGCACCCTGGACGGTTTTCGAGATCGCCGCTTGGATCTCGTCCAGCACTGCCTCGCTCGAGAGGAATTCCTTCAGGACCGCCTTGTTGATCCCGGCGGGTTCGGTGGCCGCCATGCTCAACTGCGCGCCCTTGACCACCAGGAGCCTCGCCATGTTCAGCGGAAGACCAGCGTCCACCTTCTCCCAGTGATCCTCCAGTTTCTGCTTGGACGCAGGTGAGAAGGGAACAGCCTCTTCCCCCAATCCGCTGACCAGCACCCGACCGCCCTGGGGCACCTCGCGCAGTCCCCACGCGCTGGCGCTCTTGAAAAGCGACCGCAGAAGGAACTCCACCAAATAGGTCTTGCCCTGTTCGTTGTGACCGAACAGCAGGTTGAACGGCCCAAAAGCGACTGAAATCTCAGAGATGGGCCCCAGCCCGCGTGCACTGGCCTCCAGAAGATGTATTCGCTCGCTCACGTCGCGTAGATCGCTTTCAGCGCGCCCATCAGGATGTCCGCGCGCGCCGGCTCTTTCGCCCCTTGCGGCCATTCGAGAGCCCCCAATCGAGACCAGACCATCTCCGCGATCGCATCTCGCTCCAGATCATCCGCCATGGAGACCGAAGAGATGTCCGGGTTCTGATCCTTGTAGAACTCGTAACCCTGGAAGGCGGTCTCGAAGGCGGACTGCAGCGCGCGCCGATCCCGGCTGTAGCCGCTTACGGAGATCCGCACCCGCACCTTCCCCCGCTCGCCAGGGTCAAGCCCCCACCCCCGCACGCGCTCTTCCACCTGCCGCCGAACGAAGGCGGCCTCGTCCTCCACTGGCAGAGCCACGAAGGACTCGTCGAAATAGATCACAGGACTGGCCACGGGAAGGGGTTCCACCTCGCGGGTCGCGGTCTCGTAAATCAGAAACCGGCGGGGGCCGGTCTCAGTGATATTCAGCGGGCAGGGCGATCCGGGGTAGTGCAGGTTGCCGCTGTCCGTCGGTCTGTGGATGTGTCCCAGAAAGACCTCCCCTGGACGGTACATCTCGATATCCCGCCGAGTGAGGGGCATATAAACCCCCGGCTCATAGGGATTGGGCTGTTGCAGCCCGTCGGACCAATCGCCGTGTCCGATCAGGACCCAGTCATCCGGGGGCAGGTCGCCGTCGAACGCCTGGATCGCCTCCCCCATTGAGATGCCACCCTTGAATGGCACCATCAAAATCGGCGGCGCGGACCTACTCACGCGCAGGAGCCGGGTCTCGGTCGCCAGATGCACGTTCTTGGCTGCGATGGCTCCCTCGGGAATGTCGGCATCATGGTTGCCGGGCAGCAGCATGATCTCGACGCCGGCGTCGGATCGCGCCGCACACACCGCCTCGAAATCGGAGAAATCGCGCAGCGAGGCGTCGAAGGCATCTCCGGCGATGATCAACAGTCGGATCCCTGTATCGATCATCTGGTCCATGATGTTCACCAGCGCCAGATAGCGCTCGGGGTGCTCCTCTCGCGTGGTCAAGTGCAGATCCGCCGCCAAGGCGATCCTCATAGCGAAACCTCCGGTGATGGCTGGCGTCCAGCCTGAATATAGCGCGATTGGGCGCGGAGTGCACATCCCCCCGGGGATGGAAATCAACGCTGGATCGCGGTCACCGAATTGTAACCGGCCGTTTTCATTCCATCACCCGCCTGATATGATTTGGGCACCCCCAGCGGAGAGTATGTAGACGGAAATCCACGGCCATGTGCAAGTTCTGAAGGAGACGACATGCATCGGATAATCAGAGCGGCAGCATTCCTCCTGAGCATGACTGCCCTCGCCGCCTGCGGCCAAGTTCTCGTGGGGGTTGAGGATGCTGCCACCCCCGTCCAGCCGGCCGGCGAAGCAACCGCTGGGATTCAACTGACAATTCCAGCGGCCACCCTGCTCCCCACCGAAGCCCCCTCCCCATATTGGGATGTGGTGGAGGATCCACGTACAGGGCTGCGCTTCGCCATCCCATGCTTCTGGCATGCGGATATCCCCGACCCGCAGCAAGATCCCACGGGGCGTGGCGCGTTCTCTGTCCGCAATTACGATGACGAGTATGCCATGACTTTCCCCCGCAGCCAGATCCCGGAGGACGCCGGCGCGGTCAAGATCGACTTCCTGTATTGGGAGAGTTCGGACTTTGGCGCAACAGCCGGCGCGGGACTCTCGGACTTCAATCTCAGTCAATTTTATGCCGGCTCAGAGTCGGAAGTGGTGTCTTCGGAAATCGTCGAAGTCAACGGTCAAGAGGCGCTTCACGTGACCACCGAGGGCAGGTTCGGTCGCGGGGAGCTGTACATCGTGGGAAGGAGCGACGGCTTGGTGCTGGGATTTGCCCCCGTTTTCACTCCGGGTAGCCCTGACGTGCAGGCTGTGCTGGGGTCCATCGCCCTGACACCGGACAAGGAGGTGATGGTCCCCAACTTTCAACCCGCCCCACCGCCGGTCGGGCTGGCCGCGCCGTGTGTTCCCGAGTATGCGACCGCGGTTGAGCCCACGTTGGCGCTCGCAGAAGAAAACACCGCCTGCGGCCCCCACAGCTTCCGCTCTCTGGAGTACCTGTTGAGCAAGGTGAAGGAGTACCTGCAGGCTCGCAACACGGGCGGATTAATCTATGAAGACCTGGTGAACGATCCTTTCATCGTCGGATACTGGGGCTCGGAGGGTGTGACGCTCTCCCCGCAAGAGGCTTTTGGGACATTCGCCAACTCTCTCTACCGTGCCGACCAACCCGGAGGCATGACCTTCAGCACAGATCGGGCCGATTTCCCGGCATTGGAGGGAATGCCACCGGAGCGGATCTTCGGACCGGATCTGGATATTGCGGGGATCGTCTATAGCGAGGGATGGGGACAGGACGGGCAAGGTGCGGCGCTGCTGTATTTCACCCGCGACAAGTGCGCCGGCTATCTCTGGTACGGATTGGTGTTCTCCGGGAGCCACTTTGACAGCTAGGATGGGATGGTTGCGGTTCGCGATTCCCCTCCCGGGATCTGCCGGCGCGTGTCTCCCCCTCGGGTACTAGGTCGAGACGCCAGGCACCTGTGTAACATATCCCGGCTCGGTCCGTTATACCCTCTGCAATTGACCCGCAAATCGGCCTAACATGGGGGACCTCCGGGCCGATGCACGGCGACACCGACGCGACAAATCGCTAGAGAATTCATCGAACCGCGGGCAGGTCATCAGCCAAGCACGGAGGCATTGGATGCAGCGGCGTTCCCTCCGAGTATTGATTATCGACGAAGATCGATCTCATCGGGAGATGCTCAAGGCCGCTCTGCTCCCCCTAGGCGCGCAACTGGACATGGCGGAAATCGACCCCGGAGGGACGATTCTCGTCGGCAAGAGCTATCGGCCCTCACCGAGCCTGATCCTCGTGAACGTGCCCGACTCCAGCTTGTACGGCGCCTCCGCCTTGGCCGCCATCCGGCTGCAGCACCCCGGCACCCCGATGATCGTGATGGCGACCGATCCGGCGGTGCTGCAGATCGCAATGACCCCCGATTTCCGTTTGCCGAGCTACATCAGCCCCGACGTCCAGCCGGACAGGCTCCGCGGATTGATTCTTTCCATACTTGGCTCCGGTGAGATCGGGGCCGACGGCGAAGGCGGATCGCCTGGTGAAGCGATCGAGCCGGAGACCGAACCGGCGATTCCTCTGGCCTCGCTCGTGCGCCTGCAGTCTCTGTTCCCCGGTTATGAGGTGCACGTCTCCCATGAGAGAGCCTAGGACCAAGATCGGGGCCCGCGAAAGCATGCCCCCGCTTCTCCAAAACGCGCACCATTCCCCCCCAGAGCACTGAAATTCCAACAACCCAGGAGAAGAAAAGGCCGAATTTGGGTGTAACGCTTTTATTAGTTTTCCGTTTGTATAGGTGGTTGTCGGCGAGGCCCTTGGGAGGCTGCCGCGGGCTGACCAAGTCAAGGCCCATTCGGTTAGGGATGTGGCGTCCCGGGCTCAAGAACTCAGACGGAGGGTGGAAATGTCCAAACGGAGGAATATTGTCGTTGGTGCGCTGGTGATTGCTGCTTTGCTGATCGCACCTGTGGGCGTCTTCGCAAAGAACGCCCTTGTGCCCGAGGCCAATCTGACAGGCATGGTCTTCCACGATACCAATGGGAATGGCGCTCTGGACGGAGGCGAGGTGGGGATCGAGGGGGTAACGATCGATGTCTCCGGCCCAAGCGACTTCGCAGATACCACGACCACAGCTGCGGATGGGACCTACGGGTTTGCCATCACGGAAGCCGGGGACTATACCGTGGTCGAGACGGACCCCGTGGGATACACAAGCACGACTCCGAACGAAGTCACCGCCCCATTCGACGGGTCGACGCCCATCACAGATGTGGATTTCGGAGACGCGTTCGCAGGTGCGGTTGGTGGTACGGTCTACGATGACGTCAATCGGAATCGCATCTACGATGATGGTGATGCCGGGCTTGAGAACGTGACCGTCACTCTGTTAGACTCGTCGGACTCCGTATTCGCCACCACGACGACGGACGGGGATGGATTGTATTCGTTCGCGGATGTGCCGCTTGGCGACTACACCGCCAAGGAGACGGATCCCGAGGGCTACTACAGCACGACACCGAACGAGGTGGCTGTAAGTCTGGTGGGGGCTGCCCCCGTCACAGTGGACTTCGGCGATTTCATACCCGAGGAGGGCGAGATCACCGAGAAAGAATCCCAGATTTGGGACTACTTCGGCGTGCCCATGCTGGATGTACTTGAGATGCGGGATACGTATGGCTGGGGGTTCGGCAACATCGCCCGCGCCCTGTTCCTCTCTCAAATGACCGATACGCCGCTCGCGGATATCATCGCCGCACGAGAGGACGACGGGATGGGCTGGGGGAACATCGTCAAGCAGTTCAATGAAGGTGTGGCCAGCCTGAAGGGCAACAATCTGGGTCTGATCATGTCCGGTCGTGGAGAGCCCAGCGGCGCCCAGGCGAGCAAGGCGGAGGCATGCGGCTTGGCCGTCGAGGATTACGCCGGATATGTGGCGGACTTCGGCCAGGGCAACGTGAACAAGGCATGCAAGCTGTTCGCCGAGGCGACAAATGGCACGGAGTTTGGTGCGATCCTCGATGCTGTGGCGAGCGGAATGAAGATGCAGGAGTTGAAGGCAATGATCCATACCTCAGCTCCCGCTTCCCTTGAGAGCCCCTCCACCGATGAAACGGACGACAGCCACGGGCCGCCGGCCTGCAAGGGGTACCATAAGAACGATCCTGGATGCTGAACGAGGTCGGATACGCAGTAGGAAAGGCGGGCGGGATCGCCCGCCTTTTCGATTCCCCAGGACAACCTACGGGCGGCGTTTTCCGAGCGGACGATCAGCGTCAGATGGGGGTGTGTCGCCCGTAACACATTGCTCCGAATTCTCTTCCAACCTGCCACGGCCCCATGCCCCCGCCACTCGTAGAGACGTTGCATGCAGCGTCTCTACGAGGCGCGACGCAGACGGCGGGCGCTGAATGACAAACCCGCCGGTTGACCGCACAGATGACGCGCGACGCCACGTGTGGAGTCTGCCGAGTCCCTCCGGGCGAAGCAACCCCACCCTCACCCAGCGCGTCGGGGCGATTCATGAATCGCCCCTACAAGTATCGTCTTGATCCCTTGGGCGCAACTGGATTCGCCTCTGCACCTCCAACTGGCACAACGATCCTAAGACCACCAACCCGCGTTTCCGCAACCAGTCCGGCACCCGTAGAGACGCCCCGGCGGGACGTCTCTGCAAAAGCGCCTATGACCTGCGCGCGAGGTCGGTTCGGCTGGGACCTGCGTACCTTGTTTGTTAGGATATTGTTAGATATTATTAGGGTATCAGGCGGCCGCGGATCCCGGAAGATCCGCCGTCGCACCGGATAAGCGCCCGGCCGGGCCGGCCGGTCCGGGGCACATTCAGGGGGAAGCAATTATGAAACACCAACCTCTCCTGCGCGTCCTGTCCCTGCTTCTCACCTGCGCCTTACTCCTTGCGCCTATCGGCGCCGTGGCGGCCGGCCCAAGCCAGTTTACAAGCTACATCGCCGGCTTCGTGTTCCTTGACCTCGACGGGAATGGGGCGCGGGGCGCCGATGAGCCCGGAATCGAGGGCGTCGAGGTGCGCCTGACAGACCCTTCGGAGGCGACACAGGTTACCCACACGAACGAGAGCGGCCTGTTTCTCTTCACGGCCGGAACGATGGGCTGGTACACGCTGGAGGAGATTGATCCTCAAGGGCATGAGAGCACGACGGAGAACATCCGCACTTTCTTCTTCTATCCCGGCTTCTCCGAGACGTTTCTTTTTGGAGATGTGGCGCCGCAGGTCAGGGGCATCCAGGTGCTGATCTACAACGACGCCAACCGCAGCCGTTCGCAAGATGACGGCGAACCTGGAATCGGTGGCGCCGAGTTGACCCTGCTGGATGACCAGGGGACGCAGCTTTCCCAGGGTACAAGCTCCGAGGGGGGCGAGTTCACCTTCGATAGCCTCGAGCCCGGCGGCTATGTCGTCCGAGAGCAGGATCCGGAGGGTTACTTCAGCACCACAAGCAACGAACGCAGGGTCACCCTGACTGCGGAGGATGGGCTGGTGAGCGCCGAATTTGGCGATTTTCAACCGGAGGAGGGGGAGCTTGGCCAGCACGACCTGGCCCTGATGGACTATTTTGGCGTGCCGCTCCTGGACGTGCTTGAACTGCGTGGCGAGGCCGGATGGGGGTATGGCGAGATCGCTCGGGCCCTGTTCTTGGCCCAGTCAAGCGAGGCTTCCCTGGAAGAGATCCTCGCCATGCGAGCCAGCGGCGAGGGCTGGGGGCAGATCTCCGAGATCCTCCTGGGCGACGCCGGCCTCAAGGGATTCAACTTGGGGCTGATCATCTCCGGCCGGGAAGACCCGGCGACGGGACCGGAGGCGGCGAACCCCTCAGATGTCTCTGCAGCCGAAGCCTGCGGCCTGACCACGGAAGCCTACATGGAGCTGATCTCCTTGAACGGGCAGTGGACAGTCAAGAAAGCCTGCAGGCTGTATCGATCACAGACACCCGCCGGATTTAGGTCACCGGAGACAATCATCTCCCTTCTGCAAGCCATGACGCTCAAAGAGGTCAAGGAGATGCTGCAGCAGCCGGTCGTCCCCTACAGCCTCGGCAGCGACACCTCTGAAAGCAACCAAAGCGGACACCCGAGCGCCGCGGAGGACCATCAAGGAAATTCGGCCGATAAAGGGCCCAAACCCTGCAAAGGAAAGAACAAGGATCGGCCTGGCTGCTGAACCGGGTGGCGCCAATTTCCCTCCCCCTTTGCCCTTGCACTCGATCAGGGAAAGGGCTCCCCCTTTCCCTCTAATTGAGGTGCTGCTCTCTCATCCGTTTCATTAATCCGATGATTTGTGCGAGCGCTATGGACAGCTAGACCATCTGCCACGACCAATGGCACCGTCGGGATTGGCAATTCACGCCAGCCGCCTAGAGCCCTGCGGGGTGGAGTAGCCCACTCCGGCTCCCCACCCCAATCGGCCCGCGAGCAAAGCGGCTCGCCGCGTTCAGCGCCAGATCCCCGGATTCAGCCAGATGCCGGCCTCACCGTCCGCATAATCCCGGCCGGCACGCAGGGTGAGAATGAACTTCACCTCCTTGCCAGCGAGGGAGGACAGGTCGACATCGGCCATCGAGATTAGGCCTTCGTTGGCTTCCTTCCAGCGGTGAAGTTCCTTGACCTTCCCATCCCCGACCTGATACTCGAGGATGAAATTGACCAGGCAATCCTTCACGTTGTGCGGGCACGACAGTTGCGCCTTGAAATGATCGCCGTCCTTGACCTTGAAGGGCGGATACACGCCCTGGATGTAGCCGCGATCGACATTCTCCGGCCGAGTCAGCAACGCGTTGCCCAAGTGGGTCCGGCCATCCTCCATGCGCGGGTCCTGCAGCAAGGTGACTGATCCATCCTTCTGTGATGTGTCCCCCGGGCACGGCAGGTTTCCTGCGCCGCTGCTCCACTGCGCGTCGCAGTAATGCGTCTCAAAGTCGTACACCTCTCGCGTGAGGACCTTGACCACCCGGATGTCCACCCAAAAGGGCGAATCCGCATCCGGACCCAGACCGAAGAGTTCCCCTGCCCCGTTCTTCAGCTCCCAGTAGCCGCGATACTTGCCGGGCTCAAGTGGGGCCACCATGTCCACCGACAGATCGATGGTTTCACCGGGGCGCACAGTGCTTCGCAGCGGAATCTCCTTCGGGGCTTCCATCCGATAGCCGGAGACAAACGCGAGCGAGAACTCGGTCGTCCACGTGTCGGTCCCCACATTCTCCAACCGCCAGACTTTGGTGAAGCCCTGCTCCGGATCCATCTTCGTCCCATCGGGGATGGTGACATCCTTGATGAAAGCCACCCAATCCGGGGGAATGGGGATGACGGTTGGCGTGATCGTGGGAGTGACGGTTGGCGTGGCCGTCGGGGTCGGGCTCGGCGGGATCGGAGTCTCCGTGGGGGTGGGCGACACCTCCAGTGTAGCAATCACCGTCGCCGCGACCGCGGTCTGTGTCTCCCCCTGCGCGCTGCTCGCTGTCTGGGTGCCTGCCACAGCCGTGGCGAGTTGATCGCTCTCACTCAAACGGGGCGCGCATGCGGCCAACCCTGCGGCCAATGACAGCAAGACCAATACGGCCAGTTGAGAGTGGCGTTCTGCTTTCGAGTGTTCGATAAGTCTCTCCATTGGATCACCTCCGGCTCGCGCAGTCGGGATTGGCGGACTTGCCTTATGCTGGATTGCTTCATTGGGGCCGGCAAACTCATGGAGGGCTTTCGGTATCCACCGGCCGCAACGGTCCGCCCCCACTCGTAATGGCGCGATGCCATGTTGATGATAAAGGGGGCGAGCATCCGGATCCACGCTCGCCTCGTCCCATACCCAATCTACTTGGATCGTGTTGGCAGGTCCTTATGCGAACTTAATCGCTTTCTTATGAGGAGATTAATCCCTGTGCCGTTCAATAGAGAATGGGGAGGTCAAGAGAGCAAGCCAGACTGAGGTGCTCTCCCCGCCTCGACGGATTCGGCCAATGGATCGATAATTGGATGGCCGGCGACTCCCCTGCGGCAGCGGCGTGAGCCGCCTGTGGGGCAGATGGCTCGCAGGATCCCCAAGCGAGCCGCCTTCCGAAGTGGCGATCCTGGATGCGGATGGATGCCGAAGGCCGAGATGCATGTTGACCGTAAATGGAAGAGAAGGAGGGGCCATGAGTGCCGATGAAGTGATTCGTGAGCAACTGCTCGCCCTGCTGCGCGGCGGGAATTCCCACATGAGCTTCGATCAAGCCGTCGCAGATTTCCCCATGGAGGCCATCAACCACAAGCCGCCAAACGTGCCCTATACACCCTGGCAGCTCTTGGAGCACATGCGCATCGCCCAATGGGATGTGCTCGAGTTCATCCGAGATCCCGATCACATATCGCCCGTATGGCCGGACGAATACTGGCCAGCCCGCGAGATGCGGGCAGATCGCGATCGATGGGAGGGGATCATCACCGGCTTCAACGCCGATCTCCGCGCGCTGCAGGGCATGATCCAGGATCCCGATCTGGATCTGACCGCGCCCATCCCACATGCCAAGGACTATACGGTGTTCCGTGAGATCCTGATCGTTGCGGACCACAACGCGTATCACATCGGCGAGTTTGCCATCCTGCGGCAAGTCATGGGAACCTGGCCTTCAAGCCACCGCACCGCATAGCCACGATTGGCTTCAGCAATGCCACAACCGGCCGCGGGGGAAAGCGCTCCCCGTGACCGGGAGCGTCCAGGCGGCCCGACGATTGGAGGCAGCATCTCCCCACCATCACCGGACGAGCCCCATCCGACAAGTGGGCCCTATACCAAGGTCACCTTTCTGGCACGCAGGTAGTCATCTCCCGGTTCGACCTGGAACTCCACCTTCTGCCCGGCCTCCAGGAAAGGGATCCCCGGCATGTCCACATCCGAGAAGTGCACGAAGATACCCTTCAGCCCGTTGGAGGCGATGTAGCCCATCCCTCTTTCGTTGTCGAACCAACGCACGATCCCCCGTTCACGCTTCGCCATCTCTACCTCCCCTCTCGGACCGACGGACGCCCCTCCTTGGCGAGCGAGCGCAGCAAAACTCTCATCTGTGCCGAAAAGGGGGAACCTTTCGGGGAAAAATAATCGGAGTATCCGTATCTGAATATGACTTATAGTCGATTCCCGGCCGGTTGTCAATCAAAGCGAGAAATGGGTTTCTACGGCGAGTTGCCCTGAACACGGCGGCGTCTGCGCTTCGCAAGCGATTGTCGGCCCGACCCGGATTATCGAGTTGATGATAGGGAAACCGAAGCGTGGGGACCATCAGCCTTCCTCGTCCGGTTTGGATCCCAAGCTCGCCTCCACATCTATGGCCTTGACCGGCCGGCTGATGTAGTAGCCCTGGCCAAAATCCGCGCCCATGTTCTCAAGCATACGCAGTTGGCGTTCCGTCTCAATTCCCTCCGCCACAACGGTCAGTCCAAATCGGTGTCCCATGTCGATGATGGAGCGGGTCGACCCAGAATCGCGGTTGACACTGGGCGGCGCTTGCACGAAGGACCGGTCGATTTTCAACGTGTCCACTGGCAGGTAGTTAATATGGCTGAAAGAGGAATAGCCTCGCCCAAAGTCATCCACCTGGATGCCCACGCCGAGTTCCTTCAACGCAGAAATCGAGTTCACCGCGGCGTCCAGATTCTGAGTGATCGCATTCTCGCGAATCTCGAAATTCACGGATTGCGTTTTGATGCCCACATCGAGGATGACCCCGCGCAGCTGGTCGACGAAATTTCGCTGCAGGAGTTGTCGCGCCGAGAGGTTGATATTCATGGCCATGAGCGAGGCTTTGGGATAGCGCCCCTGCCACTGCAATAGCTGAGTGCAGGCTTCTCTGATGACCCACATCCCCAGCGGTTCGATCATGCCCGTCTCTTCGGCGAGCGGGATGAACTCCCCCGGAAAGACCATCCCCAGATCCGGGTGATTCCAACGCAAGAGCGCTTCGAAGCTGATGATCGTATTGGTCTTTATCGAGGAGATGGGTTGAAAATAGAGAAGAAACTCTCCCTGCTCCAATCCTCTGCAGATCTCTCTGTCCAGGGACTCATGCCCATCCACCTGGTCGCGCAGTGAACGATCGAATATCTCGTATCGGCCTCCCCCCTTTGCCTTCGCGCGGTACATGGCGGCGTCCGCATCACGGAATACAGCCTCGACTCCGTGATAGTGGCGGCCAACCAACAGCACGCCCACGCTTGCCGTGGTATATACTCGCTGGCCCTCGATGGTGAACGGAGATTCCAACGACGAGCGGATGCGCTCCGCCACATGCACGGCCTCCGGCAGGCCGGCGATATTCTCCAGCAAGACCACGAACTCGTCGCCGCCAAATCGGCCCACCGTATCCACCGGCCGGACGATGTCCTTCAACAAGCCGGCGATATGAATCAACAGCGCATCCCCCACCGCGGCCCCATACCGCTCATTGATAATCTGGAAATGATCCAGGTCCAGATACAACAGTCCCACCGTCCCGGCCCCCAGGCGCTTGCTGCGCAGCATCGCCTGCAGCAATCTATCATCGAACAAGGGCCGGCTCGCCAGGGCGGTCAGGCCGTCGTGGAAAGCATCCCGGAGCACGACCTGTCTTGCCTGTTCCTTCTCGGCCGCTTCCACTTCTGCGGTCTCCGCCCTCTCCTGCAGCTCGCGAGTGCGGGCCGCCTGCCGCCCACGCTCGTGAATGCTGAGAGCCAGCATGAGCGCCGAAGCCAGTGAGACGAAACCGGCTTCGCCACCCAGGAGTTGCAGCACGCTTCCCTGCCCGAGTATCGCAGGGATGAGCAGCGATCCCGCCACGATGAGCGCCGCCAGCGCAGCTGTGGAGAACACTCCGAGGCTCATTGCGCTCAAAAGCGCCGGCAGAATGACGAAAGGCAGCGGAAGGAGGTCCCTGCCGACCAAATGGAAAACGATCAGGGTGAATGTGCCCATCCAAGCCAGGAATACGACCGCCCATTGAAAATAGGGCGTTCGGCTGAGCAAGTATGCGAACAGCCACGCCATTGAGAGGTAGCCGAACACCAAGAGGTCAACGCCCCGAGCCACGCCGGGATTCGCCACCAAGTTGGCGAGGAAAATGAGCAGGCCCAGCAGGGCAGCGAGAATGAGCAAACTGGAAAGCAGTCGCGCGGACACGCGATCGGACGCGTCTTCAACTGACCCAGGGGGGTCGGTCAGCCGGCCCCAAAGCTCGAGAATCTTGCTCAACTCAACTCCTGTCCGGTGCAGTCGCATGGCGAAACACAATGCACTGCAAGCGCCCGGGGAGGACGCGCAGGAGGCAAGGCCACTGGCCGACCCACGGAGCCCAATCAGATGGCCTTACTCCCCCGCTCGCCAGCACAGTTGAGGGGATTATATATGCATGCGATTTCCGGCGATAGGATCGGGTTGTCGTTCTGAGGTCCCAATTCAGCCTCGAAGACTGTACTTATTTCAACTTCTCCTCGCTCACCTATCCCAAACAGCAATCTACGGGGATTGGCAGATCATGAACGCGGACCGAATATGCGCTGGAAACGGAGCAACCCAAGGTCGGCCATCGACGCATCGCTCCGGGGCCGTCATGCGCATTCGAGCCCGGAGCATATCTCATGGCCTGCCGTATCGCTGGGGAGAGCGGCATGGGGCAGACGGCCATTAGCCTTCGGAGGGTGGAGATTCGCAATCCTCCAAATTCCATGCCCCATAGGTCATGCGATCGCGTTTTCTGCCGGGGACGCTCCCTGGTTGGGGAAGAGCGGAAGTCACCCGATCGATGATATCGGCGGCGTTTGAGCGCAGTGCGGACGCGGCGTCGTTCAGGCGCTCGGAGGGGCTCGGTTTACGCTCCGGGAATGGGCTGTCCCGCATCAATTCTTCGATGGATATCTTTGGCACCGGATCTTCAATCTCCCTTAGGCGACACGTCTGTTCTTGGACCGGGCATTTGCCTTGGCGCTGACGCGCCACCAAGTGTGGGAGCGGAACCGCAACTCCCCGAGATCCAGCGTCGGCAGGTGGCGTTCAAGATCTGCTTTCTTGATCGGCAGGTCTTCCCGATCGTCGGAGGCCAGTCGCGTCGCGCCCCCTCTAGTGATTAGAACCCTTGGCATTTCCACTCTCCGGATGCGGCAGTCTTCTTTCAGAGTTGTGCGCCCAAGGCCATGGGCGGCTGCCAGACTCATCTTTCCCAGCATAGCGCATTGAACGGCATTTCGACCTTAGGACCGGCTTACAACCCGGCGAAGGGGTCTTGCAGAGAAATCAGGCAGGACGAGCCGGTGTCAAGGGGGCATTAAAGGTTCCGTCACCATCCGCAGCGGGGGGTGGGATGGTGACGGTGAGTAGGGAGTATGGCAATACAAGCATAGCCTAATTCAATTCGTTTCCACCTTACAGGAGCCTTACAGACCGCAAGGAAGCGCATTGCCACCGGTTGAACTATACTGGCGCGCGCGATGCCCACGGCATATCCACGTTACCCACCGCTGCTGAGCTTGGCGACCCTGCGCAGCGGCCTGGCGGTGCTAGCCGGTCGCTCTTGCAGCTTGCGGGTGGATGCGTTGCACATGGTCCCGGCGCTCAGGCCCCCGCTGCATGTGCATGGGGTCTCTCCTGCCATCGACCGCCCCAGGCTGTTGATCGCTGTCAATCATTATCATCGCCCGGGCTTCAACGCTTGGTGGATTCCATTGACGATTTGCGCTCAGTTCCCGATAGAAATCCATTGGGGCATGACAGCCGCTGGGAGGTATCCGGACAAGCTCCGATCGGCCACAGTGACCCCCCTGACTCAATGGCTCTTCCGCAGACTTGCGAAATCTTACGGATTGACCGCCATGCCGCCCATGCCTTCTCAGAGCGGCCAGGAGGCCCTGCGTGCCCGAGCCGTGCGTCACATCTTGGCACAGGCAAAGGCCGGCGGCCGGACGGTCATTGGGCTGGCGCCGGAGGGCGCGGACAATCCCGCAGGATCTCTGCGCCGGCCGCCACGAGGGATCGGGCGCTTTGTCGCTCTGCTCGCCAATGAGGGCCTCCAACTTCAGCCGGCAGGGTTATATGAAGCGGAGGGGTACCTGAACCTGTGTTTCGGCGAACCGATGGTCATTCCCCAGATCGAAGGCCCGGCAATACAACGCGACCGAGAGACAGCGGATTTTGTCATGCGCGCAATCGCGCTGTGCTTACCGGGCTGGCTGCGGGGGGACTATGCCTGAGTGAAGGTTGGGATGAGGAAAAATCCGCTGCGTGAATTGATCAACCTGAACGTGTACTGGATTGGGCTTTCTTTTATGTGGAACAGCCTGCATGTGCTCATACTCCCAGCGCTGTTGCTCAACTTCGTCCCCGACGCGCGTAAGAACTCTGTGCTCGGTTTGCTGACCTTCTTCGGCCTGATGATCGCTATGCTGGTCCAGCCCATCTCCGGCGCGCTGAGTGATCGCTGGGAGTCGCGATTTGGCCGGCGTCGTCCACTCATCACCCTGGGCAGCTCCCTCGACTTGGCCTTCCTCGCCCTGCTCGCCTGGGCCGGGTCGCTTCCGTTGGCCGCAATCGCCTACATCGGCCTGCAGTTCACATCGAACATCGCCCACGGACCCGCGCAGGGACTAATGAAAGATCGGGTGACGCCTGAAAGCATGGGGCTCGCCAGCGGAATCAAGAATCTGTTTGACATGGGCGGGATCGTGGTTTCTTCCCTGCTTATCGGCCGGCTGTACGCAGGCGGAAGCCCCGCTGCGGCGGTTGGGGTGATCGGTGCGCTGCTCGTCGGAGCTGCGGCTGTGACCGTCCTGGGGGTGACGGAAGATCGCACTGATCAACGCGACCAGCGCCGAGAGGAGCGGCCTGCGCTGCGGGATATGATGCGTGTGGATGTTTCTGCGCATCCCGATTATTGGCGGCTCATTGGGTCCCGCTTGCTCTTCCTGATCGGGGTCTACGGCATCCAGGGCTTTGCCCAGTACTTTGTGCGCGATACGCTGCGGGTCGACAATCCCGTCCGGGTCACTGGGGATTTGCTGGCGACCATCGCCCTGTCATTGATCGCGTTTTCCATCGTCTCGGGATATTTGTGCGACCGTTTCGGCCGCCGGCCGCTTCACGTTGTCGCGGCCGGGCTGGTGGCTCTCGGCAGCGTTCTGATGTCGACTGCCCACACGTCCAACGCCATTCTGATCTTCGGGAGCGTGATCGGTATGGGAATCGGGATCTTCACCAGCGCCAACTGGGCGCTGGCGAACGACCTGGCCCCCAGTGGAGAGGCGGGCAAATATCTTGGATTGACCAACCTGGCAACTGCAGGCGCCTCGGCCATCATCCGTCTCGGCGGCCCGGTGATCGACTGGCTCAACTCCCTCCGGCCGGCCCGAAACCTCGGCTATGTGGCCTTGTTCATCACCACTGCCTGCCTGGCGATGGGCAGTCTGGTCCTTCTCCGCCGGGTTCCCGATCCAGTTCTGGACCCTGCCTTCACCACGGCGCGGGAAAGCGCGGACTGAGGGCCAGAACGCTGAAGGATATGCCCTGCCCTCGGTCGGCGCGCGCGTCATTTCGAGATATGGACCGGCGACAGTGGCTCACAGGGAGCGACGGTACAAGCGGTGGAGCTTGTAGGGCTCCACCCCCAACCCTCGCAGTTCTCGCAGCATGGTCTCATTCTCCGTGCCGATCTGGACCAGGTCCGCGTGGTGGAAGCCTCCCTCCCTGATGCTTTTCTCCACCTCACTGAAGAGGATCGCAGTCCCCCCCAATCCCCTGTAGCTTTCTAGGATGCCGGCCCCGTTGATGTTCACCCATTCCGTACGCCTCGCCTCTCTGAGCAGGTGAATCCAACCCAGGGGAAACAACCTCCCACCGGTGCGCTGCAGGCCGGCCGAGATATCGGGATAGGCGAAGAGGAAACCGACAGGCTCATCGTCCTTCATCACGACCTTGATCAACTTGGGATCCGCGAACCAAAGCAGCTGGTTTGCCAAAATGCCGGCCTCATCGTGGGTCAGGGGCACGGTCCAGTCCGTCTCCCCGAGGGCGCTGTTGTAGAGGTCCTTCAACTTGGGCACGAAGGCGCGCAAGTCTCTCCGCCGCGAGAAGCGGGCGATATGTAAGCCCCGTCGCCGCCGCACCTTATCGGCGACCCGATGAAATCGCTCAGGGAACCGCGTATCCGCACCCAAGTAGCCCGAAATCAGGTCCCGCTCCGTTTTGAACCCGACCGTCTCGGCGAGGTGTGGGTAATAAGGGGGGTTGTAGGGCTGCCCGAAGGCGGGCCGATGTTCAAATCCGCGCACCAGCATCCCGAAACCATCGAGCGCTGTAAAGCCCTTTGGGCCCAGGATCTCATCCAGGCCCCGATCTCTGGCCCAGCGAAATCCGGCTTCGAACATAGCGCCGGCCACCCGATGATCGTTGACACTTTCGAAAAGGTAGAAGAAGGCTGTTTTCGTGCCCTTATGAGAGTTGAAATTCCGGTTGTCGAGCACCGCCAAGCGGCCAACAGTCCGGCCTGGGGCGGCCTCGGCCAGGAAGAAGGCTGCCCGGGAATGCGCGTAGAAGGGATGCCGCCGGGGACTCAGCATGCGGCGGATATCCATCGCCACCGGGGGCACCCACTGAGGAATATCCCGGTAGAGATCAAAGGGAAGGGAGAGAAAACGCCTTCTCTCCACTCTGTCCAGCGGATCCATCCGCCACACTCTCATGTGCACTTCTCCGCGCGATCATCCGTCTTGAGGTGCTTTACCCCCGCTTGCCCACTGCCCTGACAGGGTTGCATGGTATACGGAATCCCTGGAGGCCGCAATGCATCATCATTAATGCAGATCTTACGCGGGGAAGCTACACTGGTAAGGTAGTCGAAGCCGAAGGAGGCCGATCTGTTGAGTCGCATATTTGATGCACCCTTGGTAACCAGCGATCGAAGCTGGGACCGCGTGCTCAGGGCGGGCCTGCCCGTGGTATTGGTGCTGCACGATGGGGAGATACCCAAGGCGCTGGAGCAGTCCATGCGGGAAATCGCGGCCGCGCGCGCGGGGAAACTGCTGCTGGTCAAGGCGGAGCTGAACAGCAATCCGGAGATCAAGGCCCGGTATGGCATCCCTCGGGGCCCCGCTGTTGTGGCCCTCCGGGATGGTCAGGTGTTGTCCAAAGGGGATGCGTTGACCCCAGGGCTCCTGCGGGCCCATGTCGAATATTTGTCGGGCGAAGGCCCCGCCCCAGCGGACGCCGCGTCGCGAGCGCATGCCGGTGGGAGCGGTGAGCCATTGGTGGTCACGGATGAGGACTTCGACCGGCGGGTGATCCAGTCGGATCTGCCCGTGATGGTGGATTTCTGGGCGCCGTGGTGCGGACCATGCCGGATGGTCGAGCCCATCGTGGCTCGCTTGGCGCATGACGCCGCAGGTACACTCCGAGTGGCGAAGCTCAATGTGGACGAGAATTCGCGCGTTGCGTCTCGCTACGGCATCCGCGGCATCCCGAGCATGATCATCTTTGAAAATGGAAAGATCGCCGACCAGTGGACCGGCGTGCTGCCGGAGCCCCAGATCCGGGCCCGGCTTTCCCGCTGGATCCAAACTTGAGAAGCGATCAGCATGTCAATCTAGAGCATATCCATGTAGAGGAAGCTGAAATGAAGCAGAATACATCAAACCGTTTGGCCGAACTGGAACAGCGCTTCAACGCCTTGGAGACCAAGATCGAAGATTCCCCGGAGAAGGAGGCCATTTCCGTGCTGCATGCCATGCTCCACGAGTTCCGTCGCTCGCGCCCCGAGGGAGACGGCGGGGAGGAAAGCAACCGAGCCGTGACGATAGAGGATATCGCCGCGCTTTACAAGAGCGCCCCGCCGATGAAGGGACGGGCCGAGAATTCGGGGCTGGAGATCGGGGCCACCGCTCCGGAGTTTTCCCTTCCGGACGCAAACGGAACGAGGATTTCGCTCTCCGAATATCGCGGCCAGGTCGTGCTGTTGGTGTTCTATCCGCTGGATTGGAGCCCGGCATGCAGCGATCAGCTCAGTCTCTATCAGAGCGAGCTGGAGGAATTCGAGCACCGCGGTGTCAAATTGGTGGCCATCTCCGTCGACAGCATCTACAGCCATGGTGCTTGGGCAGCGGTCCGCGGGCTGTCCTTCCCACTCCTGGCTGATTTCCATCCCAAGGGCGAAATCGCCGCGCGATATGGGGTGTATCGAGAATCGGATGGTTTCGCAGAGCGGGCGCTCTACATCATCGACGGCGAGGGGATCATCCGCCAGAAGCTGGTCTCCGAGCAACTGGATCACATCCCCGACATCTATCAGCTCTTCGAGGACCTGGATCGGATTACCCATTCTCAATCCGTGGGCGCGGCGGAGGGGGAGGGAAGTCATGGCATCCCCGAATAGGTGGATCGGTGGAGGGGCCAAGGCCCCGGCTTCAGCACCGACCGTGACGGTCTACGGCACGACCTGGTGCGCATCGACCCAAATGGTGCGGCGATACTTGGACCGCCTGGGCATCCCCTACCGGTACCGCGATATGGAACGGGATCCAGAGGCGGCCAGCCGGGTAGCCTGGTGGACCGGCGGCGACTTCAGCCACCCAACCCTGCAGATCGGCGGCGATATTCTGGTTGAGCCAAGTGTCGCCGAGCTAAAGCGCAGTCTGGCCGGGCATGGGCTGATGTAGCGTTTAGCCCGGGCTGGGACCTATCGGCGTTAAGCTGGAAGCAGATGTCGGTTGGGCTTGGTGGCCCGCGTCTTGCTGGCATGCCAGCAGACGGTGCCTGGCATGCGGAGCTCCATCTGCGGTCCGCAGGTGATGGAGTCCGGCAGCTTCCCCCTGGCCGCGAGCGCAGCGAACGGGATTGGTGCACCAGTGCGGGAACACCGCGGCGCCCTTCCGTACTCCTCGGCTTCGCCTCGGCCATTGGCAAGCCAATGGACTCCACAGCGGAACGAGTGCATGAGGGCGTGCCCGCCGACATAGGCACCGGTTTGGAATCCATAAGTGAATCGGCCCTTGCATCGATCCTATGGCATAATGGAGCAGTAAGATCCAATTCACACCTGAAACCAGGAACCAGCTCTGAGCCGACCATTGGGGCCCGGCGCGATCCCCACGGACGGCCGGTGCATTGCATAGGCGTGCGACATTCGGCAGGGAGCGTGAAATGCAGAAGTCCATCCAAAGGCTGTACCCGACGCCCGTCCAGCAAATGGAACTGAACGGCCTGTACCTCAACCAAGATCTGCGATCCATCCGTGCCCCGGGCGACGAACCTTTTGTCTATGCGAATTTCATCAGCAGCCTCGATGGGCGCATCGCCGTGGCAGACCCCTCCGGCCACGGCCTGATGATCCCCAAGCAAACCGCCAACGACCGCGACTGGCGGCTTTTCCAGGAACTCGCTGTGCAGGCCGATATCGTGATCAGCTCCGGCCGCTACTTGCGCGACTACGCGGATGGGCGGGCTCAGGAAATCCTGCGAGTATACGATGACCCCAACCTGGAGGATCTGAAGGACTGGCGCACCGACCGTGGCCTATCCCCGTACCCCGACATCGCGGTGATCAGCAACAGCCTCGATTTCCCCCTCCCCGAGGCGCTATTCCAGCACGGACGCAGCTTGATTGTGGTCACATCGGAAAGTGCGGACCGAAAGCTTCTCGGTGCCATCCACGAAAAGACGGACAAAGTGATGATCGCCGGGTTGGAAAGGGTCGAGGGAGCCCGCATGATCCGGGGCCTCAAGGATTGGGGATACCGCACGATCTATTCCTCGGCCGGGCCGAAGATTCTGCATATGCTGCTGAGCGCAAACCGGGTTGATCGTCTTTACTTGACCACCGCCCAGAGGCTCTTGGGCGGAAAACCATTCGCGAGCATCGTCGACGGAGGCCGATTGGAACCGCCCAGAGAGACCGCGCTGCGGGAGCTGTACCTGGATCCGCACGCGCTGGAGGGGGCCGGCCAGCTATTCATTATTTACGATGTGCTGAAACCCTCAGGCATGGAATAGGCCCCATCTCTGAGGGATGCCAGCACGCTTTTTGTCAAGAGCCTTGCCCTTCTCCCGCGGGTCCCATGCCAACGATCCCCTCGCGATCGCCTATAGCGTCAACGACCGACCCGCGCCTGCGCCCTCACCGGCCTCGCTGGTGGCCGCGCTCCAGCCCACAGGTTGGGGTCCGTGTATTAACCCTTCCGGACGGAGGACCCCTCGGGCACCCTCGGCCCATCCGCAAGCCCATTCCCCCGCCAATCGAGATCATGCGGGTTGAAGAGCGCCTCAAACTGCGCTTGCATCCAGATTTGATGTGCAGGAGGTGAGGCGCCGTTCTGATACAGCTTGTTCTCCAGGATTATCGCCCCCAGGCTTCGCGCGCCAAAGTAGCTACCACGGGGATGACGATACCGACCCGGCAACGTGGCGCTCCCTCTCACCGGATGAAATATGGGCCGGGCATCCTGATGTTACCTGCGTCATGGATATCCCAGCACTCCAATTGTCATAATATTGCGGAGTGACCGGCGGCTCGCCCGCCGTAGAGACACGACAAGATGCGGGGTGGATGGAGAAAGATAGAGCATGCTCGATGCCAACAAAGGACGCTGGATCGTCGCTGTAGGAGCGATCGCTTTGGCGACGCTCGCCTGCACGTGCCACCTGGGGGAACAATTGGCCGGGGGACTGTCGGAACCCGGCGATGGGGACGCAACCGAGACCAGCAGCGCTCCATCCGGGGAGTCGGGACCCGTGCAGGCGACGCTCAATCCGCAGCCAGAGTCCATCATTGAGCCCACGACAGCGCCACCGACCCAACCAGCCGCAAGCCTACCCAACTTCCTCGACCCATACTTTGCCTCGGCCATTGATGACGCAGGGAGGCCATTGGAGGTCGCGGCTCAGTTTCCTGGCGGGATCAGCATGGTGTACGCCTTCAGCGCCTGGTCCGGGATGCAGGATGGAATCCCGTTCAAGACCGTTTGGACCCAGGACGGTCAGGTGACGGCGGAGGCCGAATCCACATGGAATCTGGGCCCTGAGGGCGAAGATATCTGGATCAGCAACCTATATTCGGATTCGGGGGCGATCTCATCCGGGCTCTACACCTGGGAGCTGCAGATCGATGGAGAGTCGATGGTCGCGGGGAGCTTCACGGTGGGAGGCCAAGGCGTTGTCTTGCTTCAAGACGACTTCGAAGATCCCAATTCGGGATGGGAAATCGGGGCTTACGACTCCGGAAGCGTGGGGTACGAGGAAGGCGCCTACGCCGCCATCTCGACTCAGGAGGACCAGATGATGTGGGGGCTGGCGAACGACATATTCCAGAACGTCGAGATCCAAGTCGACGCCACACAGGTGCAGGCCCCGGCAAATAACAACAACGCCTATGGAGTGATGTGCCGCGTCCGTGAGGGAGGCACGGGGTACCTGTTGCGCATCAGCGGAGACGGATTCTACTCCATCATGCTCGTTGATACGGCAGGGTCCTTCCTCCCGCTTGTCGACTGGGCGGCTTCGGATGCGATCCTCCAGGGAAACAGCACCAATCAGATCGGCGCCATCTGCGACGGGGACCATTTCGCCCTGTATGCCAACGGCACGCTGTTGGCGGAAGCGTGGGATGACACTTTTCAGTCAGGGGACATCGCCCTGACGACCACTTCGTTCGAGGCGGAGGCTTCCAAAGTCCTCTTTGACAACATCATCGTGACCGGCCCGTAGCGCAGGGAGTGACTTCGCCTAGACCGACTGATGGGAACCCCGGGGGCCGTTCGGGCTCAGGATCACTCGCGCGTCCAAGGCCCGGCAGCCCTCTTTGCCGTGGAAGACCATGAGCGGGTTGACATCCACCTCTTGAATCTCCGGGAAGTCCCACAGCAGCTGCGATAGCCGGAGCAGCGCGTCGGCTATTGAGTCGATATCCGATGGCGGCGCGCCGCGCGCTCCCGTCAAGATCTGCGATCCGGGCAGTTCCTGGATCATCTCCATCGCGCCCGCACGCGTGATCGGCGTGACCCGCACTGATACCCGGTTCAGGATCTCGACGAACACCCCTCCCATACCCAGCAGGACCACCGGCCCAAACTGGGGGTCTTGACGGCCCCCGATGATGAGCTCGCGCCCGGAGGTCACCATCGGCTGCACCAGAACGCCATCCACAGCGACCTCGGGGTAGGCTTGCTGCATGCCCTCCATCATGTCTTCGAAGGCGGCCGAAAGCGCCCGGCCGTTCCGCAGATTCAACTGCACACCCCCAACATCCGATTTGTGGGATATGGCCTCTGAAATGACCTTTATTGCCACTGGATAGCCAATCTCCTCGGCCGCTGCGCGCGCATGTTCCACATCAGCCGCAAGCTTGCTGCGGATGGTGGGGATGCCGTAGCCCCTCAGCGCCCGCATTGCCTCCGAGAGCAGCAGATCCCGGCCTTCCGCCCTCGCCAGGGAGATCAGCGCCTCCACTTCCGCTTTCTCGACATCGAAGGCGGGAACTTCGACTTGGGCGATGGGCTTGGAAAACTGGCAGCACTGTCGGCGGCTCATCTCCAACGCCCGAATGGTTTCGACAATCTGAGTGAATATGGGAAAGTTGTAGTGATGTTTGAGATAGTTGACCTCGGGCGTATCCGCTGATACGTAGTAGGCAACCGGTTTGTCATAGCGTTCCACCATGCCGATGATCCGCTCCACCAACTCCCGACTCGCCTGATGCTCCGTTTCGGATATCGAGGTGTGCAGGAACACCACGCCATCCACATCCCTGAGCTGGAGGGTGCGCTCGACAATCTGGGCATACACATCGAGATCGAATAGGTCTCCCAGGTCGAGCGGGTTTGTAAGCCGTATGACGGAGGCGCGGAAATGGGATTCGATCTCATCCAGAAACGCCTCGGGCAGTTTGGCCAGATTGAAGCCGGCCAGCTCGCATGCGTCGGCGGCGATCACGGCATGCCCGCCGGAGCGGGAGATGATGGCCAGATTCCTGCCGCGCATGGGCGGGAGCTCCAGGATCTTCAGGCTGTTTCCCAGGCTGGTCGAATCATGAATCCGCAGGATACCCGCCTGATCGAAGGCAGCCTGCACCACTTTGTCATCGCTTGACAGGGAAGCGGTGTGTGAGGCCGCGATTCCTTTCCCCAACCGGCCGATATTGGCTTTGAAGGTGAGGATAGGCTTGCTCGACCTACGGGCGAGGTGCATGAGGCGACGGCCGTCGGTGATTGTCTCCAAGTAGATGAAGATCAGCCGGGTGCCCTCATCATCGATCAGGTATTCGAGCAGGTCTTCAGCCCGGATATCCAGCATGTTGCCGATGGAGACGAACTTGTTCAACCCTACCCCCTCGTTCGCCAGCAAGTTCAACGCGCTCATCCCCACTCCGCCGCTTTGCGTGATGATGGAAACCTCCCCCCGCTTCACGAAGCGTTTCAGACGAGGAAAGGGGACGCACAGGCCGTTCTCCATGTTAACGGCTCCGATGCAGTTGGGTCCGATGAAGCCAATGCCGAATTCCTTGGCGACATCCAGCATCTCTTCTTCCAACTCTCGCCCCTTTTCGCCATATTCACGAAATCCAGCCGTTTCGACGATCGCCCAGTGGATCCCCTTCTGCCCGCACTCCGCCAGAATTCCCGGCACGGTTTCCGCGGGGGTCAAGATGACCGCCAGGTCGACATGGTCGGGGATATCGGCCACGGATCGGTAGACGCGTCTTGTCTCTACAACCCCGCCGCGAGGTCCAACCGCATACACAATTCCCTCGAACCCGAATTCGATCATGTTCGCGACGATGTTCCGGCCGAGGTTATCCGGGCGGGAGGACACACCGATCACCGCCACGGATGAGGGATAGAAGATTTCACGCATGCCGGAGCCCCTTATCGAAGAAGTGACTGCCATATTCATTGTATATCAGGGTCTAAGGACATAATTCGCCAAACCACCGGACGGCGTTCACCTTTTATTCACGATGCTCCCGGATCCGCCCGTCTACTCTTCCCCAGCGGCTGCGGAGTGCCTATTCAGCTGCCGCAAATCGCATTGCGCACGCGGCGTGGATATAATCGATCCACAAATCCCCGGAGGCAATGAGTGAATGCAGATCACGAATATCGAATTCTCCCTGGCCAGCTTCATGCCTTTGGCGGAGGACGCTCCGTCGGCGCTCTGCGCCTTCGGCCTCGCCTTTCACGACCTGCTTGGGACCGGGCTTCCGGTTCATCGTTTGCTCGGCGGATACCGGGCGGGCCTACCCACCTCGATCACCCTCCCCATTGCCCCATTGAAAGAGACACTCGACATGGCCCACGCGCGAGCCGGGGCGGGCTTCCGGATCTCCAAGATCAAAGGCGGGGCAGATCCGGAGGAAGGGGTGAAGGCTATTAGCCCGCACGGTCTGACCTTCCCTCCGGCCTATGAATGAGAGACTCCGGTCGCTCACCAATATGCTGTATTCAGAGCCCCATTTCGAACATGTGTTTAACCCGTGGCGGCAGATCGACCGCAAACATGATATCGGCCCCCGCGCGCCCCAGATCCGCCGCCGGCAGCTGGAGGCGTATTTGCGCAGGCGGATTGATGCAGCCCGATACGCGCTCATGGGGGAGGCGCTGGGATACCAGGGCGGACATTTCAGCGGGCTCGCGATGACCTCGGAGCGCATCCTGCTCGGATTTCAGGAAGGCAGAGGCGTCAAAGCCGAACAAGTGCTGGGGGACCTAAAGCCCGAGCGCACAAGCAAACCCGAGGTCAAACCGAGGGGGTTCACCGAGCCGACCGCGACGATCGTGTGGGGCGAGTTGGTAAATCTGTTGCCAGACGCGCGGCGAGCGGTGTTGTGGAACGTGTTCGCCTGGCACCCACATGATCCGGAGGTGGGGCTGCTGAGCAACCGCAAGCCCAGCCGAGATGAGTTGGAAAGGGGATTACCGGCCCTTCGGGCGTTCATCCATCTGTTCCCAAAGTGTGAGTATGTCGCTTTGGGAAAAGTCGCCGAGGGTCAATTGGCCGCGCTCGGCGTTCCCAACCAACCCGTGCGTCACCCGGCCCAAGGCGGCGCGCGCGAATTCCGCTCTAGGATCCGCGATCTGCTGGGTGGCCAGCGCCCCTCCCCTACCCAGAGTTGGAAGGGCGGCTGACGCCGGGGTTGGAACCATCCCACATCGGGGGGGCGCCTATTCCCGGCAGGGGATCATCTCCGCGTCAGGGACCAGGGATCGCAGGCACCCCTCAAGGGGATTCCGATATCGGCGGCGCCCGGAAGTCCTGCCCCATCATGCCGCTCCGAAGCACTATGCCCCAAAGAGCCAGCCCAAGGAACAGGACAGCTCCGCCAAATATGAAAACGCTGTGCGGGCCGAACCCGTCCCAGAACAGCCCTCCGGCAGACGAGCCCACCACCATCCCGCAATCCTCGGACAGCCCCAGAATCCCCATCGCCAGACCCTGCTTGTTCTGGGGAACCCGTTCCGAGAGCATAGCGGTGTTCATTGACATCAGCATGGCGCCGAACAATGCATGCCCGGAGATCGCCACCAGCAGCCAGCCATAGGTTGGGGCAAACGCCGCTCCGGAGAATGAGAGAGCCATGCCCGCCAAACCGAGCGAGGCGAAATAACGCTTCCCCCTGCGGTCAGCCATCCTACCGATGGGAATGGCCACGAGGAATCGGATCAGCCCCTGCATCCCGAAGAGCAGCCCGACGCCGCGGGAATTCGTGCCCATGACTTGAGTGGCGAACAACGCCATGAAGGCACTGTTGACGCCGAAGGTCACGGTCTGGCTCGCGGATATCAATCCGATCGCGATCGCAACCTGGATCCGCCATGGGATTTGGGCGTTGTCGGGGGCGGGCAAGCTTTCATCCGGGGATGAAGATGGCACTGCGAGTTGAAAATGGAGGTCCCGCAGCCGCGTGAGAACCACCACCCCGCCGATCAGAGGCACCAGGGCCATCGCCCCCAAGGCGGGCAGGTAGCCCCACTGGCCCGCCAGCAGCCCGCCAGCAAAGCCGCCGATGCTCGAGGCCCCGGCGATGGTTGCGGTCAGGATGGCCATGGAGAGCGCCTTCTCTGACCTCGGCGCCCGCACACCCATGTACCAGCGCCCCATCACGAATCCGGGGCCGCACAACAGTCCGAGCAGAAAGAAACTGAAGAAGAACCAGGCTGTCCCTTGAAAGAACAGAAATGAGGTGATGGCCAACGCGTATAGGAACGTGCCCGCCAAGAGGGCGATCCGGGGGTCGGATCGGTCGATGACCCAACCCCATGAGATCTCCCCGGCTGCGAATGCCAGGCTCATCACGGCGAACATCAGACCAATGAGCTGTGGGTCGACTCCGAGGCTGTCGAGGTACAGGGGCAGTATCGGGGATAGGCCGGAGAGGGCGATGAAGGTAGTCGTCGTCAGGCCGAGAACGACGGCCAGTTCGCCTCGTGTGCGCTTCGAAAGGCTCTTGATGCGTGCTATCATGATCGAAGACTCACGGCTGTGATTGACAAGGCCGGTTCATTTTAACTTGCTCCGCCCGTCGAGGGAAGGTGCGCGTTGGCTCGCGTGTGTTTTCATTCGGGCAGTGGACGCATACGAAAGATGAACCGCCATAGAACCCCTTTGCGGAAACAAGCCCGGGGTTCTACAATTCGCCGGAGCGCCGACCGGAGTGCACGGACTTGAAAGGTGCTCCTTACCAAATGTGGCCATCCTGGTCTCCGCTGCGGGGGCGACTCGATGATAGGGATCCGTCGGAGATCCCTGCGATGGGAGGACCTTGGCTCCATTCGCCGCCCGAAATCAATGGTGACGTGAAGCCCCCGACCAGAAATGTAACCATTGCGGCGCGCCAGGGACCGGGAATTGGGAGATACTTTGCCAGTTCGAGACTATTCCAAGCTAATTGCAGAGATGGCACAGGCGTACCAGCGGCACGCCCCGAGATCCGCCGCCCTTCAGGAGCGAGCGCTCCAGCATCTGATCGACGGAGGCAGCAAGGCACCGCGGCTTATCGAGCCATTCCCGCCGCGCATTTCCAGGGCCTCCGGTTCGACTGTGGAAGATGAGGATGGCAATCTGATCCTCGATTTCTGGCAGGGGCATTACGTGAACCTGCTTGGTCATAACCCGCCGCTGGTGACCGAGGCCCTATGCGCCGCCCTGGGCGATGGTGCAGGTCTGCAAACCGGGTTCACGGATACCCTCCAGATCGAAGTGGCCGAACTACTTTGTCGCCAGACAGGGATGGACCGCATCCGCTTCACCACCAGCGGCACGCTGGCAACCATGTTCTCGATCATGCTCGCGCGGGCTTTCACCCACCGAACTTGGGTGCTCAAGGTAGGCGGCGGGTGGCACGGCCCCCACCCATGGGCGCTAAAGGGGGTTCAATTCCACGACGGGTTTGACCAGGTCGAAGGCGCGGGTGTTCCCGCCTCGGTGGCGGAGAAGACGCTCATCACCGGGTTCAACAATCCCGATCTGCTGCGCGATCACTTCCGCGAACATGGCGATCAGTTGGCCTGCTTCCTGCTGGAGCCGGTGATTGGGGCGGGGGGATTGATGCCGGCCCGGCGGGACTACATCCAACTCGCACGGGAACTCACACAGCGGTATGGCGCGCTTTTGATCTTCGATGAGGTGATTTCCGGTTTTCGATACCGGGCGGGCGACGCGGGCGCCCTATATGGTGTACAACCCGATGTCATGACACTTGGGAAAGCCATCGGCGGCGGCATGCCGCTGGCAGCGGTGGCTGGCAGGGCAGATATCATGGCCCTCGCAAGCCGGGCCAGGGGCCATGTCCGCTTTGCCAGCGGCACCTTTTCGGCGCATCCCGGGACGCTGGTGGCCGCAAAGACCATGCTGCGATTCCTGATCGATAATGAGGCGGAATTCTATCCTGCCCTGGGCCGGACCGCATCAAGAGCGCGGGAGATTGTCACCCGGGCGTTCGCAGACGAGGGGATCCACGCTCGCTTTGCCGGGGATCGAAACGCCCTGATCCCCGACAACTCGCTGCACATGCTGGTCTTCCCTTACCGGGAGGGATTGGTTCTGGAAACTCCCGAGGAGATCAAAGATCCGAAGATCTGCGATGTGACCCTGAGCGAGAAGGTCCTGCGCCTGGCGATGCTGCTGGAAGATGTACATATCATCCATGGCTTGGGGACGACCGTCGCCTCGCACAATGAAGCGGACCTTCAGCGCCTGGGCGAAGCATACCGTGCGGCCGCCAGAAGGATCAAGCCCTATTTGTAGCTACTGCGGGCTCGCCTCAAACGAAGGGCACCAGGCTGCCGCATCTCCTGATCGAGACCAACGCTGCATTCATGGTTTGGGGAACACTCGAAGACTGGATTTCAAAGGTCTGCCGCCGCCGGTCTGGGGGGATCTCAGGGAGAAGGCAGCGGAGACAGGCCAGGCAGCAGCGCGATCGCTCACGAGAACGCGCCGTCAGAGGCCGGGACAACGTTGCCGTTGAGGGCTCTGCAAGCCGGCACTCCGGGCGTGCTCCGAGGTCAGCATAGCTGGCATGGCTGCATTTGACTGATCCGGGCTGGCGCGACGAGAGACGAAATGGACGATCAGGAATCGATCATCCGCCCGCTGGGGCGCACGGACTTGGTGGCGGTTGCCGCGCTGGCAGAATCCGTGGGCTGGGGAGATCGACGCCTACATTGGTCTCATTTTCTGGATTGGGCGGGGAGAGGCGCACTGGGCCTATTCATCAATGGCAAACTGGTTTCCACTGGCTGTGCCTTCTGCTATGCGGGCAAGCTCGCCTGGCTCGGTTTCATCGCTACGCGCCATGACCAGCAGCACAGGGGCTACGGAACTCGGCTATGCGAAGCGCTTATTGCGTACGCCCAATCCCAAGGGATCCAGCTCATCATGCTGGACGCCGGCGCCTCCGGGCAGCCGCTCTATGCGCACCTGGGTTTCCGCCCCCACTCCAGCTTGGAGCGATGGCGGGGGGAGGGGCAGGCAATCGACGAGCCGTGCGTTGACAGGCCCCGTTCTGGCGATTTGAAGGCCGTCATCGCGCTCGACGCGATACTGTTCGGAGCGCGTCGGGGAAGGATGATCCGGGATCTGGTGACAGATCCGGCGGTGAAGTGTTGGGTGCTTCGCCGCGATGGGGGTGTGCAGGGCTTCCTCGCCCTCAAGGCCTGGATCCCCGGCGGCGCAGCCCACATCGGACCATGGCATGCGGGCAGGCCGGCAGATGCCGAGCTCCTGCTCAGTGCTGCGCTGAGCGCCTGGCAGGGGCGCCCCCTCTATCTGGACATTCCCGCCGGAAATGTGGACGCCAAAGTGATCGCCGAACGCGCCGGCCTGCAGCGGAGCGGGAGCGCCACTCGCATGATCTTCGGAAGGGCGGAGGCGCCCCCCAGATTCGGCGACCTTCAGTTCGGGATTGCCATGCGGGCCACGGGATGACGCGCGGTCAGCCGCGATCCGCTGGCAGGTGTGTTCACTTGGCTCGCTCTACCCGTCCGATTCCCCGGCCTTGAACTGCAGCGAGCGCGAGTTGACGCAATATCGCAGCCCCGTTGGTTCGGGGCCGTCGCGGAAGACATGTCCGAGATGCGCGCCGCACCGGTCACACACCACTTCCGTTCGCACCATGCCATGGCTGAAGTCACGATTATTGTCCACGTTCTCCTTGGCGATCGGTGCCCAGAAGCTCGGCCAGCCGGATCCCGATTCGAACTTCGTCTCCGAGCTGAACAGCGGGTTCCCACAGGCCCCACAGTAATAGATCCCTTCGCGCTTCTCGGCCAGCAGTTCGCCGGTGAACGCCCGCTCGGTGCCTTTCTCACGCATGATGTGATACTGCTCGGGAGTCAACTCCCGTTTCCACTCCTCTTCTGTCTTCTCGATTTGCCTTGCCATTGGACCTCACCCGTTTCTTCGACAGATTGATTCAAATAGAACGCCAGGACTTGGACAGGGAGGCCGTCAAATGCATAAAGGCCAACCCTGCGGCCACTCCACCCAGATTCACCCAGTTCAGACCGCGCGCCCATGGGCTCGCTCCGGGCCATCGCCAGCCTCTCGACCTCCCAAACGACCAAGACGGCGCCCACTCCAACGGCCAGAGAAGCGGTGGAACCACCCTCGGCAGAGACGATCTGCAATTCAATTCCTACCCCATCGCCCGGCCCTAAACTCCTTCCTGACTTGATCGCCTGGGGTGAGGGAGCGGGCACGGGGCCCCCGATGTGTCTTGATGCGCCGGGCGGCTTCCAAGCCGAGCGTGATGATTGAATCACCCAGCTTCAATGTCAGAGAGCCGCCGTAGGGTTCCCTCGATTGGCATGAGACCTTCACGCCGGGTTTGACCCCCAGCGAATCAAGATACCGAAGCAATTGAGCGTCGCGGTCATAGATCTCGCCGATCCAGACGGTCTCATCGGGCTGAATCTGGTCCAGGGTTTGCGATTCCGCCTCCTCCATCTTCCCCTGAATGGAGGGGATGGGCGCACCATGGGGATCGATGCCGGGGTCTCCCAAGAGGGAGGCGATGCGGGCCTCAACCTTAGGCGATAGCACGTGCTCCCAGCGCTCCGCCTCTGCGTGCACTTCATCCCAGGGCAGCCCAAGCTCATCCACCAAATAGCGTTCCACCAGTCGATGGCGGCGCAAGACCCGCAGCGCCACCCCTCTGCCCGCGCCGGTCAGAGTAGCGCCATGGTAGGGCACATAGCGAACCAAACCTTTCTCCGCCAACGAACGCAACATGAGGGTGACAGAAGCCGGAGTCACCCCCAATCGCTCGGCGACTTCCCCAACCGCGGCGACATCTCGATCCTCCTGCACCTCGCGGATAGCCTTCAGATAGTTCTCTACCGCCGGACTTAGTCCAGTCTGTTCCACACCTCACCGCTCCGCCGCCCTACGGGCGATGTATCTTATAGTATTTAGGTAGATTATATCATGATTTAGGTGAACCAAAAGACGGGCGGGATGCTCTTGATTCGATTTTGCAGCTGCAATTGGCTCGACGATCCTAGCGTCGCGAAGCCCGAGGCCAAGGCGGCGGATTTGCACTTCAGACAAGGCCAGACTGGGGCTCGATCCCATGGGGCCTCCCGATTAGTGGGAAGAGGGAAGCCGTTCTAGAGCTTCTCGATGATCCGATCCGACCGGGTGACATACGCGAACCCATAAGCCAGATTCAACAAGCTCGCGAGCTGCATGTCCTCGTCCGGCGCCCCGGTCGCGTCTGCAAGGAAGAACACACGCAGGTCTCGATAGTAGGCATCCCGGGCGGTGGATTCGCAGCACATATTGGTCATCACGCCGCAGATCACCACGTCCTCCACACGCAGGCCCCGCAGCACGGTCTCCAGATCCGTGTTGTAGAAAGCGGAGTAGCGATGTTTATCCACTACCTTCTCACCCTCCAACGGCGCGATCTGCGGGTGGATCTCGCTCTCCGGGCTGCCCTCCACACACATGCCCTCCCACCACCACCCCATGATGCCGGCGTCGATCCCGTCGGGGTGGTGGACATGCCGCGTATAGATCACCGGACGGCCTGCTTCACGAAAGGCAGTGATCAGCCGTTCCACATTTGGGATAATGGCTGTCCCGCCACTTGTATACGAGGGCGATTCCGGATCCAGGAAGAACTGCTGCATGTCGATCACCAGCAGGGCGGCGCGTTCGGGATCCAGCCGCATGATATGCGTGTTGATCGGCGCGATCTCCTCCAACCATGCGAGGGTGCGCGCTTCCAGGGTCTCTGCAGTCACGTAGGGATCCATTCCTTTCGCCTCCATTTCCTCTTGCGTCTCGACTCGCTGTCGCATCTTCCCAGGCCACTTCTCATTCGGACATTGGGAGAGCGCCGCTCGGGGTCCACTCGTCAATATGCATAATCAAAACGGCGGGAAGGTCAAGCTCGGCCGGGAAGCGGGGACACCCGGTTTCCCTCTCAAGGGCCGTCGGGCCCCGCCGAGAGAGACCACGTCTACACTCCATGGCAGGCATGAGGGGTGCGCAAGAAGACGGCAACCCACTGCGATATGCCCTCGATATCCATCGGGCGACCCAATGTCGATCGTTGGCCGCGAGGGAGAGGATAGAAACTTGAGACCCGTCCTCGCTGGGCGGGCGCCTCGGGCCAGGTGTGGACTGTCCGCTAACGGAACCACAGGTAGAGCCCACGGACAGCCAGACCCAGCAGGACGGCTAGGCCCACCGAAGACAAGGTGCCGATCAGGAAGTATTCCGCAAACCGCTCCCGCTCGAACTGAGGGAAGCGCGCCGCCGCTTTGGCCGCCACGACGAAACCGACCGCGGCCATCCCGCCCACGAGCACCAGGACGAAGGTGACGTAGCGCTCGAGAATGCCGATGATCTCCCCAGCGCCCACTCGCGGCTCGATCATGTCCCGCACCTGCTCTGGTCGCGCCACCGCCACGATGCTCACCACGGTCAGGGTTCCCCATGCCCATAGCATCACGACCCCGCTCGCCATCGCCAAGGCGAGGGAGATGCGCGGGGCCTGGGGAGCGATGAGAGAGAGGCCATTCACCCGGCCGAAGCCCCACAGCAGCGCCACCAGCACGACCGGATAGGCCATGGGGAGAAAGTGAGTCAGTGGGGAGCCGTGCTTCTCGCCGCGCCGCAGATCCGCCTGGACTCTCCGCCGGTGGATCCACGCGCCTATCTCCACCCACAGGATCCCCACGACCGCATAGGCGATCGCCCAAGTGATCCGCAACCTCCATAGGGCCAATCCAAGGAGCACCATCACCAAAGCCCGCAGCCCGGTCCGGCCCCAGCGCCAGCTCCCAGCCCAATGCGAGACCGCCCCACTCCTGGATTGGAAGCCATACTCTGTGCTCAAGAACAGCAGGAAACCGAATAGATAGATTGCGAGCATCAGGGTCCCTCCGGCTCGGGCTCATCCCCCTGGAAAAACCGCTCCAGGGTCGCCAGCCATGTTACCGTCGCCTGCGACACTGCCTCGTAGCCCGCAGCCGACAGGTGTTGGCTCACCGCGCTGGGAGAAACCTCCAGCGATTTGGCGATCTGCTTCCCCTCCATGCCGGTCTGCGCCAGATCGACCACCTTGCGCTGCTTGGCTGTCCATCGGGCTCGCAGTGCACTGTAGAGAACGCTGTAGATATCCAAGGCCGCACTTTCATCCCCTACGTGAACCTCGATCGCGGTGCGGCGGGCCTTGGCCCGCTCCACAGCAGCGCGCGCCCGATGAAAGCAGGGCCCGTCCATCCCGATGGCCTGCTCTCGCAGCGGGGTCGCCAACTGCCCAAACCCCAAGCCAAAGCGCAGCTCGGCCGGGTTTGCCCGCGATCGCAGCAGGCTCAACAGACGGTCCAGCTCCTCAACGCCCTTAAGCAGCCCCTGAAACTCATCTCCGATCGTGATCAGGAAATGCGCCACGACCAGATCCTCAAACCGTTCGTTGACCTCCTCGAGCGCATGACGCAGACGCTCTTGCATCTGCGAACGCTCCCTGGCGTGCCGAGAGGCCACGACATCCCCAATCACGGCGACGTAACGCTGCTGCATCCGCTCTCTCCTGCCAAAACTGGCTTGATATTAAGCGATATCACTAAAGTTGTCAAGTATTAAGCTCTTGGGCTTATTCTTTAGTGTGTTAAGTATATTGGCTTAATGAAGGAGATTGATACGCCGCCAACCGCCGGATCAAGGTAGGATACCTCTGAGAGTCACGCCGATGAGCCGGGCTGCGGTTCTTGGTGCGCCGAAGCGGTGAGGCGTGGCGGGCCCCACCAAGGAACGGACTTGCTTGCGGAAAAGAGGCATCCACGGGGGCTGACGGAGGGAATTCATGGCGGTCGACCGATTCGAAAGACTTGCCTGTCGCTGGTTTGTCGCCGACGCGCTCCTCAACTGGATCGTCGCCGGGGCCTTGTTGATTTCACCCGGTACGATCGAAGCGCTGGCGGCCGACGCGCGAATTCTCACACCCGGAACATATCGGATCTTGGGGGCGGGTTTTCTGATCTTCGCCGCTTGGCAAACGATCGCCATCCAGCAAGGCAGGATCGCTGCGCGCTCGACAATGGGGGTCGCGGCAGCGATGGCCCTGCTTCCGGCAGTTCTCTTGGCAGTGGGTTCGTGCCGTCTCTCGCTTCCCCTTCGATCCTGGGCCAGGGTTGCGCTCTGGGTGGCCGTGTCATATATGCTCATTCTGGGAGCCCTGTATGCCATTGTCTACTTGCGCCTGGCATCGAAGAATCCGTAGTCCCACCCGTTGGCTCCCCGGAGACTGGTTCTCATGCGCTGGCGGACGGGGGCCCGAGCCGAGAATGAGGTGGCCCCCGACCGCCCCCAAGGCAAGAAAAGCCCCTCAGCCCGGCAGGCCTCTCCGCCGGCCCGAGCGATGCGCGATGTGCCTATTCAGCGCAGCTCCCGACCCGAGTGCATCGTTTGCGTCTTGTCAAGTGGTGTAAATTCTGTGTACATCCTTGGCTGTCTAGAG
>CAYMCO010000039.1:0-49096 GCA_964388955.1 uncultured Anaerolineaceae bacterium | reverse complement strand
GATGGCCACTTTCACAAGCCCGTATTTACACCACTCAATGAGATACTACCCGGGCTTCCGGCATGCCAATGCATGCTATCCGCCCCCTTTGCGTGACAGATTGCGACCTAGAGGCGGCGATTTCTCAAGGAAAAGGGAGGAAATCGGTTGTCTCTGTTTGTGACATTTCGCACTGTTCTACTCCGAAATCTCAACGTAACCTCAGGTATGGAAAATAGGTTCATTTTGGGGCGTCCTGTGTCTGAAATAGCTGGTATGCGGATTCATATTCGCGGCATCATTCAGGGGGTGGGATTCCGGCCGTTTGTTTATGGCCTGGCGAAGCGGCTGGAGCTCACCGGATGGGTGCGGAATACCTCCGCCGGCGTGGATATCGAGGTGGACGGCACCCCCGAGGCGTTGCAGGCGTTCGTCCGCGGCCTGCAGGAGGAGGCACCGCCGCTGGCCATGATCGACGAGTTGGTCTCCGAAGAAATCCCCCCGGATGGGTATGCGGATTTTCGGATCATGCACTCCGAGGCGCTGCAAGGCGCGTTTCAGCCCATCTCTCCCGATGTGGGGTTGTGCGAGGACTGCCGGCGAGAGTTGTTCGATCCCATGGATCGTCGCTACAGGTATCCCTTCATCAACTGCACCAATTGCGGGCCCCGCTTCACCATCATCCGTGATATCCCCTACGATCGGCCCAAGACGACCATGGCGCCCTTTGAGATGTGCCCCGAGTGCGCCGCGGAGTACGAGGATCCACTCGACCGGCGCTTCCACGCCCAGCCCGTTGCTTGCCCCGAGTGCGGCCCGCACGTGTGGCTGGAAGCGGACGGCCGGCGGGACGCCGATCGGGAAGCGGCCCTGCAGGCGGCGCGCACCAGGCTGGCGGGAGGGGGGATCGTAGCCATCAAGGGGCTAGGTGGTTTCCACCTCGCCTGTGACGCTACAAACCCGGGCGCGGTGAGCCGCCTTCGCGAGCGGAAACTGCGCGTGGATAGGGCATTTGCCCTCATGATGCCCAGTCTGGCCACCGTCGCCCGTCATTGCCGCCTGACCGATGCGGAGCGAGATCTGCTCAGCCGGCGGGAGCGGCCGATCCTGATACTGGAGCGCCGGCCCGAATCGGATATTGCCGAGCAGGTGGCTCCGGGCCAGAATACCCTGGGCGTGATGCTCCCATATACGCCGCTGCATGAGCTGCTGCTGGAGCCGGGGGATGGATTCCCGGAAGCGCTGGTGATGACCAGCGGGAACTTGAGCGAAGAGCCCATCGCAAGCACCAACGAGGAAGCGCGCCAACGGCTGGACAAGATGGCGGACGCCTTCCTGATGCACGACCGGCAGATCGAGATTCGGTGCGACGATTCGGTGGCCCGCGTGCTCGAGGGCGGGCTGTACCCCCTGCGGCGCTCTCGGGGCTACGCGCCTTTCCCCATCCACCTCCCCCGAGAGCTGCCGGCAGTCCTGGCGGCCGGTCCGGAATTGAAGAATACCTTCTGCCTGACCAAAGAGCGCTATGCTTTTGTCAGCCACCACATCGGGGACATGGAGAATTACGAGACACTGGTGGCCTTCGAGGGGGGCGTGGAGCACTATGAGCGCCTGTTTCGAGTCGACCCCCAAGCGATCGCCTGCGATCTGCACCCAGACTACCTGAGCACTCG
This sequence comes from uncultured Anaerolineaceae bacterium, assembly GCA_964388955.1. Lineage (GTDB taxonomy): Bacteria > Chloroflexota > Anaerolineae > Anaerolineales > E44-bin32 > CAYMCO01. Next base: position 47,444 of record CAYMCO010000039.1, on the reverse strand, counting down.
CTACGCGCTGCGGCGAGCGGCGGCGGATGGCTTGCCTTGCATTGGGGTGCAGCACCACCATGCTCACATTGCAGCGTGCATGGTCGATAACGGTCTGGACGGGGCGCGGCCCGTCATCGGCGTGTCTATGGATGGAACGGGATACGGAGATGATGGGACCATTTGGGGCGGCGAGTTCCTGGTGGCGGATTACTCGGGATATGTGCGGCCGTATCACCTGGCCACGGTCGGCATGCCGGGAGGTGAGGCGGCAGTGCGGGAGCCATGGCGCTTGGCCTTGGCGCACCTGGCGAAGGCGGGCATCGAGTGGACGGAGAACCTGCCGCCGGTGCGGGTGGGCGATGAACGGGCCCGCCAAGTGGTGATGGCTATGCTGGACCAGGGCATCAACGCCCCTTTGACATCGAGCATGGGGCGCCTGTTTGACGCCGTGGCCGCGCTGTGTGGGGTGCGCCAGACGGTTAACTATGAGGCCCAAGCGGCCATTGAACTCGAGGCGCTTGCGGATCCAGCGGAAATGGGAGCGTACCGGTTTGCCGTTGATAACGGCGAGATCGAAGCCGCTCCGGTGATTCAGGGAATCGTCTCGGACCTGCGCGCCGGGGAGAAGGTGCCCGTTATCTCGGCGCGCTTCCACAATGCGGTGGCAGCCATGATCTTGAGCGTCTGTGAGCGCATTCGGGTGCAGTTCGAGTTGGAAAGCGTTGCCTTGAGCGGAGGGGTGTGGCAGAACATGTTCTTGCTCGGCAAGGTTGTACGGCTGCTGCGCGGTGCGGATTTTGATGTGTACCTCCATCGACAAGTACCGGCCAACGATGGTGGCGTTTCTTTGGGACAAGCCGTGGTCGCCGGATATCGGCTGCGGGCCGATGCTCGGGGTGAGGAGCCCGGCCAGCCCAGGGCAAGCGCGGATTGAGAAAGCAGGAGGACGGGAGATGTGCCTGGGGATCCCGGGTCGTGTCATAGAGATATATGAAGCGGGCGGTCTGCGCATGGGCAAGATCGATTTTGGCGGTGCGGTGCGTGAGTCTTGCCTGGAATATGTGCCGACGGCGAAGGTGGACGATTATGTGATCGTGCACGTTGGGTTCGCCATCAGCGTCCTGAGCGAGGAGGAAGCGCAGGAGACGCTGGAGCTGCTGAATGAGGTGCTGCGAGCGGAGGGGGCCACGGAGGAGAATCCGGGGTCGGCATGAAGTACATTGATGAGTACCGCGATTGCGGCCGTGTCCAGGCGGTGATCCAGGAGATTCACCGGCGCGTGACACAGCCATGGGTCATCATGGAGATCTGTGGTGGCCAGACGCACGCCATCGTGCGCCACGGGATCGACCAACTGCTCCCCGAGGAGATCGAACTGGTGCACGGCCCCGGTTGCCCGGTGTGTGTCACCCCGCTGGAGCTCATTGATCAAGCCCTTGCGATCGCGGCCCGGCAGGAGGTGATCTTCACCTCATATGGGGATATGCTGCGAGTACCGGGCTCCGAGACGGACCTTTTCAGCGTGCGGGCGGCCGGCGGGGATGTACGCGTGGTGTACTCGCCTCTGGACGCGGTGAAACTGGCCCAGGAGAACCCCGACTGCCAGATCGTGTTCTTCGCCATCGGCTTCGAGACCACCGCGCCGGCGAATGTGATGAGTGTGCTGCAGGCCCAATCCCTTGGGCTCGAGAACTACAGTATCTTGGTGTCCCACGTGCGGGTGCCGCCGGCGATGCGGGCCATCCTAAGCTCTCCGCAGAACCGCGTGCAGGGATTCCTAGCCGCCGGACATGTCTGCACCGTGATGGGTTACTGGGAGTATCCGCCCATCGCGGAGGAGTTCCATGTACCGGTGGTGGTGACTGGTTTTGAGCCGCTGGACATCGTGCGCGGTATCCAAATGACGGTCAATCAACTGGAGTCAGGCAGCGCCGAGGCGGAGAACGCCTACAAGCGGTCCGTGACCCTGGAAGGGAACCGGCCGGCGCAGGCGATGATCAGCAAGGTCTTCGAAGACTGTGATCGCAAGTGGCGCGGAATCGGCATGATCCCCGACAGCGGTTGGCGCTTGCGGCCCGAATTCGCCTCCTTCGACGCCGAGGCGCGCTTTGAGGTGGGTGACATCCGGGCCGAGGAACCATCGGTGTGCGTCGCCGGTGAGATACTGCAGGGCAGGAAGAAGCCCTTTGAATGCGAGGCTTTCGCCACGCGATGCACCCCTCAACACCCTCTGGGCGCCCCAATGGTCTCCTCCGAGGGCGCGTGCGCGGCGCATTACCGCTACCGTCGGGACCTGGAGGTGCCGGGCCCTGCCCGCCGTTAAGGCCGAGGTACATCGTGCCTTTGTGGAATCGCCAAGCTTTACTTGGCGCTGGCGCGGAGGTTCGGGGATAGTGTCCAGCCAGAAGGGGAATAATCCACATGCTTGGCATGTGCACGAAGCAGAGCTTCGTGACTCGAGAAGTTCGGCGCTGGGGCGGAGGTTCGGGGATAGTGTCCGGCGAGAAGGGGAATGATCCACATGCTTCGCATGTGCACGAACAGGAGCCTCATGGCTCCAAGAGGTGCCGGCATGGTGGTCGACGATATTCCGAAATGACGTGATGAAATGAATGAAGCCAAGCGTTCTGGTAAGCTCAATATGCAGGGGCCTGTCTGCCCGCTGCCATTGCCACATGAGGATCAGGTGATCCTGGGACATGGGAGTGGGGGGAGGCTGACTCAGCAGCTGATCGAGCGGATCTTTTATCCGCCCTTTGAGAACCCCATCCTGCTGCAAGGGGACGACGCGGCCCAGGTCTCGGGCTTGGAGCGCGGCCGTTTGGCGGTGAGCACGGATATGCACATCGTCGCTCCGCTCTTCTTCCCCGGTGGGGACATCGGCCGTCTGGCGGTATGCGGCACGGTCAACGATCTGGCCATGGTGGGCGCGGTGCCCCGCTACCTGACCGCCGGTTTCATTCTGGAGGAGGGCCTTGCATTGGAGACCCTGGCGCGCGTGGCTCAGTCGATGTGCGCGGCTGCAAAGGAGGCGGGAGTCGCCATCATTGCGGGGGATACCAAAGTGGCCGAGCGTGGCAAGGCGGATGGGATTTTCGTCAACACCACCGGCGTGGGCCTCATCCCGGAGACGCGGAACGTCGGAGGGGCCAGGGCCAGGCCGGGCGACGCCATTCTGGTCTCGGGCACTTTGGGCGACCACGGCATCGCCGTGCTGGCGGCGCGGGGCCAGCTTGCCTTCGAGACTTCTCTCGAGTCGGACGTCGCGCCGCTGAACGGCTTGGTGGAGGCCATGTTCGACACCGGCCAGGGCATTCATGTGCTGCGGGATCCAACCCGCGGAGGATTGGCGACAGCATTGAACGAGATCGCACGCCAGAGCGGAGTGGCGGTGCATCTGGATGAATCGGCCATCCCCGTGCGGGCCGAAGTCCAGGCCGCCTGCGAGATGCTGGGGTTCGACCCGCTGTATGTGGCCAACGAGGGAAAGTTGGTTGCGATCGTGGCCGCCGAAGAGGCGGAGGCAATCCTGCATGCCATGCAGGAACATCCGCGCGGCGAGGACGCCCGCCAGATTGGGGAAGTCTCGCAGGCGCCAAGCGGGCGGGTGCTGATGCATACCGGCATCGGGGGGACCCGCATTGTGGACACGCTCGCCGGAGAGATGCTGCCCCGAATCTGTTGAGGGGGTCCCCGCTGGCCAAATCGGTGGGAGCGCACTTTCCGTCTTCACTACTTCTGGAACTCGAATCAGGGGAACGCAGTTTGCCGGGGTGGAATTGACTTGATCCCGGCAGTTCTATTCGGAATAGGAATTGGTTCCTTCCGGCCCCGGACGTCGACGGCAACCGCGCCTATGGGGGGTCGGAGAGCGCAGCGCGACGTTTCGTAGCCCTTGACGTATAGAATATGGAGGGTACGTTAGAATGCGTACCGATCGTCCACGGGATCTGGAGGTGTGTTTTGGCTGAGAACAGCGGGCGGGCGCTGCGCCGGTCGCGGCACAATCGGGTGATCGCGGGGGTCTGCGGCGGTCTGGGCGAGTTCTTTGGCATCAGTGCGTTTTGGTTCCGGCTGGGCTTTATTCTGGCGGCGTTGCCCGGTGGGCTGCCAGGCATCGTGCCCTATCTGGTCTGCTGGATTATCATCCCCAAGGAGCGGCGCTAACCCTCGGGGAGATGCCCCCCAGGCAAATGCGGTCGCCGGACTGGCACTCGGATGGTGTCGGGCGCGCAGCGGTCATCGTGAGCGTGCATACGACATTTCCGAGCCGGGAGGTGGCCACAAGCTCCGTCATCCGTTGCCAGCGACCGCGCCCCCGGTAAGCGCCCCCGTCTGCGGACGACCTCCACATTCCATAGAACAAAGTCATCATTGGCTAGGGAAGATCGGCTTTTGCGCCTCTCAGAGGGATGGGCGACAATAGATCTTGAGATGGGGAAGATGATGAATGGCGGAGGCAAGATGCCGGCACCTACACGAAGCGGCGGAGACCAAGTCGCGTCCCGGGCTGAGGAACTCATGCAGGATGGCTTTCACTGATCAGAAGCCATACTGCTCGCCGTAGGCGGGCATATGCTGGGGTCGATATCCGAGGACTTGCGGAGGGCCGCAACCGCCATGGGAGGCGGCCTCGGTTTGATGAAGCGGGAGGTCTGCGGCGCGCTGAGCGGGGGCGCGATGGTGATCGGCGCCCTGAACGGCCGGTTGGAAGCGGCGGAGGACGACGGCCTGTGCGCTGCGCTGACCAGGCGCTACTATGATCGCTTCGTGGAACGCTTTGGCGATTCCAACTGCGGGAGTCTGCGCGCTCACGGCTTTGGCTCGCCGGATGGCACCCCGTGCGCCGAATTGGTCGAGGGCGCGGCGAACCTCTTGCTCATGACCCTCTCGGAGGCTGAAGACCGCCCTGATGTTGCCCGACAGGACCCCCGGTGACGATTACTCCCGGGGGAGATCACGTCCAGTGCATTGGGCAACCCTGGGATCCGGACGACCGGCCGGGGGCAGGCGGCGCTGCCCATCGAAATGACGGAGGAAATCCATGGCTACGGCATATTCAATTCCTGAGGTGAAGGCCGCCCACAAGCTGCTGGCGGAATTTGACTACCGGCGGCGACCCGTCGAGCGGGGCTATGCTGACCGGACCCTGTACGTCGACTTGTCCCGCAATGTGATCAAAGAGAAACCGGTGACCGAACAGATGAAGGACCTGTTCACGGGGGGGCGAGGCTTCTGCCTCTGGCTGCTGTGGAACGCGACGGAGGGCCCCATTCAATGGGACGATCGTCGAAACGAACTGGTGATCGCGGGCGGGCCGATTGGTGGGATCACCGCATATCCGGGCGCAGGAAAATCGACCGTAGTGACAGTCTCTCCGCTGACAGGTTCTGTGATCGACAGTAATGTGGGTGGATACTTCGGCCCCTATCTCAAGTTCTCAGGGTTTGATGCGCTGGAAATCCAGGGAAAGGCTGACCGGGACGTCATCATTCTGATTGATGGGGACGAGGGTCGGGTGACGGTTGAAGAAGCGCCACTGGAAGCGCTGGACACGCATGTGCTCGGGGAACAGCTGACGGAGATGTACTCCAATGGGGCTCGGGGGAAGATGGCGGTCTCTGTGGTTTCCGCGGGCCAGGCGGCGGATCATGTGCACTTCGCGGCGCTCAATGTCAGCTGGTATGACAAACGCCGGAAGGCGGTGCGGGTCAAGCAGGCGGGCAGAGGCGGGACCGGTCGGGTCTTCCGGAATAAGCGCATCAAGGCGATTGTAGTGCGATACAGCGAGCTTTCTGGGGACAGCAATCACGCCGCTGATTTGGAGTTGATTCGCAAAGCCGGCAAGCGCATCAACAAAGAGATTTCGGACCTGGACGACTCGCAGAACCAGATGCGGAAGATCGGAACAGCCCATCTGGTGGAGATCATGGACCATTTCGACTTGCTTCCCGTGCACAATTTCCGCTTTGGATCTCATCCGGAAGCGCATAAGATCGATGCGCATGTGTGGGAAGAGCGATTCACGCAAGGCCTTCCCGATGGATGCTGGGCGGGATGCGCCATGTCCTGCTCCCACTCGGTGGATCATTACCATTTGCGGACAGGTCCCTACCGAGGGGATCCGGTCTTGGTGGATGGCCCCGAGTATGAGACCATCGCAGGGGTCGGATCCAACTGCGGGATTTTCGATCCGGGGGCGGTCCTGGAGATCAATTTCCATTGCGACACGTACGGAATCGACACCATCAGCTTTGCGAATTCCATGGCTTTTGTCATGGAATGCTATCAGGAGGGAATTCTGAACGAGGCCCGCACGGGTGGGCTGGAACTGACCTGGGGAAACGCCGACGCCAGCTTGGAGATTCTGCATCAGATGGCGCGCGGCGAGGGCTTCGGCTCCCTGGTGGGGCAAGGCGTGCGGCGGATGAAGGACCACTTTGTGGATCAATATGGTGCCGATCCGGATTTCCTTCGGGATATTGCTATGGAAGTCAAGGGGCTGGAGATCTCAGAGTATGTCACCAAGGAATCGCTGGCGCAACAGGGCGGCTATGCGCTGGCCATCAAAGGCGCCCAGCATGACGAGGCCTGGTTGATCTTCATGGACCAAGTCAATAACCAGATCCCAACCTTCGAGGATAAGGCGGAGGCTTTGCACTATTTCCCTATGTGGCGCACGTGGTTCAGCCTGCACGGCTTGTGCAAGCTACCTTGGAACGACATTGTTCCGGCGGACAACGCGCAGACGGAGGCTCCCGCGAAGGTGCCGGAGCATGTCGAGAATTACACATGGCTGTATGAGGGGATGACCGGAGATTCGGTCACGGCGGATGATTTGATCCGCCAGTCGGAGCGTGTGTACAACTTCCAGCGGCTGATGGCCCTGCGGCTGGGGTACGGAACGCGGGAGCACGATTACCCTCCGTATCGCGCCATAGGACCGGTGACCGAGGAGGAGTTTGATTCCCGGGCGGAGCGTTACGAACAGCAGCTGCGGGCGGAGGTCGGCGTTGATCCTGATGGCATGACGACGCGGGAGAAAATGGCTCGGCTGCGCGCCTACCGCGAAGCCCGCTATGAGTCTCTCGTCGATGCGGTCTACAAGCGCCGGGGATGGGATGCGAACGGCATCCCCACGTTGGAAAAGGTGCGCCAGCTTGGGATCGATCTCCCCGAGGTGGTGGCGCTGATCGAATCTCAGGCCCGGTCACCGGATGATGGTCCGGGCCGGTTGAGGGGCGGGTGATCCAGCACGGAGGGCTGGGGAACGCCTCCCTCCCTTGCAGACGCCCGCTCGCTGGATGACAATGAGCATGAAGATGCAATATGAAACTAGTGCACTTTGTCATTGCGGGGCAGTTCAAGGTTGGGTAGTCTCGATATGGCGAGATATCCCATGCTCGACAAGGAGGTCAACACTATGGCCATGACAATTATCGCCGATGAATGCATTGCCTGTGGAGCGTGTGAGCCAGACTGCCCCACCGAGTCGGTCCGCGAAGAGGATGGCGTCTATGTGATCGACGCCACCACCTGTGTGGAATGTGAGGGCTACTATGACGAACCCCAGTGCGTTTCAGTCTGTCCCGTGGATTGCGTCGTCGTAGCAGCGTAGCAGGGGCCGCGGCGAAGATCAAATCGGATTTGTTGTGGGGGCGCACGATGGATTGGGAGGGCTTGCCCTCCCAATCCCGATTCTGCGCCCTTTCTGGTCTCGATGCAGGGGGATGAATCCAAACAGAACGAGGCGAGCGGAGGCCAAGGGGAGCCATGAGTCGCCTGTTGCCAGGTGGTGTACCAGGGACGCCCACCAGCGTGGGGGATGAGCGGAGAGACCGTCCGGTCAGATCCCGCTTTCCAAAGCGCGGCTGGCTGGGCCTTGGTTTGGTGGCTGTCTTCTGGGGGCTGAACTGGGGATTGTCCGGATTACGCACCCAGTGGGGCTTCTTCCCACTGTGGCTGGGGTATTGTCTGGTTGTGGACGCGCTGGTCTACATGCGTACCGGCTCTTCCCTGATTGCGCGCAACCGAAAGGCCTATGTGGGTCTCTTTCTGATCTCGGCTCCTGCGTGGTGGTTATTTGAGGCGATGAATCTGCGAGTGGCGAACTGGGTCTATGATGGCCGGCAATACTTCACCGACGCTGAGTACTTCCTCCTGGCGACTTTCAGCTTCTCGACGGTCATGCCCGCGGTGTTTGGCACCGCGGAGTTGGTGGGCTCTGCATCGTGGTTGACGCGCTTTCGCGGCGGGCCCCGGCTGCGTTTGTCCGGAAAGGCGCCTCCGCTTGTGTTTGCCGCGGGATGGTTGATGCTGGCCGCCCTGCTGCTCCGGCCGAGATACTTCTTCCCGTTCACATGGCTCTCACTCTATTTCATCCTCGCCCCGATTAACCTCTGGTTGGGGTATGGGTCACTGGGCGAAACCCTGCGGGCGGGCGATTGGCGCCCCGTTCTAGCGTTGTGGGCCGGTGGCTTGATCTGCGGTTTCTTCTGGGAGATGTGGAACTACTACTCTTATCCGAAATGGGTATATCACGTGCCATACCTGAATTTTCTGCACATCTTTGAGATGCCGATTCTCGGATATGGCGGCTACCTGCCTTTCTCCATGGAGCTATTCGCGCTCTATCACTTGGTGGTTGGCCTTTCGGGCAAGAGGAGCTGGCAGGGAATCCTGCGTCTGCCCCCGCAAGCGTAAACCGCTTGCCTGAATTGAACTCAACGGGTGCGTCCTGGTGAATTCGTCACCAGGCGTACGTTCATCGCCTTGGGCCATGGACCAGTCGGGATGGGGGTCCTAGCCCCATTGAGCTATGGAGATCTAGCCCCATCATAGACAATAGAGCGCGATGATAATCGAGGTGCCCCATCGCCAGTCGTGGGAGTAGCTCTTGCTGAATCTGGAGTTGAAGACCAAGGTCTTCTGTCCGCCCCTGGGGCCGGAGATCGTCTCTCGCCCCGAGCTGATCGGGAAGCTCCGCCGCGGCATGGAGGGCGGACTGGTCACGCTCACCGGCCCCACCGGTGCAGGGAAGACGACTCTGCTGGCGGACTGGGGGCGGCGCGCTGGCGGTGCGGCGGCTTGGCTTTCCCTGGATGCTGAAGACAATGACCCGGTTCGCTTTTGGTCCGCCTGGGTCGTTGCCCTGCGGACTCAATACCCAGAAATTGGAGCGGGAGCCCTGGGCGCACTGCGTTCCGAGAACCCACGGTTTCGAAGTTCCATCGCCGATGTGCTGCATGAGCTTGAGGGGCGCTCCAGGTCGACCTTGATGGTGTTGGACGACTATCAGGAGATCACGAACGACGAGATCCACGATCATATGAACCTTCTCCTGGGGGAATTGCCGCAAAAAGCCTGCTTTGTGCTGGCCCTCCGGGACCCATTGAGGCCTTCCCTGCGGTCCCAATGGGCGGAGCGGGATATCTTTCAGGTCGGGCCGGCCGACTTGCGCTTCACACCCGAATACAGCGCGCGGTATCTCAATGAGAAGATGCGTCTTGGGCTGTCCGATGGCCAGGTGGCCGCGCTGCATGAATTCACGCAAGGTTGGATTGCGGGGCTTCAATTGGCCGCCTTGTCCCTGCGTCTCAGCCCGCGGCCGGCGGATTTCATCGCACAGATCCAGAATGCCCAGCCCCCCATCTATGAATCCCTTTTCGGCGAGTTGCTGGGGAGACTGCCGGCTGCGGAGCGGGATTTTCTATTGCGGAGTTCTGTGCTCGAGCATCTGAACGGGGAGCTGTGCGGCGCACTCACAGGAGAGCAGGACCCCGAAAGGCGGCTCGCGAATCTGTATGCTCAGTGCTTTCCCCTTGTTCCGCTGGATGAGCGTCAAGAGTGGTTCCGCTTCCACCCGCTCTTCGCGCAGGCGTTGGAGCGCCGTGCCGAGCGGGAGTTCACACCCGAGAGCATGCAGGCCCTGCACCGGTTGGCGAGCGAGCGCGAAGGGCAGGTGAGCCTCACAGGGGGGGCCTTCCGTCACGCCTTGGCGGGGGCGGACTATGAGGCGGCTGTGAATCTCATCCAGGGGGACATGGATGAGCTTGTGGCCACTGGGCAAATCAGCACATTGCTGGCCCGGATGCGATCTCTCCCTTCACGGGTGCTCGCTGCCCAACCGCGAATGTGCATCATGACGGCTTGGGCACTGGCCTTCGCCGGGGGCTCCGAAGAGGCGCAGGATCTGCTTCAGAAGGCGGAGGGCGCCCCCACGGGTGGGACCGGCCCCGGGCTCTCTGTCCTCCGGGGAGGCTCCCTCGCCGTGCAGGCTTTCGTGGCAGACCGAGAAGGCCGCCGGTCGGAGGCGACGTCTTTGGCGAGGAAAGCTGAGGACCTGCTTCCCGACGATGAGTTGAACACGCGCAGCATGACCGCCTATGTGATGGGGCGCGCCCACCGCGCCCAGGGCGATCTACCTCGAGCGATACAAGCCTGTGAACGGATGGAACGGCTCGGCCGGGAGGCGGGGAACCGCATTGCGGTTTTCATGGGAATGTGCGAGCGAGCGACGGTGCGCAAGCTGCAGGGGCGTCTGCGCCACGCCGAGAACATCTATCAGGCCGCCAAGACCGAGTTGGAGCAAAGGGGCGAGCGTCTTGTGATTGCCGCGCTGGTGGATGTAGGTTGGGGCGACCTGCTGTTGGAAAGGAATCAACTCGCGGGCGCGGAGGCCGGCGCCCAGCGGGTGGTGGATATTCTGGAAAAGATCCATTGGGGCGGCGCTCCCACCGATCTTGCCCTCGCATACACACAACTGGCCCGCGTGTGCCTCGCAAAGGGCGAATTGGACGATGCACAAGAGATCCTCGACAGCGCGGACCGCGCCCGAGTCAAGGAGAAGCATTCCCCGGATCTTGAACAGGAAATTGAATGCGCCCGAATTCATCTTTGGCTGGCGAGGAGGGAGATGGAGAGTGCCGTCCGGTGGGCAAAGGCATACCGAACGCAGAGTGAGGGACGCGGCCAATCCAATGATGTGCGAGAGCCCGCCTGGTGCAGGGTCATGGTCAGGGCTGGCCGGCCAGGTGAAGCGCTGGAGCGTTTGGAAACGCTGCGGATCTGGGCGGAGGGGATGGGCCGGCATGGATCCCTGATCGAGATTTCGAATTTGATCGCGCTGGCACTGGAACATCAGGGCCAAGAGGCGCCTGCCCTGGAGACGTTATCGAGAAGCCTATGCCTCGCTGCGCCGGAGGGCTACATGCGCACCTTCTTGCAGGAGGGGCCCGATATGGCGAAGCTGCTCAATTTGGGTATAGGGCGGGGGGCTTGGGGAGACTCACCGCCGTTGGTTTCCTATGTCACACATCTGACCGAGGCCTTCGAGCAGGATGTCGCAACCCAGATGCAGCTCCGGCTCGGGCCATGAACCGGTGTTCGAGCCTGACCACCGCATCCTGGAGATCGCCCGCCTTCTGGGCAAACATGCCGGGGTCACTGGAATTCTTTGCGCGTGCTCCAATTCCGGAAAGCGGGCCGCTTCGAAATCAGTGGCCAATCATAGAAGAGTCTCCCATCCCGACAACCGATCTAGCAGCGTCAAGGGGATGGTGATATTCACCGCGCGTGCTCTCCAGGTCCCGAGATGATAAAGTACCAAGGCCGCCTCGCGGGCGTTCAATTGTTCTGCAGCAGCGGATAGCCGGCCGCCTGCCAGGCCTCGAAACCGCCGGCCAGGTTGTACACGTTCGTATACCCCAACTTCACCAGGGTCTTGGCCGCGATGGCGCTCGAGTATCCCGTGCGGCAGTAGACCACGATCATGTCCGACTTGGATGACGGCAGCTCGGCCAAGTGCTCCTGGATCTGATTGTAAGGGATGAAAGCATCCGTGCCCTCGATGTGCCCCATATAGGGCACCTTCACGTTCACCAGTAGGAAGTCCTTTTCGGCCAGGAGCTGTTTCAGCTCCTCGGGCTGGATGTCCACATATTGCCCGCCCCCGCTGACCGCCACAGATTTGCCGATCGCAAGTTGTGCGTCTTGGGCGACCTGGGCCCCGGAGGCTGGTGAGCAGGCGCTCAACACCCCGAACATGATGAGCGGGATCAAGAGAAATCGCAGTGTCTTCATTTGTCCTCTTCGCCTGACGGCTGACCAGCTTGGATGCCTTCTTGGACGGTGTCAATGATCTCAGCGGCCCTCTGGGCCAGCTCCGGGGCCAGATCGTAGACCGCCTGCCCCTGGCGGTCCGCCTGCCGGACGCGCACATCTTCGGGCAGGAATCCCACCACGGGAAGCCCCGGGGCGTTCGATCGGACAAAGGCTTCATCCGCTTCGCCGATCACCCTGTTTCCGACCAGGAAGAGATTTGGCAGTTTGAGGTCCTCCGCCAGCTTCCTAATCTGTTCCGCGGTTGCAAGGCTGCGGGCGGTGGGCTCGACGACGATGATCATGGCGTCCACCGAATCGGCGGTGGCTCGCCCCAGATGCTCCACCCCGGCGTACATATCGAGCAAGACCACTTCATCGCGGCGCAGCAGGATATGGGTGACCAGGGCGCGCAAGATGGCGCTTTCCGGGCAGATGCATCCCGCCCCCCCCATCTCAACCGCCCCGAGTTCAAGCAGACGGATACCCCGGTGCAAGGCGGAGAAGCGGTCGGGCAGGTCATCGACGCGCGGGTTAAGCTTGAAATATCCGCCATAGGTGCCCGGCTGCGCGCCGGTGCGCTCGTAGATGAGCGCTTCCATTTCGGCAATGGGGGTCAGGGTATCCCGCACCCGAGCGGGGAAGCCGAGGGCCGCCCCCAGGCAGGGGGATGGGTCCGCGTCAATGGCCAGCACTCGAAATCCTTGATCGGCAAAGGTGTATGCCAGCAGGCTGGTCAGGGTCGTCTTGCCGACGCCCCCTTTGCCGGTGACCGCAATCTTCATGAGTTTCGTCACGCCTCCAAGCATCTCGATCAATGCCGTCGCTCCCGGAAGAGCGTGCTCGCTCCGGGCTTTCCTTTGTTCAGGGGAGTGGATCAGCGCTTGAGCCGGGATAAAGGAGCGGCTTCAGGCTGGATTTCCCGGGTGCACTGCCTTGGCACGTGTGCTCGGAGCCAACGACCCGTCCACTCGGCTGGCGTATGCCCCGTCGCCTCGCCTCCCCCCGCAGGGCATCCTGAACCGCAGCCGGATTAAGTCCCGCCTGGCAGAATTGATTTCCATCAGGTGGCAACTCCGGGCGCCGTATCGTCCGGTTTGTCAGCGCCATTTCGTCGTTCCGGGCGGCGCGCACGATTTGCCCATAGCTCAAATCCATCTCACCAGACCGCGACGCTTCGCACGCATCGCAGCTCACGCAGGCTCGGGGGTCCTGCCCGGTTTGGGCGAGGCTGATGTGGCGCAGCGTCGCTCGGCCAAGGGGTGTCATTGCGCGGACTGCCTTGGTCGGCCATCCCCTCGTCCCGGGCCCGCCGGAGGGGGGCTACAGCAGCCCATGCTCCGAGAGCAGCGGGCTTGGATCTACCATGTTGTAGCTCAGCGCGGCTTCCCGCCGCTGGCCGAACGCCAAGGCCATCAACTGGGTAAAGTAGAGCGCAGGCATCGGCGTGATGCCCTCCATCTGCATCTGACGCCCGTCGATGTTGGCGTGACACATTGGGCACGCCACGGCGAGCAGGTCGGCACCCCGGGCGCGGGCGTTCTTCAGGATTTCCCCGCTCATTTCGAGAACCAACTCAGTCTTTGTGAGGGTGAGGGAAGCGCCGCAGCAGGAGACCTTGCGATCCCAATCGATCGGTTGCGCGCCCAGGGCCTTCACCAGATGATCCATCGCCATGGGATATTCGGGATCCGTGGAGCCGGTGACGGCTGGAGGGCGGGTGAGCAAGCAGCCGTAGTAGCAGGCGATCTTCAGGCCCTCCAGAGGGCGTTCTACTTTCTCTTCGATCGCCTCAATACCCACGCGCTGCACGAAGAAATCCAACAGAGAGGAGATGCGCAGGGTGTCCTGGTATTCATAGCCCACAGCGTGATCCACGTGCATCTTCAGATCGCGATCCATCCGCATCTCGCGCGCCGCGGAGCGGAAGCGGTTGAAGCACATGGCGCAGGGCAGGGTGACCTCTTCCAGGCCTTCCTGCTCATACAGCACGAGGCTCTCGGCGGGCAATCGGACAGAGAGCTCATGGTCGACTCGATGCGCGGGGGAGGAGCCACAGCACACCCAGCCACGTGGCTCTATCGGTGTGTATCCAAGCCGCTCCATGACGGCGAGCGCCGAGTGATCAAACTCCTTGGCAAGTGAATGCAGGGAACATCCTGGGTAATACCCCACTTCGTTTGACGGGCGGGAGGCCGGTGAGATGGGGGCTTTCCCCTTCTTGCGCCGGACCACTGGGGGCACGAAATTGATCTTGCGGTGCTTCAGCATCTCGACCCCCAGGCCGAGGTCCTCCGCCCGGATGCCTGTCCGCAAATACATCTCCCCGATCAATCCCAATTCGTACGAACGGCCCAGGATATCGACATCGCGCAGGAAGACCTTGTTGAAGATGGCGACCTCGGGCACCTTGGGTTTGACGCCCCGGGCCATGGCTTGGCCGACGATGAAATCCATCACCTTGGCGATGTCTATCCCCTGCGGACAGCGGGTGGTGCAGGTCTGGCAGGAGGCGCACAACCACGGCGACCTGCTTTCCATGAGCATGTCCTCCATGCCCAGTTGGGCGGCGCGCATCACCTGGTTAGGTGCCAGGTCAAAGTGACGCGCCAGAGGGCATCCGGAGGTGCATTTGGTGCAGTGGTAGCACAGGAAGACGTTCTCCCCGGTCTCTTCCCGGATGCGATCCGCCAACTGGGTGCTGAGCGTCGTGACCATGAATGCCTCCTATGCCGCCGGGGCGTCCGCCGCCGGATGGGGGGTCAATTCCGGGCGAGGATGGAGCCCCGCGCCCTCCACGATGGGCTTCACCGCCTCCTCCCATTCGATGGCCATGATGTGCACACCGGCCACACCGGGGATCTCCCGGATGGCCTTGATCAGGTCGATGGCCACCTGGATGCCCTCGTTCCGCCAGGCATTCCGCCGGGCCGCCTTGTCCTCTTTATCGATCCCCTCTGTCGCTTTGGTCATCCGATCGACCCAAATGTCCGGCACATCGAGCCCGGGCACCTGGTCCCGCATATATCGGGCCATGCCCGGGGACTTGAGCGGCCCGATCCCGGCCAGGATAGCGACCCGCTCATGCACACCGAGCTCCCGCACCTTTTCCATGTACTCAGCAAAGCGCTCCACATTGTAGATCAGCTGGGTTTGGATGAAGTCCGCGCCGGCTTTCACCTTCTTGGCCAGTCGATATGGCCGCCATTCGAACGGGTCGCCGAAGGGGTTGGCGGCCGCGCCGATGAAGAAGCGCGGTTCGGGGCCTTTGAAGGCATCGCCGCACTCGAAGCACGCCTCGTCCCGCATGCGCTTCACCATCCCCACCAACTGCACCGAATCCAGATCATGCACGTTCTTCGCCGTGGGATGGTTGCCGAAGGAATGGTGATCTCCGGTCAGGCACAACACGTTGCGCATCCCCAAAGCGAACGCTCCCATCAGGTCCGATTGGATCGCCAGCCGGTTGCGGTCCCGGCAGGTCATCTGGATGATAGGCTCCAGCCCTTCGTTCACCACAATGGTCCCGGAGCCGATGCTGGACATGCGCACGATCGCGGTCTGGTTGTCGGTGATATTGACCGCATCCACGGTCCCCTTCAGCAGGCGTGCTTTATTGCGGATCACATCGCCATCGGCGCTCTGGGGAGGACCGAGTTCGGCGGTGACGACAAAATGGCCTTCCTTCAGCAGGCGCTCCAGCCGGGAGCCGGATTTGAAACCGTTGGCTGACATCTCGCTCATACTACCGCTCCTTCTGGGCTACTCCGCCTGCTCCGCGGCCAGGCGCAGGTCCTCGCGAACGATCCTGCGTGGGCCGCCGTCCCGGCTGTGCGACCAATCTTTGGGGGGTTGGATCTCCATGATCAAGTGCAGGCGATTCTGAGCCTTGAGTCTGTCATATATCAATTGCCAGGCGCACGGCGTTTCGGGGTTGATTTCGCACACGCCGCCTTGAGAGCCGCCACAGGGCCCATTCAGCAACTGCTTGGCGCAGCGGGCGATAGGGCAGATGCCGCCCGTCAACCCCAAGATGCATTCACCGCAAGCTGCGCACCGCTCCTCCCAGACTCCCTGTTCGGTGGGCAGGCCCATGAAGGAGGTGTTCAAGCCGGGCAGGATGAGGGCCTGGGGAAAGCGCTCGGCCAGCGCTTGGACCCCGATGCCGCAGCCGAGCGAGAGCACCGCGTCCACCTCGCCGATCTGTTCGGCCAAGGGATCGATATACTCCCACTCGCATTGGCGCTGGACCGTAGTGTGGGTGACATCCTTGGGGGCCCCATCCAGCTTGGTGGACATGCGCACGCTGGAGGCCAGGATGCCGGCTTCCTTCTCGCCACCGGCGAAACACACGGTCACACACGTGCCGCAGCCGACCACCAGCACGTTCTCCGCGCTGTCCAGCAAGCCTTTGATCTCCGCTAAAGGTTTCTGTTCCGCAACGATCATCTCATTCTCTCCCGAGTGGCTGGAGCGCCGTGTACCCCGCGCCCAGTACCAACGCCTGAAATGCCTGTATTCATAGCCTCCACTGCCTCTACGGTCCGTCGAACGCGAGGCGCAGTGGATTCGGCCCTAACTCGGCGACCTTCTCGAACATGTCAGCTGCGCTGTCCGCAAATTGCCTCGCCATCGCAGAGGATAGGTTGTATAGCTCAAGGCGATCGGGTTCCAATCCAATCGCCCGCAACCGTTGCCTAATCTGTCGAACGCGGCGTTTGGCGTTCAAATTGCCCGCCTGGAAGTGGCAATCCCCTTCCAAGCAGGCTGCGACCATCACTCCATCCGCTCCATGCTCGAAGGTATGCAATACTTCGAGCGCATCCAACCGGCCGCTGCACGGAATCTCGATGATCTTGATCTCTGCTGGATATCGCAGTCGCAAGACCCCTGCGAGATCCGCTGCGGCATACGCACAATAATGACAGCAGAAGGCGACGATTTGTAGGGATGTTTCACCTAAATTCCCCATTATCTTCTGCCTCACTTCTCGTGCGAGCGCTCGGTCCCGGAAAAGAGCGCAAGTACCTGCTGCTCAACTTGTGCGTGCTTGTAATGCATCAACTCGATGGCGTTGGCGGGGCACTCTCCAACGCACATACCACAGCCTTGGCAGACGCTGGGCTCGATATAGGCCGCCCCGAGGATGCTGCCGATGCCAGAAGCTTCTGAGGTGATCTTGGGAACACCAAAGGGGCAAATCCGGACGCAGGTCAGGCAGCCCACGCAGGCCTGTTGGTCCACCTGTGCGACGGGGCCGCCGGCCAGCATCGAGTCCTTTGCCAGCAAAGTCGTGGCGCGCGAGGCGGCTGCCTGAGCCTGCACAATCGCCTCGTCCAGCAGCTTTGGGTAATGGGCCGCGCCGGCCAGGTAAATGCCCTCGCTGGCGAATTCCACCGGCCGGAGCTTGACATGCGCCTCCAGGAACCATCCGTCGCCGTCCACCGGGACCTTCAGCGCGCTCCCCAATTGCCGACTGCTTTCAGGCGGCACCGGGGGCATGGATAAGACCAGCAGGTCCGGTCTGAGTTCGAGCCTTGTGCCCAGAACGGCATCGCGCACGCGGACATGCGGGAGGCTTTCGAGCGCCACCTCAGGCTTATGGTCTTCGTCATAGCGCGCGAAGACCACGCCCGCATCTAATGCCTCCCGATAGAGCCTCTCTTTTAGACCATATGTCCGCATGTCGCGATAGAGAACGATCACCTGCAAAGCGGGATTCAAGGATTTCGCCCGCAGGGCGTTCTTCATGGCAACGGCGCAACAAATGCGGGCACAATACTGCTCCGCAGGACCTACACATAGGAGCATCACAACCTGCTTGAGGTCCATCACGTGGGAATCAAGATGGGACGGGTATTCTGGAGCGGCGGTCTCCCCTCCGAGAAAGCACTCGAATTCCCCTTGCGTCAATATGCGAGGGTGTTGGCCATAGCCATAGTCCGGGCCTGTATATTCCTCCGCCCCCGTCGAGACGATCGTGGCGCCATGGGAGACCTCCAGTGTAGTCCCGTCTCGGCCCCGCAGGAGAGAGTTGAAGTTGCCGGCAAACCCGGTGGTCCTGATGAGTTCGCTGCGAAGGTGGACGGTGATCCGGGGGTGGGATTCCACTTGCGATATCAGTGTCGAGAGATAGGCTTGGGGTTCCCGGTGGGTCGGCAGCTCGGAAACATGGATTCCGAATTGCATTGCGCGCAGATGGCCCCCTAACCGGCCCTGTCGCTCCACCAGGTCAACGGAGAATCCGTTCCGAGCGAGGTTCAATGCGGCGTTCATCCCCGCCGGGCCGCCGCCGAGCACCAACGCGGATGGATCGATGGGGACGGGTGAGTATTGCAGAGGCTCCTGAAGGGTCACGCGACCTATTGCCATGCGCATCAGATCCTTCGCCTTGCGGGTGGCAATCTCCGGCTGGTCTGAATGCACCCAAGAGCACTGATTTCGGATGTTTGCCATGGCGAAAAGATATTCGTTCAGACCAGCCTGTCTCACCACATCTCGAAAGAGAGGCCCATGAGTGAGCGGAGTGCAAGAAGCAACCACGACTCGGTTCAGATCCTGTTCTTCGATTCGTCGCTTGATGGTCTCGGTGCTGTCCTGAGAGCAGGCGTAGAGCAGATCCTCGGCGCACACCACCTGCGGCAATCGTGCAGCGTACCGGACGACGTCCGGCACGTCGACGAAGCCGGCGATGTTTGAGCCGCAATGGCAGACGAAGACCCCGACGCGTGGTTCCAGATCATCGATCGAGCGTTCGACGGGATAATGTGGTGCGCGGCTCAAGCTTCCCCGCGCTGAGTGCAAGAGGGCCCCTGCAGAACCGGCTGCACCGCTGGCATCGATCACCGACTCGGGAATGTCCTTTGGCTCGCGAAAGGATCCGATCGCATACACGCCTGGCCGGGAGGTTTGTGTGGGTCGAAAGGGCGGACTGCAGCAGAACCCGGCCGGATCCAACTCCACGTGCACCCGGGCAGCCAGATCCCGCGCGCTGTCCGAGATCTCCATGCCCACGGAGAGGACGACCAAGTCGAACTCCTCTTGAGTGACGGGGGTCTGGTGATAGGGGTCGGGGGACGCTCGGTCCGCGCGACCTCCGATGTATCGAAGGATCAGGTTCTTTGTAGTCGGATCCTCCTTGATCTCAGAGACCCGGCAGCGTATGTATTGCACTCCGTATTTCTCGCGCGCACGTTGATAATAGCCCTCATAGCCCTTGCTGAATGCCCGCGCGTCCATCATCAGCACCGATACTTCTGTATCGGGCTCATGTTCCTTGATCAGCATGGATTCCTTGGTGGCGTATGTGCAGCAGACGGAGGAGCAGTAATCGTGCTCCTGATCACGGGAACCGACGCATTGGATGAAAGCAACTCGGGCAGGCTTTGTCCCATCCGACGGGCGCTGGACATGGCCGCTGGTAGGCCCCGAAGCGGACAGCATTCGTTCGAGTTGGAGGGATGTGACCACATTGGGGTAGCGACCCCACCCGTACTCCGCCGCTCGTTCGGCCGCGTAGGGCGTGAAGCCGGGTGCCAGGATGACCGCGCCTATTTTTATCCGCTCGGAGGACTGGACCATGTCGTGGTTGATCGCATTCGTTCCACAAGCGTAGTTGCAGGCCAGGCATTCCGAACAGAGGCCGCACTGCATGCAGCGTTGAGCCTCGGCCCGCGCCTGACGCTCCGTCAAGCCGAGCACCACTTCCCTGAAGCTGGTGACACGCTCCGGGATGGGGATCAGCGCAGGCTCATTGCGCGCCAGCCGGCTGGCGCCACTGACTTGGAGGCGATGGGCGGCCTCCTCACGGTTGAGCTTGACCGCCGGCGGCAGCGCGGTTTGCGGCTCATTCAGTTGCTCACCCTGTACATAGCGGTGGATAGACTTGGCCACCCGATGGCCCAAGGCGATGGCGTCGATGATGTAGCTTGCACCGGTCTTGTGGCCGCCGACCATGAAGATGCCGGGGATCTCGCTGGCCAGCGTATCCGGGTCGCTGGATAGGGTTTCGAATGTCGGGTCGAGAAAGCTGAGATCGGATTGCTGGCCGACGGTTCCAATGACCGAATCGACTTCGATTGTGACCTCGCTCCCGGGAAGAATCCTTGCCTTTCGGCGCCCGTGTTCATCCACAGTCATGCCGCGCCCCACACTGGCAAGTTCGACGCCGCAAACCTGGCCGTCCTTTGTCAGGATGCGGGTGAGGGTGGTATCCTCCAGCAAGCGGATGCCCTCCGCCTCCACGGCAGCCATTTCCCAATGATATGCGGGCAGTTCGCCCCGGGGCCGATCCAGGGCCAGGTAGACATCTTCGCTACCCAAGCGGCGCGCAACCGCGGCGGCGTCCAAGGCGGTGATCCCGCCGCCGACGATGGCCACCTTGTTTCCGATGCTGATGGGCTCACCGAGGTTGATCTTGCGCAGGAATGTGGCGGCCGAAATCACCCCTTGGGCCGCTTCTCCCTCCACACCGAGCGAATGATCGCGGCTCGACACGCCGGTGGCGAGGCAGACGGCGTCATAACCTTCCTCCAGCAGCCGGCGTGGATCCCGAATGGGGGTCTCGGTTTTCAAGTTGACCCCCAAGGCCAGGATGTCGTCAATGTCCTGTTGCAGAACGCCCTTGGGCAAGCGATGCGCGGGGATGCCCACACGCATCATTCCCCCCGCCACGGGGAGGGCTTCATAGACTGTGACGCCATACCCCAGTTTGGCCAAGTCGTGAGCGGCAGTCAAACCCGCGGGGCCCGCGCCGACCACGGCAACCCATTCCGGCCGCGTACGCGGTGCCGGCTCCACCCTTTCCCGCCCATAGGCCAAGGCGTAATCCACGACGAAGCGCTTCAAGGACATGATGCCGACCGGCTCATCGATCAGGGCCCGCGAGCAATGCCCTTCGCAGGGGTGGTGGCAGGTGCGACCGCAGACGCTTGGGAAGGGGTTGTCCTCCTTGATCGCCCGGAGGGCTTCACGGTACCGGCCTTGCGCGATCAAGGCGATGTAGCCCTGGGCGCGCTGGCCGGCCGGGCACGCACTGCGGCAGGGGGCGGTGCCAAGCTTTGCGATAGAGTAGGTGTTCGGGACGGCCTGCGGGTAGCGCTTGAAAGCCGCCCTTCGACTGGAAAGGCCCGCGTTGAACGCGTCAGGCAGCGACACAGGGCAAACGTCGGCGCAATCGCCGCATCCGATGCATTTTTCGGGGTCTATGTAGCGGGGCTTGTGAACCAGGGTTGCCGTGAAGTCCCCAGGCCCTCCCTCAATGGCTTTCACGTGGGTGTCGACCATGAGATGGATGTTCAGGTGGCGGCCGACCTCAACCAGGGTCGGGCTGATGATGCACATGGCACAGTCGTTGGTGGGAAATGTCTTGTCGAGTTGGGCCATGTGTCCGCCAATGGCAGAATCTGTTTCCACCAGATACACCCGGTAGCCTTGCTCGGCCAAATCCAGGCTGGCCTGCATACCTGCGATTCCGGCGCCGACGACGAGCGCGGCGCCGGTGACACCAGTCTCGCTCATGACCGTGTCTTCTCCAGAGCCAAGCCTACGTCGCTGAGCAGCTTGGCCGGTGCCACGGGCTTCTGGAGGTATGCCTCCACACGCATATCCCGTCCGGTTTCCAATTCATAGCGCCTGCGGCTGGCGTCTTCCACAACTGTGGTCAAGACCAAGATCGGCAACTCTGCGTAGGCGGGCTCGCCGCGCAGCTCGCGAATGACTGCGAAACCGTCCATCCTGGGCATGAGGAGATCCAAGATGAGCAGGTCGGGCTTCCGTTTGCGGATCATCGCCAGGCATTCTTGCCCATCGCCGGCGCACGCGAGGAGATACTCCTGGGTCTCCAGCACGGTCGTGATCGCTTCGCGAATATCGGGGTCGTCATCTGCGACGATGATATACGGGCGCTCGACAATCCTGCTGACCTGGTGGATCAACTCATCGGGCGGGGCTGGCTTCTCGATATAGGCCTGCACCTGCATCGCGAGGCCCGTCTCCAGTTCATAGCGCCGATAGGCCGCGTCTTCGATGACCGTGGTGAGAATGATGATCGGCAGGCCAACGTAGGCGGGATTCCCGCGCAGTTCCCGGATCACCGCGAAGCCATCCATACGCGGCATCATCATGTCCAGAATCAAGAGGTCGGGGATTTCCTTGCGAATGAGCTGCATGCATTGCAGCCCATCCCTCGCCGTCTCCAGCCGATAGCCTCTGGTCTCCAATATGGCGGCGATGCCCTCGAGAATATCCGGGTCATCGTCGGCAATTAGAACAAAAGGCTCTTCCTTCATCTCTGCCCCCATCCAAGCTCGGGGGAGAAACCGTTAAGCCCTATTCGGTCTCTCCCCCAGCTTCACTACTGCCCGATCGGTGATGGCCAGGCACTTGGAGGCTGCGAGGGATGATGACGGTGAACTTCGTGCCGGTCCTGTCAGGACGGTACGGGCTTTCTACTCTAATCTCCCCTTGGTGGGCCTGTACGATCTTCTTGGCTATTGACAATCCCAGACCTGTCCCGCCATATTCGTCCGCGTTGCTGCCGCGGAAGAAATCCTCGAATATGTGCGCTTGATCTTCGACTGGAATGCCGATGCCCTCGTCCATTACCTCAATCACCAACGCTTCAGCTTCATCACGCGCCGATAGGGTGACCACACTACCTTCCGGCGAGAACTTGATCGCGTTGGCCAGCAGATTCGAGATCACCTGCCTAAGACGCCTCTTGGCGGCCACGACGGATTGGAATTCGGAGGGCCCCATGGCCTTTAGGCGGATATTCTTTTGGGTGGCCGCCAAGCGGACCTCCTCTATGGCTTCCGACCCGATTTCCCGGGGATCGACCGGCTCGAAATCGGCGCGGATCTGGTCCGCTTGAATGCGCGCAAAATCAAGGATGTCGGCAATCAAGTTCCTCAAGTCCGCGAGGCGCAGGACACTGCGTTCGAGCAAGCGCGTTTGTTTGAGTGTGAGCTCTCCGGCGTACCCGCCCAATATGATTTGCAGGTAGTTCTCGACGGCAGCCAAAGGCCGCTTGAGTTCATGTGAGACGATGGATAAGAAATACGTGAGCATGCTCGTGGCGGCGGTCATCCGACCCCTCACGATCGAGGCCACGCTGTGGTAGACGCTGTACCCAATTTCTGGCTTATCGGCGAGCAACTCGCGGAGCTCCGGCCCCCGAATCGCGAGGAATGTGGTCTTCTCGACGCAAGTGCATGAGGATGTGTATTGATATGGTGGCACCAGGCTGGACCAGCCGACCGTCTCACCAACACCGACGACACTGAGGGTTGCCTTGCGTGGGGTGCCCGTGCGGCCGAGTTGGACGCGTCTTTCCAATGACACCTTCCCGCTGAGAATCATATACAGTTTTTCTGCAGGCCCGTTCTCCGAGAAGAGCATCTTTCCTTGGGCGTGCGTCTCTTCTTGCGCCAGGAGAGCAATTTCCTCCAGAGATTCATGCGGGAGTTCAGCGAAGATGTCGAACACCGCCAGCGTATCAATCTTCCCCATCGCGGCCCGTTTCTGGGATCTCTTCCTGGCCTTGAGTTTCCGCCGAGGCCCGTGGGCGGTCACCGTTGCGGCGAAGTGGATTCGGCCCTATGCGCTGCATGTCCGCCGTGATCTCGGCCGCGGAGAAAGCGAACTCACCGGCCATGGCGGCGGAGATGTTAATCATTTGGAGCCGCCGCCCCTCAAGGCCGATCTCCTCCAACAATTGTCGCGCATATTCGACCCTGCGCCGAGCGTTTACATTACCTTCCAGGTAATGGCAATCGCCGGGCAGTCAACCCGCGACCAGGACGCCGTCGGCGCCCTCTTCGAAGGCGCGCAGGATGTGCGCCACATCCACCCGCCCGGTGCATGTGACCTCTACGATCTTGATGGCGGGCGGGTATTGGATGCGTAGGCTGCCCGCCAAATCGGCTGCGTTGTAGGCGCAGTGGCTGCAGCAGAAGGCGATGATCTCCGGGTTGAATTCCGCCATCTCTCTAGTCCCACCCACCGTTGAACAGTGCGTCCAGTTTCACCATGATCTGATCATCCATTTGATCGATAACCGAGATCGCCTTGGCCGGGCACTCCGCGGCGCAACTGCCGCAGCCATGGCAGACGGTCGGCTCAATGTACGCCGCGCCGACGACCCCGCCCACCCCCAGGTAATCGGACTGCACCGTGGGAACATCGAAGGGGCATACGCGCACACAGGTGAGGCAACCGACACATTTCGTCGGATCCACCTGCGCCACGGTCCCTCCGGAGGTCAGCGTAGGCTTTGAGAGGACACGGGCCGCGCGCGCCGCGGCCGCCTTGGCCTGCACGATAGTCTCGTCCAGGAATTTGGGATAGTGCGCCATCCCCGCCATGAAGAGGCCATCGGCGGAGAAATCCACAGGGCGCAACTTGACATGCGCTTCGAGGAAGAAACCGTCGGCATCCAGCGAACACTTCATCTTGGACGCCAACTCTGCTTGCCCCTCTGCGGGCACCACGGGTGTGCTGAGCATGAGCAGGTCGGGGCGCAGGACCACAGGCTCGCCCAGCGCGTGATCGCGGACCCGGATTTCCAACCCTTCGGCCCGAGCTTCCACCTGCGGAAGGCGATCATCATCGTAGCGTATGAAGATCACCCCTTCGCGGCGCGCTTCGGTGTACAGGGCCTCCCGAAAGCCGAACGCGCGGATGTCCTTGTATAGCACCGCGACGTGCGCTTCGGGCTTGAGGCGTTTGAGCGTCAGCGCCTCCTTGATCGCTGTTGTGCAGCAGATGCGGGCGCAATATTGCTCCGCCGGGCCGACGCACAGGATCATCGCCACCTCGTCCGGGAGGCGCTGCCCCAACGCCTCCCAGGCCTCCGCGGAGCGGCCGCGAAGCGCGTTCCCCATCCCGCTCGCATGCGCCAACAGGGCCTCCAATTCCAGGCCGGTGACCACGCGCCGGCTGCCCTCATACAGATATTCATCACCGTGATACTCCCGCCCGCCGGTCGCCAGGATGGTCACCCCGTGGGCGATAGGAGTCTCATGTCCTTGACGATCCTGCAAGTGCGTGGTGAATTTCCCCATGAAGCCGTCCGTACGGCTCACCTGGTGCCCCAGATAGATATGGATCTCCGGGTCACCGCGCACCTGCTGGATCAAGTCGCGCAGAAAGGCCTGCGGATCATCGCCTTCGGCGGTCGTGTAGACATCCCTCAAGCTGCCGCCCAGTTCCTCCTGGCGCTCGACCAGGTGAACGCCGAAACCGCCTCTGGAAAATGCAAGCGCAGCAGTCATCCCGGCAACTCCTCCGCCCACCACCAGCGCCGAATGGTCGATTTCCACTTCGGATTTGTGCACTGGGGCCAGCTTGCTCGCCCGACCGACCGCCATACGCACCAGGGCCTTGGCTTTGGACGTTGCCGCCTGGCGGTCGTGGGAGTGGACCCAGGAACATTGATTGCGGATGTTGGCCATCTCGAATAGGGCGGGGTTCAGACCCGCGGCGCGCACGGCGTCCCGGAACAGTGGGGCATGGGTATGTGGTGTGCAGGATGCCACGACCACCCGGTTGAGCCCGAGTTCCCGGGCGGTCTCCGTGATGTGTGCCACCGTGTCCTGGGAGCAGGTGTACAGATTGTCCTCGGCGTGGGCAACTCCCGGGAGGGCTTTGGCGCTCTCGGCGACGCCGGGGACATCCAGGAAACCGCCGATGTTGGATCCGCAATGGCAGACGAAAACCCCAATGCGCGGCTCTTCCCCACTGACGTCTCGTTCTGGCGGGTATTCGGGGACCTGGGTCAGCGTATGCCGGGCGGGGGAGAGCAGGCCGGCCGCGCTTGCGGCCGCCCCGCTGGCATCGGTGACGGATTCGGGGATATCTTTCGGCTCCCGGAATGGGCCAACGGCGTAGATGCCGGGCCGGGAGGTCTGCACGGGATCAAACAGGGTCGTATGGCAGAAGCCGTATTCGTCCAACTCAATGCCCAGGTCATGGCCGAGCTGCTTGACCTGCGGCGAGATCTCCATGCCCACCGATAGCACAACCAGATCGAATTCCTCTTCTTGGACGGGACTGTGGCCGTTCCCCCGGGCCTGGATGCCGTCCCCCCGGTCCGCTGCATACTGCAGGATCAGGTCCTTGGTCTCTGGATTCTCGCGCAGGGCCGAGATACGGCAGCGTGTAAATTCGATCCCGTAGCGGTCCTTTGCCCGGCGGTAGTATGCCTGATAGCCTTTGCTGAAGGCGCGCATGTCCATCATGAAGACATGCGCCTGTGCATCGGGATCGTGTTCCTTGATCATGATCGACTCCTTGGTGGCGTACATGCAGCACACCGCGGAGCAATAGTCGTGGGTTTGATCGCGCGAACCGACGCACTGCAGGAAGGCAACTTTGCGGGCTGGCGCCCCGTCCGAGGGGCGTTGGACATGCCCAGCGGTCGGGCCGGAGGCGGAAAGCAGCCGTTCGAGTTGTAAGGAAGTGATCACATTAGGATAGCGCCCGAGGCCAAATTCTTCGGATAGTTCGGCTTGATACGTCTGGTAGCCAGGGGCCAGGATGACCGCCCCAACGTGCAGTTCCTGGGTAGTCTCCACCATATCGTGATCTATGGCGTCACGGCCGCAGGCGTATTGGCAGGACAGGCATTCGGAGCATAGGGCACAAGAGAGGCAGCGCGCCGCCTCCGCTTGCGCCTGTTCGTCGGTGTAGCCGCGCTCGACCTCCCGAAAGTCGCTCACACGTGCCCCGGTCGGAAGTTCCGGCATTGGCACCCGGCCTTGGGGCTGGATTTCACCTCTCTCGACTCTGCGCTCCAGCTCCGCGCGTGCCAATTTGACGACCGGGAGCTGCGGCTTTGGCTTGGGCTCCAGTTCGTCGCCGCGCAGATACCGATGGATGCTCTCCGCTGATTTATGGCCGGAAGCCACCGCCTCGATGACGAAAGCGGTTCCCGAGACGCTGTCGCCCGCCGCGAACACCCCCGGGCGGGTTGCCGCCATGGTGTTGGGGTTGATGGCGATGGTGCGCTGGTTGGTGATGCCCACCCCGGCATCTTCCGGGATGAAGGCCAGGCCGGCGCGCTGGCCGACGGAGAAAATGACCGTATCGGCCTCAATGATATGCTCCGAGCCCGGCACGGTTTCCACGCTCAGCCGGCCATCGTGGTCGAATTCGAAGTGTGCCACGCGTGCGCATTCCACGCCGGCGACGCCCCCCTGTCCGTCATCCACAATGCGCAGGAACGTCCGATCGTTGTGAATACGGATGCCTTCTTCCTCGGCTGTGTCCGCCTCCCAGGGGTGGCAGGGCATGCCGTCGCGCGGCTCCAGGCAGGCCATCTGCACTTCGGCGCCCATTCGCACAGCCGAGCGGGCGCAGTCCACCGCCACGTTGCCGCCGCCGAGCACCAGCACCCGCTCCCCCAGTTCCGGCGGCTCGCCCAGCCGGATGTCCCGCAGGAAGCGGGTGTTGATCAATACGCCATCGAGATCGGCACCCGGGATCGGCAGGCGGATGCCTTCATGGGCGCCGACCGCCACGAGCACGGCATCGTATCCTTCTTCGAACAAGCGGTCCAGGTCCTGCACCCGCCTGTTCAGCCGCAGATCGATGCCGAGGTCGATGATATCGGCGATCTCGCGCTCGATGATCTCGGTGGGCAGGCGGAATTCCGGCACTCCCACCCGCAGCATGCCCCCCGCCACCGGGAGGGCTTCGAATACGCTGACCTGATAGCCGCTCTTCGCGAGATCCTGCGCCGCGGTCAGGCCGCAGGGTCCTGCCCCGATGATGGCCACCCGCTCTGGATAGATCACCTCTGCCGCAGCCACAGGTGGTCTTGGTTTGGCATACACCTTGTCGGTCACAAAGCGCTTCAGTGAGTGGATGTTGACGGCCTCGTCGACCAGCCCTCGGTTGCAGGCATCCTCGCAGCGATGGTTGCAGATCCGCCCGCAGATGCCTGGGAAGGGGTTGTCCTCCTTGATGACCCGCAAGGCGTCTTCGTAACGCCCCTCCCGGATCAGTGCGATGTAACCCTGGGCGCGCTGCCCGGCCGGGCACGCGTCCCTGCAAGGGGAGATTCCGAGCTTGGCGATGGCGTAGGCATTGGGGACGCCTTGAGGGTAGAGTTTGTGCGCCGCGTGACGTTCGGCGATGCCCTCATTGAAGGGATCGGGCAGCACCACGGGACAGACCTCCGCGCAGTCGCCGCACCCGGTGCACTTGGTTATGTCGATATAGCGCGGCTTGTGACGCAATGTGACCCGCAAGTCGCCCGCCTCACCGAGGACTTGTGCCACCTCGGTGTCCACCATCAGGTCGATGTTCAGATGTCTTCCCGTATCCACCAGCCTGGGGCTGATGGTGCACATGGCACAGTCGTTTGTTGGAAAGGTCTTATCCAATTGGGCCATGTGCCCGCCAATGGCGGAGCGGGTTTCTGCAAGATAGACTTTGAACCCCTGGTCAGCCAGATCGAGGCTGGCCTGCATGCCGGCGATCCCACCGCCGACAACCAAGACCGCTCCCGATGGAGCGGCGTCGTCAATTTGGCTGGGGAGGCTCAGGGAATCGACTATCGGGCCGTGGTCTGACAAAGTACGACTCTCCCTTGGCACAATGCGCCCTCGGCAGGCAATCTGCCTGCCAACTCCTTGCGCGATGACGGATGCCGTATGTCATATGATAGGGGAACGTTTATCCCCTCTCCAGTGCAGGATGTCATCCCCAGCATGGATAAATTTCATCCGAATTATTGTCAATGGGGAGCCGGCGGCTGCTGGACGGTGAGCAGTCAACAGGGGGACAGGGAACAGGGAATGGGGAGCAGGGAGGAGTCGCCGTGGCCTGGCTACACTCAATCGATTGGTTGTGAGTAAGGGCGCACGGCTGTGCGCCCCCAGGGGTTCGCTTTGCCGGTTGCCTGTAGGGTCGCAGCATGCTGCGCCCACCACTGCTGCCTCAGGCCGCCTCCCTAGCTCCCTGTTGGTGGGCAGGGAGGGCGGTGGGGCCCTTCAGCGGGGAGGGGCCGAGTTCGAAAATGCGGGCAGTCATCTTCTCGGCGATCTCGGCGAAAGTGGCGCCCATGCCGCCGGAGACGAAGAACATATCCAGCCGTTCGGGCTCCATGCCGATAGTCTCCAGGATGGATCGCGCTCTTTTCATGCGGGCTAGGCCACGTTCGTTCCCGTGCTCGTGGTGGCAGTTGCCGAGCCCACAGGCGACGATATAGACCCCGTCGGCCCCCTCTTCGAAGGCATCCAGCAGGTACTGGACATCCGTCTTGCCGGTGCAGGGCAGGCGCACGATCTTGATGTTTGCGGGGTAGGTATGGCGCAGCGCGCCCGCCGTATCCGCGGCCATGTACCCGCAGTAGATGCAGGTGAAGACCGTGATTTCTGGGCCGAACTCATCCCAGGTTCCCATCAACTGGCCCTTTCCTCCATGTGAAGGGCGTTCCACGCACCCAGGCCGACCTCGATCTGCTCATCCAGGTAATGTTTGAGTTGTATCGCCCGCGCCGGACACTCTCCAGTACAAGTTCCACAGCCTTGGCAGCGGGTTGGATCGATCCACGCCGCTCCACCCAGACCTCCCACCCCGGCCTGTTCGTAGCGCATTTCAGGGATCCCGAAGGGGCAGGTTCGGACGCAGGTCAAACACCCGGTGCACTTGCTGGGGTCCACCTCGGCCACGACGCCGCCCAACTGCAGGTATGGCCGGCTGAGCACAGTCAAGGCGCGCCCGACGCACGCCATCGCATGGGTGATGCTCTCTTCGATGAATTTGGGGAAATGGGCCATGCCGGCGACATAGATCCCCTCATCTGCGAAATCCATGGGCCGCATCTTGAGATGGGCTTCCAAGAAGAATCCCTCCGAGGAAAGCGGGATGCCCAGCATTTCCGCCAAAGACGGATTGTCAGCGGAGGGGAGGACGGCGGTGCTCAGCGCCAGCAGATCCGGTTCAAAAGTCAACCTGCGCCCGAAGATATGCTCGTTCACGGAAGCGGTCAGAACCTGCCGAGCGCCGCGCCGCTCAACTTTCACTTGCGGCGGGTCGTCGGAGGTATAGCGTACGAACAGTACCCCCCGGTTTCGGGCCTCCAGGTAGTAGCGTTCTCTGAATCCATAGGTGATGATGTCTCGATATAGGATCACCACCTGGCAATCCGGGTTGACCATCTTGATGCGCAGCGCGTTCTTCATAGTATTCGTGCAGCAAATGCGGGAGCAATATTCCACTTCTTCGTGAGGCTCGACGCACTG
Source organism: uncultured Anaerolineaceae bacterium (assembly GCA_964388955.1). Taxonomy (GTDB): domain Bacteria; phylum Chloroflexota; class Anaerolineae; order Anaerolineales; family E44-bin32; genus CAYMCO01. Next base: position 17,112 of record CAYMCO010000039.1, on the reverse strand, counting down.
GATCATGACCACAGAGTTCAGGCGGGTAACGCGCTCCGGTTGGTGGGCCAGGATCTCCTCCAGATCGGACTGGCGCAGCACGCGCGGATCTTTGCCGAGGAAATAGTGGCTGCCCCCAGCCTCGATCCCGCCGGTGGCCAGGATCACCACCGCGTGACGGATCTCCTCAACTCGCTCTCCGCCGACCGCCCTGGTGCGAATGGCAGCGCGGAAATCGCCCACGCTGCCGGTGTGCCTGATCACCTCGCTGTTCAGGTAGAGCTGGATGCGTTCGTGGGCCAGCACCCGGTTGACCAGGTCTCGCAGCAGGCGCTGCGGGTTGTCGCCCTCGGCGACATAGTAGATGTGATGCAGATTGCCGCCCAGTTCCCCCGTCTTCTCCACCAGGTGCACGTCGTATCCGGCATCGGCGATTCCGAGCGCGGCGGTCATGCCTGAGACGCCGCCGCCGATCACCAAGGCGGCCCGAGTGGGCGTTCGCTGCAGTTTGGCGATCGGTCGTGCCCTACGGGCGCGGACCACCCCCATGCGCATGAGTTCGGCCGCCTTGCGGGTGGCGCCAATGGGGTCATCGGAGTGCACCCAGGCGCAGTGCTCTCGCAGGTTGACCATCTCGAGCATGTATGGGTTCAACCCGGTGTCAGCGACAAGCCGCTGGAACAGCGGCTCATGAGTGCGGTGGCTGCAGGCCCCGACGACCAATCGATTGGCGCCCTCCTCCAAGATCATCTGCTCCAATCGCGCTCTTCCTGCGGGTATGCAGGCCAATGGCAGGATTTCCACCCGCTCAACGCCGGGGAGAGCCCGGGTTTGGGAGGCGACCTGCTGGAGATCGATGGTATCGGAAACCTCCCCGGCACATGCGCACAAGGCAACCGCCATTCGCGGCCCGCCGTGCATACGTTCCGATGCCACGGGGGACCCGTTCTTGCTCAAGAAGGGTTGAGCGCGGCTGAATCTCCGAGCTCCGAGGTGCTCGCGCAATATTCGCATGGTTTCCGCAGCCGCCCCCGAGGCGTCCAGGATGGTCTCAGCGATTTCTTTCGGTGAGGCAAAGGCGCCGCAGACGAAGATGCCCGGGCGGGAGGTGACAAGGGGCGAGAACTTGTCGGTTTCGCAGAACCCATACTCGTTCAGATCGATCCCCAGGGTGTGCGCGATTTGTAGGGCCCCTCGCGGCGGCCGGATCCCAACGGCCAGGACCGCCATGTCAAAACGTTCCTCCACGATCTCACCTTGGCCGGCGACTCCGACGTCATGCATTCGCCCGGCGGGATAGCGAAGGATGATCTCTCCGGTTTCCGGATCCTCGTCGACCTCCGAGATGCGGCAGCGGACATATCGGATGCCATATTCGTCGCGCGCGCGCAGGTAGTACTTGTTGTACTCCTTGTTGAAGGCGCGCTCATCCATGGTGAAGATATGGCAATCCGCATCCGGGATGCGCTGCTTGGCGAGCATCGCCTCTTTGGTGGCGTACATACAGCATATCGAGGAACAATACGGATTGCGCTGATCGCGGGATCCGATGCACTGAAGCCAGGCGATGCGCTTTGGGACCTGCCCATCGGAGATGCGCCGCACGATGCCCTCGGTGGGTCCGGAGCGGCTCACCAGGCGCTCGTACTGCATGGAGGTGATCACATTGGGTATGCGCCCGTAGCCCAATTCCGGCATGAGGGAGGGATCGAAAGGTTCGAACCCGAGTGCCATGATGATGCCGCCTACAGTGATCTCCAGGTCCTGCGGCTGGGCGGCCAGGTCAATGGCGCCCGTCGGGCAGACACCCAGACATTCCCGGCAATCGTCGCAGGCGGCTGTCTTTTCGAGCAGGTAGTAGGCGTTGGGAACTGAGCGGGGCGCGGATTTGTCGATCGCCTTGCGGGTGCTGAGCCCCAGTTGGAACCCGCTGGGCCGCACTTCGGGGCACACCTCAGCGCAGCGGCCGCAGTTGATGCAGAGCTCGGGTTTGACCAACTGCGGCCTGCGTCGCAGCCGGACGCGAAAATCTCCCGCCTGGCCCTGGCAGCTCACCAAGTCCGTTGAGGTCAGCACGCTGATGTTGGGATGACGGTTATTGTCCAACAAAGCCGGGGTAATCGACGGGCGGGTGCAGCCGAAACCGTGATCGGATGTGCCGCGGCAGAGCACGCAGTCATGGGTGGGAAACATGAAGCCCAACTGGGCCACCCGGCCACCCAGGGATGGTGTGGTCTCGAGAAGATAGGTATGGATGCCGGCCTCAGCCAGGTCAATGGCGGCGCGCATGCCGCCGACACCGCCGCCGATCACCAGGGCGCTGTCCGGTTTGTCGGATCCATTCACGGCGTGAACGGCTGCGAAGCCACCTTGTGTAGTCATCCGCTCCTGTGGAGCGCCCGCTCCTTTCGGTGATGGGGAGGGACCAGAGGCTGCCCCTGATGGGTTCGGATCTTGATCGACATGGTAGTCCCCCGCCCTCGGGCCGATAAGTGCATAAGGTCACAAAGGGCGGGGGACGTCTGTCCGCCTGAGCAAGACGACCCTTGCGGGGTCTATTTCCCCCGGGTCAGCAGGTACTCATATGCGGCAAGCGCGGCCTTGGCGCCTTCCCCGACGCTGATCAGGACTTGTTCGGCAAACACATTGGTCACATCCCCGGCGGCGAAAATGCCCTGCTCCGAGGTTTGGTTGCGGCCATCCACCCGGATGTGGCCGGCTTCGTCCAAATCCACCAGATCCGCCACGATGCCTGAGCGGGGGTCCAGGTCGAGTTCAACGAAGAACGCATCCGCCTCGAGTTCCTTGCGCTCGCCGTCCCGGCTGACAACCAGGCGCCGGGCGTAGGTATCCCCCAGCACCGCATCCACGGAGTACCCCTCGAGGACGTCGACATTCTCCGCCCCCACGACCTTGCGGCCCATGGGCGAGTCGAGCTCTCCATGAGAGGGCGCCACCAGCATGACTCGATCGGCGATCCTAGAGAGCTCGGCGGTGGCGCGCAAGGCCAGCCCGGTATCCCCGATGACCACCGTTCGACGGTCGATAAATAGCGGGGCATAGGAAACCGCGCTGTAGCAGAGCCCCCGCATCATGAACTCTTTTTCCCCGGGAACATCCATCAGGCGCCCTTTGGCGCCCGTGGCGACAATCAGAGCCTTGGCCTCGTGCCCCTTTCCCGCGCTGGTGGTGACATTGAAGCCGCCGTTGGCCTTCTCAATCGTCTCGGCGTTGTCGAATTCCCGCGAGAACTCCAGGTATTCCACCTCGTTGGCGAAGCGGCTGACCACTTCTGCCCCGGTGATGACGAGGTGTTTTTCAACGAAGGGCAGCTGCAGACGGTAGTTGGTCTTGCCGCCCAGATCGCGGGTGATGAGCAGCACATTGAGGCGCTTGCGTATGGCGTAGACGGTCGCCGTAAGGCCTGCCGGACCGCCGCCCACAACGATCAGATCGTACATGATATCGCACTCCTTATCCTATGCCCTAGTCTTCCTCGACGGCGATGAAGCCTTCGGCCATCATCTCTTTGGTGATGTCTCGCGCGCGGCGGATGATGCGTTCGGCATTCTCGAACTCTTCTTCATAGGTCATGGGTTTGCGGGCAACGCCCTCTTCCACGGCCTTGGCTGCCACCGAGGCGGCCTCGCGCGGAAAGACCCCCCATTCATCCATGGTGGGCAGGATGTACTCGGGATTGAGCCCTTTCTCCTCAGCCATGCTGGCCAAGGCTTCTGCGGCCGCCTTGCACATGGGATCCGTGATGGTGGTGGCGCGCACATCCAGGGTGCCGCGGAAGATGCCCGGGAAACCGAGGGAGTTGTTCACCTGGTTCTCGAAGTCGGATCGGCCGGTGGCGACGATGGCCGCGCCGGCTGCCTTTGCCTCCCAAGGCCAGATCTCCGGCACGGGGTTGGCGCAGGCGAAGACGATGGCGCCATCAGCCATAGCCTCGATCCATTCGGGCAGCAGAGTTCCTGGGCCTGGCTTGGAGAGCGCGATGACCACATCCGCCCCGACCAGAGACTCGGGGATGCCGCCGTGGCGCTGCTCTTCGTTGGTGATTTGGCAAAACTTCCATTTGTCGACGTATTCTGCCTTGCGCAGTTCGAGATCGCTCCGGCCTTTGTGCAGGATGCCCTTGCTGTCCACCACCCGGCAAATGGCTGGATTGCCGCCGGAGGAAAAGATCAGACGTGCACAGGCAACATTGGCCGCTCCTGAGCCGACAAATGTGATCTCTGCATCCTCGAGCTTCTTCCCCACGATCTTAAGGGCGTTTAGTAGGCCCGCCAGGGTCACAGTCGCTGTTCCCTGCTGATCGTCGTGCCAAATGGGGATTTCGGCCTTCTCCCGCAAAGTGTCCAGCACCCGGAAGCACTTCGGCTGAGAGATATCCTCCAAGTTGACGCCACCGAAGCCCGGTTGTATCAGCAGCACGGTCTCGATGATGCGCTCGGGATCCTTGGTGTCGACCATGATGGGCCACGCATCGACGCCGCCGAGATACTTGTACAGCAGCGCCTTGCCCTCCATTACCGGGAGCCCCGCTTTGGGGCCGATGTCGCCCAGGCCGAGCACGCGCGTCCCATCGGAGACCACCGCCACTGTGTTCCCCTTGTGAGTATGCTCGTAGACCAAGTCGGGATCTTTCTCGATGGCGCGGCAGGGTGCCGCCACCCCAGGCGTGTACCAGATGGCGAAATCGGTGAAATCGCGCACGCATGCCTTGAGCGCGGTCTCAACCTTCCCCCTGTAAAAAGGGTGGAGGCGTAGCGCATCTTCCGAAGGTTTCTTGGCCTTCGCAAGCAATTCCTCCACGTTGACTTGTGTGTCGGTTCTTGACATGATAGGGCCCTCCTCGTGAGGTCAACGAAGCTTGCTGCGATTCACATGGTGCCCCCGCACCTGTGTGGCCGGGGGCGGATACTCAAAGTCGCAGATACGAGTCGGTGTAGATCACTTCATTGCGCAGCACCTGCACCGTCTTCCAGATCTTGGCCTGCTCGGGGTCGTGCATGTCTATATCTGATTCCTCCAATCGTTCCATGGCTGCCACGCGGTCAAAGAGCTTCAAGTACAAAGCGCCCACACCGGTTTCCCCGTCCCGCTGTTCCACAATGCGGATCGCTTCCATCAGATCTTCGTCAAGTGGATCCAGGATGGCGGAATCGAGCCCGGCAGCCATGAGCATCACCAGATATACGCGGTTGAGCAGCGGGCGCATGCCCCCCGGCACTGCATTGGACACGTTCGAGAGGCCGACGACGGTCATGGGTGGGGGATCCATCACCATCTTCAGCATGCGCACCGCCTCGATCGCCTCCGGGACGTATTCCTGGCACCCCGAGACCGTCAGGGCCAACGGATCCACATAGAGATCATCCATGGGGATGCCCAGCTCTTGGGCGCGGGGGATCAGTTTCTCCATGGCGATCCCCACACGGGCGTCGGCGCTCACCGGTATGCCGCCCTTCTCCATACACAGGGCGATGATTTTTGCGCCGTATTCCGCGGCCAGTGGGGGGACCTTCTCCAGCCGCTCGGCCTCACCGGAGGTCGAGTTGATGAAGGCGTTCTTCCCGACCTTCTTCAATCCGGCCTCGATGGCCGCCAGGTTGGTGGTGTCGAAGGAGAGGGTCATGCCGGGGACACCTTCCTGCATGCATTCGACGAGCCACTCCATGATCTCGGGGCCGCTCTTCTTCTGCGGGCCGATGTTGAGGTCCAGGCATTCGGCCCCCGCGCCCTGCTGCTTGCGGGCGAGATCTACGAAGAACCCGCCGTCGCGCGCCGCGAGTCCCTCCTTCACACGCGGCGATATGATGTGGATGTTCTCTCCAATCTTGTACATTTCCGGCTCCTCGCTCAATCTAGGACTTGCGTCTTGATGCTCCCTCAGAATCCATTGACACTCGATTCTGCAACCGGCGATGGTGGGCGATCAGAGGCTCCCCAACACCCTGTCCACCAGTTCTTCGAGAGCGCTCCCGGCTGGGGATTGTTCTTCCAGCCGGACCAGCGGCTCGCCCAGCGCGTCCAACTGGTTGATCTTTTCATCGTTCGGCACATAGGCGGCCACGGGAAGGCCCAGTTCCTCGATGGAGCGCCTCAACGGATCGGGCAGATCCCCGTTCACGCGATTGACCACCAACTGAACGTCCCGGATCTCAATCTCGATGTCGCTCGCCATTTCGGCGATGATAGATGCGGCTCGCAGGCCGCGAATGGTCGGGTCCGTGATCACCAACAGCAGGTCCACGTCCTTGGTGGTGCGCCGGCTGAGGTGCTCCATGCCGGCCTCATTGTCTATCACGACGTAGGCGTAGTTGCGGGCCAGGTCATCGATGATCTCTCTCAATAGGTGGTTCACGGCGCAGTAGCAGCCCTGTCCCTCCGGGCGGCCCATGGCAATCAGGTCCACCTTCTCGCCCTCTTCCAGAGACATGCGCACCTCGTGCGTCAAGTAGTCGTGTCTGCTGATTGAGACTCCCAACTGTCCTGCCGATGCCACGTGCATCATCTCCTCCCGGATGTCGCCCACTGTGTACGGCATGGGCAGGCCCAAGGCAAGATGCAGATTGGCGGCCGGATCGGCGTCAATCGCCAGGATCGGGCCATCGGAGCGCTTCAGCAGGGAGCGGGTGATCATGGCGGCCACCGTCGTCTTTCCGGTACCACCTTTCCCTGACATGGCAATAATCTTCGTCATACCTCTACTCCTCTCCACTGGCACACCCAGCGGCTCTCCCGTACCAAATGAATTACCAGCAGCCTGAGCGATATGATCTGAGTCAATTCCCCCCGAAAGCGCGCTGGAGCCCGTCAATCTCCCGAGCCGCACCACCCATACGGGCCTTCAGCCGCTCGCCAAGGTCCCCTGAGCATCCCCTGCCCGAGCCCAGATATCCGCCACCGTCGGAAAGCGGTCAATCTCCGTGTGTGGAAGGAACAGGGCCGCGGTGAAGGCGTCGTAGAAGGTATTGTCGGCGGATAGCTCAATGTAGGTCATCCCCCGGCTGATGCGGTCGATCTCCTGGCGAGCCTGGTAGGATAACAGCGCCATGTAGGCACCCAGCACGGAGGTATTGCCCAAGAAGTGAAACCGGTCCCAACTCAAATCGGGGAGCAGCCCGATCTGGATGGCCTTCTCCACATTTATATATCGACCGAACGCGCCGCCGACAAGCACCTGTTTCACGTCGGCTAGATCGATCCCTACGCCGGCTGCCAACACGCTGAATCCGGCGTAGATGGCGGCCTTGGCGCGCATCAGGTTTTCAACATCCACTTTGGTCAAGGCGATATCCCGCCCGCTCTCGGTGTCCTCCCCCCATACGAGCACATACTCCGGGCCGTGATCGCCCTCTCGGACTCTGGGTGTATCTGCATCCAATTTGACGTTCCCACTGCGATCGATGACGCCTGTGACAAAAAGCTCGGCAAGCAAGGAGATCAAGCCGGATCCGCAAATCCCTTTCGGCTTCACCTCGCCGATCACCCGGTAGGTGGGTTCGAAAGTCTTCGAATGAATCCAAACCTCCTCAATGGCCCCGGTCGTCGCCCGCATGCCGTCCACTACCCCGGCGCCCTCAAAGGCGGGGCCCGCTGAGCAGGCACAGGTGACCATCCATTCCCGTGTGCCGAGCACGGTCTCCCCGTTGGTGCCCACGTCGATAAACAGGGTCAACCGGTCGGTCCGGTCCAGGCCGGCGGCCAGGACGCCTGCCGTGATGTCCGCACCGACGTAGGAGGCCACGCCGGGCAGACAGTCGACCGCGGCGCGCGGGTGAACTCCCAGTCCGATATCCGAGGCCAGCAGGACCGGTGGAAGGTTGACGGCCGGGATGTAGGGCTCGAGGCGGATCGATTCGGCGGGCAGCTGCAAGAAAAGATGGATCATGGTGGTATTGCCGGAAACAGAGACCTTGAATATCGACTCTGGGGCTACCCCGGTGCGACGCCGCATGCGCTCGAGCAAGGTATGCACTGTCTCGAGGACGAGCTGGCTGAGTTCCCGTCCTCCCTCTTGCTTGGTGGCGAAGATGATGCGGGAAATGACGTCCTCCCCACGCCCGAGCTGCCCGTTGTACTCCGCGGCGGTGGATTTCACATCCCCCGTCGTCAAATCCACCAGATAAACCGTCACAGTTGTGGTGCCGATATCGAGCGCAAGCCCATAAGGGTGGACGGCATCTGTCCCTAGGTCAATCAGCCGCGCCCGCGGCCCGCCGGGGATCTCACGTTCGAGGACCACCCAAGGGCGCCAGTCGGAGTCCCGCAGCACCTGGGGGAGCCGCCGCAAGGCGCCCAGAGGTACCTGCAGGTGAGTGATATCCCGCGCCTTCAATTCCCGCTCCAGCCGGCCCAGGTCATCCAGGTTGTCCCCGAGCGACGGGGGAGGCAGGTGCAGTTGGAATGCCTCCACGGTCTGCTGGGATGCGGGGTCATATTCGAAGGGAAGGCTGACCTTGGCGGCGACGTGATCCGTTACCAGGCGGCGCTCGATGCGCTCCTGCTCCGGAATCTGCACCCGGATATCGCCCTCGATAACCGTCTGGCATGCGAGGGCGAAACCCGCCTCCAGATCGGCCTTGGTGAGGCGAATCGTGGAGCGGCGGCGGGCGCCGTCGCCGCTCACGATGACCGCGCAGCGCCCACAGCGGCCCTGGCCACCGCAGGGCTGCGCGAGGGAGAGGCCGGCCTCCCGGATGGCTTCGGAGATCAAGGTGCCCGTTGCAACGGCAACGGATTGCCCCTCATCGGGGAAATCGACTTGGTGTTTCTTCAAACCAACGCCTCGTTTTCGTCGCCCGGCAGCATCACCCAGTTGTGCGCGCCCCCAATCGCATCTGTGATCCTGGCCGTCTCAACGCGCCCTCGGCCCCAGGGCCAGCGTGTGAGCGCGAGACTCTCGCAAGCGGCGCCGCCTGCCGGAAGCATCACCGCCGGGATGCCCAGTTGATGCGGGCAGGCCAGAGTGCACGGGGCTGGTGGCGGGCGATGCCGGCGGGCTGCCGCCCGCGCCAGCGCGTTCGGCTATTTCACCCACATGGTCTTCAGATATGCGGGCAGGTCCACTGCCTCTCTGGGGCCGACCATGATCTCCCAGCCCGGCAGTTCCTCCTCCAGCTCACCGGAGAGGACGGCGACCTGTCCTGGCAGGATCAGCTTCTTGTGATTGAGTTTGTCCGCGACCTCGAACGTTTTCACCCCCTTGGCGATGCGTTCGGCGTCGAATTTGCCGGCGGCCCAGGCGGTGAGCACGCTCATGCCCTCCGCGTCGGTCACCAGCAGCCAGCCCGGCCAACCGGAGCCCTCGACCTCGTTCGCTACCGAGAAGTAGGTGATGGAGAAATTGGTGGTCACCATGAGCGGTGCGCTCGCGTCGGGATCGTTGATTTCATACAGCCCCGGCTGCACCTGAATCGGCTTCTGCGGATCGGTGTAGATGTTTTCCCGCAGCACCAGCAGCGCATACAGGGTGGCGGGGTCGAATTCGTCCAGCACGATCATGCCGCTGTACTTGGCGATGTGTTCGGCCGCGAGAAGCACAGGATCACCGCTGCCCGCGTCACCTGGAAAGGTGATGATGGGGAAGCCGAGCGTTCGGTTGTTGGCCTTCAGGGCGAGCCGGCGCAGCGCAGTCAGATTGGTGAGGGAGTCCAATTGCGAGCCCACTGCTGGAGCCAGGACCAGATCCTCGATGCCTACCCCCTTCAACGATTCTGACAGTTCCGTCAACTGGTCGAGCGACCGGCCCCGAATGGCCAGCGGCAAATCCGCCTCCTTTGCCACCTGGGCCATGGCCTCCCAGTTCTCTTGATCGGCGGCGTAGAGCAGCGGCCGCCCCTGGGCCGCCTCCGCGCCGGCCTTGGCGATCTCCGGCGCGGGAGCGAGCAGGATGAGGGGCTTCTGACTGATCGACTGCACGGTGGAAACCGCGCTGGCGAAAGTGGGGGCCTCCCCCGAGTCGGCTTCGACAGCGAAGCCGGTTAGGGCCAGCGGGATTCCGACATAATCCGCCTCGTAGTCCTCGGCCTCTTGCACCAGGGATTTCAGGTCGTCGGACCCCATCGAGTCTTTGACTCGCAGGAACAATCCCGGCTTGTGGTAGAAAGTCTTCTCATGGCGGAACATCACGGTCTCGTTGCCCACCTGGAAACGGCCATCTCCGCCGCTGAGTTCGATGAGGCGAATGGGCGGAGCTGCAGCGGCGGCGAGTTTGGCCTTCGCTTCTTCACTGACGTGTGGGCAGTCATCGAGCGTAGCTTGCTTTGCCGCCAGCTTCATGGCGAATGCCAGGCAGGTCGGATAGCCGCAGTCCTTGCAGTTGGTTTTGGGGAGCAGTTTGTATATCTCAAGACCCGTTAATGCCATGCGGTGCCTCCGTGAATACTAAGCCGGCTCGGGGACCGCGATCAGGTCATCGATCACGGCTTTCAGGCGAGCGATGTTATCTGGGTGTCGCAGCACCAGGATGTCAGCGCCGGAATGGATCAGTGTGGTGGCGGTTACCGCCTCCCAAAGCAGGGCCCGGCGCCCCCAGTCCCCCCATGCCTCGGGTACGTCATCCCCGACTTTGGCCTCCTTGACCTTCCAGGCCTCCTCGCCGGGGGTGACGATCATCGGCTGCTGCGTCATAGAATCCCCTTGCAGGGCGGCCAAGCGCAGCCGTTCCATCACCGAATAGCCGTATTCAATTCCATAGCCCAAAGCGCCGGTGGTGGGGTCCATGAGGATGCGCTCCAGAGGCATGCCCATGTCATGGATCAGGATGATCATCTGCTTGGACAAGTTGACGTCCATGGGGGTGCGCGATTGGACCAGGTGGTCATTGGCCATCGCCGCGGCCACGATGGTGCGGTAGTTCTTGTCCTCGCACAGGCCGAGCACCAGTCGCTCGCCCTTGCCCTCCTCGGCGATGGGCACCAACAATTCGTTGTCGGCCTCCGCCTGCCCTGGGCCGTGGACGATCACCGGCAGGCCGGTGGAGTCGAGCACCGATCGCAGAGAAGCCCGGGCACTTTCGATGGAGGTGGGGTCACCCCCCGCGTCTGTCAGGCTGAGGACCAGCAGAATCACATCCGCGCCGGTCTCCTCAGCTGCCTTGGCCCAACGCCCAGGATCCTCGGCGGCCTCCCCCCACGCGTCCAGCAGCAGCGGGGACCAATCCGTGGGCTTGCGATCACAGATTTCGACGGCGAGCGCCGGCGGGTGAGGCACCTTGCCCTCGAAGTGCAGGTATGGCAAGGTGGTCTCGCCCCCCACGGTCACCGTTCGCGATCGCGTGCCCCCCGATTCCGCGGTGGCCCCGAGGGTGATTTCGCGCACTGCGCCGGTCCATTTCTCTTTCGGAATTTCAATGTGCATTGTGTCTTTCCTTCGGGCTGAAGGGGCTCGCGCACGGGGATCACGCTTCCCGCATGTGAATGTCCCCAGCCACGACGCCTCTTTCGATATCTCAGAACATCGGTGGCATGCTCAGGGCGGGATGCTCAACTTGCTGCAGAAACTCCACGAGCGGCTCGACTTCCGTACAGATGGTCTCATCCGCGATCTTGTCCATCAGGTCCGGATCTCCCTCTCGCGCCGCCACCTCCCTGAACTGCTCGGCCATCTGCTGTTTGAGGACGGAGGACATCCAGACCACTCGTTTGAAGCCGCCGTCCGCGGAGATAAACTTCGGGCTGAGGATGTAGAACTTGCCGTGGCCCATGACGCCGGGGGTCTGCAGCCCACCGCCGGCCATCCCGGCCAGGGTGGAGAAGGTCATGCCGGCGGGGGTCATGCTTGTGTCCTCGCGGCTGACGATCATGATGCCATTGGCCTCCGGGATCACCATGGCGATGCACTCGAAGCAGCCGCAGGCGGTCATCGGGTTTTCCATGATGGAGTACATGGAGACCTCCTGCACCTGGCCATGGCTCGCCGTGACGGTGAACTCGTTCACACCGGAGAAGTACCCCTTCTCGGCGTCGAGGTTGTCGCCCTTCTCGATGGGTTGATTGGGGCCGGTGGGGTTGATCTGGTAGGAAGCCTTGCAGTCCAACCAGTTGTAGGCGCCGCATAGCCCCAATCTCTCGGGGCTGACAATGCACACGTGATCCGGCGCGAAGGATTGGCAGAGCGTGCAGGAATAGAATTCATCAACGCTCTCGTCGGTCATCTCGCCCAAGCGTACGTTGCGCTCCTCGTACGAGGTTCGGGCCTTCTCGAGCCAGTCGCTGTGCAGGTCGGGATCGGTGATGATGGTGACTTCGACCTTGTCCACAATGGAACCGAAGTCGTCATGAAAGCGGGCATGCAGGATGTCGCCGAAGTGCCGCAGGTCGAATCCTTTGTCGGCTGCAGTCTTGCTGATGCGGATCCAGGCGATGTCCCGCTGGCCGATGTGTTGGATGCCCGAGGCGCCATTGATGAAGTAGTGGATCTGGCGTTCGAGCACCGGTTCGAAATCCACCTCCATCTTGCGACCGGCGACCTTCACCAAGATTCCCAGGTCCAGCGATCCGCCCTCTTCTACGCTTTCAAATCCATCGCCGATAACCTCGATCTTGTCATCCTCCACCTCGTCCATTTCCGCCATGAAGAGGTATTCGAAGGCCCGGCTGTACTTGCCGCCGAACTCGACCCGCATATCGGCGCGGCGCACAACCTCACCTTCGAAGGCCGATCCGTAGGGCACCGGCACCGGGACCTCGCTGACCTTGACTTTTACGCCTCGCACTTCGATGCACTTCTGCACCAGGCGCTCGGCGCGCTCAAGGTCATCCGCCCCCTCGATCTCGTTGAAGGGCATGGAAATCACGTGCTCATATGTGGTCACACCGGTAGGCAGGATCTCCGGGATCACCGTGTCGGCGATGACCGGAAAACCGAAGTTGATCGCGCCCGCCGCAGTCGCGTACTTCAGATCATCCACCTCACCCAAAGCGAGCACAAAGGCGAAGACGCGCTGTTTGTTGTAGAGCAGGATGTCCCGCGCCTGGCCGCCCTTCATGCCGCCAAATGTCAACGCCGAGCGAACGGCGAACCCCAGCGGGTAGATGGCCGAGATGGTGTCCGTGCCGAAGGGGACGGTGTAGGTGTCGTAGCCCAGCTCGACGCCCTCTTCCATCAGTTGGTGGATAATGCTGCGGCCGTTCACATTGCCGATCAGGAAGGTCAGGATGTTGCGCCGCTGCAGCTCGCGTACGATCTTGATCGCCACCTGATTGGATTTTGCCTTGCCCACGATGGCTGCGAAGCCCGGCATCCGGCCGTCGACCAACTGGATACCCCACGAGCGTAGCTGTATATCGTCGATGGGCCCGTTGCAGTGGCCATCTTCGCTGGGACCGGATCCGTTGTCCGGACTGGTGAACGCGGTCCGCCCTGCGAGCTCCAGACCTGGCAGGGCCTCCGGCTGTAGGCCGAAAACATAGCGCAGGGCCATGATGATCTCTTCGGCGAAGAGAGTGGCCATACCACAATCGAGCGTCTCGCCGAGGTATGGGGTCCAACGCCGGTCGGCGGGCACGGGATGCAGCAGCCCTTTTGCGCGTTCGAGGATCGGCTCCAACTTGCCGATCGTGTCAACTTCCGCCCCGGTCATGCCGAGGATGAATGGCAGATAGTAGGCCGTGTTGGGGAAGGCGACGGGAGTTTCCTTGCCTCTCTCCTCCAGGGCGCGGTTCAGCATGGTCTCCGCTTCGCGGACGATAGCATTGGCGCCTCGAATCGCCCGAGTTGCGATATATCGTGACATGTCTCAAGCTCCTTCGTGCGACATCGACAATCCGCTAGTCGCCTGCAGGCTGGCCGTAGAGCGCTTCCTCGCGCACCCCGGGTTCGAGCTGCATCACCTCTTCCACTCGCCAGTCGCCGCTGCGGCCGAATTTCTCAGGTTCGTACTCGGAGATTCCGAGCGCATCCCGCTTCCTGTCGATATGCTCCAGGATGCGTCTCACCATCTCGTCGGCCTCACCGACAAATTCAATCTTCCCGCCGACCTTGTTCTCCCAACCCTGGCTCAGGTGGTTGGTGACCACTTCACTGCCTTTAACCGGATTGGTGATGCCCATGATGACGTACGCGCCGGAGCCTGCGGCATAGGAGGCGATGGAGATCGCCTTTTCGCTCATCCACTCCGGCGCGATGCCCACGGCGGGGACGTCGCTGATATCATCGCCAAGCCCGCCCTCCTCCACGATTTGGGAGAGCACGGTCAGGATGCGTGAGTTGTCCACACAGGATCCCATGTGCAACACTGGTGGCATTCCTGTGGCCTCGCACACCTCGCGCAGGCCGGGGCCGGCCATTTCCAGCGCCGCCTCGCCGAGCAGATAGCCGCGCTTTCCGCTGGCGATCGCTCCGCATCCGGTCTCCACAACGAGCACATCGTTCTTCAGCATCTCGCGCACGATGTAGTCGTGGGTGGCGTCTTGGGTGGTGCGCGGGTTGTTGCAGCCCACGTTGGCCACCACGCCGCGTATCCGTCCGGACATGATGGCGTCGTTCAGCGGCCGGAAGGAGGCGCGATAGGTGCCTCCCAACATGTAGTTGATGTATTCATGCGAGAAGCCGGGCACAACGTCCGAGGTGAAATCCGGGATGTTGACCTCGCCTCTGTTCGGGAAATTGTCAATTGCCCTGCGCACAATGTCCTTGGCGATCTCCAGGGCGTGGTGTTCGTCGAACTGGATATGTGTGGCGCCTGAAATCTTGACCTTGGGGGAGGTGGTGATGACTTCGGTGTGGAAATTCTTGGCCAGTTCAGGCAGGGCCTGCATGATGCACTGGACATCCACCACCATGGCATCGACCGCACCCGTGATCAGGGCCAACTCTTGATGCAGGAAATTCCCGGCGGAGGGGACGCCCTGGCGCATGAGCGTTTCGTTACTGGTGCAGCAGATTCCGGCCAGGTTGAGCCCATTGGCGCCTTTTTCGGCCGCGTAATCCAGCAGCTCGGGGTCCCCGGTGGCGGCCAGGATCATCTCTGACAGGGTCGGTTCGTGCCCATGCACGATGATATTTACCTCATCCTGCTTCAATACACCGAGGTTCATCTGCGCCACCAGCGGGCTGGGGGTGCCGAAGAGGATATCGGAGAGATCCGTGGCGATCATCGAACCGCCCCAGCCGTCGCTCAAGGCGGTGCGCAGGCCCTGATCCAGGATGTGCTCCGGGTCCTGGTCATCGCCCATGTGGGTGCGGTGCAGAATGTCGACCACCTCCCGATCGATACCTCGCGGAACGATTCCCAGGGAGCGCCAAAGCTCCTTCCGCTTCTTCGGCGCCCGTTCGATGAAAGGAACCTCGCCCGTCTGCTGGCCGAAGATGGCGATGCATGATTCCGCTACGTCCAAGGCGATCTCGTTGACCTCACGGCTGTCCGTGGCGATCCCGAGTTCCGCCGCGAGCTTCTTGAGCTTGTTCGGATCGCGAATCGTATAGCCTTGCGCCTCGCCCTTGGCGACGCCGCGCAGGGTCAGGGCCAAGTCTCGCCCGTGGTCGGAGTGGGCTGCGGCGCCCGCTGCGATGGCCCGAGCGAAGTTGCGCGCCGTGATGGTCTCGATGGTCGCGCCGCAGATTCCGGTCTGACCATCCTTGACCACTCGGCACGGCCCCATAAAGCAGACCTTGCAGCACTGACCGTTTGCGCCGATGGGACAGGGGGCCATTTGGTCCGCGCGGCTGAATGCGGTGCTCAGGCCCAGTTCTTCCGCCCGGTTCAACATCTCCTGCGCGGCGGGGTCGATGCTCCTTTCCTCTGGCGTGCGGCCCATCCTCCTGCGGCTGTGTGTTCCAGGCATTGGCTGTCTCCTTGTTATACCTATTCCTCTTCTGGCGGCTGGTTGGGTCGGTAGTCGAGGCCTGGGCAAGGCCACAGCGGTCTGCCTTCCCATTTGGGCGCGGTGTCGGCGAACGACAAAGTGTCCCCCACGCCTGTGGCTGCAGCCGTATGGCGCGCGGCGCCCTCGCTGATGCTGGAGGCAAACGCCGGGTCCGGGGCGTCGCTCCCGTAGCCATTCTCCGCCAGCGCCGATTTGATATTGGCAAGATCGGTGACCTGTGGATCGAAGTCGACCGTAATCTCCCGGAAGGCCGAACTGGCTGCCATATTCTCCACACCGGGTATGGCCTTCAGAATCTTGCGCACTGCGGTGGTGTGGTGATCTGCATAGAGATTTGGGATGCTCAGCCTCGCCCGCTCCATCTCAAGCCTCCGTGGCATCCGTCGACAGACCCCTTGGGCGCAGATAAACCATGGAGAGATGGTCGCGGAACTCGGCTTTGAGCGCGTCCATAAGCAAATTGCCGGAAACGTGCATGAGCGTATCTCGATAGTGCCGATCCTGCTCCATATCCGCCAGGCAGGGGAAGTGATGATGCAGCATTCCGGCCTCTTCGACGGCATCGTCGACTTGGCTGCCAATCAGGTTCTCACTGACATAGCTGGCGCAGCCGCAGGCCGAATCACGCAGCACCTCGAGGGAGATGATGCGGCCCCCTTCGACGACCGCCCCGAACTTGGGCTCCCCGAAGGTGCGTGCGAAGCGGCGGATGAGCGGGTCGTCGTATTCCACCCGGATCGGCGCCCGGTTGTAGTGCGTCTCCGTGAGCGAGCAGAACGGCTTTGGAAAGGCTGCCGCGACGCCCATGTCCTTCAGCCACCGTTCGAGCTGGTGCGCCAGCCCCCCGGGCAGGGCGCTGTTGCGATCGATGGGCGCGATCACGGCCCGGGCCTTCGTCAGACGCACGATGTCCGGGATAAGCTGGGCCAGTCCGGAGACGTCGCCCAGGGAAAGCACGAGATCCACCTGCGGCAGCGAGGGCGGCAGGAAATCCTGCGGATAGTCGATGATGGGGGGCAGCACGGGGGGAGCTTTCCAGGTGTTCACCTGCCAGTCCTCCGGCGCGTGAGACCCCAGGTGAGCGGCTATGCGCTCGCCCCAACGTCCCTGCGTGGCCGCCAGGATTCGGAAGCCTGGGTTGGAATCTTTCGCTTGTTCGGCAGGCATGCTCTCACCACAAATCCGACCGGATTTCTATTCATATAGCATCTCGCGAGGGGCTTTTTCCGAGCAGTGGGAGTTTGCGTCTTGTCAAGTGGTGTAAATTCTGTGTACATCCTTGGCTGTCTAG
>CAYMCO010000038.1:0-50091 GCA_964388955.1 uncultured Anaerolineaceae bacterium | reverse complement strand
GGGAGTCGAACCCACACTCCCGAAGGAACGCGATTTTGAGTCGCGCGCGTCTGCCTGTTCCGCCACTTCGGCAGGGTGGATCCAGTATAGCCAATGGGTCAGGCACGGTCAAGGTAGCGGCTGATCGTGCAGGGGAGAGGGGATCGCCCTCCGTGTGCTCGGGGAGAGAACCGGCCCGCCGGGGTTTCGCCGAGGGGTCTATCTAGGCCCTACGAATGTGAGCGCCGGGAGTTGCCATGACCGATATCCAGTACGAACAGGGGCAGTGGAGTCTGGCCGATCTGTTCCCCGCCATCGATTCGCAGGAATTGCGTGATAGCCGCACCCAACTGGAAGAAATGGTGCGCTCTTTCGAAGAGCGGCGCGGCGTGTTGGGCGCAGACCTTTCGGGGGATGAGTTCTCCGACCTGCTCGACGAATACGAGGAATTGATTCGGATCCTCTCGCGGGTGATCGCTTTTGCGCAGCTCGAATTCGCGCAAGACACGCAGAATGACAAGGCGCAGACCTTGCTGGCGCAGTCCCAGCAGCTCGTGGCAGAGGTCGACAATCGGACCATGTTCTTCAAGCTATGGTGGAAGGGATTGGAGAAAGAGCAGGCGAGGCGATTGCTTGACAGCGCGGGCGACGTTCGGTATTGGCTGGAGGCGCTGCGCCTGGAGCGACCGTACACGCTATCGGAGCCCGAAGAGAAGATCATCAACCTGAAAGATGTCAACGGCTCGGTCGCATTGCGCAACCTGTACGACTCAATCACCAACCGCTATGTCTTTCACTTGGAGGTGGGGGGCGAGGCTATGGACCTCACCCGCAGTGAGTTGGGCGTATATGTGCAGGGGCCTGACCCGGAACTGCGCGAGGCGGCCTATCAGGAATTGTTCCGCGTGTATGGTGAGGACGCACCCCACCTTGCAATGATCTACCAGTCGAGGGTGCGGGATTGGTACAGCGAAAAGGTGGATTTGCGCAAATATGCCTCGCCGATCTCTGTGCGTAATATCTCCAATGATATCCCCGACGAGGTCGTGGACACCCTGCTGCAGGTTTGCCAAGAGAACGCGCCGCTCTTCCAGCGGTATTTCCGTTTGAAGGCCAAGTGGTTGGGGGTGGAGAAGATTCGCAGATATGATATCTATGCTCCTGTCGCGGACAGCAAGGCGGAAATTCCGTACGGGGACGGGGTCCAATTGGTGCTCGAAAGCTTCGAACGTTTTGAACCTCGTATCGAGGGACTGGCGCGCAGGATCTTTGACGAGAACCACATTGACAGCCAGGTGCGCAAAGGAAAGCGCGGCGGTGCCTTTTGCCTGACAGTGGAGCCCGACCTCACCCCGTGGGTGCTCGCCAGCTACAACGACCAGCCCCGGGATGTGGCCACTTTGGCCCATGAACTCGGACATGCAGTCCATTCCCTGCTGGCGGTGGATCATACCGCGCTTACCCAAAGCGCGACATTGCCATTGGCCGAAACCGCCTCCACCTTCGGGGAGATGCTGCTGGTGGATCATCTGCTGGACAAATCCGAGTCAGCCAATTTGCAGCGCGATCTGCTCTTCGATCAGATGGACGACGCCTACGCCACGATCATGCGGCAGGCGTATTTCGCCCTGTTTGAGAAGCGGGCGCATGAGTTGGTGCACCAGGGCGCCTCGCTGGAAGAATTGTCCCGGGCATATTATCAGACTCTAGAGGCGCATCTTGGTGACTCGCTGACGATGAGCGAAGATTTCCGTCTTGAATGGCTGGCCATCCCTCACATCTATCATTCCCCCTTCTACGTCTATGCTTACGCCTTTGGCCAGCTGCTGGTCCTTTCGCTCTATCAGCAGTACTTGCAGGAGGGGGAGTCATTCAAGCCGCGCTACCTGCGCATCCTCTCGGCGGGGGGATCCGCCTCGCCCGACGCGATTCTTAGTGAGGCGGGGATCGACATGCGGTCGCAGGCATTCTGGCAGGGGGGATTCGACGTGCTCGAAGGATCGCTGCAGAGGCTGGAGGGCTTGGAGATCGCCTCGTAATGCCGACGCCCGCCGTGGGCGTCTGATCGCGTGTAGTATGCCTGGACCGGGGCTCGCCCTTCGCCGGGAGCGAGAGGACGTAGGGGTTGCTCCGGGCTCGTCTCTCGGAGGCCGTAGCTGAGCCTCGTCCCGTACCCGTAATTCGCAATCCATTGATCCAGTGAGCGCATCGCAGCACATTGGTTGGCCGGGCTGCGTCGTGCGGCGCGCAGATCCCTGAGTTGATTCCCCGAGTTGTATCGGGGGAATGTCCCACACTCGCCATGCCTCAGCGGAGGCCGGTTGAAAGGGGCTACGGGTCGACCGAATCCCGGGCGATGCCTACTTCGCAGGGTGGCGCGCGTTTAAGGTCTTCTTTAGCTTCGGGTAAACGAATCATGAAGAAAAAACAAGGCCCTTTCCAGTATCATGGAACCAAGAGGGGCAGGACGCCGGAGCCGGCCGGGTGGCGAACGAGATGAAAGTGATCATGACGGCGGATGATTTTGGTGGTTCATCGAGCGTCAACGAGGCCGTGTCCAGGGCGTATCAGGGCGGGACTTTGACGAGCGCGAGTTTGATGGTCGCGGGAGAGGCTTTCGAGGAGGCGGTTTCCATCGCCCGAGATTTCCCCGGCCTTGCAGTGGGGCTGCACCTGGTCGTGGTCGACGGCCGGGCTGTGCTTCCGCCCGAGACGATCCCTGATCTGGTGGATGAGGGGGGCAATTTCCGCCGGACGCCGATTTTCGCCGGGGTGTCCTACTACTTCAGCCGGGTTCTGCGGCATGAGTTGAAGCAGGAGATGGAGGCTCAGTTCGAGCGTTTCGCTGCCACCGGCTTGCCGCTCTCGCACGTCGACGGACATCTGCATATGCATCTCCATCCATCGGTTTTCGAGATGCTGCTGCCCTTGGCTGTGCGCTATGGCGCAAGCGGGATCCGCATACCGCGCGATGATTTCTGGCTGTCCATACGCTACGATCGCCGCGATGCGCTGGCTAAACTGGCCTGGGGGCTGGTTTTTGGCCTGCTATGCCGCTGGAACATACGCCGGCTGGATTCGATGCCGCTCAGTTTCACCCAGCGGGTCTATGGCTTGATGCAAACGGGGCATATGCACGAGAAGTACGTCATTGACGTGCTGAGAGGTCTGGACGTGTCTTCCGCCGAGCTTTATTTCCATCCGGCGGTAGGGGAGGACCATGTCCACTTTGGCCCGAATCCTGCTGATCTGGAGGCCCTGACCAGCCCGCGCGTGAAGGGGATCCTGGAGGAGCGAAGCATTCTCACCACGAGCTATCCTGCTTTGCAGGTCGAGTGAGGGGGCGCGGATGATCATCGCACTGATCACCTTGCTGACCGTACTGAGCTGGATCTACTGGCTGATCGCCTATGTGTGGGTGCATCACTTCTTCAGCGCTCATCGAGGGGTGACGGGCGGATTCATGCCGGCGGTATCGATTCTAAAGCCGGTCAAAGGCGTCGACCCGCAAGCGTATGAGAATTTCGAGAGCTTCTGCCACCAGGATTACCCCGAATATGAGATTATCTTCGGCGTCGCCGACCCGGACGATCCCGTCATCCCGGTCATCGAGCGTTTGCAGCGGAATTTTCCGGAACTGCCCATCACGCTGCATGTGACCCCCGTTTTCGGGACCAATCAGAAAGCGGCCTTGCTTGCGGAATTGACCCCCCTGGCGAGGCATTCAGTCCTGGCCCTTAGCGACAGCGATATGCGGGTGACGCCCGATTATCTACGCCGAGTAGCGGCACCCCTGGAGGATCCACAAATCGGCTTGGTCACCTGCCTATACCGCCCTCAAGCGCCCGCCACCTTGACCGCCCGTCTGGAAGCGCTGTATATGGGCGTCACTTTCATGCCATCTGTGATCGTCGCGCGCAGGGTCCTCAATATGCATTTTGCCATGGGGGCCACGGATGTGCTCCGCCGTCGGGATCTGGAGCGGATCGGCGGTTTTTCGGCAATCTGCGACTACCTGGCCGACGACTATCAACTCGGCGCTCGGATCGCCGACTCTGGCAAGCGGGTCGTGCTTTCGGACTACATTGTCAACTGCTTTCTGGGCGGCACGACCTTCCAGACCCAATGGCGACGGGAAGTCCGTTGGGCGCATTGCAGCCGCACCAGCCGGCCGCTTGAGTATCCCGGTCTGGTGCTCAGCTTCAGCACCCCGCTGGCGCTCATCCTGCTGCTGTTCTCCGGCCTCTCATTCACGAGCTGGCTGGCTTTGGCGACCTCTCTGGTCCTCCGTTGGGGGGTCGGTTGGGGCGTCGCCGGTTATACAGGCGATAGCGTGAGCCGCCGGTGGCTTTTCCTACTGCCCCTGCGGGACATGTTCAGCGCCCTGGTATGGTGTGCCGGTCTGCTGGGCCGCATTGTAGTCTGGCGGGGAAAGCGGTTCATCTTGGAATCAGATGGTCGATTGACGCAACTGCCCGCGCGCCGCACGGCGCTGGGAATTGCTGCGGGCGATTTCATCGCATGGTTTGTGCGGCTGATCGATGCGCTGTTGCAGCGCCGCGAAGGCATCTACGAATTTTGCGGCCATGAGCGGTGTGTGTTGCGGCTCTCCATCGGGGAATGCCCGCGAGCGGTCCAGCTTTCTGATGGCACGCAACTGGCGGCGGGTGAGCCGATCGGGGACCTCCATTTTTGGAATGAGCATCTTCCTCCCATGCCACCGGATGGCCCCAGCATGGCCTGGGCGCTTGCCTTTCAACGCCGATGTATGTTTTCCCTCGGCAGATTGGCCGACTTTGTCCAGCAGACCCCGCAATTGAGAGAGCTTAGAGCGTTCCGGGGCGATCCGCCTTTCGGAAGCCGCTATGGGCACGTAAACCTGGATGAGATGGTTGAGCGTTGGGGCTTTGAGATGTTGGCCCGGCCGGAGCGGCGGGGGTGGTGGGGAAGATTCGTCCAAGCCTGGGAGAATCTCTATGCCTTTGGATTGCTTTGGGCTTTCAATCCCGCCAGCGCAAAGGGCAAGGGCTTGGAGGGTATCAAACGAGTGGAATTGTGGATCTCGACGGAAGGATTGCTGCAGCGATATGGGGATACTAAACGCCGCGCCCCCGCAATCGATGAGGGGCGGGCGGCTGGATGGCATGCGGATGAACCCAGACCGGTCGGTGGACAATCGTCCTATTGAAGTTCGTGGCATGAAAACGGCGTCTTGGTGGAAATCGGCCCGTCGTTGGGTTTGGATCGCTGTCCTGCTTGGGATCACGCTTCTGGTGAGCAGCCGCTTCACGGATGCCAGAGATCTGATTCAGACGCTTTCCGGAGGAATCTGGCAGTGGATCGCGCTGGGTGTGGCCATTCACGTCGCCTATTTCTGCCTGTACGCCTTCCTGTATCAGGCGGGATTCAAGACCGTCGGCATCCAAGCCCGAGCAGGGCAGCTGATCCCGGTGGTGGCCGCCTCGGTCTTCGCCAACGCTGTTGCTCCCATTGGTGGCATGGGTGGGGGAGCGCTGTTTCTGAGCTATCTGGTGAGGCGAGGGCAATCTGCCGCTCGCGGCACAATTGGGCTGATCCTGGTGGTGCTGGCGGATCTGGTGACTTTGATCCCCTTCATCATTTTCAGCCTCGTGTATCTGGGTCGGCAGGGAGTGCTGGCTCTCTACGACACCTTGGCGGGCGGGCTATTCGCGATCTTCGTCCTGATCCTCGCGGGCATGGTTGTCGCGGCTGGTTGGCGCATCACCTATGTGCAGCGGGTATTGACGTGGTCGAAGCGAGTCGTCGATTGGGCGGGTTCCCGCCTTGGAAAGGCGGGCATTTTAGGCGATGATTGGGTGGAAGGCACTGCCAATGATCTGGCCGACGCCTCTCGAGCCATCGTAGGCCACCCCCGTCAGTTGGCAATTACCGTGACGTGGGGTTTCGTAGTGCATCTCGTCAACCTGGTGGGATTGTACGCCTTCTTCCTCGCCTTCCGCCAACCGGTTACGTTGAGCGGGCTGGTTGCCAGCTTTAGCCTGGGCATCGTGTTCTTCGTCGTTGCGATCATCCCGCAAGGGGTGGGCGCCGTGGAGGGGATCATGTCCCTGATCCTCACCTCGTTGGGCGTGCCCTCCACCAAGGCGATCACAATCGTACTGGCTTTCAGAGGGGTGAACTTCTGGCTACCCATGGCTATCGGCTTGCTCGTGTTCCCGCATATCACCGGCCCGCAGAAGGAAGATTGAATGGGTATTCTTATCGCAACGCAAACCTACCATCCGACGGTGAGCGGCCAGGGGGCGTTCACGGTTCGTCTGGCCCAAGGCTTGGCCCGAGCAGGCCATCGGATCGACGTGCTCATGCCCTCTGATCGGAACCGCGCCTATTCTCTGGAGTCACAGGGCGTCACACTACATGCATTGGCCGCGCTCCCCATGAGGCCCTTCGACGATCGTGTCCATGTGACCCCCTTTCCAGGGGCGAGAGTTGAACAGCTCCTTGACGAGCTCCACCCGCATGTGGTCCATGTGCAGGATCACTACCCGCTCTGCCGGGCGGTTGTCATGGCCGCCGCGCAACGCGGCTTGTCACTGGTGGGCACCGATCATTTCTTGCCTGACAATCTCATCCCCTATCTGCCGCTGTTGGGGCGGTTCTCTGTGACCCGGGGCATCCTGGATCGGCTGCTTTGGGATACCGTGATGGCGGTGTTCAATCGCCTGGATCAGGCGGTCGCGCCCACAGAAACCGCGGCGGATATCCTGCGGAGGCATGGGCTGCAGGTGCCGGTGCGCGCGATCTCGTGCGGAGTGGAGGTGGAGCGGTTCCGGACACCCCCCGGTTATGATCGCAGGGCCTTTTGCGCCCGCTATGGGCTGAACCCCGCCGCGAAGCTCTTCCTGTATCTAGGGAGGGTCGATCGGGAGAAGCGGCTGGATCTATTGCTGGAGGCGCTGCTGCATCTACCGCGCCCGGACATACAGGTGGTCGTCGCCGGGAGAGGCAACCGGCTTTCGGCTTTCAAGGCTCGAGCCAGGCGGCTCCGGCTTGAAGATCGGATTGCGTTTACGGGATTCATCCCACCCGATGACCTGCCTGGCCTGCTGCACAGCGCGGATGTCTTCGTCCAGCCAAGTCCGGCGGAACTGCAAAGCATCGCCACGCTGGAGGCCCTCAGCGCCGGCCTGCCCGTCCTGCTCGCAGAAGCGCGGGCGTTGCCTGAGCTGGTGCTGCCCGGGGTAAATGGATATCTATTCCAACCCGGGGATGCCGAGGACCTCGCCCATTACATCGACGTTCTGGCGGATGAGTCACAGCGCTGGTCTTCGATGGGGTTGGCCAGCTTGTCGCTGGCTCGACGTCATCGTTTTGAGCAGACTCTGCAGCAGTACGAGAGCCTGTACCACGAAGTGAATCCAGCCGTGGAGCTGACTATGGCCGCCGGTCAAGACATCCCGCAAGTGGCTGTCCATGAGCCAGCGCATTGATCCGAGCCGGGGAGATGCGCCCTCAAAGGATCTGGTTGGCGTTGGAGATCCAACGGTCATCCGGGTCCCAGCGGGGCAAACGCGGTCTTGGTGGTGGGTGGCATCATCCGGCGCGGCGGCATTGGCCCTCGGAATCGGGATTGTGGCAAGCATTTGGTTGCTGGCGCGCCCCATCGGTATCCTGATCATCGGCGTTTCTGTCGCTGCCTTGCTTGCACCCGCGGTAAACTGGTTGAGCCGCAGCCTACCGCGCTGGCTGTCGGTGCTCCTGATCTACCTGGCCCTGATCGTCCTGGCGGGAGGCATCGGGTTCATCGTTGTCCCGCCGATTGCCGGCCAGTTCCGCACCTTCGCCGGGAGCCTGCCGAGCATCATAAGTCTGGCCCAGAGTTGGCTTGAAAGCCACAATCTGACGCTTTCCAACCAGGTGGTCAATCTGCTCACTTCACAGATCAGCTCTTCTCTGGGCTCCTTGGCATCTGTGCCATCGGCCGTGTTCTCCTTTCTGTTTGACTTTATTCTGATCATCTTCATATCACTGTATGGTTTGATCGTCGCCCCCTCCGTTCATTCTTTGACCCTATCCTTGTTTGCAGAGGAGCAGGAGCCAGAAGTGGATGCGCTGCTGCGGCGCATGGCCTCCGAGATGGGAGGATATCTGCGCGGCGCGGTGATCAACGGCCTGGTAATCGGAGCGCTGACGGCCCTGGGCCTATTCATCATCGGCGTGGAATTCCCGCTTGTCCTGGGTCTGATCGCGGGTGTTTTCGAGCTCTTCCCGTTCATCGGGCCGCTTATCGCCGGGATTCCTATGGTGCTCATCGCGTTGCTTCGGTCCCCGACCACCGCCTTGATCGCCACGGGCTATGTGCTAGTCCTGCATCAGTTTGAGAGCCAGATATTGGTGCCCAACATCATGCGCAGCCAGACGGACATCTCGCCCCTGCTGGTATTGCTGGCATTTTCGGCCGGATACACGATCGGCGGCCCATTCGGCGCGTTGGTGGCAATCCCCTTCACCGCCGCGCTGAGGGTGCTCTTGCGCGACAGCGTCTTCCCCGCTATTCGGCGGCGCACCGGCGCGCCACCGGCCTCGTAGAAAATTGGCCGAACCCAGGAGGTCGGCGGGGAGCAATTGTGCACCACCGGTCCGTTCAGCCCGGTGATAGGGAGATTGACGGTGGGGAAGATCAACCGGCGCGGTGGGACGGGTTGAAAAGGGGGCGGGCCGTCGAGTGCGGCACCCGCCTGGTCGACGCAGTGCCTGCGCCGCGATCGAATCTGACGATATGATGGAAGTTCAAGGCAGCGGAGAGGGTGGGATTCGAACCCACGGTGGCCCAAAGGACCACAACGGTTTTCGAGACCGCCCCATTCGGCCGCTCTGGCACCTCTCCATGGGAGGCGATTATAGCGCGACACGCAGGCGATTTCCATATTGTCCTGGAGGGCGGGCGGATCCTTCCTTGGTGTGGGCGGACAAGCGGCTGGAAACGGCGGCATGGCTGAGCAGAGGCCGGCCATCTCGCCCGTGTGTGGCTTCCCCCGGACAACGGCCACAGGGCAAGAGCGAGAGGCTAGATCTCAAACGCCTGGCCCAATGCCGGATAGCGCACGTCCTCAATGCCATCCCGGAGCAGCTCGACCTCCAGCGGTTCAGCGGCCCGCTCCTCTCCGTGGACCAGGAAAAGCCGCTTCATGGTGTCTTTTGTGGCCCTCGCGTACTCCAGCAGGAACTCTTGATCGGCGTGTGCCGATAGGCCGTTGACGACGACGACCTCGGCGTTGACACGGTGCGTTTCTCCGAAGATGCGCACTTCCTTCTTGCCCTCAACCAAGCGGCGGCCCAGCGTATTCGGCGCCATCCAAGAGGTGATCAATATGGTATTGCGCTTGTCGTGGATGTTATTGCGCAGGTGGTGCAGGATGCGGCCTACTTCCGCCATCCCCGAGGCCGAGATGATCACCGCGGGGCCCTCGACGTGGTTGATCTCCTTGCTGGCCTCAACCGAGCGAGTGTAGGTCAGGTGATCGAACCCGAAAACGGTGGCGTGGGGATCCGAATCCAGGAACTTGACCGTCGCCTTGTCGAAACACTCAGGGTGCGCGCGGAAGATGTCCGTGACATTGATGGCCAGGGGGCTGTCGACAAACACCGGGATGTCTGGGATGGTCCCGCGATCGATCATCAGATGCAAATAATAGACCAGGGTCTGCGTGCGGCCGACGGCGAAGGCGGGGATGATGACCTTGCCGCCTCGCCCCACGGTGCGCTCGACGATCTCCCCCAGCTCTTCGGCGGCCTGTGCCGGGGGATTATGTTGTCGATCGCCATATGTGCATTCCATGATCAGGTAGTCGGCTTTGTTGGGCAGGATGGGATCGCGTAGAATTGGAAGACCTGGACGCCCGATATCCCCGGAAAACGTCAGGCGCACTTCATGCCCCTTCTCCCGCAAGACCAAGCTGATGCAGGCTGAGCCCAGGATATGGCCGGCCTCGAGCAACTTAGCCTCTACTCCCGGTATGGGTTCAAATGGATGATCGTAGTCCTGGCCAACCAGGAATTCCCCAGCGCGTTCTGCGTCGGCGACGGTATACAGAGGTTGGATGAGCGGCTCCCCGCGTTCCCGACGCTTCTCATTGATGAATTCGGCGTCGCTCTGATGGATATGGCCGGAATCCAGCAGCATGATCTTGGTGAGGTGAGCTGTGGCGTGTGTGGCGTAGATTGGCCCATCAAACCCCTGCTTGGTGAGATTGGGTAGATTGCCGGAGTGGTCGATATGGGCGTGGGAGAGAATGACCGCATCAATCTGGGAGGGATCGAAGGGGAAGTTCTGGTTGCGCTCGTAGGTCTTTCGACGCGGTCCCTGGTACAAGCCGCAGTCAAGCAGCAAGCGCTGACCGTTGAGTTCAATGAGATGACGCGAGCCGGTGACGGTTCTGGCAGCACCATGGAACGTGATCTTCATCGCCTTCTCCCAAGTCTAGTGATCCCCAATTACGGCCAAGATTTCATCCCCATAGCGCGCCGCGCGCAGATCCAGCGGATGGAGCAGCTCAGCCAACTGTTTGCGGGATTTTGGGGCACGATGCGCGATATCCCACAGCATCTCGCGCGGCAGAATGATGTCGGACTCCACTTGGCGCTCCCGGGCGACGCGCTTTCTCCACCGTCTCAGACGCTCATACCGATCGGCCACATCTTCGTCCGGGCGATGGTGTTTGGGCCGCCGGGGTGTGGGTGAGCGCCGGCCCCGTGAGACGGCGCGCATGATCTCTTCTCCATAGCGCCTCAATTGGCCTTCGGTCATCCCGTGTAGGCGGCGGAGATCATCCATGCTGCGCGGCATTGTCTCTCCGATGTCGAGCAAGGTCCGATCCCCCAATACCTTGAAGGGAGGCCGATCGAGCCGCCTGGCCGTTTGCTCGCGCAGCAGATAGAGCTCACGGAGGACAGCCAGTTGCCCTCCGGCCAGCCGTTGCGCGCCGTTGAGGCGCCAGAATCCCTGCGGGTCAAAAACCTGATTGTGGGCCTCCAAGCCGGCCAAGTACTCGCACGCTTCCAGTGCCTCACCCAACCTGCCGAGCGCTTCCAACTCTTCGACCAAGCGATCACGCAAGGACAATAGGAAGTGGGTGTCCAGACGCGCGTAGTCGATCATGTCCGCCGGAAGGGGCCGCTTTCCCCAATTGGCGCGCTGATAACGCTTGTCGAGATCCAGCTCCAGAAACTGGGAGAGCAGCGCCTCCAGGCTGTTGCGTTTTATCCCCAGAGTGCGCGCGGCCACGCGGGTGTCGAATAGACTCGCGATGCGGTAGCCGAAATCGCGCTTCAGCACGGCCACATCATATTCCGCCCCGTGGAACACCTTCTCCACCCTGGAATCTGCAAAGAAAGCCCCCAGTGCCGTCAATTCCTCGAAGGCCAGAGGATCGAGCAGATAGTCGGCGCCAGGGAAGGAGAATTGGATCAGGCATACCTTTTCCGGATAGGCATACAGGCTGTCCGACTCGGTGTCCACAGCCACGCGCGGCTGGGGCTCGAGCGCGGTCAGCAAATCGAGTAGTTGGTCCGGCGCCTCAACCATGGTTGCCGGATACGAGATGGCATGAGGGTGCATGGGCCCCATTATACTGGGTGATTGGCCATCCTCGAGATGAGAGGAACCTTGCCTCCCTCAGGCGGGTCGCCGGCCTCCCTTTCCCACCATCGGGCTTGCCGGTACAATCCATTGGGGACATGAGTGTCGTCGTTAGGGCGGCACATCGGATGGCGCGAAGGTCAGGAGGACTGCTGGCGGTGGGCGAGTTGTCGGTACGGCACGTTGGCGAAGTGGGGAAATGGGAGATCGGCTTGCTGGCAGTTGCCTGCCTGGCGATTCTGGCCGCTCCCATAGTGGGATATGGTCAGGCGATCACGGAGATCAAGGACGTGGAGGTCGCCATTTGGCCGGAATATGATCGGCCTCAGGCGCTTGTGATTTATCGGGTGACCCTTCCGGAGGATGTGGACCTGCCGACTACCGTCGCCGTTCCCATCCCGGCGAAAGTGGGTGAGCCGCACGCGGTTGCGATGCGCGGCCCCGGGGGCGGCCTTTTGATGGCCCCCTATCGCTTGCAGGTGGAGGGCGGCTGGGCGACCGTCTTTGTGGAAGCGGACAACCCAAACGTGCAGGTGGAGTACTACGATGCGTTGCAGATCGAGGGAGACCGCCGGGGTTTCACCTTCACCTGGCCAGAGGGATTCCCCGCCGCGGATGCACGCTACGAAATCCAGCAGCCTCTGGGGGCGGAGGGGCTCCAGGTGGTGCCACCGCCGGAAGAGGAGGGCGTTGGAGCGGACGGACTCCAGTATGCCTGGGGCGACATCGGTGCGGTGGATGGGGGATCCTCATTTACCATAGAATTCAGCTATACCAAGGCCGACGGGGGCTTGACCGCCGATCAGCTTCAACCCCCTTCTCCGGCATTGAGCCGGCCAGAGGCGACCAGCGGGGCGACACCTGACTTGGCCCAGCTATTCCCATGGGTGATGGGTGCGCTGGGGTTGTTGCTGGTCGGCACGGGCGCCTATCTGTACTTCCGGACGCGTACTGCCCCCGGGCGGAAGCGGGCTTTTGTCCCTCGGCGACGGCGAAGCAGCCGTGAGAAGACGACCCCCGATGGGGACGTGAGCACTGTCTTTTGCCATGTGTGCGGCAATCGTGCGGATGTGGGAGACTGGTTTTGCCGGCATTGCGGCGCGCGTTTGCGGGGCTGAGTGATGGTTGATGCGGACGAGGGGAATTCCGGCGAGCATGCAGGGCAGCTTCTCGGGCGCAAGCGGCCCGGATCTGCAAATCCAAGCCTCCGGGTTGGGGGGGTGAAATAATGGTTTCGCCCGGATTTGCGGCTGTTTTCTTCCTGTATGGCCTGGCGTTCTTTGCGATGGCCCTGGCCATTTGGGTGGAGATTGGTCGCTGTTCGGACGCCCGACTGCGGCAGGCGCTGCGCCCGCTGGCCGCATTTGGCTTCCTCCACGGGTTCCACGAATGGATCGAGATGTTCCTCGATATCTATATGGGGCCCGGACAGATGGGAGCCGATTTGCTGTGGGAGAGTCTGCGCCTTGGCATCCTGGCTTTTTCCTTCCTCTCGCTGACCGCCTTTGGGGCGTCGCTGCTCGCGCCCAACGAGCGCATGCTGCGTGTAAGTCTGATGGTCCCGATCGTCCAGGCCGCAGTCTGGGGCTTCGGCGTGCTGCTGCTCAAGGATCGCTACCCCGCGTTTCCGGAGATGTGGGATGTTGTGGAGGTATGGACCCGCTATATCCTGGGGGTGGTCGCCGCCTTGCTGGCGGCGGCGGGACTTGTCGCACAACAGCGCGCTTTCCGTCAGGCTGGAATGGCCCGTTTCGGCCAGGACAGCCTTTGGGCGGCCGTGGCTTTCGCCTGGTACGGGGTCGTCGGGCAGATGATCACTCGATCGAGCCCGCTGCCGCCATCGAACCTGATCAATCAAACGGTATTCACGGAGACTTTCGGCTTCCCGGTGCAACTGTTGCGCGCCGTGGCCGCGGGCGTGGCCGCCATATTCGTGATCCGCTTTCTGCGCTCCTTTGAGGTCGGAGTGCAGAGGGAAATGGCCGAGTTGCAAGCCGCACGGCTTCGGGAGGCCCGGCGGAGAGAGGAATTGCGCGGGGAGGTGCTGAGGCGGGTGGTGGAGGCCCAGGAGTCGGAGCGCCAGCGCATCGCTCGTGAGCTGCATGATGAGACTGGCCAGGCGCTGACCGCCATCGGGATGGGGCTGCGGAGCGTCTCCACATGGCTGGACCGCAATCCGGGAAAGGCGGACCAGAATCTCAAACATCTGGAAAAGCTGGTCGACCATTCGCTGAACGAGCTGCAGCGCTTGATTGCCGACCTGCGACCGTCGCAACTGGACGACCTCGGATTGCTGGCGGCGCTGAGATGGTATATCAATGACCTGAAAGGCCGTGTGCCCCTGGACATCCAGCTGGAAGTGATTGGGGAGAGGCGGGACACGCCCTCCACTGTGAAGATCGCCATCTTCCGGGTTGCGCAGGAGGCCTTGACAAATGTTGTGAAGCATGCGGATGCGGACCAGGCCGGAGTGCGCCTGAGTTTCCAGGAGAATGCGGTGAGCTTGGAGATAAGCGACGATGGCTCAGGCTTTGACCCGGCCATGCTGCGGAACCCAAACCGCCCCTCGTGGGGGTTGATCGGCATGCAAGAGCGAGCCTCCTTGCTGGGAGGCGACCTGCACATAGAGACTACCATTGGGGAGGGCACGTGCGTCAAAGTGCGATTTCCGATTCCGGAGAGGTCCCAAGGGACTGGCGATGAAGACGAAACTGCTGTTGGTGGATGACCACGAGGTGGTGCGCTCCGGCCTGCGCATGCTGCTGGAAGGCGAAACGGATATGCAGATCGTGGGGGAGGCCGCCTCGGCGCAGGAGGCCCTGCAGAGGGTGTTGGAGCTGGGGCCGGATGTCGTCTTGATGGATATAGGCCTCCCCGATCTGTCGGGGATCGAGGCAGCGCGCCGGATCAAGCGGGAGCGGCCGGAAACGGCGATCGTCGCCCTCACGATCCATGAGGACGAGGAGTATTTCTTCAAGATGCTGGAGGCCGGGGCGCTGGGCTATGTCCCCAAGCGTGCTGCGCCGGAGGAACTGCTGACGGCGATACGCCTGGCAGCCGAAGGCCAGGTTTATCTCTATCCCTCCCTGGCTAAATTGCTGGTCAACGACTTTCTCTCTGGATCCGAGCGTGGCGGGGGACAGGAACACTTGGACGGGCTGACGGACCGTGAGCAGGAGGTGCTTGCCCATCTGGCGGATGGAGCCACCAACGCCGAGATTGGCGAAACGCTCGGGATCAGCCCCAAGACCGTGGCACGCCATCGCGAGAACATCATGCACAAGCTCAACCTCCACTCCCGGACCGAGTTGGTGAAATACGCCATCCGCAAGGGGATCATCGAGCCCTGATCCTCACCCGCCAGGCGGATTCAGCCGGTTTTTTCTGTCCCTTGCTCCCTCCAATGGATCACTCCCCCCATCTGGAATGAGAAATCCCCTCACAGTCTGACCACACAATGGGTCGAATCACCCACTCGATGTATGTCACACAACCCATCGCAAAGATTGGTTGAAATCCCAATTTACATTACATACTGGCCGCCCTAGGATAGTAGTGAAGAGCGATGGGTGAGGAGGTTGGGAGCGATGATGACCACAGCATGTGTTTTCGGCCTGATGATCCTGCGCTTGGTATTGCCGCTCGGGTTGCTCATGATGGCGGGGAGCTATCTATCCCGCCAACGCAGTGTCTCCGGGCGAGGAGATTTTCATGGATGGGATGCGTGAGATTGTCGGTATCGCAATCGGGTTCATGTTGCGGATAGGGATTCCAATCGCAGTCACCGCGCTCACCGTCTACTTCCTGCGGAGGCTGGACTATGCCTGGCAGGCGGACGCGGAGCGGTTGCGGTCAGAATTGGAGGTCACAGACCAACTGGGGATGGTTCTGCCTTGCTGGGAGATCAAGGGCTGCGACCCCCAAGCCCGTGAGGGCTGCCCTGCATATCGCAACCGGGATCGCCCCTGCTGGCAGTTGTTCCGCGATGAGCGAGGCCAGCTAAAGGAGCAATGCCTGGAATGTCAGTTGTTTCGGGACGCCACAGTGCTCGTGAGCGCTGACACCAATGTTGAGGAGGCCTGAATAATGACCAGTCCATTCTTGCGCCGTTTCTCTGTGGGTTTGCTTCTGGCGCTGCCCCTGGCCGCCCTGAGCTTCGCCGTCGCCCAAGGGTATGCGGGTACACCCTTAGGGCCGCTGCCCCAGACGACCTGCGTCACATGCCACTACGAGATATATGATGCATGGGATCATGGTGCCCATGGGCGGGCGGCCGAGAACGAAGCCTTTGTCGCAGAGTGGGAGGCAAAGGGCGAGCCCAAGGAGTGCAAAGCATGTCACACCACCGGCTATGATCCGGAGACCGACACATACGTGGCGGAAGGCGTGACATGTTTGGCCTGTCACGGGCCAGAGCCGGCGAGCCATCCCAGTGAGCCCATGCCCGTGACAAGAACATCCGAAGCGTGCTCGGAATGCCACCAGGAAACCTATTTCGCCTGGCAGGCCAGCGTGCATGGGACCGAGGATATCGCGTGTTCAACTTGCCACGACCCCCATGGGACCGCGCTCATGGCCGAGGATGGTTCGACGTTGTGCGCCAGCTGCCATGGGACGCGAGCGGCCAGTTTCGCGCACTCGGAGCATCAAGCCCAGGGTCTCACGTGCCTGGACTGCCACTTGAAGGAAACAGATATCGCACCGGCCGGAGGCCACGCCCAGCGGGATCACACTTTCTCGGTGGATCTGGCCACCTGCACAGAGTGCCACGCGTACCAACTGCACGCCGCGGCACAGCCGAGTGAGGCCAAGCCGACACCAGTCGAGAGCCTGGATGCGATGAGTGCCGTGGAAAGTGCCCAGATCAGCGAGGAGCCCGGCGCTGTGAGTCCCATGGTCTTTGCGACGCTCTCTGGGCTGATCGGGATGGCTACCGGCATGATCTTGGCTCCGTGGTTGGAGCGCTGGTATCAGAGAATCCGCAGCGAGGATGAGTGAGGCATCGTTATGGACGAACATGCGAAGGTGAACCGACGAGGGTTGATCAAGGCCGCAGGTGCGGTCGCGGCCACCGCTGCCGGGATGCGCATCGCTCGAAGAGCCGCCGCTTCCGGTCCCACCGGCAGCAGCAGGCACAGCTGGGCCATGGTGATCGACCAGAACAAATGCATCGGCTGCGGCTATTGCACCAAGGCCTGCCGGGCACACAATGATGTCCCGCCTGGGATTTCATGGAACCGGGTGATTGAAGTGGGCGAGTTTGATGGCAGACCGGTCTATCTGCCACGGCCCTGCCAGCACTGTGACCATGCCCCCTGCGTGGAGGTCTGCATGGTTCGCGCCACCACCAAAAGAGCAGACGGTGTGGTGATGATGGATTATGACCGCTGCATCGGCTGCCGGTACTGCGAGGTCGCCTGCCCGTACGGGGCGCGGGCCTTCAATTGGGAGACATTCGATGGCGAGAACCCGGCTGTGCCCGAATGGGGCCAGCCGGAGGTGGCCCGCCGGCCGCGCGGAGTGGTTGAGAAGTGTTCTTTCTGCGTCCAGCGCATCGACCGCGGTGTGAGGCTGGGTCTGACGCCCGGCGAGGATGAGGAGGCAACCCCGGCGTGTGTGGTGGCCTGTCCCCGAGAAGCGCGCATCTTTGGGGACCTCAATGACCCCGAATCCAAAGTCAGTCTACTGTTGGAGACGGTGCCCCATATCCGGCTCAGGGAGGATCTAGGCACCGCGCCGCGCGTATACTACCTGCCAGCTCGAGAACGGGAGGGGGCAGTATGAGAGGGGAACGACGGATCTCACGCTTCACTATATGGATGGCCGCCTTGGCGACGGTGATGGTGGTCGGCCTGGCCGCGGCGGGAATTGTATTCACAAAAGGCCTGGTGGTCACCAATCTGACCGATCTGGTGCCATGGGGCTTGTGGATCACCGTCGACCTATCCTCCATCGCGTTGAGTGCAGGGGCGTTCACCCTGAGCGCAGCCGTGTACCTCTTGGGGTTGAAACACCTCCAGAAGGTGGCGCGCACGGCGGTGTTCATCGGTCTGATCGGGTACAGCATGGCGCTGCTGACCCTGATGGTGGATATCGGTCGGCCGGACCGCTTCTGGCACGCATTGGTCTTTTGGAACCCGCACTCGCTGCTGTGGGAGGTCTCCATGTGCATCACCCTCTATCTCGGGGTGCTCAGCCTGGAGGCTGCTCCCATTGTCGCAAACGCAGCCTGGCTGCGGGAGCGCTTGCCCAAGATTGCCGAGAGATTGGAGGGCGTGCATCGTCTGGCCCCAGTTCTGGCGGTCGCCGGGCTGGGCCTATCCATGCTGCATCAATCATCTCTTGGGGCGACCTACGGGGTGCTCAAGGCGCGACCGATCTGGCTGCGTCCGGGGCTGTCCGTTCTGTTCATCGTGTCCGCCATCGTGGCAGGATCGGCGTTCACGATCTTCGCCTCCATGCTGGCGGCGCGCCTCACGCCCAGGGCGAAGGTGGACGACAAGTTGCTCAACCAGATGTCCAAGTTTGTGGGCTGGGCGCTGGTCTTCTATCTATATTTCCGTTTCTGGGACACCTTCGCCATGACATATACTTACCAGCCGGGGCAGACCGAAGGGCTCCATCTGCTCACTCAAGGGCCACTGGCAGTCAACTTCTGGCTTGGGGAGATCCTCTTGGGCGCGGTTTTCCCGGCCGTCGTTCTGCTCAAAGACAGCCTGCGGCGGAAGCCGATCCTGCGCATGATTGCGTTGGCTTTGGTGGCACTGGGAATCGTGGCTCATCGCTGGGATACGACCATGGTTGGCCAAATGGTGGTGCTGACCTACTTACCCCAAGCGATCGTCGCCCGCTATACCAGCTACGTGCCTTCGCTGATCGAGATCCTCACCGGCGCAGGGGTGGTCGCCTATGGGTTGGCGGCCTTCACCCTCGGGGTCCGCTACCTGAAAGTGGTGGACCACACGCAGCAGGTGGGCCACGAGCCCGAATTGGCCCGGAGCCCGGGGGTGTCCTGGATGGGGGCGGATTAGCAAGAGGAATCCGGGCGGCGCTAGGGGAGGCTGGCCATTGGGCTTGATCCCCTGTGGAAGAACAAAACGGGGCTGCCGGAGCAGCCCCGTTTCTGTGTTTCGTGCCGGGTGCGGGAGGTCTATTGACCGCCCACCCCCATCGCCTGGAGTGATGCTTCGAGCAAGGCCTTGGTGTAAGTTGAGTTGTGAACACCCAGACTCTTGTCCTCGTGGGCGATGTAGATCCAGTTCCACAAGGCCGCCGCTTCGGCCTCTGGGATAGAGGTCACAGCCGGGTGGCCCTCCTCATCCAGCCAACCCGCGTCGACCAGAGCCGTCTCCAGCTCATCCAGCATGCCCTGCACCTCGGTTTGCACGCCGTTGATGTCGAAGCTCTCGGCGCCCGAGTGGCATTCCTGGCAGGCTGAGACGTCTGGTTCGAAGGTGTGCCGGTTGCCAACGCCCATATGGCAGGTCACGCAGGTGTTCTCCACCATGCTGGCGTGCGAGCTGGGGCTGCCTTGCACATCACCCGCGCCGGCGACCCCGAGCAGCATGGCGCTCTGCGGGCCGTGGTGCGGCCCCCAGTGGGTGCTGGTGACCTCGACCATGCCGTCCACCGCTTCGGGGAAGGCCCGGCGCGGCTGGTGGCAGTTGGCGCACAGGTTGCCCTCGCCGCCGTCGAAGGTCACGCCCTCAAAGGCATATAGTGGCACCGGGTCTGTGGTCTCGAGTGCCCAGTCTTGGGCGGTGTAGGTGGTGTGGATCTGGTGGCAGGCCCGGCAATCAGGGCGGCTCGGATTCGGATTGGCGGACTCAACCAAATCCGGATTGGTGATTCCCGCCGCGATCCGCTCGCTGAAGCCGCCGCCGGAGTGGCATCCAGTGCACGAAGCCCGGCTGCCCGCATATGCGGTCGCGGTGCCGCTCCCGTGCACGGATTCTTCCCATGCCACTTCCTTCCCCACCAGCACGTCCGTGTCGTTGTGACACTGGGTGCAGGACAGATCGGTGGCGGTCACCATTTCCCCTGCCGGACCGGCTGGGCCTTCCGGCCCCTGCGGGCCCGCAGGACCGGCAGGTCCGGCAGGGCCTTCTGCTCCCTGCGGACCTGCACAGGCGGCCAAAAGGATGGCGACCCCCAGCAGGGCCAGATATATGATCAGCTTTCTCTTATGCATATAGATATTCTCCTCTTGATGATCTCTCAAGCAAAGCCAGGCAAATTGCTTTGCAGAACGTGCGTCGTTTTACTCGATAAGCTCGCTCCTTTCTTTCCCTAGCGATGAGCCGGTTTGTGACGCGGCCGGTGCCAAGGACATCGGGGCGTCTCACTCCACTCCAGAGCCCCCTCTCAACGCCTGCACCAGGTCCTCCGTGGTCCCGGCGCGGCGCTGCTTGCTGGTCACAACCTGGATCTGGTCGCTCTTCGGATCGAGGCGGATGATGGTCAGATTGGGCAGCGAGCTGAGCAATCGACTCAACGGAACGCGCTGCGCCAGCTCGTCATCTTCCGAGTCCACGATCACCGCGGTGGGACTCAGAGCGGCAAGCTTCTCCAGCACCTCTGGATCCTTCGGGTCCATTTCGATGATCTCAAACCGCTCCGGCAGTTGGCGTAGGCGGGCGGCAGCGCCTGTGGCGAACAGCGATCGATTGGACAGCACTGCGACACGATAACCAGGCATTCCGCCCCCGGTGCGTGGGATGAGCATGCCGATGTGACCCAGGCTATAGATTAATGGAAGATGAGAAAGCTCGACAGCCTCTCAGGGGTGAAATCGGGAACCACGATCGGGTGGGGAAGAAACCGCTTCCAACCTACCCATTTGGGTAGGGCCATAAGTGAAGAATGTCACAGGACGGATGTCGGGCTGCCGGGCGTGTCGGCATCGATCAGCCCAAGATGGATGGCGCGCGCCACGGCCTCTGCCCGGTTCTGCACGTCGAGCTTCGCCAGGACATTCTTCATGTGATACTTGACGGTGTTCTCGCTGATGGCGAGCGAGTGGGCGATGGCGCGGTTGGACAGGCCTTGGGCCACCAGATCCAGCAACTCCAGCTCCCGGTCGGTCAGGTCCTCGGTGAGCCGGGGTCTGAGGGCCTTTTCGGCCGCAAGTGCCTTCATGAGTCGGGCGGTGGTGGCGCGGGTGATGGCGGCCTTTCCCGCCCGCAGCTCGTTGAGCATTTCGATGAACTGATCAGCGTTCAGGTTCTTGAGCAGGTAGCCGTCCGCGCCGCCCCGTACGGCGGAGATGATGTCCGCATCGTCATCCGAGACGGTGAGCATGACGACTTTCACCTCGGGCAGTTCCGACTTGAGCTCCCGCAGCGTGTCGATCCCGCTCTTGCCGGGCATGGTGATATCGAGCAGCACAAGGTCCGGTCGGTGCATGCGCGCGGATTCGACGGCTGCTCGCCCATCACCGACCTGATCGATGACTTCGAAACCCGCCGCCTCCAAGAGTGAGACGATGCCGTCGCGAAACAAGGAATGGTCGTCGGCCACGAGCACCCGCATGCGATCAGCGCTCCTGGTGCACGGGGATGCGCAAGCTGATGCGAGTTCCGCCGAAGGGTTCGCTGTCCACCGAAATCGTTCCCCCGATAGCCTGAGCGCGCTCTCGCATCGAGGTCAGGCCGAAGCCCGCTCGCGGGTCGTCCGCCATCTCTCCGGGGTTGAATCCGATCCCATCATCGCCGATGGTCAACTCTATGCTCCCATCCTCTTGCGTCAGGATGATCCAGGCCTGTGAGGCCCGGGCGTGCTTGCGGGCGTTGGAGAGCGCCTCCTGGATGATGCGCAGCACCTGCAATTCGCAATCCGGGGATAGGGACAGGCCCTCCAGATCAGGATCGACGCTAAGATCCACCGACAGATCGTTCAGGCGGTTGAATTTTTCGGTGAACTCCCGGATGGTCGTCACCAGGCCCTCGCTGTTGGCGCTGGCGAGGCGCAAACCCAGAATGGCCTCCCGCAGATCAGAAAAGAGCTCCCGCGCCGCCTCCTCCAATTGTAGCAAATGACCCTTAGCGGCGTCCATCCTGCCGTCGTTTAAGAGAAGCCGCACAGCCAT
This sequence comes from uncultured Anaerolineaceae bacterium, assembly GCA_964388955.1. Lineage (GTDB taxonomy): Bacteria > Chloroflexota > Anaerolineae > Anaerolineales > E44-bin32 > CAYMCO01. The sequence goes on along the minus strand of CAYMCO010000038.1, from coordinate 28,405 downwards.
CACCTTGGTGTTGACATAACCCAAGAGTTGGGCCATGCCGTCATGGAGTTCGCGGGCGATGCGCTCACGCTCCTCCACGATGGCGCGTTGGCGCACCTCGCTGCGCTCGGCCTCCTCGGCGGCGTGGCGCTGCAGGTCGGCCGCCATGTGGTTGAAACGGATTCCCAGTTCGTCCAATTCGTCACGCGCCCGATCCGGCAGTGGGAGGCGGGCGGACAGATTCCCCTGCGATAGCTCTGCCAGCGGCTGGCGGAAAGATTCGATACGCCGGACCACCAACCAATGGACCAAGAAATACACGCACAGGCTGACAACCAGCGTGCCCGCCAAAGAGATTCCCAGATCCAACTGCAGGTCACCCAGGGTGTGTCGCTGGGTATCCGCAAGGGACATGTCAATCAGCATCACCCCCAAATGGCCGTCCTGGCCTTGGTGGCAAGAAGAGCAAGCCGGTTCATTCTGTATGGGTGTGGAAATCCGCAGTATCTGTCGCGCGGATTGGAGATGGATGGTGCGTGGTCGCTCCGCCGGGGGAAGCCGGTGGCATTCCTCGCAGCCGCCCGCGCGGGTGCTCTGGCGGTTCCCGACCAACTCATGCTCGCTGGCGACCCGCACCTGTTGTTCCAGATCGATGATCTGTATGAGCAGCACATCATTCTCAACGGCGGCCAGGTCGTCCACCACTTGTGCGAGGAGCCCTCGATCGTTGACCAGCATGGCGTGGCGCAGGCTGCCCAAGGTGACCTCGCCGAGCTGCTGGGCGCTGCGCTGCAGCTGGTCCTGGAATATGCGGCGCTCGCGGGCGTAATTCACAAGGGAAAGAAGGGAGAGCGCCAAGAAGATTGGCGCGGCGACAGCCAGGGCTACCCGGACCCGCAGGCTCCTGGCCTTGCTGTTGGCTCCGCTGGGGGCGTCATTTCGTCGACCCACGCTTCGCCCGCTCTCGGCAGATTCGCTTCGCTCCCTTTCCACCCTGCACGTCCTTCACGCGTGAGGCGCTAGATTCCGACCCCCCGCTCATTGGGCCGCCATCCCGCTCTGTGCGTGCGGCGGTTCCGCAGGCGAAGGTCATCCTGTGTTGGGGGGTGCGCGCAGCACGTGAGGGCACGCACCCTTTTGCCGGCAGCGGCTGATGGAAGCCCGCGCGGTGTGGCGCCCGCACAGGCCAGGGGCGTTCAGTTGTCCGGCGCGCCCGCATTGATCCAGTCGATCACCAGTTGGATCTCGGCGTCCGAGAGCTGGCCGCCGGGCGGCATGGCTCCGCCGATCGTTTGTGTGCCCAGCAGCTTCTGGGCCAGCAAGCTATCCTCGGCGTTGCCCGGGACCACCACGGGGGTGTTCGCGCCGGTCTCCATCACCGCCTGGTAGCTCGTAGAGTCCCAGCCTCCCAGTGTCCCATGGCAGGCGGCGCACTCCCGGGCGAAGATCGGCAGGATATCCTGGGAGAAGGAGGGCGGCCCTTCTGGGGTCGCCTCCAGCCCGCTTCCGAGTTGGCGGATATACAGCACCAGCTCGTGGATTTGCTCAGCGGAGAGAATCTCACCCCAGGCGATCATGACCGTGGCTTCGTGGCCCAGGTTGATGGTGTCGAAGATCTCCTGGTCCGTCCACTGGGACTGGAATTTGGGATCGGCGAACGCTGGACCGATTCCTCCCTCCCCATCATCGCCGTGGCACTGTGCGCAAACCGCTTGATAGATATCCGGCCCACTCAGGGTGACTTCTGTGCCGGCCACCTCCGGCGGCAGTTCGACGGGCGGATTCTGCTCCCAAGAGCGAATGAACGTCACGATGGCGTCGATATCCTCCTCATCAAGCGGGCCGCCGAACGCGGTGCTGAAGGGGGACATGCCGAAGTTGGGCTGGCCCTGGGAGATTACGGCCTTCAGCGTGGCATCGTCGCGGGTCTTCAGGTATTCGGCGGAGCTGATCGGCGCGATGATATCATCGGGGCGAGTCGGGTTGGGGCCACCCTCGCCGAGTTCACCGTGACAGGTGGCGCAGTACTGGGCGAAAAGACGTTGGCCCTCTTCCACGGGCGCGCCCGAGGCTGCCTGCAATGTGTAGTCCACCAAGGCATCCAACTGCTCCGGGGTCAGGATGTCGCCCCAAACAGGCATGGTCTCATGCGGGCCCCCGCCGGCGATGATCGCCACGGCTTGTTGGACGTCTTCCGCGGCCGGGATGCGGTCCCCGTGGCAGCGGGCGCAGTTCTCCTCGAAGAGGGTCTTGGCCCCGGGCGAGCCGGCGGGGTCGACTACGTAGGCCGCCAACTCGTCGATCTGTGCCTGTGTCAGCCGTTCTCGCCATGGGGGCATTTCTAGGTGCATGCCGCCCTGCGAGATGATGTCCCGCAGCTCACTCTCATCCCCTGTTACGGAGACGGATTTACCATGACAGGGCGCGCAATTGATGGCGAACAGGCGCTGTCCATCCGGCGCCACCAGGAAGTTGAGCAAATTGGTCCGCTGCTCCACGGACAACGTCTCCTTCCACTGTGGGACGTCGACACCCTCGTGGGGCGGAAATTCCGGCCCTCCCTCGAGGGCCTTCTTGAGTTCCAGTGGATCGCTGGCGACCAGATCCGAAAGGTCATGGCACGGGGCGCAGTTCTCCGTGAATAGCCGGCTCCCACCGGGGGACAGGATGAAGCCCGCCAGCGCGTCGATCTCGTTGGTGGTCAGGTCAGCATTCCAAGCCGGCATGCCCTCTTCGTGTCTGCCGCTGGCGATGATCTCGTGCAGATTCGTGCCCGGGGCCACCTGGATCGATGGTCCGTGGCAGGGGGCGCAGTTCTCAGCGTAGAGGGCGGCGGTCTGATCCCCGCCCACCTGCTGTTCTGGGGGTGGGGCGGCGGACAGCGCCAACCCCGTGAGCGCCAGGATCCCGCTGGCGACGAGTGCCGTGGCGCCGACGATGATCGGACGGTGGGTGAAATGGCGCTGACGCTTGCGATCCAGGAAGGGGAGCGCCAGCAGCAGCAGGATCATCAGGGTCGGGATGACGAAGACCCCGACGACCTCGAGCTGCCCCGGGAAATACTTCAGCAGCTGATACAAGAACAGGAAATACCACTCCGGGCGAGGGGTGTAGGTCGTATCTGCGGGATTGGCGCGCGCCTCCAATGGCGCCCCGACGAAGATCGCCAGCCCGGCCAGAACCAGGAAGACGATGAGCCCGATGATCGCATCATGGAAAATGGCATCCGGGAAGAAATACTCTCCATGTTCTTTGGCTTCCCGATACTCCCGCAGGGTTTCTTGCTTCTCCTCTTCGTTCATGAGTCAGTCTTCCCTTTTCGGCATGTTGCTGATGCCGATGCGGATCACCAGGTAGAGGTGGATCCCCAGCAAAGTCAGCAGCGTCGCGGGGAGGACCCATACGTGGACGCCGAAAAAGCGCGCCAGGGTAATGGCGGAAAGCTCCTCTCCGCCACGCATGATGCGCAGCAGAAGATCGCCGATCACCGGGGTGACTGCAGCGATTCGGGTGCCGACCGTGGTGCCCCAATAGGCTTTCTGGTCCCAGGGGAGCAGGTAGCCCGTGAAGCCGAAGCCCAGGGTGATCAGCAGCAGAAACACCCCGGTGAGCCATGTGACCTCTCTGGGGTACTTGTAGGCCCCATGGTAGATGATGCGCAGCATATGCAGGAATGCGAGCACCACCATGGCGCTGGCACCCCAGTGGTGGAGGCCGCGGATGAACCAGCCCGCGTTCACCTCATTGGTGATGTACTGCACGCTCTCATAGGCATGATCCGGGGTGGGTACATAATAGATGGTGAGCAGGATACCGGTGACGATCTGGTTGATCGCCGCCAGCAGTGTGGCGCTGCCCAAAGTGTAGAGCCAATTCACCCTGGGGATCTTGCGCACGAAGATGGACCCCCAGACGCTGCGCCAGGCCAACCGTTCGTCCAGCCAGTTGACAAATCTCGCTGCCATATTAGCCTCCCAGCACGAAGAGCTGGTTGTTCTCGGCCTTCACCTCGTACCGGTCGAGCGGCCGCGGTGGTGGGCCGGAAAGCACCTCGCCGTCCTTGTCGTAGGTCGCGTTGTGGCATGGACAGAAGAAAATCTCCTGATCGGCGATCCACCGCACCCGGCAGCCCAGGTGGGTGCAGATGTTCGACATGGCGATAAAGTCCCGCCCGTCTTCGGTCAGCACGTAAATGGTCAACTCATCTTCATTCACAATCCAACCGGTCTTGCGTTCTACAGTGGCGCGGAACAAGGTGGGTTCGCCCAATTCGACCTTGGAGCTGGACCCCAGCGGAATCCATTCCTGCTCTTTGTCCTGTTTCAGCGCCGGGCCAACAATATATGCGATGGCGGGAATCCCCAAAGCCGCGGCGATCAGCGCGCCGATGGCGCCGGTCGCCAAACGCATGAACCCTCTACGATCCACTTGGCTCTCTTCTGCCATTCTCTCGCTCCTCATTTGACAGACAACCTGTATTCCTTGCCGGTGGCGGGGGGACCGACGCGGCCAATGGCGCGCGAGGTCTGCCCGGAGAGGCACCGGCGGCTGCCATAGCCTGCATCAGCGGCCGATCGCCTATTCCGGAGCGCCGGCGGCGATCCAATCCCTCAAGAGTTTGAGTTCTTCGAGTGACAACTGGGCGAAATGTGGTTCCTCCCCGGAAATCTTGGCGATAATCAAGCTGTTATCCGGGTCGCCGGGGACAACCACCGGCCCGCTCGCCCCCCCTGCCAGCAGCGTCGAATATTCGGTCATATTCAGCCCTCGCATGCCACCGTCCCCATGGCATGCACCGCAGCGGGATTGTAACATCGGCCCGATGGTTTCGGTGTAGGTCAATGCGCCAGCGCCGATGGGGGTCTGCTCAGGCTGTGGGGTCGGCATCTGACTGGCCAGCGCCTGGCGAAGCAGCGGCGCGTCGAAACCGGCGTAATCCCAGGCTCGCCCGTGACAGGCGCTGTTGGAGCAGAATGTCGTGTTGCTCACACCGCCCGGGTCGCCAGTAGTGTGGCAATTGGAGCAGCTAGCATCGAGGGCCTCTCGATGCAGCACAATCCAATTCGGGTTGACGTGCGAAGAGGGCTCGGGCCCACGGCGGATCTCGATATCGGCGACAAAATCATCGGGCCCGGCGACCACGGGGATGGAGTGGCACAGGTTGCATTCCAAGCGCACCGCTTCACCGGCCGCGTTCAGATGCCGGCCGTCATGGCAGCGAAAGCAGCCCGGTGAATCCTTGTGCCCGACGTTGTTGGGATGGGTGGTCCAGTCGGCTTTCTGCTCGGGAAAGACGCTGTCCTCGTAGGCCTCCTGCAGGGCCGTGATGGCCCCACCCACCAATTCCTGATTGGCGGCGAAGAATTCCGGATAGAACTGGGTGTAGTAACCGCGCAACCCGGCGATGCCGTTCAACGCATACTGCACGCTGGGGTAGTCGGCCCCATACACCTCGATGGCTTTGCGGTGGATTTCGGGGATGGTCGGGGAAATCACGCCCCGGGCCATCAGCTCATCCACCGTTTCCTCGGGGGTGCTGATCAGGTGCGTGATACGATTGTGACATGTGATGCAGTCCATCACCTCCAGATCCGCCTCGTCGATCTGGTCGAGAGCCAGATCCGACTGGACATCCAGGTACTCGACGGTTGAGCCATCGTCCTGGACGACGCGCACATAGGGGATTTCCTGCTCCTCGGGATCCAAAGGGAGGTACTGGACGGTATTCTCGATATGCCAGTGGATGCCCCGGCCCAATCCGAGGCGCTTGCTGCCCCCGCCGGTCTTCAGTGTGAGGTAGATGCTGATGGGAGTGTTGTTGAGATCCGAACGGAACTCCTCGATCTCGCGCAGGCTGTCATCGGAGAACTTGGCCGGGAAGTGGCACCGTTCACAGGTCTCCCGCGCCGGGCGCAGATCCTCCGCTCGAATGGGAAACTCATAAGTCTTGAAAGCCAGGGAGACGATATGCTTCACGTCTCCGGCCTTGCGCGTCACTCGCTGGGCGATGAAGCCGCGTCCGATATGGCATTCGACGCAGTCAATGCGGGCGTGGGGGGAGGTGAGGTAGGCGGTGAACTCAGGCGGCATCGTGTGGCACACGGTGCCGCAAAACTCCGGAGAATTGGTGTAGTCCCAGGCGTAGGCGCTGGCGACCAAGGCCGCAAGCGTTAGCACACCCAGAAGACCATAGGGCATGATCCGTCTCCAGAGAGGAGTCCCTGCAGGGGGGAAGAAGAAGCGTACGATGCGTTCCAACAGAATTCTCATGATGTTGTGCGCTGATCCTTACCTATTTCTGTGGGGCGCCGGCATCAATCCAGTTGACGACCCACGTCATTTGTTCCCCGTTGAACTGCCCGGGGTGATTCCCTTCAGCTTGTCGCCGAACCAGCAGGCTGCCGTCGGAGTTGCCGGGGATGATCGCAGGCCCCGATTGTCCGCCTGTCATCATCCCGGCGTAGGTGCTCATATCCAGGCCGGCGGCGGCATTGGGGCCGGAGTGACAGGACCCGCATTTCTCTGCGAACAAATCGGCGATGCCGTTCTCCCAGGTGGTGGGAGCTTCAGCCGAAGGGGGCTTTGTGGGCAGCGGGGTGGGCAAAGGCGTTGGGGTGAGAGGGGCGTACACCTGAACTTCTTCGGCGGGTGGATAGGTGGTGATGGCGGTCTTTTCAAAGGTGGCGAAGTAAACGATTCCGGCGAACAACCCCAGGGATACCACCGTGTAAACGGGGATGAAAACTCGGCGACGCTGGAGCACAGCTTCAGATTCCACCAGGCGGCGGGCCCGCCCGGATTTGACGTCCGCCAGCTCCAAGGGATGCTCTTCGATCATCTCGTCTTCGGTCAGATACCCCGTAAACATGCTCTTGTTGAAGTGCTTGATGTGCACGTGATACACATGCCAGACGAGGATCGCCAGCACGGCCAGAATCGCCTCCGCGCCATGCGCGGCTTTGGCGGCCGGGATGAACCCGCCCGGCAGGAGGTTTGTGGTGGCAATAGGATTCCACATCATGAAGCCGGTGACGGCCATGATGATGGTCCCCCAAACCAGGGCCCAATATTCGAATTTCTCCGCCGCGGTGTAGCGCCCCTCCTGCGGTTTGTGCTCCCGCAGGCCCAAGTTGTACAGGAACTTGCCGTAGATGGCTTCCAAGTCCTCCGGGCCGGGCAGCATTGTGGGTCGCACCCGTCGCACAAACAGGCGATATGCGATCACCCCGGCGTGGAACACCACCTCCACCATCAGCGTCCCGGCGGCAATACGATGGATCAGGCGAGTGTTTCCTACGCCGCCGAGAAGCGCCATGATACTGTCGGACAGGCCGAGGCTGGCGAATTTTTGAACGAGGCCGGTGACCGCTAGGGTGGTGAAACTGGCAAAGAGGAGCCAGTGCTCGATGCGGTATGGACGTGAGAAACGCAGGTAGCGGCGCTTACTCATTTCGGCGCTCTTTCCGGCGGTCCAGGATCCTTCTTGAACCATCGACAATCACGAATAATAGCAGCCCGCCGATTGTGGTCGGTATCAATACTTTATAGAACAGGGTCACGTAGTAGACCAGCGGCGCGTGCTCGGGGCTTGGTTTGTAGTGGCTCAACCAGGCGGAGGGGAAGTTCGCGTTCGCATCCGGATGGCACCGCCGACAGGTGGCGAGCAAGTTCTCCTTGATCACCCGGCTTTCGGGGTCATTCACCTGTTTCATGTCATGCACACCGTGGCAATCGATGCAAACCGGCGTGTTGGGCGTTTGCCCAGGTGCGATGGCCTGGAAGATCTCGACGGTGGTGCCGTGAAAGTCCGACACGTATGTCTGGAAGACATCCGTGCTGATGCCATAACGCGACATCAACTGCTCATTGGCGTGACATTTGGCACAGATCTGCGGCGAGAAGAGACGGAACGGTGAGTTGGACGGGCCTTCAATCCGATGGACGCCGTGGCAATTCACACAGGTGGGCACGTCTGGATTGCCCTCCCCGATAAGCGCCGAACCATGCACGCTGCTGATATACAGATTGTAGATCTGTGAATGACACTTCTCGCAGGTCTGTGGGATCTTGCTGCGCGGCACGTCCGGTGGCCCGATATCGTGTGCACCATGGCAGTCCGTGCACACAGCGGCATGCTTGTTTCCCGCTGCCAGTGCCTTCTGATGCACGCTGTCGAGTGTTTGTAGATACTTGTCCTCGTGACAGCTCCGGCAGGTGGGATAGAGGTTGAGGGTGAAATCCCGGCGGGTATCGGCACGGATGGGCTCATGTGGCACCTCGGTGATGTCCGTATGGCATTGCACACAAGCGTAGCCGAGGCGGCCATGAGTGGAATTCAAGAAGGTCGCACCATCGACGGTCAGATAGAGGATCTCCCCGGAGGGGAGAGTGGTCTCCAGGCCCGGAACATCGTGACAGGAGAGGCAATCTTGGATGCTGATCCCTTGCCCTTGTGCCTCGGGTGAGTCGTCAGAGGCCACAGCGCGGGTGGGGCGCAGAGCGATCAGCAGACCCGCCAACAGGATCGCCAGCGGGCCGACCACAATGGCCCGAAGACGCCGTCGCTGCATCTGGTTTCTCCTCCATACTGGCCCTTCGCTGGCCCAACGCTAGAGTCTAAACCACACCAATTTCGCAGGCAAGCCAAAATCGCTCAAGAGCGCGAAGGCAGTTGCCTATGAAGGACTGGGCGCCCACCGGCTTGTCGTGGCGGCGCCTTGACGCCTTGACTTCATGGGGCAATCGAACCATGCCCTGTGGGTCGATCCCCCCACCAATTGGGTAAGCCGCCCCACATTGTCTAATTATCTCGAAAAGCGCTGGGTCATTCAGTGAGAGGGGTCCTTCGGGTGTGTGATAAAGATCACTTTTCTGTCCGGTTTCTGGTCACCGGAGCGAGAAACGGGGGCGACGCCAGCCGTTGACCGTACCTTCGTCGGCGTGGCCGGGCTTTTGCGAAGCCAGCCGATTCATCCCCGCCAACACGCTCCCTCTCACTCAGCCGTAGGTCGAAGCTCATCTATGATTAATCAACTTGTGTGAGAATACACGAGCATATTGGGCGATTCGATGAGTGGCAAATGGCTGTTCGCAAGGTGATACTCGTCTTATTCGATAATCCGGATATGGCTGGTATGATAATCGACGATTGGGATCGCATCCCAGCGGAGGTATAGCGCATGGATGAAACGGTTCAGAAGATCAGGGAGGATTCCGGCTCCGGCGGGCGGATGAAATTCTGGATCGGGGGCTTGTTGATAGTCGCCGCCGTCGCCTACTTGATCGCGTCCTCCACACACGCTGCAGCGCAGTATTACCTGACCATTGATGAATTGTACGCCAAGGGGGATTCGGTCTCGGATCGAGACATCAAAGTCGCGGGGGCTGTTCTGGGGGAATCAATCCAGTATGACGCCGAGACCCTCACTCTTCGTTTCACCATCGCCAATGTGCCTGCCGACATGGATGAGATCGAGCAAGCAGGCGGCTTGGCGGAAGTGCTGCACCAAGCGGTAATCGATCCCGACGCCAACCGGTTGGATGTGGTCTACGAGGGCCCGATGCCGGATCTGCTGCGCAATGAGGCTCAGGCAATCGTCACCGGGCGCATGACGGCAGATGGTGAGTTCCACGCCGATGAACTGCTGCTAAAATGCCCGACCCGCTATGAGGAGGAAGTGCCTCTTCAGGCCGAGCAGGGCTGATCCCGGGATCCCATCGAGCGGCCGACTGGGGGCCAGCCCTGACCCCGCTCGCGTGCAACACAGCATAGGGCTGCCGGCGGGGCTGGCGGCCGGTTCCGCAGGTTGAAGGTATCGCCAAGGGCCCCGAATCCGAGGTATGGAGGTGCCTTAAGTGATCGCGCAGATTGGGTATTTTTCGCTGGTACTGGCGTTCTTTGTGGCCATCTTTGGCATCTTCGCCGCACTATATGGCGCGCAGGGCCATCGGCCCGCCTGGGTGGAGAGCGCCCGCCGGGCGATGGCCCTGAGTTGGCCGCTCATCAGCGTGGCTGTGTTGGCACTAATCTATCTGTTGGTCAACGGCCACTATGAGATAGGCTATGTGGCCACCGTGACCAGTGACGCGATGCCCACTTATCTGAAGATCACCGCGCTCTGGGGCGGACAGGCTGGATCGCTGGTTTTTTGGTCTTGGTTGATGGCGGCATTCGCCTCCCTGGTCAGCCTGCGCGATTGGCATCGGGATCGGGGTTTTCTGCCCTGGGTGATCGTGGTCACCATGGTGACCCTGGCGTTCTTCCTGACATTGGTCATCCTCTTTGAAAACCCCTTTGCGCGACTGTGGCAGACGGTCGACGGGCGCCAGGTCAGGGCGCTCTTCCGGCCCGGCGCCGCCACTGCGCTTTTCCCGGCGGACGGGCAGGGGTTGAACCCCCTGCTGCGCCACCCGGGGATGGTCATCCACCCGCCCATGCTTTACCTTGGATTTGTGTCCTTCGTGGTTCCCTACGCCTTTGCCATGGCTGCCTTGCTATCCGGGCGCAGCGACGATCGCTGGATCCGACTCACCCGCCGCTGGACGCTGGTGGCGTGGCTGTTTCTCTCCTTGGGGCTGATATTGGGCGGCCGTTGGGCATATGACGTCCTCGGTTGGGGTGGATACTGGGGCTGGGATCCGGTCGAAATCGCCGCTTTCATGCCCTGGTTGACGGGGACGGCCTTCCTGCACTCCGTCATGATCCAGGAGAAACGGGGCATGCTCAAACGCTGGAACATGGTGCTGATTATTCTCACCTACGCCCTGGTGATCTTTGGCACCTTCTTGACCCGGTCTGGCGTGCTTTCCTCCGTCCACTCCTTCGCGCAGTCGGCCATCGGCCCCATGTTCTTCGGGTTCATCGGCCTGTCGTCCGTTGTGTCCCTTTCCTTGCTGATCCAGCGCTGGGGTGATCTGAAGGCCGAAAACGTGCTGCACTCGACGCTCTCGCGAGAGGCGCTTTTCTTGCTGAACAACCTGCTTTTCATGGGCATCCTGGTGGTCTGCTTTTGGGGCGTGATATTTCCACTGCTCTCCGAGTTGTTCACCGGTCAGAAGGTGACCGTCGGCCCGCCCTTCTATGAGCGCGCAACTGGGCCGCTGTGGTTGGGCCTGTTGCTCCTGATGGGGGTGGCGCCGCTCTCCGCCTACGGGCGCACCGCCGGCCGCCTGCTCGGGCGAGCGCTGTGGAGGCCCGTGGTGGCCTCGGTGCTGGTTCCTATCGCGCTGTACGTGCAAGGCATGCGGGTGCCGGGCGCGCTGCTCGGATATTGGCTGATCGCATTGGTCATTCTGGTCACCCTGTACGAATTCTGGCGCGGGGCGCGGGCGAGGAGCAGCGCGCATGGTGAGCCCCTTCCGCAAGCACTGTGGCGCTTGATGGGGCGCAACCACCGCCGCTACGGCGGTTACGTGATCCACCTGGGCGTGGTGGTGATGGCCATGGGAGTCATTGGAATCGAGATGTTCCAGACCGAGACCCAGGCCACCTTGGCGCGCGGCGAAAGCTTGACCCTCGGCCGCTATGTGATGGAATATGAATCGCTGACGCAGTTTGATACCCCGGATGGCCGCAATGTAGCCCGAGCGGTGGTGAAGATCTACCGGGATGGAAAACCTGTGGGTGAGCTCTACCCGCGCAAGGACTTCTACTACGCCTCTCAGCAGCCCATGACCATACCCGGCGTGCGCTCCACACTGGAAGAGGATCTATATGTGTTGCTGGTCGGCTGGGAACCGGTATCCCTGGGGGGGGCGACATTCAAGGTCTATCATAATCCGTTGGTCAATTTTGTTTGGCTCGGCGGGCTGATCTTCATCCTTGGTACTACGATCGCCGCATGGCCGAGGCCGGAAGGAAACCGCCGGCGGATACATTCGAGGGCCACGGCCCTGGCCGGGGCGTAGGAGGGGCGGCGCATGCTGAAGTGGCGCGCATTCGGCGCGATATTGTTCGGCCTCATGCTGGTGGCGGCCCTGTCGACGGCGCCAGCTGCAGCACAAGGGTCCCCGCCCACCGACGATGAGGTGAATGCCATCGCGAAGCAACTCTATTGCCCGGTATGCGAAAACATCCCTCTGGACGTGTGCGGCACGACCGCATGCGAACAGTGGCGCCAGGTGATCCGGGACAAATTGAGCCAGGGGTGGAGCGAGGACGAGATCAAAGCGTATTTCGTGGCCCAGTATGGGGACCGGGTGTCGGCGACCCCGCCCGCCAGCGGCTTCAACTGGCTGGTCTATGTGCTTCCACCGCTGGCATTCCTCGTCGGGGTGGGGGTCCTGGCGCGTCTATTCCAGGCGTGGCGAAAGCCAGCCCAGCCACCTCAGTTGCCCGAGGAACCGGTGGATGACGACCCCTACGTTTCCAGGCTGGAAGAGCAGCTACGGGAATTCGACGCATGACCGCAGCCGAAGGGGACGGTATTGCTGGAATGGACGAAGAAGTGACGGCGGAAGAAGGACTGCTGGAGGAAGGGGCGCCGCGAGGAGGTCGCCGGAGTTGGGGGGTGATCCTCGCCTGGGCCATCGTATTGGGGCTGTTGGCGATCTTTGGGGTGAGCCTGCTGCGCAGCCAACAGGGGCCGGTGGGAGTCGGCTCCAAGGCGCCAGAGTTCACGCTCACCACCTTCGAGGGCGAGCAGATCAGCCTGGCCGACCTGCAGGGGAATGCCGTCGTGATCAACTTTTGGGCATCGTGGTGCACGCCGTGCGAACAGGAAGCGGCGGAACTGGAGCAGGCCTACCAACTCATGAAAGACCGCGGTGTCGTCTTCGTCGGGGTGAACTACGTGGACACCGAGCCCGAGGCGCTGGCGTACTTGGACCGGTTTGGAATCACGTATCCCAATGGGCCGGATCTGGGAACCCGGATTTCACAGGCCTACCGCATCCGGGGGGTGCCCGAGACCTTCATCGTTGATCCCCTAGGGCGGGTGACCTCCTTCCAGAAGGGTCCCTACCTCTCCCTATCGGAAATCACGGGCGCGGTCGAAGCGGCGCTGGAAGAGTAGGAGTAGGGCGCCCTCGGCGGGAAAGCCCGTGTGCATCCGCAGGTAGATGATGAATGCTGGTGATGAGCCCCCACTTCCCGCGAGGGTGGCGCACGTGGGGATAGACCGGGCGTAGGAAAGACATGGATATCAGCGCAATAATCGTCGTACTTGCACTTGCACTGGTCGTGGGTGCCTTCGTTGCGCGCCCGCTGCTGCGGGAAGGCACGCGTGCAGCAAGCGAGGCGGAGCAGGAGCTATCGGTGCTTGAGGCGGAGAGAGACCGCATATTGGCCGCCCTGCAGGAGTTGGAGTTGGATTTCAAGATGGGGAAGATCCTGCCGGAGGATTACCAGGCATCACGGGCAGAATGGATGGCTCAGGGAGTGCGGGTGCTGAAACAGATCGACCTCCTGGAGGATCATCAGGCGGGAGCCCGGGAATCAGGGGCTCCGGCCCCCGGCTTGGAGACAGAGCTGGAAGCGGCTGTGGCCCGACTGCGAAGCTCCCAAGGGGAGACGAGGAGCGGGTTCTGCAGCCGGTGCGGTGCGGCCTTGGTCGCGGGAGATCGCTTCTGCAGCCGATGTGGAAGCCCGGTGAAGGCGGGGGCGGGATCATGAAGGCGCGCTCTCTCTGGGCCCTGCCCGTCTTCGCGCTGTTGGTTGGATGCAGCCTGGCGGAGGATGTGACTCCCCCACCCGCCTTGGCGACTGCGCAGGCAGAGGATGCAATGGCTACCTCAACGGCTGAGCAGCGAGAGGTTCCCCCTGCGAGCGCCGTGGAAGCAGGCGGAACCGCCCCGGTCCCCGGCCGGCCGCCGGATCCCAGCGCGGGAGGGGAGATATTCAGTGAGAAGTGCGCTCCGTGTCACGGCCCTACAGGCATGGGGGACGGTGAATTGGCGGCGAACTTGGATGTACCGCCGGCTGGGTTGGGAGAACCCGAAGTCGGAAACCAGGCCACGTTGTCGGGTTGGTACACGGTGGTGACTGAGGGGCGCATTGAGCGCTTTATGCCGCCCTTCGCCAGCCTAAGCGACGACGAGCGCTGGGATGTGGCGGCGTATGCGTTGAGCCTGAGCGCCTCATCAGAACAACTCGCTCAAGGCAAGAGCCTGTACGGGGAGGAGTGCGCCTCCTGCCACGGCCCAGACGGTGGGGGGGAAGCTGCGGCCGATCTCTCCGATCCGGCTTTCATGGCGGATCGCTCAGCGGCGGACTTGTATGCGTCGATCACGGATGGCGGGGAGGGGATGCCCGCTTTTTCCGGATCGCTGACAGACGAGGAGCGCTGGGCGGCGGCCCGATATGTGGAGACCCAGCCGTTTGCTCAGGCTGCTCCGGAGGGGACCGCCACGCCCGAAGGGGAGACGCCGGAAGCTGTTCTTGGCACAATCCGGGGCCAGGTGGCCAACGGCACCGCCGGAGCCGTGCTCCCCTCGGGCCTGGAGGTCGAGCTGCATGGATTCGATGGGGATGCGGAAGTCCTGACGGAGACAGCCGCGGTAGGGGCTGAGGGCTCCTTCATTTTCGAGAACATAGAGGCGGTCCCTGGCCGCCTTTACGTGGCGGCATCAGAGTATGAGGGCATCCTATACACTTCGGAGATCGCGCACTTGGCCGAGGCGGGTGAGACTCTGAATGTGACGATCACGATCTTCGAGGCAACGCAGGATACGGATGCCGTGAGTGTTGACCGCCTGCATGTGCTCTTTGACTTCTCGCATGAGGGCGTTGTCCGCGTATTGGAACTCTGGGTGATATCCAATCTGGGCGATGAGACCATCGCCACGCCGGAAGGCGAGGGCCTGCTGGAAATCGGGCTGCCTGAGGGGGCGGGCCAGCCCAATTTCGAGGACAGTGCCCTAGGAGAGCGCTATTTGCCCACGGCGACGGGATTTGTCGATCGCATGCCGTTCCGGCCAGGCGCAGGCGCATCGCAACTGGTTTTCGATTTCGATATGCCCTACAGCGGCCGGTTGGATTTCGATCAGCATATGAATTATCCGGTGGAGGCGGTCGTCGTGCTGGTGGATGAGGGCGGCCCAAGGATCCAGGGGGAGGGGGTGGAAGATCGGGGGTTGATGACGGTCTCCGACCTGCAGATGCAGACCTATGCTTTGGGTCCGCTGGCCGCCGGAGAGGAAATGCAGTTCCGTGTGTCTGGGAGAGCACACCCATTGATTGCGTTGGGCAACGACGACACTGGGCGAAACTTGGCCATCGCGCTGGGGGTTTTCGGGGCAGCGCTCATTGGCGTGGGTGCCTGGTGGACCCTCTCGAGGCGTGCGGCCCCGCGCGCGGCAGCTGGGGGTTTGGAAGGGACCGGGTATAGCGGTGGCGCGGGCCCACCCGGCGCTTCGCGCGATGACCTGCTGCAGGCCATCGCAGACCTGGACGATGCGCATGCGGCGGGGGATGTAGCGGAGAAGGAATATCGGCGGAGACGAGGGGAGTTGAAGGCACAGGCGCTCGAGGCGATGAAGGCGGAGGATGATTAAGGTTCGGCGGTTGGTAAAGCGATTCGGCCCCAAGCCCGTGCTGCGGGGCGTAGATTTCGCCATGCGTCCGGGCGAGTTTGTGGCGCTCCTGGGCCCGAACGGGGCCGGAAAGACCACCTTCCTGCGCATTCTGGCGGCGCTGTCCAAACCCAGCGCGGGGGTCGTGACTGTTGCGGGCTATCCGCTGCCGGCCCGGGCCGCGGAGGTGCGGCGCAGGCTGGGGGTGGTGTCCCACCAACCGTTGCTGTACGGTGATCTGACGGCGGAGGAGAACCTGGTCTTCTATGCGCGCATGTACGGCTTGCGGGGGATCGACATGCGGGTGGACGAGGTGCTTCAATTGGTGGGCTTGGCGCATCGGCGGGGCGATTTGCTGCGTGAGTATTCGCGCGGTATGCAGCAGCGGCTGGCGATCGCACGCGCAATCCTTCACGACCCCGAGATTATGCTCTTTGATGAGCCACACACCGGGTTGGATCAGGAGGCAGCAGCCATGCTGGACGGGGTGCTGCAGGAAGTGGCGGCGCGCGGCCGCACGGTGCTCATGACATCCCACGATATCTCGCGCGCCGCAGAATTGGCGGATCGCGTGGACATTCTCTCCAAGGGGGTGATCGCAGCATCCGTGGAGACCGCCGGGTCTGATGCGCGCCAGCTTCAATCTCTCTACCGGTCGGTGACCCATGACTGAGCCCGCTGTGGAGGCCAGTCGGCTGGGACATGTGCATTCCAGCCGGGTGAGAGGATATCTGCGGGCAATCGGGGCACTGGTCTGGAAGGATTTGGCCGCCGAGCTGAGAAGCCGCGAGCTGCTCAGCTCGATGCTGGTCTTCGCGCTGCTGGTGATTCTGATCTTCAACTTCGCGCTGGAGTTGGCAATTGGGACCCGCGAGGAGATCACATCGGGAGTATTGTGGGTCACCTTTGCCTTCGCAGGTACATTGGGGCTGAACCGCTCCCTGGCGGTGGAGAAGGATCGGGGATGCCTGGACGGTCTATTGCTCACCCCGGTGGATCGCAGCGCAATCTATTTCGGCAAGGCGCTTGGCAACCTGATCTTTATGCTGGTTGTGGAAGGTATCGTGCTCCCGGTCTACAGTGTGCTCTACAGCGTGAATCTGTTCCAACCTGCGCTGCTGGGAGTGCTGCTATTGGGCTCTATCGGCTACGCCGCTGTGGGCACTTTGCTCGCCGCCATGGCGGTGCAGGCGCGCACCCGCGATGTGCTGCTGCCGATCTTGCTCTTTCCGGTAGCCATCCCCGTATTGATCGCGGCGGTCAAAGCCAGCAGTGGGGTGCTGTCCGCCTTCGAATGGGGGGCCATCAGCCCATGGTTGAATCTGCTGATCGCCTATGATGTGGTTTTCATCGCTGTTGCATTCATGGTCTTCGACTTCGTGGTGGAGGAGTGAGCCGCCGGTCCGCGTTTGAGGATATCGGAGCGGAGACCGGTTCGGCCCGCGGATCGTAGGGAGGCTAACAATGGAGCGCATGCCGAGAGCTCTCAAGGCCCTGACTTGGTTCACAGGCGCCTTGTTCGTCGCCGCGCTGTACATGGTACTGTTCTATGCGCCTCGGGAAGCGGTGATGGGAGATGTGCAGCGGGTATTCTATTTTCATGTTTCCGCCGGTTGGGTGGGTGCGTTGGCGTTCTTGGTGACCGCTGTCTCGGGCGGCCTGTATCTGGCGCGAGGCGAGCGCCGCTGGGACCAATTGGCGGTCGCCTCCGTAGAGATCGGCGTGGTATTTACCCTGGCGAACATCATCAGCGGCGCCATCTGGGCCAGGCCGGTATGGAATACGTGGTGGACTTGGGATCCACGGCTGGTGACGGCGACCATAATGGAATTGATCTACTTGGCGTACGTGATGCTCCGGCAGGGAATTGAGGATCCGGATCGCCAGGCGCGCTTCGGGGCAGTGTATGGGATCGTGGGCTTCATCAGTGTGCCCATCACCTTTCTCTCCATCCGCATCTTCCGCACCATCCATCCCGTCGTTGTCGGGGGGGGCGACCCGACGGCTGAGGGCGCCTTCGATATGTCGCCCCGTATGCTGCAGGCCTTCATGTTCAGCCTGCTGACCTTCACCTTCGTATATGCGACGCTGCTCTGGCACCGCTTCAGGCTGCAGCGGCTGGCAGAGCGCGTGGAAGAGCTCAAGATGCGGGTCTACGCGGAACTGTGATGGTCTCGACCATGGGGGAGATCCGGTGCCGGGTGGACCTGTGAGAACGAGGTGGTCAAAGGAAGGATATCGAGGATGTTGCTGCAAGAAGGGCCCATAGAATCATTCAATTACATGGTTGCGGGCTTCACTGTCATTCTGGGTGCCATGGGTATCTTCGTGTATAGCCTGGTGAGCCGCACGCGTAGGCTCTTGCAGGAGGTATCGATGCTGGAGCGGATCGGCGAGCACGAGTCGAGCCGGGCGCCGTAGCGGTTGCGGGATCCCCTGCAGATTTCCTGTATCGGCCCGTTTCAGATTCTTGGGGCAAGGGATAGATCGTCGGCGAATAGGAATTGCGCCGGTTTCCCCGGCTTTGCGGTGCGGCTCGTGGAGCCTTGCCTCGCGGGCCGGCGCCGGTCCGCTGAACAAGGGTGGCCGGCGTCGGCCATCATTCGCCTCAACGATCTCAAGCTCGGGCGCGCGCACCCATGCTCCCGGGCCGGCCGCAAATGCGAGAATATGCCCGGCCGCTTATGGCCTGCAGCGCGGTGTTAGCCGAGCACTCGGGTGAAGTAGCGCTCAGCTTACGTGTTCTGTAGGAATCTCAAATAGAAGGCCGCAAACACCAAGACAATCCCGATGTTCACCATCAGCCGTTCCCAGAATTGATGCCTAAAGAACAGTAAATCTACACCGACAACAACGGCTATCAGCACCACAACGTAAGGCACGACAGACAAGTTTCTTGTCATTTCAATCACCAGTCCAAATGAATCATCAGCCGGTTACCCTTGGAGTTCCCGGACCTGCCTCAAGATCCTCTTGCGGCGGTTCCTGTCCTGGACAGCCAAGTTGGCTCACCAGGAAGATGGCTGCGATCGAGAGCTGGCGTAATGACACGGGCCCAGAGGTGAGAGGCCTGACTTCGATCATGGCGATCACATGGTTGGGGCGGTGATCACCCAACCCACCGGAGCTCCGGCGACCGGGTGGCTGAGTTCTCCGGTCTGGACCTGCAGCCCCGTCGGATTATCGGCGTACGTTCCATCCGGGGCGATATTGTAGTAACCGCTGTCCGGGCTGATCATCGGATCCTTGGCCGTCAGCATCACCGGGGCGTTGAACTTGCCCACCAACTCACCCGTGGCCTTGTCCGTCACCTTGAAGGCGAAGGCCATGATGGGGTGCTGCCCCGCAGGCGCCTTCGCCTCGAAGTTGGAGAGCGGCCCCGTCAATATTTCGAATGTGACGGGATCGGTGAAGGCATCCGCCGGTACATCGACCGTGAAGGATTTGTCAGTCTGGCCCGTGACCTCGGCTGTGATCGTTGTGGCTTGGCCCGGCGTGACGTCCTGGCTGATGAGCACGGTGGGAAAGCCATACTGGGTGAAGTCCGGGACTGCGGCGGCGGGGCTGGTTGGCATTGCGGATTCGGTCGGCGCCGGTGAAGTCGCCGTCGGGGCGGATGAAGCCCCGCCGCAGGCGGCCAGCAGACTCAGGATAGATACAGCAAGCAGGGACATGACAGTCTTACGCATTGTTCTCTCCTTCTTGGGCAACTGCTGATGCACACAACATGGCGCCCGAGACAATCAGTTTTGGACCGTTTCGTGGGCCGCACTCTGGGTAGTCCCTGGATCAACCAGGTGGCCGTGAGATTCGGGCTCCCTTGGGCGTCGAGACGGAGGGTTCGTACCCGCCGTCGCGGCCGAGAGCGGGCTCCGCATGCATCATGCCCGCGATGGGCTGGAATTGTCCTTATGTGCCAATAATGGGCACCTTAAGGAAACCTTGAGCTTGGGAGCCTTGCTGCAACCGTGTCAATCGTGGTTTTCTTCCTTATAATCGGGAAGGAAGAAGGGGGAGTACGGGGGTTCACCTCACATCTATCATCTGCTTCGGCGAGGCACGCGGATCCCGGGCGGCGATCGCCGGGGGCCTATCCCGATGACGCCGGAAATCGCGTAGCCCCGGGTCATCGACTTGGGCGCACTTCCGGAGACACGACGGGCGCATTTGTCGCCAGGGTCGAGTTCGCGCCCAGCGCAGGCCGCGGGTCGCTCGGATGATATCGGGCCGGCCTGAGAACATCGACGGGAATTTGGCAAAAAGGAGGATGTATGGTCGAAGGCGACCATGCCGCCATTACGGTGGACCATGTCAGCAAGCGCTTCGGGGCTCAATATGCTCTGCGGGATGTAAGCCTGACCGCCCTGCAGGGGCGCACCATCGGCCTGATCGGACCCAGCGGCTCAGGCAAGACGACCATGGTGCGGCTGATGACGGGCGTGCTTCGGCCCGACGAAGGTTCGCTCAGTGTGCTGGGCCATGCGCCATATGAGTTCGACATCGAAACACGTGTGGCCATCGGCTATATGCCGCAACAGTTCTCCCACTACCCCGACCTGACGGTCATTGAAAACCTGCGTTTTTCGGCCTCCATCTACGGCGTCTGGAAGGGGCGCGCCGAGCGGTATGAGCGGGTCTTGGAGATGGTTGAGCTATCGGACCACCGGCACAAGCTGGTCCATCAGCTCTCCGGTGGGATGCGGCGACGCTTGAGCCTGGCGGCGGCGCTGATTCATGATCCGCAGCTGGTCTTTCTGGATGAACCCACCGCCGGCATTGACCCGATCCTGCGCAGGAAGTTCTGGGACTACTTTGATGTGCTGAAGGGGGAGGGGAGAACGCTCTTCATCACCACCCAGTATGTGGGCGAAGCGGCATACTGCGATGTGGTAGCTGTCCTGATGGAGGGGAGACTGCTGGCAATCGATACTCCCGATGCCCTGCGACGGTTGGCCTACGGCGGCGACTTGGTGGAAATGAAGACCCGGGAGCTGCTGTCCCCCGAAGAGCTGTCGGCGTTAATGGCGGAATCTCTGCTGGTCGGGGAAACGGTGGAGCGCGAAGGATCCCGCCTGATGCTCGTCGTGGAGGATATCGCGGACTGGCGTCGGAGACTGGTGGATTGGGCCCAGGAGCAAGCGGTGGATGTCGAGTGGATCGAACCGCGCCAGCCGCCCTTTGACGATGTGTTTCTGCAGTTGGTCAAGAAGGAGGAGAATTGAACCGCCTGATTCGCGCCGCAATAC
Source organism: uncultured Anaerolineaceae bacterium (assembly GCA_964388955.1). GTDB lineage: Bacteria > Chloroflexota > Anaerolineae > Anaerolineales > E44-bin32 > CAYMCO01. The sequence goes on along the minus strand of CAYMCO010000038.1, from coordinate 7,670 downwards.
GCATATCGTCCTTCCTTCCCCGAGAAATCGCGGAGATCCTCCGACAGCCACGGCTGATTATTGGAATGGTGATCAGCCCGTTCTTGATTCTGCTGCTGGTCGGGATTGGCTATCGCGAGACCTCGCCGGAGATGCGGACCTATTTCGTCGCGCCAGAAAGCAGTCCAATGTCCGATCTGCTGCAGAAGTATGGCGGCTCTTTGCAGGAGCAGGTCATCAGCCAAGGTGTGGAAGCGGACCTGACCCAGGCGCTGCGTTCTCTACTTCTCGGGCGGGCCGATCTGGTTGTGAAATTCCCTGCAAACCCGCAGGAGATCGTGCAGAGGGGGCAGCAAGCGATCGTAACCTTCTATCACAGAGACGTCGATCCGATCAGGGTGCGGTACGTGGGATATCTCGCCAGGGCATATATCATCGGTATGAACCGTCTGGTGGTGGAAGAGCTCATGCAGCAGGGGCAGCAGCTTTCGGCCTCGTACTCGCAGGTGCTGAAAGAGGCTGAATCCAGCGCGGGTGACCTGCAGCAAGCTCTCGAGCAATCCGACTCGGCCTCGGCGGCGGTGGCCTTGACCAAGCTCCGGGACCAGATCGGCGAACTCAAGCAGCTGCAGCCTGGCGCGGCAGCGGACCCGGCCGGGGGCAGCTCAACGGGCGGATCAGTCCCCGAGAGCATCGCCGCCGGGGTGGAAATCCTGACTACTCTGGTGAACGGGGTTGACACCAACTCCCCCAACATGCAGGGGAACTTGACGCGGGTCTCGGAAATAAAAGACCAGTTGGCGAAAATGGACCAGGAGCTGGCGCAGTTTCAGGGGGTCTCTCCAAACTTGATCGTCAATCCCTTCACCGAGAATATGCACAACCTGGCATCCATTAATCCGAATATGACGGACTTTTTCATGGCGCCGGTCATCGCCCTGCTTCTTCAGCACCTTGCTGTGACTTTCGGCGCCCTCTCAATTGTCCAGGATGTGCGATTGGGCGTGATGGAGCTGATCCATGTGTCGCCGCTTTCCGCTGGGGAAATGTTGGTGGGGAAGTATCTCGGTCATTCCTTCTTGGCTGGTATCATCGCCGCCTTGCTGACCGTCGCTGCCGTTTTTGGGCTGAAGACGCCCATGTTGGGCGCCTGGCTGGACTATGTCCTGGTCGTCAGCGCGTTGATCTTCTTCTCGCTGGGAATCGGATTCGTGCTTTCGTTGGTCTCGGAAACGGACACGCAAGCGGTGCAGTATGCCATGGTGGTGCTGCTGGCGAGCGTCTTCTTCAGCGGTTTCATCATCCGGCTGGAGGACATTTGGGGGCCGCTACGCAATCTCTCATGGATCTTCCCGGCCACGCACGGCATCATCCTGCTGCGGGAAGTGATGCTGACCGGTGCGCGCATCGATCCGATGGCGCTGCTGCGCATGCTGGGCTTCGGCTTCGCACTTCTCATCGCCAGCTATTGGTTGCTCCGGCGTCGCATATGGAGAGGCGGCGGGATCGAGCACTGAGTGGCGTGGAGGTGGTCGGGGAAGTGGAGTCAGGCCTCGAGGTGCTGCGGCGCGCTCGAGATGGCGACCTCGACGTCGTCATGCTCGATATTGCCATGCCAGGGCCCTCCGGCCTTCTGGCTGATGACGGCCGCTTAGGTTGTTGTGCTGGTCGGGAACGTCACCAGGGGGGCCTAGATTCCGCCCCGCGGATGGGCTAGGCGGCGAGAAGTTCCCGCAGCGCGGCCCTGGACTGCTCATCCACGGCGGCGTGGATGCTGTTCCCGTGGGAGTCCATGGTCACCACAACGGGAAACTCGACCACCTCCGTGACCCAGATCGCCTCCGGCACGCCGAAATCCAGCTTGTAGACTGCGGGGACGCGCTGCACAGATTGGGCGATCAGCGTGGCCGCGCCGCCGATGGCATGCAGGTAGACCGCTGGAATCTCCTGGCAGGCCGCCAGGGTCTTGGGCCCCATGCCGCCTTTGCCAATCACCGCCTTGAGATCGAAGTGCTGCATGACTTCGGCCTGATAGGGTTCCTCGCGGATACTGGTAGTCGGCCCGGCGGCGACAAAGCGGTAGTCACCGCTTTCCAGGCCGGCCACCACGGGGCCGCAGTGATATATCGCGCCGCCTGCCAGCAGGGGCTTGATGGCCTCATAGATTTCGAGGTCATCCCCCTGGGGCTGGCGCGTATTCCGGATGAATGTGTCGATCATCCACTTGTGGACCGCGTCGCGGCCTGTTAGCACCGTGCCGGTCAGGGTGACCGGGTCGCCCACTTTCAACTCGCGAATCACTTCGTCGCTGATCGGTAGGGTTAGATTGCGCATGACGGACCTCGCTTACTCGTAAGTCACTTCATCGCCTTGGACGATCATCCGGCGTCTGCGGTTAGCCCAGCACATATAGGAGACGGAGACGAAATAACTGGCCGGCAGGCGGTGCATCCCCTCCGCCTTGACCCCCAGTACGGTCGTCTCCCCGCCAAAGCCCATGGGCCCAATTCCCAACTGATTGGTTTCGTCGTACAGGCGCTCCTCCAAGGCCGCCAGCGCGGGGGCGGCTGAGGGCTCGTCCATTTTTCGGAAGAGGGCCTCCTTGGAGCGATAATAGGAGGAGCCACGGTCACCGCCGATAGCGACGCCGAGCACCCCGGGAGCGCAGCCCTTGCCCTGTGCCCGGTAGACGGCGTCCAACACAACCTTGCGCACGCCTTCCAGATCGCGGCCTGCGCCCAGTTGGCTGTTGGGCAGCGAGTATTGGGCGCCGACATTTTCGCAGCCTCCGCCTTTGAGCAGCAGGTCGACCGTCAAGTCCTCGCCCTCCCCCTCGTCAAAATGGATCGTCGGGAAGGCGTCATCTCCCAGGTTGTCGCCGGAGTTCGCGCCGGTGATGGCGTCTACAGCGTTGGGGCGCAGGTAGGTCCGCGCCGTGGCCTCCGCCACCGCAGAGCGAATCTGGGCGCGCAGTTGAGCGGTGCTCCATCCCGAAGGGTGCTGAACATAGAAGATCGGTGTCCCGGTGTCCTGGCAGATGGGGGTGGAATTCTCCCGTGCCATCTCCACGTTGCGCAGGATGGTATCGAGCGCGCCCTGGGCGGCTGACCCCTGCGCCTCACGATCACGGGCCGCGCGCAGCGACTGCTCCACGTCCGGCGCCAAGTCGGTAGCTGCCAGGCGGACGAGCTCGAGAAAGGCATCCTTCAGATCTTTCATGATTTGCCTCCGTAGGCTGTCGACAAAGCCAGAGCAGCCTTTGAATCCACGACGATCGACTTGCCCGACACTCTCATTCTGTCGGAAGCGGGCGCTCCACGGTAGTGATGAAGCGCATAGGCTGCTGTGCCGCCCGTCACGCTTACCTTCTGTTCCGACGCTGACCGGGTCACTACCTGCCTCCAGCGAACGCATTACCGTATTTCGAGTCGCGGGCAGCACCTGCTCGCGGATCTGCCCATCTGGAGATCATCCCTGGTCTGGTGAGTGGGGATGTGTCTGGATCCGCATGCGGAACGAGCCAACGCATGCACTCGATCCCATTCCCCGCATAGACTCGTGATACACTGCTGGCGCTATGGAGAGGAAGTTCCTGGAAACGCTTGAACTGCCCAAGGTTCTCCAGCGGCTGGCCGTGCATGCGGACTTCCCGGCGGCGAAACCGCTGGCGCTGGATCTCACCCCGGCGACAGATCTGGAGGTGGCACGCCGAAGAATCACGGTCACGACGGAGGCCCGCCGGCTGCTGCAGGAGCATCCCGACATCTCAGCTCGCGGGGCGCACGATGTGCGCCGGGAGGTCCGGGGGGCGGCGCGGGGGGTTGTACTGGATCCGGCGGACCTGCTGGATGTGCAGAGCACGTTGATCGCCGGGCGGCGGCTGCGGCGTTCCTTGGAGAAGATAGCCGAGGATTTTCCACTCCTGGCGGAGATCGCCCTCCAGATGGGAGACGCACACGGCCTGATCCGGGCCATCTCACTAACGGTCGACGAAGCGGGTGAGGTGCTCGACAGCGCCTCGGCGGAGCTGGAGCGCATACGCAAGGAATCTAGGATCGCCCATGAACGCCTGAATGAGAAGCTCACCCGGATGATCGGCGACCCCGCTGTGGCGCGCATGCTGCAAGAGCCGATCATAACCCAGCGCGAGGGGCGGTTCGTAGTGCCGCTGCGGGCGGAATTCAAAGGCCAACTGAAGGCGGTGGTGCATGACCAGTCCACCTCCGGCGCCACCCTGTTTGTGGAGCCGCTTCAGGCCGTGGATCTCAACAATCGGATGCGCGAGCTGGAGCTGGCCGAGCGCGATGAGGTGAGACGGGTATTGGCTGAGCTGTCATCCTTCATCGGCAAGCAGGCTGAGGAGATCATCGGGATCGTTGAGGGCTTGGCCCAGCTCGATCTCGCCTTTGCCAAGGCCCGCTACGGGGAAGAGTTGGATGCCCACCCCCCTGAGTTGATGGCGTTCAAACCCCGGGAGGGCTCCGCCCATCCAGGGTCTCGAGTGTGTCTGTTGGGCGCCCGCCACCCGCTGTTGGAGCCGGGGAGCGTTGTGCCCATCGACCTCTGTCTGGACGGGGAGACGTTCGCCTTGGTGATCACCGGGCCGAACACCGGTGGAAAGACTGTGGCGCTGAAGACGGTGGGCTTGTTGGCCCTGATGGCGCAGTGCGGCCTGCACATACCGGCGGAGGCGGGCTCACGGCTTTCGGTGTTCGAAGGCGTTTTCGCCGACATCGGCGACGAACAATCGATTGAACAATCGCTATCCACCTTTTCCGCCCATATCGCCAATATCATCCGCATTCTGGAAGCGGCGAATTCACGCTCGCTGGTGCTGCTGGATGAACTGGGCGCCGGAACGGATCCGGGTGAGGGGTCGGCCCTGGCGCGCGCGATCCTGAAGTCGCTGGTTGACGCGCATGTCACGACTCTGGTGGCCAGCCACTACCCTGAGCTGAAGGCCTATGCCCACCTCTCCCCAGGGGTACGCAACGCGAGCGTAGAGTTCGATCTGGGAACCCTGCGGCCCACCTATCATCTGACGATCGGGCTGCCTGGACGGTCCAACGCTCTTTCCATCGCGGAGCAGTTGGGCCTCGATCCTAGGGTGATCCGTGAAGCCCGCGATTTGATCTCGCCGGAGGAGGTCAGCGCGCAGGGACTGCTGGACGAAATCCAGCGTCAACGCGATGCGGCCCGACGGGCAAAGCGAGAGATGGAGGCCGCCCGCGCCGCTGCCGTGGAGCTGGAGCGGGGGCTCACAGAGCGCCTCGAATCGATCGATAGCGAGCGGCGGGAGATCCTGACTTTGGCTCGCAAAAAGATGGAGGCGGAAGCGGAGGGGCTGCGGGAGGAACTTGCCGCCCTGCGCCGCCGGCTGAAGCGGGCGGGGGAGCCGCTGGCGGAGGTGGGGGCGATTGAGGATGAGCTGCAACGGGTTGAGAGCCAGGTGAGCGAGACGTTCAAAACGACACCCGCCGAAGACTTGGTCCCCGCCGGGTCGTTGAGTCCCGGGGATAGGGTGCGCCTGCGGAACCTTGGCCTGGAGGGCGAGATTACGGAAGTGGGGGATCAGGAGGTGGAGGTGCGGGTGGGCCGCCTGCGCTTGCGCGCCGGCCTGGAGGATCTCGCCAGGCCGACCGGTGAGGCGGCGATGGCCGAGCGGGACCGGCCGACCAGAACAGGGGTGGGTATTCCTGGCCGCGCAGGGGAAGGAGCGGGGGGCGCCCCTCCGGTGGAGCTGGATCTCAGGGGCATGCGGGTGGAGGAGGCGCTGCCGGTGCTCGAGCATAGGCTGGACGCCGCCTTTTTGGCCGGGATGCCGTATATTCGAGTGATACACGGAAAGGGAACGGGAGCCCTCCGGGAGGCCGTCCGTGAAGCCCTTTCCATGAGCCCCTATGTCGCTTCGGCTCGCCCTGGCAAGCCCGGTGAGGGGGGAAACGGTGTGACGGTGGTCAATTTGGCTCTAGAGTAGGACACAGCTTGAGGATGGTTGAATGATGAGCGATCGTGTTCGATGCTGGGGGGATGAGGATCCCCAGATGGCAAAGTACCACGACGAGGAGTGGGGGGTGCCGGTGCATGAGGATCAGGCGCTCTTCGAACACTTGACCCTAGATTCCTTTCAGGCGGGGCTGTCGTGGAGCCTGATCCTGAGGAAACGCGAGGCATTCCGAGCGGCCTTCGACGGCTTCGACCCGGAAAAGGTTTGCAGCTACGGCGAGGACGATGTCGCCCGCCTGATGGGAAATGAGGGCATCGTGCGTAATCAGGCCAAGATTCGCGCCACAATCAATAACGCCCAGATGTTGCGCCGCATTCAGGCGGAGTTCGGTTCCTTCAATGAATATATTTGGGGATTCACGGGGCACCAGACGCTCAAGGGGCCGCGCGCCGAAGGTTGGGAAGAGGTGCCCACTACCAGCCCGGAAGCGGAGGCCATGTCCCATGATCTGAAGGCGCGTGGCTTCAAATTCGTCGGGCCCACCACCTGCTACGCATTCATGCAAGCCGTGGGTATGGTGGATGACCATCAAGTGGGATGCTTCCGCTACCGGGATACCAACGGCCCCTGAAGGGAGCGAGCAGCACATTCGGGAGGGCGTCCGCCCTAAGCGAGGGGAAGGTGGTCCACACGGCCGTGCCCCGGCTACGCGAGGTGCGCTGCTTCATCGTAACGCCCGAGGAAGTGATCGAGACGGCTACGGATCTGCAGCGTGCCACTGGGGTCTATTTGGACTTGCTGCCGCAGGAGATGTTGGACGCCATCCCCGTTCTGCAGCAGCTGCAAGAGAGCGGCAAGTGACGGGTTCGGCAGGGAACCGGGCCTACCTTCTGACCGGTCCGCCAGGGTGCGGCAAGACGACCGCCATCCGCCGTATTCTCGCGGGGTTGGAGATTCCAGCTGGGGGATTCTTCACACAGGAGATTCGCGAGGCTGGGCGGCGGATGGGTTTCCAACTCGTAACTCTGGACGGGCAGGAGGCGGTGCTTGCGCATGTGGATATCGCAGGCCCACCCCGGGTGAGCAAATACGGCCTGGATCTGGCGGCCCTGGATTCCGTCGGCGTCAGAGCGGTCCGCACGGCCATCGAGGCTGGAACGCTGGTCGTCATCGACGAAATTGGCCCTATGGAGATGCGCTCTTCCGCCTTCCGACAGGTGGTGCGAGAGGCATTGGGGAGCAAGTTGTCGATCCTGGGATCCATCGTGAGACGCCCGGCTCCGTTCTCGGACGAGGTCAAAGCGCATCCGGCGGTACGGCTCGTGGAGCTGAATCGGGCGAACCGGGACCAAGTCATCGCCCAGCTGCTGAGCTCGCTGGGGCGCGCGGCGAGGTAGCGGGTCAGCATCAGCATTTGCCAGATATGTCACGAGGCGCCATTCGGGAGCTCCCCCAAAGCGCCAGAATGGCGCCGTCGAAAGGGCGGCGACTGAAACGCTTCTTCCCGCCCCATTCACCGGTCGGCTTGTGAGTGCGCCCGGGTTCCGGGGCCATGCAGCGGCCCGATATGGCGGTTCACCGCGCATTTCTGCCGCCTCTCGTGACGGGCGCCGCTTGGCGAGCGGGCCCGGCCCGCTATCCCATATGTCGCATACCCAATGCGCATCCCATCCGCTCGCGGTGCGGGCTTCGTCTGTGTCTTGTCAAGTGGTGTAAATTCTGTGTGCATCCTTGGCTGTCTATA
>CAYMCO010000037.1:0-56872 GCA_964388955.1 uncultured Anaerolineaceae bacterium | reverse complement strand
CCCCCCCCCCCCCCCCCGGCGCTGGGTTGGGGCGGGGGGGCCGGGGGGGGGGGGGGGGGGGGGGGCCCCCCCCCCCCCCCCCCCCCCCCCCCAAGGACCTCTCCCCCTCCCCCGGCCTCCGGAAGAGCGGGGAAAACGGCCCAGCATGTTGGGGGAGGGGGCAAGGGGGTAGGGGTTTATCGGCTCTTCGCTCCGAACTGGAGGGCATCTGTGAGCAGCGGCTGCATCAGGCGAGGGAGGCGGAAATATTGCCTCCCAATTTGAAACACTCCCGGCGATCTGGCTGCTCAGCGCCAGCGGGACGTCTCTCAACCCTACGAAAGCCAGGTACGTCTCTTTGGAGTGGGCGGCCGTGATCCCCTTCGCCCTCTATGCCCCGGGTTTTTCGATCACTCTTTCGGGCGCTCAGAGAGCGGTGCCGTTCCTGCTCCCCATTTTCGGTTTGTCCCTGATCTTAGGACTGGTCATTTCGTTGGTGCGGGTCGCATCAATCGCCGATATTATCGCCATTCGCCGATGCTTTCGAGGCCGCACCATCGCGGTGGCGAGCGCGGTCCAGCAGCCGCGCTCGCCATGGACCATTGCTCTCGCCATAGATCCTCGATGGAATCGACAAGTCCCCCGCGCGGGTGAACAGAAATCATCCCGGCGTGCGATTCCATTCTCGCCAATCAGATCAGATAATGGGAATGCTTCTTCAAACAAGGGCGTTCACGCATGGATCTCATTTTGTGGATGCGGTGAAGCAAGGGCCAAATCCAGCCGCTCTCGTTGTCATCATCGTCCTTGCGTTGCTGGCCCCTTGCGTCCGCAACGCGTTCTGCAAAGTGGTGTCCGCCTTATGAGTCGACGCCCCGAAGCGAAGGAGTGCTATTCGATGGAGGCATCGCGGTGCACCGATACAATCCGCCGCGCCCATGCCTTCGACAGACAAAGCCGAGATTCAATATTCAGAAAGGAGTGCAGGAATATGCTGTACGAACCCAAGGAACGTGGCCAAGGATTGGTGGAATATGCCCTAATCCTCGTGCTGGTGGCCGTAGTCGTGATCGTCATCCTGGTCGTTCTGGGGCCGGCGATCGGCAATGTCTTCAGCAATATCGTAGCGAACATCTGACATCGAGGGAGGCAACTAGGTTCAAACAGGTTACGCATGTAGCCAATTCGCCCTGAATTGGACATCCCGCACCGCCCATCTGTGAGAGGGCGGTGCGGCTGCTTGTATATTGTGTTGGGGCAGGAGGGATGGGGGCCGCCCTGTATTTGTGTGCCGAGCGATATCCGGGGCTGATCGCCATTGTCAGGATTCCGAACGGCGCGGTCCGCCGTTCGCCAAGGGAAGGGGCTACGGGGAAAGAAGCTCCATGTTCGGGGCTCTCTGAATGCCATGGAGTCTCAGTCGCCCTGTTGGCTGACCCCACCGGGTGATCATGGGTATTCGACGAAATCCAAGGGCGCATTCAGAGAAGAATAATAGCTGCGATCCGGGAGAAGTGCGTAGTCGATCTGAAAGGCCTGGTTGAATAACACCCGGAACAGATTCACAGGCGTCAATGGCAGCTCAGACTCCGTGATTTCAGCATCGGAGGAATACACCGCGCACAAGATTCTCAACCGCTCCTCTAGGTTGGAGTCCTGAGCGGAGTCGTAGCTCAGCTGCATTCCCGGCCCATGGTCGCCTTGCAGGATGATGATGGTTGGGCGATGAGATCTGGACTGCAGTTCCGGGATGAGCTCCTGGAGGCGGTGATTGAGATACTTCAACTGGGCGACGTATCCTTGGATGTATTGCTCCTCCGTCCCAGGGAAGGCGTCGCCATCCATCAGAGTATAGCGAAATGGTGGGGTGATCGACCCACCACCTTCGTCGAAAATGAACGGGGGATGCGGCAATACGATGTGGGCGAAAACGTATTTGGGGCCGGGGATTTCGGCGGCTCCCGGCAGCATGTCCAGGATCGATGTCACACGTTCGCGGTGGCTCTCGTAGCCGGGGAAGACATATGGTAGGTGGATAGCTTCTGCGAGTTCCTGGTAGGCCGCAAAACCGCTTGTTTCCAGCAGCAGGGCCTCAAGTGGGTTTATGGCGTGCAGTGGGGCCTTCAGGAAGTAGTCCGCGTTCCGCAGCTCGGTGGTCCGGTACCCGGTATCAAATGCGACAGTTTGATATCCCAGCCTCTTGAGAATTCGCCAGACGGCATTGTCTCGGATCATCCGGGACAGCGTCAGTTGAGCGTCCCGGCTATCCGCGCCAGCCGGCAGGGCATTCTGCAAGTAATCCATGTTGAGTGAAGAAGAGAGCGACAGACTGGTGAGGATGTAGTTGCTTTGGCACTCCGGCTGGATTGCGAAGCTCTGGTCCTTCAGAAACGACAAGAAGGGCGTATTGTCGAACGAGTAAAGCTGCATAAGGGTATCCGACCTGGCGTACCCGTCCAAGATGATGTAGTAGAAATCGGGCTTTTCCTCGTCTGACAACACCGCATCCGCGAGCGGTGCCGACGCACTTGCGGGGTTCGCCACTGGCTGCCTACGCCTGAGTTCGTAGCGCGCGACCTGCGTGAATGGAACGAGGACGGTCGCTACGGCCATGACGTTCATGATACTCGTCAGCTTTCTCAAACTGACTTTCACGCGGGCGGAGATCAAGGAACCAGCGATGAAGAGGGCAATCCATGTGAGGGAGTTCTCTAGAAAGGCGTACAGAAGGACCAGAGTCTTCGGTTGGCTTGCTCTCGGGCTCGGTCAATACGAAAGGGGAAAGACAGAGGTCTGTTCGAGACCCATGCGAGGGGAGCATTGCCTGGCCCTAGGTGGGTAGAAATTGATGTACCTTCTCCTGCAGTTCGTTCGCTGAGAAAGGTTTCTTCAGGTAGGCATCCGCTCCGGCTTCCATTACGGCGTCCAGATGTGCCGGTTCGCACCGCGCCGTGAGCACAATGGTGGGGATGCCGTGGAGAGATGGGTCGGAGCGCAGATGACGGAGCAGGCTCAGCCCGTCCACGTCCGGCATCATCACGTCCGTCAGGATCAGGTCCGGCCGAAGTTGTTCGAGGATACCCAGGGCGTGGCGCGCGCCCAGCGCCTGCTGTGTCTCGAACCCATATAAGCTGAGGATTTCGCACACCACGGCGCAGAAGGAAGGCTCATCGTCGATGACGAGCACGGTCTTGTGGCTGGAATGTAGGGTGTCTTGTCCTTTGCCCATGCTTTGGTCCGCCTGTCAATCGAGTTCCAATGGCCGCATCATCGCCACTGCCCTATTCAAATACTATTTCTTTCGGCCGTGCAAGGACTTGCAGCCACCTTACAAATCCAGCCGCCAGGCTGGTACGTTGGTCAGGGTAGACGGTTGGAGCGCCATCCGCCTGGTTGGGAAGACGTTGCCCGGCTCAGCGCATCCCCGCGATCCAGCCCGCCGGAGGGGCTGATCCGGGGGTTTCCATGAGTTCCACGTGGCGGGCCAACTCGGCGTGTAACTTCTCGATCGAGCTGCAAGCCGCCTCCTCATGACACCGGACCGAATAGGTCATTCCGCGGCTGGATAGACTCGTCAGCCGAAGGGATCACGCCTATGCCAGATCGAATGCGCCGCAATCCCCTTCGCTCGCTCCGGCGATCTGTTCCGCCCCAAGCGTCATTTGAAGGTCCTCGGTGTCGCCTGCGCTGGTGAGGCTGTTGCAGGTGGAGGGGCCAGCGATCTCGGCCAGTGAGTCGCGGCAGCAGTAGCCCAACAACGGGGACCAAGGATCACTCGTAAAGGGCGTTCACCTGTACAGCCTTCCGATCCGCCATCCGACGAACAGATAGATCGCCCCAGCCATCCCCGCCAACGCGCCCAGGTTCGCCCAGAGAAGGCTGCGGGGGATCTCGCCGGCCACGGATAGGCGGAACAGGTTGATCATCACCGGTCCCGGCGCCCAACGCAGCAGTTCTCGCAGGAGCGGCGGCCAATTCGGTCGGATGAACAACTGCAGCACAGTGGGGATCAGGATCATCAGGATGATGGGCGAAGCCCACATCGCGGCTGAGGTCGGATTATCCGACAACACCCCGACCAGCATGCCCAGGGCGACGCTGAATGCAGCGGAGGATACCGCCGCCAGCAGTACGACCTCCCAGTGCACGATGTAAAGGCGGTTGAAGAACAGTGCGACGGCCAGCACGAGCGCGCAGTAGGCCAACCCGACCATGGCTTTGCCGACAACGACATCCGAGTAGCGAGCCGGGGACATAAGCAGCGCATCCAGGGTATGGGATTCCTTCTCCTCAACCACCAGCAGTGGCACCAGCGCAACACCGATGGCGCTGATAGCGATGATTAAAGTGGTCAAGTTGATTGAGAGCTGCCCCCCGGCGTTTTCGCCCGGATAGAGCTCGTTCCCCTCAGTATCGATCTGGACCGTGCTCCGTAGGGCGAGCCCCAATTGCTCCTCGAAGGTCGTCTCGGATTGCCGTATCTTGGCCATATTTGCCCAATGGGCGCGGTATCCTTCGATGCGAATCCCGGCGGGATCGCCGGCGCGCCGGTCGAAGTCCGCCGGGATCGTCAGCCCGAGCCACGTCCCCGGCCCGGTGGAAACGATTTCGTCCATCTCCTGCTGGGAATCCACCAGGCGAATGCGCAGGTCGCTTTCGGCGATCAATCCCCGGACCAGAGTCGAGCGGCCCTGATCATAGACGACGGCGGACGGCTCCCACTGCAGCTCGAGCAAGAAGGGGAGAGCGGACCCATTCAGGACCAAGATGGCGGTGCCGATCAGGATCGAGAGCAGCAGTTTGTTGGAGAGCGCCTCGCGCATGTCCTTGGCGAAGATGGCCCAGACGATGCGCGCCCCCGACCGGGGCAGACTGGAGACTCTGCCCAGCACAGCCCGCTTTCTACTGGTCCCCGAAGGGAGCAGTTCGGCTTCTAATTGTCCTTCGCCGCCCCCGCCGGCCATCTCGGGGCTGCCGGCCGACCGGGCCCCCGACAGACTATGCCTGCCGCGCATGATCCAAATGGCGAGGCCCAGCGTGGCCCCCGCCCAGACCAAGAGGTACGCCATCCAGCCTATGGGAACTGCAAAGGAGGTCACTTGGGCGAAGCTGGTTCGCAAAACGGTGGAGAAGGCCACCGTCGGCGTGAAGCGCATGATTTGGATGGTCCAATCCGGGAGCAGGCCTTCCAGGAGAACGCCGATCGCCGGCATGAAGAGGGGGATGAAGATGACCCATGTCCATACTGCCAACTGCGCCCGAGTCTCAGATCGGATCCCCATGATCAGCCCCAAGCCGATCGCGAACAGTGAGAAGCAGACTAGCCCCAGGATCGCCAGCCACCAGTGCATGACAAGGTTGGCGTTGATTCCCAATGCAATGGTGCCTCCAATCAGGCAGTAGGCCATCCCAGTGAGTGCTTTTGCGGCGATCACGTGGGCCGCGCTGGCAGGGGAAACCAGGAGCACATCCAGGGTGCGCTCTTGCTTCTCGGCCATCATCAGAACGGGGACGAGGTTTGCCCCAATCAGGGTCAGCAGGAACACGGCTCCCAAGGAAGCTGGGAGCCCAGGTCCGGCGGAATCGGGCAGAGAATGCAGCACGTTTCCCTCCGTCTGGACCGGGACCTGTCGCCCCAGGGCCGCAACCACCTCGGCTTCGAGGGTTTCTCGCATCTCGCTGGCGTCACTTGAGCTGACCCAGCTCATCAGATATCCCTGCAAGGCGACGGGCTCTCCTGCTTCCAGACGCCGATCGAAGTCTGCCGGGATGACGATCCCGAGCTCGGGGAGATCCGCTTCGCGCAGCAACTCCTGGAGCTTATCCAGTGACTCGATCCCCGCCCTGGCATTCACCGCCTCGCTGTTCTCCAGAAAGGCCGACAGGGCCGAATCTCCCTGGTCGTATACCCATACCCGCAGGGGGTCATCACCGCGTGAGATCACCGGCAGCATGCGATACATGCCTACGATAAACAATCCAGAAATCACCACTGAGATCGTGTTCTTGTTGCGCAGCACATCGCGAAGATCCTTGGCGAAGATCGCCCAGACCACGCGCGGCTCAGCGCGCCAATTTCGCTTCCTGATGACCATTTCTATCTCGCTTTCTCAGTGCCGAGGCTTTTCGGGCCGCGGGCCGAGAGCCTGTTTCGATTCCTTCGCTCGGTGTGGATGTATCATCCCGCGTCTTCTTCCGAGCCTTCCATCGCGCCGCCTCATTTCAAGAGTGGCCGAACGCCCGGCCGGTGACATGCAGGAAGACATCCTCGAGAGTTGCCCCTTCGCCAAGGGCAGGTTTGAGCTCCTGCGGAGCGCCCAAGGCCACGATCTTCCCATGATCCAGAATCGCCACCCGGTCGCACAGGCGATCGGCCTCCTCCATGTAATGTGTGGTCAGGAAGATCGTCGTCCCTGCACCCGCGAGCGCCGGAACTAAGCCCCGGATATCGCGCGCCACGCGTGGGTCGAGCCCGCGCGTGGGCTCATCCAGGAACAGCACGCGCGGCCCATGGAGCAAGGCCCTGGCGACGAGAAGGCGCTGCTTCATTCCGTTGGAGTACTCCTTCAAGCGGTCGCTCGCTCGCTCCGCAAGGCCCACAAAGCCAAGCACCTCATCGATTCGTCCTCGGTCGACTCCATACAGGCGAGCGGCAAAAAGGAGGTTGTCCCTGGCCGTCAAGCGCTCGTATAGATTCTGATGCTCCCACACCACGCCGATTTGAGGCTTCAGGATTCCCCGGTCTTCGACCACGTCGCAGCCCACTACTCGTGCTCGGCCTGCGGTCGGATTGAGCTGGCCGGTCAACATGCGGACGGTGGTCGTCTTGCCGGCCCCATTGGGCCCCAGGAAGCCAAAGACCTCTCCAACCTCGACTCCGAAGCTGATGTGATCCACAGCCGGCCGGCCGTTGAAGCCACGCGTCAGATTCGTGGCTTGAATGACTTTCATGGTCCGCTCCTTCTGGGCCCCCGATTGGCTCGGCGCGCCTGTGCCCACAATACATGACTGAACGCAGTCCCCGCAACAAAGTTGGGCTGAACGGAGGCAAAAGCGGGCTGAACGGAGGTGGAAAGCAGGAGGCGGGAGGGAGGTCCCTGGAGCTTCTGCCAAACGTGAGCCTCGCGTGCAGATAACCGTCCCAAGTCCCTACGGCCCACGCCCCCACGTATAGCTCCGCAATCCAATATGCGGGACTGCGATGGTGTTGTGCTTGACCCCCGGTGCCCGCCGGGTAAAGTCATTCCGAGGAGGCGCAAGCCGACGAGGAATCTCCTTCCCCTAGGTGGCTTGCCACGATCGCTGTCAGAGGGTTTGGGAGGGGAGGCTCCTCGGCCTGTCGGCCTTCGGAGTGACAGAGATTCGGCTGCGCGCCAAAGCCCGAGTGTGGGAATCCGGCGAATCCCAATAACAATGAGCAGGGGCTCCCATGCCCCTTCGTGTTCCTCGCGCGCCTACGCCCGGGCTCGTTTTGTAGGTCCTCCTCGCGCGCCCAACTTTCGGCCTAATAGGGCAGATGAGCGGCACCTCGATCGCCGCAGGCCGTCCACTGGTCGTTCAAGGTCATCTGCGATCCATCTGTGAATTCGCGTGGGGGCGCACGACCGTGCGCCCGTACTTGATGGAATTGGCCCCTCAGAACCCGAGTAGTTCGCGCAGCTCGGTCGCAGCCCTGCGGCTCAGTGGGATCAGAGTGCCATCCGCATTGTCGACACGCAGACTGTAGCTGTTGCGGGTGAAGGGGATGACCTCTTTGACGTGCTGCAAATTGACCAGGTAGCCGCGATGGGCGCGGAAGAAGCCGCTGCGTCCCAAGCGCTCCTCCAGCTCTGAGAGGGTGAATTGGGTTGGCATCCGAGCATGGTTGGTCACAAGGACGGCCCTTCCTTCTTCCGCCTCAGCAAAGAGCACCTCGGATGGGTTCACCAGGGCGACGCTGCCTTCGAGGCGGACCGGGATCCGGAAGGCCTCGGCGATGGAGGGGCCTCCGCCCCATTGGTGCGAGGCGGAGATTCGGCCACCCGAGATGTGGAATATGAGGTCACAGGCCCCCTCGAGGTGAGCCGCATCGTCCGCCAATATGAGCACGGCCTTCTGCTGCTCAGCCTGGAAGCGGATGAGGCCGGAGAGGATCACAAGGGTGGATTGGTCACACCGAGCCATGGGGTCGACCAGAATCAGGTCGCTGGGGTGGTGCAATATCGTCCGTCCGAAGGCCAGACGGCGATGCAGGCTTGGCGGGAGCCGATCCAGCCTGGTCCCCGCACGGTCGGCCATGCCGATCTCCTCGAGGACCTCGTCTGCACGCGCCCCCGGCAAGCCCTGGACTTGGCAGAAGAATCGCAGGTTCCCCTTGGGAGAGAGCCCAGGGTACAAGCCGTCCTCGTAAAACAGGACCCCGACGTGCCGGGCGAACCGCTCTGCTTCTGCACGGGGATCCAGGCCCGCGATCCGCACTTTCCCTGCGGAGGGTTGGGCCCTCCCGATGAGGAGTTCGAGCAGGACTTCATTTCCACTCGCTGCCGGGCCCACCACGCCCACGACCTCCCCGTCTGCGATCTTGAGTTCCGGGATGTCCAAGGCCGTGCGCTGGTCAATGATCTTCTGAAGACGCGTGATTTCGATCATGGGATTGGACGGAATGGCTGCGCCTGACTCTGTGCGATTCACACGTATGGTAGCACAGGCGGCATGGCCCACCAACCACACCTCCTGGCCCTTCTCCACCGCCCGTTTCGTCAGACCGCTCCCCCCATGCCGGCTTTGGTGCAAAAGCTATCAGCGTGTGGAGTCGGGGCAGAAAGCCGCCCCGGGGCAGCGCCCGGGGTCGACGGCCGGCGCGGGCGTGAGGGCCCGAATGCGCTTGGTGGGGCGGAGTAGAGGAATTTGGTGGGACCCCATCTCCCGAATGCGATCGACGCCGCATGAAATGGAACACACCCAGACATGGAAGAGGCTATCCGCCAATGCGGTTTCAGCGTAGAATCACGCCCCTGAGGCGGGGCATGCAATTCTCCGAACAGCTCAAAGAGGTGGACTGTGAAGGCATGGGATTGAAGTGACCAAGGAAGAGCGACGGAAGATTCGTGTGGTGCTGGTCGACGACCACGTGGTAGTGCGCAGCGGGTTGGCAGGCTTCCTTCTCGCCTTCGACGACTTGGAACTCGCCGGGGAAGCCTCCGACGGGGAGGAGGCGCTCCGCGTCTGTGAACGGGCGAAACCCGATGTAGTGCTCATGGATCTGGTCATGGAGGGGATGGATGGCGCCGAGGCCACCCAGGCCATCCACGATGCCTTCCCCCAGATCCAGGTCATCGCGCTGACGAGCTTCAAGGAAGAAGATTTGGTGCAGAGGGCAATTCGGGCTGGGGCTATCGGATATCTGCTCAAGAACGTCACCGCCGGAGAGCTTGCGGAGGCGATACGCCGTGCCTACAGAGGCGAGCCCACGTTGGCCCCGGAGGCGGCGCAGGCGCTGATGCGCGCAACGACAAGACCGCCGGAACTAGGGCACGATCTGACCGCCCGAGAGCGTGAGGTATTGGGCCTGATGATCGAAGGTCTGACCAACCCGGAGATTGCGGAACGACTGGTGATCAGCCCCTCGACCGCCAAACACCACGTCGGCAGCATCCTCTCCAAGCTCGAAACCTCCAGCCGCACCGAGGCGGTCGCCCTGGCGGTCAAGCACAAGCTTATCGAATGAAGACAAACCCTGGGCCAGGGTCCCAAGCCCGCGGTACCCAGCGTAGAGAACGGGCCGCAGTCTGCTGATAGCGGCTTCACGGTCGAGGCCGATCGCATCGCAAGAGTGGATCCATGACAGGATCTGACGCACCCTGGAGAGTTCTCCGATTCCGATCTCCCCCTATCGCCACTGATCATCCAGAAGCACCTGGCCAGATGGGCCATATGGAGATGGCCTATATGGCATCGGGCAGATTTGGTCAGTCGAGGGGTGACCCCGGGTCCCCGAAGGGGAATGATCTCTGATGGGAGGAAGGACCGGACTGACCGGATTCGGTGCGAGGTCTTGATCAGTATGCTCTACCCGGTCGTCGAGGCGTCGGCCGAGCGCGCGATGTTCCCTGTCTCCCCGGATGCCACCAGGTTTCGCCTGGGCTGGTTCGAGTTGACCGGCACCATCCTGGCGCTGAATCTGGTCACCTTCTCACACGAAGCGGTCGGGTCAATATCAAGGAGAATGAAGATGAACAACAGTCGAGCAAGCTGGCTCAGAAGATATCCCTTGATGGGCTACTTTCTCCTCGCTTACCTATTCTCTTGGAGCGTCCAGATTCCGTTGGCGCTGCAGGCCATAGGCGCGTTGAATACCCGGATACCCTTCAGCCTGCATTACCTCAGCGGATATGGGCCTTTGCTGGCGGCGGCACTCGTAACCTGGCGCACGTCAGGGGGCGAGGGCATGCGGGCGCTGATCGGCAAAGTGACCAAGTGGCGTACCCGCTGGATTTGGTGGCTGGTCGCTCTCTCGCCGCTTATCGCCCTGCTCCTGATCTCAGCGGGGTTGTGGATGGTCCAAGGCGCCACTCTGGGCATCGACGACTTCGGCCGGATTGACCATTTTCCCGCCATCGGCCTGGGAACCTTGCCCCTTTGGATTCTAACCTTCGGGCTGGGGGAGGAGACGGGCTGGCGCGGCTTCGCCCTTCCTCGCCTGCAGCAGCGCCGTAGCGCGCTCTCCGCCACGGTAATCCTATGGATGCTCTGGGCGCTTTGGCACCTGCCGGTATTCTTCTATATGTACACCCTGAACATCCTGCCGGGTTTCCTAATCGGGCTGCTGGCCGGCGCGATCACCTTCACCTGGATATTCAACAGCACCGGTGGCAGCGTTCTGATGACCATCCTATGGCACGGGACCTACAATTATGCGACCGCCTGCAGCCTCTGCAAGACGGGCCCCAGCGCGGCCGTAATCAGCACCCTCGTGATGGTCTGGGCTGTGCTGATCGTTCTGCTGTATAGGCCGGCGACGCTCTCCAGCTCGAGAACAGTCGTGGCCGCGGGCCCCCAGAGGATGTGGCGACAAGCCCAAGCTCGCAGAGCAAGGGTACAATCGAGGCACCGGTGGTTCGGAAGAAAGGCGTGAACGCCCCCTTCCGCAAGGGTATAACGCATCGGAGAATCCCGGCGACGCAGTGGCTGCATTTGGCACCTTCCGCCGCGTAGGAGATGTGCTTATATCGGGTGGGGAATCCCCACACCGGCAACCCGGGGGCCGATCGAGATCTCCTGGCGGGTGGAGCGGAAGGGCAGCGGGAAGGCGAATGATGGAGCGAGAAGAAGAGGGCCTGCGGCACATAGTGGATGTCCATCGCCCATCCAGACCTCGGGCGCCGGAGAGTGGAGGCGGGCGGATCGGCAGGCGCGGGTTCATCCGCGCGACCGCTGCAGCCGCGGCTGGACTCGTGATCAGTGGCTGCGATCCGAACCGCGGATCGACGCCGGGGGGCGAGCCGGTGCAGCTTGTGTATCAGGACTGGCGCACCGAATGGTTTCCGCCCATGGCCCAGGCCATGTTGGCGGAATTCCATGCGGGACACCCGGACATCCGGGTCTTCTACACCCCTGATCCCGAGCAATTCGTCGAGCAAATGACCCAAGATCTGCGGGCCGGCACCGCCCCGGATGTGTTTCAGGGATGCTGCACCCACTTCCCCGCCTGGGCGCAGGAGGGGTATGTACTCGATCTCAGGCCGTATGTGGAGGCGGACCTGGATGCCGCGACCATCGATGACTGGGATCCGGCACAGTACGCGGCCCTATCTACGGAGGGGGGGCTGCAATTCGGGCTGCCGAAGTATCACGGGGCGCTGGCCCTATACTACAACAAGGACCTGTTCGACGAATATAAGGTCGAATATCCGGATGGTTCTTGGGATCACGATGACTACGCGGGGGCCATGCGCTCCCTGGCCGATGATCGGGATGGGGACGGGGAGGTTGATCAATGGGGCAGCGCCATCGATGTGTCGTGGGATCGGGTGCAGGTGCACGTCAATGCTTGGGGCGGTCACTTGGTGGACCCTCGGGATCCCACCGTCAGCCGGATGGCGGATCCGGAGGCGCTGGGAGCGCTCGAGTGGCTGCGGGCCAGGATCCTCGATGACCATGCACTGGCAACGCGCCTCGATTTGGGGAACATGCCACTCCCGGATGCCTTTGCGGAAGGGAGAATCGCGATGTCGGAGGACGGCTCATGGGCCTTGAAGGCAGTCCTGTCGGGTGCGGATTTCCGGATCGGGGTGGCCCCCTTTCCTCGCGGCCCTGCGAGACGGGTGACGATTGCGACCACGGATGGATTTGGGATCTACGCAGGGACGAACCACCCCGATGAGGCGTGGGAGTTGATGAAATTCCTGATCAGCCCAGAATATGGACGGGCCATGGCCAGCGCCAATCTGCTCCAGCCGGCGCGCCGTTCGTTGGTGGAGGAATGGGTGCGCCTCGTTCGGGATGCGTTCCCGGAGAAAGCGGGGCAGATGGATATCCAGGCCTTTGCCGCGGGACACAACGAGGGCTATTCCGTGACCGCAGAGATCTTCGCTAACATGACCGCCGCAACAGCGCTGGCGTATGACGCATGGGATGAAATATTGGTGCTCGGAGTGAAACCGGTGTCCTACATGGAGACCGTCTCTGCGGAGATCACTTCCGCCCAGCAGGGCGGGGACTAGGCGAGGCGGGCGTGAATCCGCAGGTCGTTTGGGAGCGGCTCAAGGCCCCATTTGCTCGGATGCGCACAGGTGGTCTGGGCGCGCGCATCATGTGGTGGTCATTCCTCCCGACGGCTCTGATACTGGCCGCGGTCGCCGGGGCCGCTTTCAGCTTCTACCTTCAAGCGGCGGAGGACCTGGCGGTGGAGCAGAACAAGGCCCTTGCCCATTACGCGGCCGGTCAGCTCTCATCGGAATTGGAAGACGATGCAGAAACGCTGCAGGGGATCGCTCGCGCGGCTCGTCTCGGAGAATTGGGATCGGACCAGTGGGAGGGGGCGCTGAAGGAGCAGGCGAATCGGCTGGTGGTCTTCGATGGCGGCGCGCTGGCCCTGGATGCCGATGGCTCGTTCATCGCCGCGCAACCCGGGCGGGCCGATCTGCGGGGCGTGGATCTGTCTGATCGGCCCTACTTTCGCGGCCTCGTTCGCACTGTCCAGCCAGTAGTCACCGACGCGGTGGACGATGGACCCCTGGGAGCCGAAGTCATCGCGATAGGTGTGCCAATCCGGGGTGAGGGCGAGGCCACCAGTGGCGTGCTGGTCGGGATGTTCCGTCTGGGCGAGACGGCTGTGAGCGCCTTTTATGGCGACATTTTGAAGCTCCGGGCCGGTGGGGAGGGGCGCGCCTACCTCGTCGATGGTCAAGGCCGAGTCCTATTTCACAGCGATCCGGAGCGCATTCTCTCCGATGTGGGAAATCGCACCGTCGTCCGCCTGGCCCTGGAAGGGGAGGCTGGTGCGTCCAGGACGATAGATGAGCGAAGGGAAGATGTGCTCGCCTCCTATGCACCGGTCCCCGGGACCGACTGGGGGCTGATCGTCGAGAAGGACTGGTCGCAGGTAGTGGCGCCGATACGCAGCCGCGAGCTTCTGATGGTCGTGCTTTTGGTCCTGGGGGTGTTGGTTCCGGGAGCGATTGTCTCGATTGGTGTGCGGGCGATCACTCGCCCTATCGTTGAACTCGTCGAGGCCGCCGAAAACATCGCCAGGGGGGAGTATGCGCAACCAGCGGCGGCGGATGCCGGAGGGGAATTGGGTCAGTTGGCCACGCAGTTCAACCGAGTCGCGGTGCAGCTCAGAGAGGCGCAAGGGGATCTGGAGCGGAAGGTGGCGGCGCGTACGCATGAGTTGTCCATGCTGTTGGACGCGGTGCAAGGCGCCAGCGGTTCGCTCGAGTTGGAGCAAGTCTTGGAGGAAATCGCCGAGTCGCTGGCGGAGGCAGCGGGAGTACGCAACTGCGGGCTATTCCTGATGGATGAAGGGAGCAGGCTGTTCCATCCGGCAGGGGGCCGTGAAGTCTTCGAGGATGGTGGGGCAGTCATGGGGCTGCCAAAGTCGGTGGATCCCGATAAGGATCGTCTCACGCGGCGCGTCATCGCCACCGGTCGCCCGGCGGTGAGCGTCACAGGCGATGAGGTTCTGGCAGGACAATCGGGCCTCCGGTCCATACTCGAGATTCCCCTGGTGAGCAAAGGCAGGGTCGTGGCGATCGCCATCTTGGGGACGGAGACGCCCGGCCACGAATTCGCGCCGGAGGAGATCGATCTGGCGTGGGGTATCGCCAGCACGGCTGCAGTTGCCATTGAAAACGCGAGGCTGTTCGAGCGTTTGGAGCAGAAACTGCGCGAACTCGAAAGCGTGTACCAGGCGGACGCGGAGCTGCATCGCCATCTCGATCTGGACGGCGTCTTGGGTTCGCTGGTGGGCGTATCGGTCGATATCTTGAAAGCGGACAAGAGTTCGATCATGGTGTGGGACGAGGAGGAAGGCGCCCTCAAGGTGCGTGCAGCCCGCGGTTTCAGTCAGGAGACAATGGCGCGGATGACGTTCCATCCTGGTGAGGGGGCTGTGAGCCGCGTCATCTCGGAGCGCCAACCCGTGTTGGTCGAGGATACGCATGCCGATGACAGGGTCGCGCGATATGTGACTGACCCTGAGGGTATCCGCGCCTTCATACATATCCCCATCGAGATCGGGGATCACTTCTTCGGCGTGTTCAACCTGAACTACCTGGAACCGCGGCAGTTTCCGGAGGACGAAGTCAGGCTCTTCACTTCCCTTGCGCAACGCGCGGCGCTGGCGATCGAGAACGCTCGCCTGTATGATCGCTCCCAAGAGCTGGCCGTCGCAGAGGAGCGCGGACGGTTGGCCCGAGATCTGCACGACGCCGTGACGCAAACCCTGTTCTCGGCCTCTATCATCGCCGAGGTCATCCCCAGGATTTGGGAACGTGATCAGGGGGAGGGGAGGCGCCGGTTGGAGGACCTGCGCCAACTCACCCGAGGGGCCTTGGCGGAGATGCGGACGCTGTTGCTGGAGCTTCGGCCGGCGACGCTCACGGAGATGAATCTAAGCGATTTGCTCTCGCAGTTGAGCGAAGCGCTCACCAGCCGGGTGGGTGTGGAAGTGGATTATCACGCCGAAGGATCCTGCCCGCTCCCCCAGGACGTCCGGGTCGCGATCTATCGCATCGCCCAAGAGGCGTTCAATAACGTCGCCAAACACGCTGAAGCGACGGAGGTGGCCGTCAAGCTGGTGTGCGATCAAGACGCGGGCATGACCCTGTCCGTCCGGGATAACGGGAAAGGCTTCACTGTCGACTCGGTGGGGGCGAATCGTCTGGGATTGGATATCATGAAAGAGCGGGCTGATGAAATCGGGGCAGACCTGGAGGTCAGGAGCCAGCCCGGAAAGGGGACGGAAGTCAGGCTTCATTGGAAATCTGCGGGGGACGGGAGGTGGGTGGATGGCTGAAAAGCCGATACGCGTATTGATCGTCGACGACCACGCTGTGGTGCGTAAGGGTCTAGGAGGATTCCTATATGCCTTCGAGGATCTGGAGATGGCCGGCGAAGCTCCCAGCGGGGAGACGGCGATCGCCATGTGCGATCGCCTGGGGCCAGATGTAGTTCTGATGGACTTGGTCATGCCGGGGATGAACGGAGCGGAAGCGACCGAACACATCCGCGAGCGGCACCCGGAAACGCAAGTGATCGCCCTTACCAGTTTCAAAGAGGACGAGTTGGTGCGTGGTGCGTTGGAAGCAGGCGCCATTGGCTATCTATTGAAGAACGTCACCGCCGGAAAGCTGGCGGAAGCCATACGCGCAGCCCACGAGGGAAAGCCCACGCTCGCTCCCGAAGCCGCTCAAGCGCTCATCCGTGCCCAAACCAGCCCACCGCCGTACGGACATGACCTCACGGAGCGGGAGCGTGAAGTGCTCCGGCTGATGGTCGACGGCATGACCAATCCGGAGATCGCGGATCGGCTGGTGGTGAGCCGGTCGACAGTGAAATTCCATGTCAGCAGTATCCTATCCAAGATGGATGTCGCCAGCCGAACGGAGGCGGTTGCACAGGCGCTCAAGCACGACTTGCTCGATTGAAACTTCCACAAGCGATGGATTTCGCAAGAAGATCGCGGAGCGACTCCCTGGCCGCGTTGTGCGGTGAGGGAGTCTTGTATTCCTGGGAGCGGTAGCTCCCGTCTCGAGAGCTACCGCCATTGCCCAGGTGGCCAGGGGGAAGTCTCTCCAATCGGCCAGTTCCGATCTCACCGAGCGCCGAGTGCACTCGTGCAGACCCCCGAATATGCTGAAAACGCCGGGGGGCTGATCACCGCCCTCCGGTGGAGAGCAGCCGTTGAAATGAACACATTCTTGCGAGCGATGTGAATGCGCGTCTTGTTGGCGGATAAGAAGGCCAAGATTCGAAGGGCGGTGAAGCTGCTGGTCGAGCAGGATATTGGCATGACCGTGGTCGGCGAGACAGCCATGGCGGAGGAACTGCACACCGCAATCCGAGAGACACGACCGGATCTGTTGTTGCTGGAGTGGGAGCTGCCGGCCCGAGACCCTTCGGCCGCCGTCAGAGCGATAAAGGCGGAATTCCCCCGGCTCGTGGTTCTGGTGCTCAGCGGGAGGCCGGAGGCCCGGCTGGCTGCACATGCGGCGGGAGCCGACCTCTTCGTGAGCAAGGTGGATTCACCGGCTCGGCTTGCGGAGGCGCTTTCATCGATCGAGGCGAAAGAGACTGGCGAATGCGGGCAGAGAGGAGATGACGGCGTCGCATAGGCGGGGGTCCGCAGTGCGGCATGTGCAGACGCCCCGCCGGGGCGTCTCTACGCTACTGGGGGATGCGTTTCGGCGTCTGGAAATTGGGTGGAACTGCCCGGGAAAAAACCATGCGCATCGCGCTCCCTGGGGGCTGTCACAAGAGGACATCGTGGCGATCAGACGCCGCAATCTCTTGCGGGGATGGGGGCGAAAAGAAACTGACGGCGTTCATGCCGCCGGTCTTTCCATGCTATATGCTATGCGCCATGCATAGTGGATCATGCGCGGTGGGGCGCGTATGGCTTGTCGCCCATCGCGCACCTCGTCCCCGGACTGGTCGGGTGGTCAGGTGGCGGACCTCCCATCTCATCGAGGACAGGCCGGAATCCCAGTGGGATGATGATGGCACAATACGAAGGAGGCTTGTCATGAACGCCATTGCAGACACGCATACTGGGCCGGATCGGAGAATTCATGCAATCCTCATGGATATACGGTGGTTGCCAAGCGCGGATGTCTGGGTTGCCTCCGGGTCTTATGCCATGGTGGTGGCCGGTCTGTATACGGCTTTCCAGGTCTTCACGACCAACCTGCTGGCGGCGAACTTCATCGCGTTTGGCCCCGTAACTCTGGCGGCGTTCGGAGTGGGCGCCCCCGTCTTGTACACGGTCGTGGGTGTTCTCCAGGTTCGTGGGAGAGCCGCTCACCCGGCCGCTTGCCTCGGCCCTGTATCTTGTGGCGGGGTCGGCGTTGGTGGCCAGCGACGTGGGCATGATCACACAGGCGGGTTGGGCGCAATCCCTGCTGATGATTTCGGCCGGCTTCTCCGCCGTGGTCATTCTGCTGTTCTGGGATGGCGGATCCGGCATGCTCGTGCAGAAGGGTCTACTGGGCCTGTTGATCAACTTAGGGATCGTGGGAGTGGTCGCGCTGAGCGGGTAGCGAATGGAGCATACGGGCGAGCGAAGGGTGCTCCGCCCAAAAGGAAAGGAGGCTTATGTAGTCCTGTTGACATTTTCTCTGTGCGCCTTCATCCTGAGCATGATGTCCTTTGACCTTCTTGAGTTGCCGGCGCGGTTCTCCGATGGACTTCCGCGCGGCTGGATCGCGGGGCTGCTCTTTCTCGTGGGTGGCTTCCTGTTTCTGGCCTGGATGGGGCGCATCGTTCCACCGCTGCTGGAGGGCCAAACGCCAGCTCTGGAGAGTACAACAACGCTGGTCATTCAGGCCATGGATCTGGGCCTGCTGGTTCCCCTGACCGTGCTTGCGGGGGTACTGCTCCTGCGCCGCAGCAGCTGGGGATATTTGCTCGCGTCGGTGGCCATCCTGAAGTTCGTCACCATGGGATTGGCGGTGAGCACGATGTCGGTCGTGATGGCGCTGCGGGGCGTGGCGGAAAGCATGGGGATTATGGTTCCTTTCCTGACGATCACCCTGCTGAATTTGGTCATGGCCGTGATCCTTCTCAAAAATGTGTCCCGCCGCGCAAAACGTCCTAGCAGGAATTAGGCCCCCGCGCCATCCAGCACGGGGATCACAATTCCGTAACGCGGGGTGTCAGTTCCGCGACATGCTCGCTACCATAAGGTCAATCGTAGGGGCTAGAATCCGATCATACGCCCTATCGGCGATATGGGTCCGGGAGGGCCCCCATATGAATCAGTCGCACTTTCCCCGGTTGCCCCTCGTCACAATGGTCGCAGCGTTGTTGGGTGGCTTGACTCTGGGGGCTTGCGGCCAGATGGATGCCGGCATCGAGCGCACGGCGACACCGGACATCCCGGCGAGCGCCACGGCTGCGTCGATTGAGACCGAACGGGCTTCTTTGGCCACTCGTGTTGTCGAGCTCGAACCCGGGGCGGCTGCCCTGGGGGCCGGATCGGTTGCCGGAGAGATAGAGGCGAAACTGGCCCAAAGCGCCCAGACTTGGCGCAGGGTATGGGCGGATATCGAGGTGACCTATTACCCTCCCGAAGGATCGAGCGAAGGCCTTCAGCAATATCGCCATCAGGTATGGGTGGATCAACCCGGGGGGAAGTTCCGAGAGATCTTCGGTCCGCGTGATGGTGAGCCGACCCACCTGAGAGTAGCCGACGGCACAGGGCTGCTGGAGATGGATTTGGTCACTGGTGAGGCGCGTCGGTCCGATCTGCCGGGCTTCGAGCTCCCTCCGGAGCCTCCAGGCGATGCCGTCGTCATGGAGCCCATGCGAATGGCCCTCGGGCCGGCGACAGGGGACCTGATTTTCCCAGGCGGTCTGGCCCAGCGCGGGGGGACCTACGCAGCGGTGGATCTGGATACCGTGGCCGGGCGCGACTCATTGGTGGTGGACTGGTCGCGAGAAGGCGCCGGCCGCGTCGATCGCTTCTGGATCGATGTTCAAACGGGCCTGATCCTGCGCTGGCAGCACTTCGGAAAACAGGGCGGCGAGACGATGGAGAGTGAGCACATCGTCGAGAAGATCGCTTACGACATCACCTTCCCTCCCGGCGTATTCATCTTAAGCCCAACGACCGTGCCGCGATTCTCGGACGCAAACGGCAACCCGGTGGACGCGCCCGCGACGGTTCCATTTGAAAACCAGGACCAGGACCCGGAAGGCGAGGTCTATTTCTTCATCATGGATCAGGGCTATCCGGCGCCAGCGGTTGAGTTGGTGCGCCTGCCCGGGTCTTGCGCCACGGGGAGGCGCGCCTGCCCCGAGCCGGAGATTGTCCCCATCCCGTTCAATTTGCAGTTCACCCTGACACCCCTGGTCTGGTCCCCGGAGGGGAACCTGGCCGCTTTCGCCTATCCGGTCCAAGAAGATGGAAATCGGGCCGGTTTGCACCTTTACGATCCCGGGGCCGATTCCTGGACCACGGTGGCGGAGTTCCCATTCATCGACCCGCCGGTCTGGTCCCCGGACGGTGAATGGATCACCTTTCGAGTGCAGGATGGAGAAGGTGGTGAGGCGATATATGCCATCCGGCCCGACGGAAGCGATCTGCGCAATCTCAGCGTCCAATACTTGCCGCAGGAGGACTCGCCTTATCTCCTCGACGGATGGCTCGGGGAGGAGGCCCTGCTGCGCCCGCAGGGGCCCAACGGCGGGTTGGGTCCGGGGGTCGTCTTTGCGCTGGACATCGACAAAGAGCGCTCGCGGGAGCTCGCTTCGGGATGGCTGGAAAACGCCGCCCTATTCCCCGCGCCGGACGGCGAACGCGTCGCCGCGGTGGGCTATGGCGAAAGGGCTATCGCATTGCGGTTGCTGGACAGCCAGGGGAATCTGGTGCAGGAGATTGCCACCTTCCAGGGCGGCGGCCTCTTCCCGGTGATCTGGTCATCAGGGGGCCAGCAGCTCGTTTTCGGACACGAGTCGATGCCGGATGATGGGCCTGGGCACGACCTGTATCTGGCAGGGATCTCGGGAGGCGGTCTGGATCAGGTGTACTCCGGAACGTGGGTGGAGGCCGCGGTTTTCTCCCCGGGCGGAGATTTCCTGCTCATCGGGGCGGACTCGCCCGTCGGCGAGCACCTATATGTGGTCTCCCTTGCGTCCTTGGAACAGCGCTTGCTCCGGGCGCCCGGCCTGAGCCTGGCGAAAAGCTGGCTGGCACCTTCGTGGCAGCCGGCTCGTGACAGCTGAACACCTCCGGCTGTGCAAGATATCGCGCACCTTCCGGGTCGCAGCCAAGCAACTCCACTGGTCCCAGGCCAGATCGGTCAGATCGCGCTTTCTTGACTTCCTTGGCCCGGTGCCGATGCAAGTTGCGCCTCGGGGATGAGCGGCTGGAACAGCTCCACGGGGTTGCCGGAAGGATCCTCCACGATGATCTGCTTGCCACCGACACCGGTGACGACCTCATTCCGAAAGCTCGCTCCTGCCTGACGCAGCTCCTCGACGGTGGCGGCGATGTCGCTCACCTCGACCGCAAACCGGTTCCAACCGCCCGGTTCCTGGGCGGTGCCGTCGGGCATCGGCTGGCCTCCTCCGCCCGCCGGGTTAGGCGCGCTCAGGACCAGGCGCAGGCCGCCGCGCGAAAGCATAGCGAACGGGGGCGCGGGGTGCATCACGAGCTGGAAGCCCAACTGGTCCCGGTAGAACGAAATGGCGGCCTCGACGTCGTTCACGATATAGCGGACCTGGACAGTGGCCATGATGCGCTCCTTTCCGTTTCTTGATTCTACGCCAGAACCGACTGTTCGGGCTGACATCGGCGGAGAACTCCCCCTTCCCTGGTGAGCATGATGATCGACAGGTATTCCAGCCCGCCTCACACGTTCCGCCGGGGAGCATCGATTTCCGTGCTCCTCGAATCCTCCCGGTGGCAAGGTTCCCGGAGGAGTTGGCCACGGACCAGCAAATCCCTGCACCGCCGGTCGTCGCCCCCCCGGGGGGATGAGCTGTCCTGGAGAAGGGGGTCCAACCGATGATGGGTTTCGCAATAACCACTCACACCACCCTGCTTATCCTACGGTCCGGTTCCGAAGGGCCGCTGGAGATCCGTCTGGAGGGGAGCGAGCCGGGATGCGTCGCCGTTGACCCGGCGGACATCCGCCGGATGTATATCGGGACCCTGACCGACGGGTTGCGGCGCAGGGAAGACGTCGACCGGGGTTGGTAACCTGCGGGCACGGGGATCCCGCACCCAGAGATCACCGCGGTTGCCGCGCAGAACGTGGCTGAGGCAGGCCCGGGTGTGGTCTCCGTTGGGGCCGAGCCCGGCACCCTCTCGCGCTTCGGGGGCGGCGGCGAAAGTTGGCAGGAACTGCCGGGCCTGCTGGAACTTCCCAGCGCCTCGCGTTGGAGTCATTCCGAGGAGCCGAAGGCGACGAGGAATCTCCTTCCGCCCTATTCCTCGCTTTCCAGGATGAAACGGAGTTTCGTCGGGTAGACTCCTCGGCCCGTGACCTCGGAGTGACAATCGACGGCGCGGTCGCGGCCGGAGGTCCCCGGAGGATTGTCGAGGCAGCCGGGTGGCAAACCCTGCCTACAAGCGCGGTGCGCCATGCGCCATACGATTTGCGCGGCGTGTGGCTCTGAGCAGTACCCAAGGGAATAGAGGTGCGCGCGCCGCCGCGGGGCGAGTCAGGCACGGCGTGGGGGCAGGCCTCGCGGCCAGCCGTGCTCGCCCGGGCGCGGGACTTCGGACCCAACCCCCCGGCGCCCTTGCCGAGCGGGAAGGGGGAGTCGCTTGGCTCCGCAGTGCTGCCCTCGGTCTCGACCAGAGGTTGCGGTAGGGATTCGGGCGAAATCCGCGGCTATCTCACAAGGTGCTCAGAGCTCCCTCATGAGAATAGCGCCCCTCCCCAACTCGGGGAGGGTTGAGGGCGGGGTCCAGCTCGCCGCTTGAAGACGCCCCGCCGGGGCGTCTCTACGCTGCCGTGCATGGCGAGCAGATGGCTGGCGTATCGGCGCGCATGCGGCCGGCCACCTGCGGGGAGGCCTATTGCGTCTCACCATGGGGGCCCTTTGTGCCTTCGGGCATCGTGTAGATGTTGCATACAACATCCCTACGAACTCTAGGGGGATTGGAAGTATATGGTCGTCGTCGGGGTGATCTCGGGGCGCGACTGCGATTGGCGCCGGACCCCCATCGACGGGCCCCACCGCTGGGCAGGGGGATCTCCATTGTGGGCGCGCTGTCGGAGCGTGACGGTCGAGCGGCAAGAAGGGCGGGGGGACAGGCCCCGCCCTTGACATGTTCTGCCGTTCCTCCATAGGGAGGGCCGGGGTCGAGACGTCCGTTCTAGCGCCGGGCGAACATGGCGTCCTGCCGGTAGCCCTGCCATGGGTCGCCGGTGTAGAAGTCGATCTGCGGGGAGGTCTCGAAGGCGTTCAGCCCGGTCCATACCACATTGATGCTGTCGTCCGGCCCGACGGCCAGGCCGGTGTAGTCGCCGTGGAAGATATTGCATCCCTTCCCTTCAGTTGATGAGCCGGCCGGCCCGCAGATCGCCGGCCATTCGTCTTCGGCCACGTACTGCCCGGCCCAGTGGGTGAGTGAGAGGTCAGGGTGCTCGGTCGGGCCGAGAGAGACGGCGGATGGCCCGCCCACTTTCAGCACGTGGCTGAAGTTGTCGGCGGGCGCCGGGCCATCGTCCTGATCCCAGGCCACCACCAGGGTGCCGTCCGACTTGTAGTCCGCCCAGGGGAACCAGGCGGCGCCGCCCGTGTCCTCCACGAACGTCCGCGCCCCCCATGTCTCGCCGCCATCGGTGGATTCAACCTTGTAGACATCGGTGTCCGATCCGGGCCCAGCGTTGCAGGGATCATAGTTCGGCGCCTCGCCGGTGAATAAGCCGCCCGTATCCGTGAGGAAGCAGCCCTCTTCGGCATTCCCGTTTGCCGTCCCCCGATCCGCGAAGACGATGGTGACGTGGTCGGGATCGGTCGGATCGGCGGTGATATTGCCGATGGCCGTCCAACGGATCTGGTGCCCCCAGACAGTTTGGCGGTTGATCACTGAGAAGGGCATGTCCGACAGGCCGTCCTCGAGCTGGACCGCGGGCACCGGGTCGCCGAATGTCTCCCCGCCGTCTGTGGACTTCACGACCATGATCTGCGAATCGAAGTCGTAGCCCACTTCCCACTCCGCCTGGTTCTGCCCGTTGGCGAAGTGCACATACAGCGTGCCGTCGGAGGCCACTTCGGGGATGGAGAACTGGTCCTCATCGCACTCGCCCTCCGGCCCGGTTTCCTGGTAGGTGCAAAAATCGGAGTTGCTGCCGGAGATCTCTTTTGGTTCGGTCCAGGTCAGCCCGCCGTCGTCGGAATAGCTCAGGAAGATAGGCGAATCGGTGTAGCTGCCCAGCACGCCGTTGCCGAACCGAGTTGCGGTGACGTATGCTCGGCCGTAGAAGGCGGAGTCCGGGTTGTTGTCCACCGTGATCCACTCCTTGTCCCAGAATACGGCGTTGGCCGCCGGGCCGATGCCGGCCCCCTGGCCCTTGAAGACGGTCATGGGCTCGCTCCAGGTCTGGCCGCCGTCCTCGGAGAGGCTGACGGAGACGTCGCCCTGAGCGACGTAGAAGCCGCCCTGGCCTGCCACGTTCTCGAGCTGGGCCATGAGCACCATGCTATTGGCGACGTCGAAAGCCGGAGACGGGTCGCCGGCGCCATTGCCGGAGCGCATGGGGATCTGCCCATCGATCCAGGTCCCTCCGCCGTCGAAGGATGTGAAGAAGCCGGTGGGCACGATCGCCTGGCGAGCCCCGGTGGCGTTGTTGAAGCGGTAGAAGTAGTCGTTGGAGCCCGCCACCATGTGATCCGGATCAGTGGGATCAACCGCGATGGCGATCTCATTGTCGGGTGCGAAGTTCTGCCCGAACTCGTCCGTGTTGCAGCTTATGTCGACTGCCGCGGCGGGATCGCCGGAGCTCTCGCAGCGGAAGCGCTCGATCTGGGTCTTGCTGAAGGGCCCGCCGGCGCCCACCTGGTTGTTGAAATCGAACTGCTCGGGGGCCGGCAACCATTTCACGGGGAAGAACTCGGAAGGTGGGATAGGCGGATCGCCGTCGGGCGTCTGGCCCGAAGCGGCGCCCATGACCGACAAGCCTGTCGTCAAGATCAGGCCCACGCCGAAGAGCAGGCGGAGGTGTTTCCATATTCTGCGGTTCATCGTGCGACCTCCTTTGGGATGGTATGGTCTTTCGTTCTGGCTCGTCATCCTACGGGTCTGTGACGTCCAACGGTGTGAGGTGCTTTAGCTTTAGGCATCGCCTCCTTTGCTGGCTGAGAGTCGAACGATCTCGTGGGCTCGCCCCCAGTGTCGCGATTTGAACGGGATGAATGCGATCGAACAGGGAGTCGGCGGCGGACTTGCCGGTTGGAGTGGGGGCTTGAGAGGGGATGCCACGATGGGCCGGGCCCGTGCATCGAAGTGAATGGCCGGATGGGAGAGATGGAGCGGATAGGGTGTGAATGTCGGTCAGGACATGTGCCGGTTTGTGGGGGCGGCATCGAGTAGGGGCGGCGATGTCGTCGGCGCGCCACGTCCCCTTTTCGTTCCGAGAGCAACGCATGAGGATGTGAAGTGTCGCCTTCAGCTTGCATACATCGCCTTTGGGTCGGAGCGGAGTGCGAGGTTCAGCGGATCGCCCAGTCGGATACCCCTTCGGCGGGACCGGCAACCGGGCCTCTTTCCCTTTCGGTCTGTTGCGCTGGCTCCCAAATATTATGATAGGTCTTACCCGATTTGTCAAGATTATTTGATTGGGAGCTGCCATGTTAGGCGGGTTTGCTGGCTGCCGAACGGCCAGGCGACCCGTCAGAAAGCCGGGTTTGCTACCCGGGTTTGCGTGCGTGGTGCACTATGCGCCAGACGGTATGCGCGGCGTGCGGCCCAGCGGGGATACACAGGGGAATAGAGGGGTGATTGCTACCGTGGGGCTAGTCAGGCACGGCGTAGGGGCGGCCACAAGGGCTACCCGCCCTCGCCATGGTTCCCACAGCGGGGCTGCCACGGCATTGTGTAGAGGCGGGCCCAAGAGTGTTCGTATAGGTGATTCCTCTTCAATTCCGCCCCACCCTAGCCCTGCTATTTCAAGAAGAACGGGACGAGAGCTGGCTGGGACGCCTCTGGTGGGGATTCTGCCCCACCATTAGTCTTCTCAGCATCTTTTGGAACGCCCCTCAAGACCAATCGTGCACCCTGAACCCGTGGCCCAATGGGTGCCTGCTGGCTAGCAGCGCACTTGAAGAGACGCCCCGCCGGGGCGTCTCTAGGCTGCCGTGTGGGGCGCGCAGATCGCCGGCAGGTGGGCGCATCGCCGACCGGGCATGACGATGCTACGAGGCGCGGGCACAGATTGGGGGTGAGGCCCGGACCCAACCCCCCCCGGCCCCCTTGCCGAGCGGGGAGGGGGAGTCGCTTGGCTGCGGAGCGCCCGCCCGGCGAAGTCCACGCAGGTGGGCCTGGCCCAGAGTTGCCGCGGCTTCAGCCGCCGGGATGTTGATGGCGGGCACAGATTGGGGGTGAGGCCCGGACCCACCCCCCCCCCGGCCCCCTTGCCGAGCGGGGAGGGGGAGTCGCTTGCCGGCGGAGCGCCCGCCCGGCGAAGTCGGCGCAGGTGGACTTGGCCCAGAGTTGCCGCGACTTCAGTCGCCGGGATCCTGATGGCGAGGTGTGGATTGCGGGTGGGGTGCAGCCCCCCGCCCGGAGACCGCCCAGGAAAGTCCGCGCAGGTGGACTTGGCCCAGAGTTGCCGCGACTTCAGCCGCCGGGATGTTGATGGCGGGCACGGATTGGGGGGCGGGATCTAGCTCGCCGGGTTGCATGGGCCGCATGGGAAGCCCCGGCCCGGCATACACAACATGTATTGTGTATGGTGAAGCTCGTCACGATACCATCGGTGAGCGCCGGCCGGTGCGTGATCACCTCTGATCACCTGCCCCCATGGCCTTTACGGTATGCGGCGCCATTTCATGGATAGGCCCAGCGCCGATAGCATGAAAAGCGCGCCCAGCGCGACGAAGGCCACGCTGATTTCCATCTTCTTACTCTGCAGATCGAGCCGCTTTGGCAGGTCCTGGAAGACCTCCAGCAGTTGGTCGGCATTCTCGGCGCGATAGTAACCTCCGCCGGTGATCTCGGCGACCGAGCGCAGGGTCGGCTCGTCGAGCAGCAGATATTGACGCCAGCGGCTGCCGACAAATCCACCTCCGCCCAGGCCGCCGAATCCGAATCCGCCCCCGAAGGAGTCAGCTCCCAACTGGTTTGGGGTGCACACCATCTCGCTGAACTCGGTGGTGCCGAAGCCGATCGTGTACACGCGCAGCCGACGATCCGCGGCCTGGCGGGCGGCGTCCACCGGCCGTGGGCCGCGTGTGTTGGCGCCATCCGTGAGCAGCACGATGATGTCTGGTTCGTAGCCGCCTCCTGCGTTCGGACCCACCCCGGCATCCCCGCTCATGTTCAGCCCGCTGGGTGGCACGGCCGGATTCACCTCTGCGATGGCGTCGATACTCTTCAATGTGGCGCTCCCGATAGCCGTGCCGATGGAGGTCCGCAGGCCGCGGACCACTTGAATCAATCTTTCTCGATCATTTGTCGGAGTCACCACGATCTCCGCCAAGTCGGCGAAGGCCACGATCCCAATCTGCGTGCCGTCCGCCTGCCGCGTGATGAACTGCGCCGCCGCTTGCTGAGCCACGCTCAACCGGTTGGGCGCCACATCGGTGGCGCACATGCTGCGGGAGATGTCCAATGCCAGGATGATGGTGGTGCGGCTCAGGGGCACCTGGACCACCGCCGCCGGCCGGGCGACCGCGGCGAGCGCGCTGGCAAGTCCGGCAAGGAAGAGTACCGCCGGCAGGTGGCGGCGCCAGCGCGATCGCTCCGGCAAGGCCTCCCGGATGAGCGACAGACTGGAGAACCGCACGGCGAAGCGGCGCCTGCGCCGTAAGGCCCACAAATAGGCGAGCACGAGTGGCGGGATCGCCAGCAGAAGCGCCAGCGCCTCAGGCCACAACAACGTCATCAGATCTCACTCACCTTCCATCTGCTCATTCTGAAGCAGGGCCCGACCAGAGTTTCCGCTCCCCGTCGATCTATGGGACCCTGCCGAACCAGAACAGCGAGAACGCGCCGCCGATGGCCAGCAGCAGGGCCCCCAGCCCGGCGGCCAGAGCGGTGATCTCCATCTGCTCCCCCCTGCTCGTTAGCTGCAGGTCGAGGTTATGGTAGATCTCCTTCAACGCCTCTTCGCCCCCCGCCTTGAAATAGGTCCCGTTCGTCACGCTGGCGATGTTCTGCAATGCCGTCTCGTCGAGCTGGGTGAGGACATTGAAGCCCTCCACTTCCAGGACTGCGCCCTCCGGGCTGCCTACGCCGATGGTATAGACACGCACGCCGGCATCTGCCGCCAGTTGGGCGATCTCCAGGGGATCCGGCGCCTCGGTGTTTTCTCCGTCGGTGAGCAGAACCGCCACCGCAGAGGAGTAGTCATCGATGCGCAGGGAGGCACCCCCCCCATTGTCCTGCGCCGCCTCGATGGTCATCGACTGGCCGGCGATCGCGTTCAAAGAAGCGAAAATTCCCTCCCCCAATGAGGTGCCGCCCTGTGGGCTCAGGCGGTCGATGGCGACCAGAATTGCGGCCTGGTCGTTCGTCGGGGGCTGCAGCACCAAGCCGCTCCCTCCGAAGGCCACCACTCCAATCCGCACCGTGGGAGGCTGTCCCGCCACGAAGGACCGGGCAGCGGCCTTGGCGGCTTCCAGCCGCGTAGGCTTGAAATCGTCCGCCGCCATGCTGTTGGAGACGTCGAAAGCCAGCACGACCGTGCCCTCGATGCGTGGCACCTTCACCGTCATCTGCGGGCGCGCCAGTCCGAACAGCAGCAGCGCGAGACCAAGCAACTGGAAGGCCGGCGGCAAGCGCCGGCGAGCGGCGATCGCGCTTCCTGATGTAGCCCGTGAGAGCTCAAGCGAGCCCAGGCTGGCTTGGAACGCCCGGCGAATGCGGGCCAGGCGCAGGTACATCCAGATCACCAGCGGGACCAACAAGAGGGTCACCAGCAATTTCGGCCAGATGAAAGACATATCACCCCGTCTTCGAACCCGATCGACACTGGGCAGGATCCCGGGTCATGGATTCATCGCTTGCGGCGCTTGCGCAAAGATGCCATCCGCACGAGGGCGCCCACCATGTCCTCCTGCGTGGAGATATCGAACAGATCCACGCCGTTGCGTCTCAAGGTGGACTGCAACGCAGTCTCGCGGCGGGCCACGGCTTCCTTCAACCGTCGCCGGAAAACAGGATCGGAGAGATCGACATACAGTTGTTCGCCGGTCTCCGCATCCTGCATATAGACCATGCCGGCTGCGGGCAGTTCGTCTTCGCGAGGATCCCAGATTCGGACGGCGACCAAATCGTGTCGACGATTGAGGGAGGCCAGCGGCTTCTCCCAACCCGGAAGGCTGAAGAAGTCAGAGATGAGAAAGACGAGCGAGCGGCGTTTGAAGGTGTTGTGTCCGGCCTGAAGCAGCACCCTCAAGTCAGTCTCCGAGCCGGCGCGCGCCTTGGTCCGTGCGAGATCACGGATCAACCGCAGGACCTGATTCCGCCCACCGAGTGGAGGGATGGTGCGCTCCAGGTCGCGGTTGTATAGCATGGCGCCGACCCGATTGCCTCCCCGGGTGAACAGCCTGGCCAGGGTCGCCACCAAGTCGATCAGCGCGCTCCGCTTCGAGCGCTCCGGCGAACCAAAGTACATGGAGGGGCTCAAGTCGAGCAGGAACCAAGCCGTCACCTCGCGCTCCTCATAGAACTGGCGAACATAGGGATGGTTGAGGCGTGCGGTGACATTCCAGTCGATGTGCCGAATGTCGTCCTCCGCCTGGTATTCCCGCAGATCCGCGAAGTCCAATCCTGGGCCGTAGAACAGCGTCTGGTAGTTCCCTTGCAGCAACCCATCCAGACGCCGAATCACCTGCCAGTCGATACGCCCCAGGATGCGCTCGGGCGCGATGAGCAGACTATCGGGGGCCGAGGGCGATTCTGCGCTCATCGATCAAGATCTCCGGCATGGGCACCGATTGAAACAGACGATCGAGCAGTTGGTCCGCTTCCACGTTATCGGCGAGCGCCTCATAGGAAAGTACGAGACGGTGGCGGATGACGTCGTGGGCCAGGTCGCGCATATCCTGCGCCAGCGCATATCCTCGGCCGCGGAGAAACGCCAGGGCGCGAGCGGTCAGAATTAGGTTTATGGAGGCGCGCGGGCTGGCGCCGAAGAGAATATAGGGTTCCAAGTCCTCCCGGCCGGTCCGGGCGGGATCCCGTGTCGCCGTTACAAGGGAAACTGCGTATTCGATCAACGCCGGATCAACGTAGACCTGGTCGACCTGACGCTGCAGTGCCAGCAGACGCTGAGCACCGATCACCTTGCGGATCGGCTGCAGGGCACCCGACATGCGCTCCACAATCACGAATTCCTCTGTGGCGCTTGGATAGCTGACGAGCGCCTTGAGCATGAAACGGTCCACCTGCGCCTCGGGAAGCGGATATGTGCCCTCCGATTCGATCGGATTCTGGGTCGCCATCACCAGGAAAGGATCCGGCGCTATGTAGGTCTCCCGGCCGATGGTAACTTGGCGCTCCTGCATGACCTCCAGCAGCGCGCTCTGCACTTTGGCAGGAGCCCGGTTGATCTCATCCGCCAGGAGCAGGTTTGTCATCACAGGCCCCAGGGCGGTATCGAATTCAGCGGTCTTCTGGTTGTAGATGCGGGTGCCGATCAAGTCGGCCGGCACCAGGTCCGGTGTGAACTGGATGCGGCGGAATTCGCCGCCGATCACCTGGGCCAAAGTCTTGATCGCCATGGTCTTCGCCAGGCCCGGCACACCCTCCACGAGAATGTGACCGCGCGCCAGCAGGGCGACGATCAGGCGCTCGAGCAGCAGGTCCTGCCCGACGATCACCTTCTTCACCTCGTAGAGCACTTCCTCCATCGGGTTATCTCGAATTTGAGTGGGTGGCACGTCCATGTCGGTCCTCCGGAGGGCGCCCATCGTGGCGCCCTCGTCGTCAATCCAGGGTTCAATAGGGCGGTGCTCCGGCCGCGCCGACGGCCACCGAGATCGGTACCGCCAGCCCGATTCCGATGAACACGCTTTGCTCGGAGGGATTCGCGAGGCCGATCACAATGCCGATCACCTGCCCGTTCCGGTCCAGCAGCGGGCCGCCCGAGTTGCCCGGATTGACGGCCGCGTCGAACTGAATCATGCCCGATAGTCTCCGGCCGCTGTTGGTGAGCGCAAATGAACGATCGAACCCCGAGATCACGCCCGCGCTCATCGACCCGGGCAGTCCGAAGGGGTTGCCGACAGCATATGCCTCATCGCCCACGCGAACCGAGCCTAGACCCCCGAGGACGGCAGGCACGATGAATTCCGGGGGCCGATCCGGATGGATCACGGCGATGTCGATCTCGGGCTGCGCGGATATCACCGAGGCGGTCGTCTGCGACCCGTCGATGAAGGTCACCTTGATCCCCTGCGCGCCTTCCACAACATGCAGGGCAGTGAGAATATCGCCGTCGCCGTTGACCACCACGCCGCTGCCAAGCCCGGTTTCTTTCGCCGCGGCGCCCTCGGCCCGGGTTTGGACCAACACCAGGGAGGGGAGGACGGATTGGTAGACGCGCGCCGAAAAGGCCGCTTGCGGCGTGGTGGAAGCCAGTGCCTGCGCGACGAGTTCGTCCACCTCCGTCGACGTGAGCGGCGGTGGTCCCGGCTCTGGACGAAACCGCAGCATGTATACGCCGGCCGCCAGGGCGGCAACCGCGACGATAATCAACGCCACGCGCAGGCGTGGAGCGCGCGCGGGAGGGAGTTGAAAGCGAGATTGCGGGTCTTCCTGTGCCTGCGGCAATTCCATCCTCCGGCAGGGATGACGCAAACAACGCGCCTGACGGTGCGTGACAATGCGGTGAAACTGTATCCAGATAGTAGCAATTATAAACGATCTGCGTGGGACCACCCATGCGCGCTTTCAAGGCGCCGGGGACTCTCGGTGATGAGCGATGAGACATCAGCCATCAGCCGTCGGCCTAAGACGTGCTGAACAGCCAGGGGAATCCCCCTTTGTCCCTGAGGAAGCGATGGCGGATCGCTGAGGCCTGAATGTTCAAGAGGGAATGTCCATGACATATGGAACATCGTGCGCAAGGGCGGCCGGCCCCCGGCCCTTCACCACTTGTGGGCTGCTTTCCGCTCAAGGCTCACACCTCAGAGGGAGTGGTCCGCCCAGATCCGATCGTCGGTTCATCGCCAACGGTCGAAGGGGCTCAGCGGTCTGTGACCGTGCAGGCAATCGGCCAATTCGGAGTTGACGAAGCCCTCCACATGGATCCCGCCTTTAAGGGACGGGCGCAGGAACACCGGGGATAGGCTTTCCCCACCCGCTTGTAACCTCCGTTAGTCTCTTGACAGGTTATGCCGATTGTGATAATCTATAACCGTCATATCATTCTGCGGCGGTTATAAAGCCAAGCTGATCGCGATATCCCAAAAGGAGGGGAGCCATGATCATGCCGTCAGGGGAGTGGGAAGATCTGTTGCGTGAGAGAAGGGCCGAGGAGCGGCGGCAAACTGCCCGCCGAAAGCTTGCTCGAGAGGCGAAGGCAGCATTCCCTGGCCCGGCCACTCGCCTCAAGCAGCAAATTCCCCGCTTCTCGAGAGGTGACCGGAGGGCAGTGACGCTGGGCGGAGTGGCGGGCATGGGGAGGCGGCTGGCACTGCTTATCGATCCCGTGTTCTCGATCTGGGGGCGGGGCGCCCGCCGCGAACGGCACGGTTTGGCCGCCGATTGTTCAGGGTGTGGCGAGGGTCAGAATCCGGATTTGCGAGGCGGACTGTGAGCGATATGCGGGCGGCCGCATCGGCCGGGTTGAAGAGCCGCGCGCGGGTAGACCCGGCCGCGACGGGCTCCAAGTCCGCCGTCGCCGCTCTGGCAACTGCATGCATCCTCTGGGGTGCAGCTTTCCCCTTTGCCAGGATCGGCCTGCGCGAGCTGCCTGTGTCACACCTGATTCTGCTGCGCTTCGGCGTCGCATCGACACTCCTGATGCCGATGGTCATCCAACAGGGGTCCTGGCCCAGAAGGCGGAACATCCCGCGTTATTTGCTCGTCGGATTCCTGGCCATCCCCGTCACTTATCTGCTGCAATTCAACGGACTTGCCCTGACGACCATCTCACGGGCGTCGGTTATCATCGGAGGGCTGCCGCCAATGCTGGCTCTGGCCAGTGCCGGCTTCCTGAACGAGCGAGGGAGCGCTCACCACTGGATCGGCATGGTGCTCTCGGGCTTGGGTATGCTGATGATCGTTGGGCTGCCCAGGCCCGCGGGTAGTTGGCGCGGGGACGTCCTGGTCTTCCTCTCTACCCTGGTGTCGACGGCCTGGATCCTGATGAGCCAGAAGCTGAGCCGAGAGGAGGGCCCGCTCACCGCGACCGCCGGGGTTCTGTTTTCCGGCACGTTGACCTCAGCTCCGATAGCCCTGCTATGGGAGGGTGCCCTCGATGTCCACGTTTCGCTCGCCGCTTGGGGATCTATTCTAGCGCTGGGGCTGCCGTGCACCGTCCTCGCATTCGTCCTTTGGAATTGGGGGTTGGAAAAGATGAGCGCGGGCCGGGCGAGCGTGTTTCTCAACCTGGAACCGCTGGTCGGTGCGGCCCTGGGGGTGGCACTATGGCGGGAGCCGTTGGGGATTGGACTCATCGTTGGCGGAACTCTCATCGTCGGTGGTGCCGCCTTTGTCAGCCTCCCCGATGCGACCGCCGCACGATTGAGCATAGACGTAAATAGGTTCCTGCTCTCACGCATATCGGACTACCAGTCAGTTGATGAGCGCCGGTGGGCGGGGGAACGGGCCTTGTATGCTGGGGAAGATAGGCTTCAGGTGCCAATATCCCGTCGACCCCGGCCAGCGCCTCAAAATCGCTCCACGTGAATCTGTCCAGGCTGGCGGCGGCTGTGCTCGGCAAAGCCGTCCTTCTCCAGCATCTCCGTCATATCCTCGATCATGGCCGGGTGGCCGCAAAGAAAAATGTCGGAGTTATCCGGCCCGGGGTCGAATCCCCACTCCTCGCCAATCACTTTCTCCCGCCAGAGATCCTGCACCCAACCAACATGGCCGGTCCACGGGATCGGTTCTTCCTCCGGCCGATCGATGGTGGCCATGTAGAAGACATTCTGACACAGGTTCTGAAGTGCGAGAAGCTCAGAGCGGTAGCCTAGATCCCAGGAATGATACGCGCCGTGGATCACTGCATAACGCCTCGGACCGTTGCATTCGAGATGGGTTGTCAACATGCTCATGTAAGGGGCCAGCCCTGTACCTGTGGCCACCAGGATGACATTCTGCTCTGGTGGGACCTGAGCGAGAGTGAACAAGCCGGTTACTCTCTCAGATAGCCACAACCGATCGCCGACGGTGAGCGCGAACAAACGCGGCGTCAGGGCCCCTGAACTCACCAAATTGATGTAGAACTCCATATACTCGTGGATCACCGAGGAGGAGGCGATGGAGTATGCCCGCAAGATCCACTCGTCGGATGGCGATGGCTTTGGTTCTGGCCGAGAAAGATGATAACGGGGCGCGGAGCCCGGAAGGCCCAGCACAGTGTATTGCCCGGCGGTGAAAGTTGGGAGATTCCACCCATGCGAAGCCACTCGCAGGATCATCAGCCTGGGGGTGATCTCTTCCTTCTGCAGGACCACGGCGTTGAAGCTGGGTTCGACACGGTCATGCATATCGCACTCCTTGCGTTATGCCGTATATCTGGGCGCCGGGTTTGTTCGACCAGTACGAGGCACCCAAAGCCGGCGGATTCGCCCGCTAGGATTCTACGCCAGTTACCATAATGCCACAAAGCGAGCTTGTCGAAATGACCGTGTTCCATTTCCAACATCGGAAGTGGCTTGTGAATCGAAATTCGGTTCGAGACCCCGCGGGATGAGCGGGACTTGGTCCCCCACCCCAATCCCCTCCCCCCATCATGGACCTCTTCCCCTCACCCAGCCTCCGGAGGAGCGGGGAAAACGGCCCCAGGGGAGCTGGGGGAGGGTGCCAAGGGGGTAGGGGCGGATCGAAGCAAAACGCGGGAGGAGGGGGGAAGGCTGGCGCCAGCATGTGCCCCCAGGAGCGTTCCCTTCAGCGAGATTGGCAGGGGAATAGCACAGCGGTCGGAGGCGGGGGCTCATCGAGCTCGCAGGGTCGAATATCGTCCGCCTCTGGGATCGCACCGCGCAACAGAGACCCGGATGCACCCCCCCGGATCGTCTCTATGCCAGATGGATGGTGGCCTCAACCTCATCCATCTTCAACACCCCAAGCCCCAAGCGCGCGCCATATCGGCCACCGGCAGAGGTTGACCAGTCAGGACCCGTGTGCGGAGCCTGGCCAAACTGCGAACCGGATCGAGCCGCTCATCCAGAGGGCTTGTGCCCCGATGGCAATGGGGGCAGACATAGTATGGTCGCTGGTAGCGCACCAGCCCGAAATCCGAACCCAGGGCGCCCGCCCGCATGCCTACGTAATTCGCATCCCGGCCGCAGCTACGGCACTTCGTGGTCTCGGCTGGATCTTGACCCACCATCCCCGCCAGCCAACCGCGGAGCGCTCCTCTGATCGCCCGTCTTATCTCTTCGTTCAGAAGGTCGTGCCCATACAAAGGGCTGCCCAAGGGCCTCTCGGAAGGACAAAGCGGTTGGTGACGTGTTTCGGTTTCCACACGATTCATTTCGTACATCAGAGCCTCCAGATCTGACCGTCGATCGATACGTTCAGTTCGATTATCGGGATCCTGCGTTTGGCACCGTTTGGCCAGCGTTGGGTTCGCGTATGCTGGATCGGCCGATATCAAGCTCCTTTTCCACCATCAGCTGACAAGTCCCTAACGACGGCCATTCGCGGGCAGTGGCCGGTGTCGGCGCTAGTCGTTGATCGAATGAAGGGTGGGACGGCTCTGAAGGCTTCTCGGATGGGGCGAAGAGGGGCGCCTGGGCGCGGGTCCACGCGCGCAGAGCGTTCAAGAGAGGGGCTATAATACAATCTCTGAAGCCCATGAAACTTCCTTATTCACATCCGTATTGTGGGCTTCACCGCATCCGCCCTGACGGGAAGCCATGTTGGAAATTCGCCTGCTGGGTCAGTTTGAAATCCGACGCGATGAAGAGCCGATACGCCTCGGCGCCCGGAAGGCCCAATCACTCCTGGCCTTCTTGCTGTTGAATCGGGGAAGGAAGCACCGGCGCGAGCAGATTGCCGGGCTGCTGTGGCCGGAGTTGGTGGAGGCCAAGGCGCGCGGCCGACTGCGCTATGCCCTGTGGCAGGTGCGTGAAGCAATCGGGAATCCCTACATCTCTGCGGACAGGATCTCCATCGGTCTCGAAGACCAGTCGGGCTACTGGCTCGATGTCGCCGCGCTGGAGCAGGGGGATCCAGGGGGGAGTTCGCTGGAGGAATTACGCCGCAGTGTCTCGGCCTATCAGGGCGAACTGCTCCCCGGATTCTATGA
This sequence comes from uncultured Anaerolineaceae bacterium, assembly GCA_964388955.1. Taxonomy (GTDB): domain Bacteria; phylum Chloroflexota; class Anaerolineae; order Anaerolineales; family E44-bin32; genus CAYMCO01. The sequence continues at coordinate 21,089 of CAYMCO010000037.1, read as the reverse complement.
AGAATGGGTCATCTTGGAGCGCGAGCGGCTGGGCGGGCTTTTCGAGCGCAAGATGGACGCCCTGCTCCGGCGGTTGATGGCGGCGCAAGATTGGAGCCGGGCTGCGGCATCGGCCGAGCGGTGGATTTCCTTGGCGCAAATCCCTGAACCGGCCTACCGGGCGTTGATGGTCGCGTGTGCGCAGATGGGCGATACCTCGGGGGCGGTTTCGGCGTACGGGCGCTGTGTCACAGCCCTGCGAGACGAGCTGGCAGTCGTCCCCTCCCAGGAGACGCGAGAGCTCTATGATCGGATCCTCGCGGGTGATGAGCCCGGGAAGCTCTATGCGAACCAGCCCTCTCCATCGCAACCATCCTCCCCACGAATAGCGGCGGGCCCGCCTTGGCTGGAGGCAAACGGGGTGGGCCGAGCCCCTCAGCCGGCGTTGTTCGTGGGGCGCGAGCGAGAACTCGGCATTCTGAACGACGCCCTCACTCGGGCCTTGGAGGGCAATGGCGGCGTTTTCTTTATCCGCGGACGCGCCGGTGGGGGCAAGACCGCGCTGTGGAGGGAGTTCGGCCGCCGCGCGCTGGAGAAATCTGATGAATTGGTGCTCACTTATGGAAGTGGGGAGGCACAGACCGGCCCGGGAGACCCGCACCTGCTGTTCCGCGATGCCCTGGGCCCCCTCACCGGGGATGTCGAACGCCAGATTGCGGAAGGTGCCATATCACCCGACGCCGCCCGGCGGCTTTGGGAACTGCTGCCACGCTCCGTCGAGGCGCTCTTGGAGGTGGGCCCCTCCCTGATCGGCAGCTTTTTGTCCGGTCCGGCGCTGCTCAAGCGGGCTGAGCGATACTCCGCCGAGGATACTGAATGGCTGGGGGATCTCAAACGGTTCATCGCCGCACATGGGGATGTCCCGGTGCCGATCAACATCCAGCACCGGGACCTGCAGGGAGCCCTGTTCGACCAATACGCTCAGACGCTGCTCCACATTTCGCAACACCGGCCGCTGCTTCTCGTGCTGGACGATTTGCAGTGGGCCGACCTGGGGTCTATCAGCCTGCTGTTCCATCTCGGGCGCCGGCTCTCCGGTCGCAGAATATTGGTGCTGGGGTCGTATCGCCCCGACGAATCGGCGGGTCTGCGCGACGAGGAGCCACATCCCCTCGGGAAAGTCGTTACCGAATTCAGGCGCCAGTTTGGAGAGATCGAGCTCGATCTGGATGAGATCAGTGAGCGGGAACGTAGGGCGTTCGTGGACTCCATCCTGGACGCGGAGACCAACCGGCTGGGAGGGGAGTTTAGGGAGACGTTGTTTCGGCGCACTGGCGGCCACGCCTTGTTCACCGTTGAGTTGCTGCAGCAGATGGAGAAGCGGGGCGACCTCACAAAGGATGAGGAGGGATGTTGGGTGCAGCGCCGGCAAATGAGATGGGATGCGCTTCCGGCGCGCATCGAGGCGGTAATCCAGAATCGCATTGATCCCTTGCCGTCCCGCCTGAAAGAGATGCTCAGGATCGCCAGTGTTGAGGGGGAGGAATTCACCGCGGAGGTGGTCGCCGAAGCGACAGGCCAGGACCTTGAGTCGGTGCTGCGGGACCTGAGCCATGAGTTGGATGAAAGGCACTCACTCGTGCGGGCAATCGGAATCCAGCGAGTTCAGGACCAGGGAGTTTCCCGCTACCGATTCCGCCATCACCTGTTCCAGGATTATGTCTACCGGTCCCTAGATTCAGTCATCAAGCCTCACTCCCATCAGCGAGTGGGCGAAGCGTTGGACCGGCTATATGGGAACGGCTGCGAGGAGATCGCCCATCGCCTGGCCAAGCATTTTGAAGCCGCCGGCAACGCCGAGAAGGCGATCGACTATTGTCTAGCTGCGGCTGAGAAGTCAAAACGCCAATCGGCCAACAAGGAGGCGATCACCCATCTGCGGGCGGGGTTGGGATTGCTGGGGGATCTTCCGGCCGGCCCGGGTAGGACGCGCCGGGAGCTCGCACTGCGCATCGCCATCTCCGCCCCCCTTGTGGCGACTCAGGGATACACTGCGCCGGAAGTCGAATCGACGCTCGAGCGCGCCCGGAGGTTGTGCGAACACGTCGACGACCGCTCGCAAGTTGGGGCGGCCCTCTGGGGCCTGTGGAGCTACTACCTTGTGCGCGCCAAGCACTCTGTCGCCAGGGGACTGGCGGAGGAAATCTATGAACTCGCCAATACGGAAGGATCGTCAGATTTGGATTTGGTCGCCCATTGGACTCTTGGCATCAGCGAGGTGCATCTTGGGGAACTCCATTCCGCAAGCGATCACCTGGCGCGCGCGATCTCCGAGTATGATCCGGGAAGACATCATCCGCTGACGTACTTGTACGGGCAGAATCCGGCAGCCACTTGCCGCATCTACTCCGCCTTCAATCTGTGGTTAATGGGGCATCCGGAGCGGGGCGAGAGGATGTGCCGCTCCGCATTGAAGCTGGCAGGAGAAATCGAGCATCCCTTCAGTCTGACATTCGTGCACGCCATGGCGGCGGTCTTCCATGCTCTCCGACGCGACGCGGAGTCGGCGCTCCGGCATTCACAGCAAGCAGTCGCCCTTTCCAGGGAGTCTGGATTTCCATTCCTGCTCAGCATGGGGCTGACCACGCGGGGGTGGGCGCGCGCCGAGATGGGGAAATCATCCATGACCGTTCGGCCCATGCGGAAGGGGATCGAGGCGATGGATACGATCGGTTCCGAGCTGGGGCGCCCGATCTTCCTGTTCTTGCTCGCGGAGGTCTATGCTCAATCGGGACAAATGGATGAAGGGCTTGGAGCTGTGGAGCGCGGGCTGGATTATGCGCGCCAGAACCAGGAGCAGATGAACCTGGCGGATCTTCTGCGGTTGAAGGGCGAGTTGCTCAAAACGGCGGGACGGCCCGATCCGGAGATTCGAGCGTGCTTCGCCGAGAGCCTGGCCGTCGCCCGGAGGCAGGATGCGAAATGGCTGCAATTGCGCACGCTGTCCAGTATGGTCGCCAACCTGCCAGATGGTGGGAACCAGGGGCAAGCGCGGAAGGAATTGGCTACGCTGCTTCCCTGGTTCGACGAGGGTTTCGCCACGCCAGACTGGATCCGCGCCCAGGAGCTGGCATCCGGTCGCGGCCGGTCGCCCGGGTGAGGACCGCCCTTCCGGTCAGGGAGGATTCCCTTCCCAAGACGGGCTTGGGCCTTCCCAGTCAAATGTATCCTGGGGGAAGGGGGCCCGGCCTTCGATCAGCCATCTGCAATCCACCCTTTGTCCGGGGCGGCAAGAGGCGGAGGGGACGCCGGCAACTACCATTTTGGACCCGGTGGGCCCATCAAGATGGCGACTGGCGTCGACCCATTCCGCCGCTTGCCCCCAGGCCTCCAGGTCAGTGGACCATCACCGTCAGCACATAGGTCCAGGCGCCCTTCTCACCGCCCTCCCAGGGCTGGCTGTATTCAAGGTCGACGGTGGTCTGCCCGGCCCTCAGGGCTTCGAAGGTCCAGATCTCCTCGCCGGGGGCGCCCACTACCGGCTCTGTCCCCACCTCCTCGGGGGATTGGAATCGACGGTTGGTTTCCTGCAGCACGCTCTCATCGGCAATAGCGGCCGGACCCCACTGGAAGCCGGTTGTGGCATTTGAGCACAGGCTAAGAGTCAGGGTGTCGCCAACAGCGAGCTCCACCTGGTCGCCGAGGTCACCGTTTTCCATGAAATCGGTGCATTGGACGTCTACGGAGGCGCCCTCCGGGCCACTTCCCCCGCAGCTCACCAAAACCATCGCCCCCACCAAGAGTATCAGGCTCCAATTGCTCCATCGCCATGCCATGTTTGCCCTTCCTTTCTGTCTTTCTTGCAGAGGCGTTCGTCTTCTCCCTCGTTTGGCGGCCGAAGACGCCTTGCCATTTCGCCTGCCGCGCTGGCCTCCCGTCCGACGTTTCGCTTGTCGATTCCCAGACGTTCAATCGCTGGATCGGGTTCCCATCACACGTCCTCGGAGTTGGCCAATGCTGCAGCAAACGTTCGGCGGAGCAGCCGATGCATGCGCTCGCTTGAACCTGGAGATGAAACGCATCCAAATCGAAAGTATAAGGGATCTCTCAAGCGCGGGACGCGCATTTCGGCCCTGCGCCCCGTCTTCGCGCCCTGATACGAGAGCCCCGCCCGGCGTCACGGCCACAGTCACCCCACGGCCATCCAGACCTATCCCCGAGCTATAACCAGCCATAGGGGATTGACGGGTTACCCAACGTGTGCTACTGTATAACCTGTGACAATTCTATAGGGAGTTAAAGATATTACCCGCATTCTGGTCCGGATGTTGGAGGTTACCCTTGAGAAATCTGCCGATCTGGCCACGCAGGGGCGCCGTCTTCCCGTTGACATGGGAAGGCGGTCCCTTTGGAGTGCAGAGCAAGGAATTCGTCCGGGATGGATGGAATCCTTGTGAGAGGATAGCGAGAGGAGGCAAGTCATAATGATCGACAATTCGGAGGAGTCCCCGGGCCTGCCCGCGAGTAGAGGGGAGTTGCTGGATCGCATACGCCGGGAATGGGATGCGCTCGAACGAGCGGTAGGTGCGGTCTCGAGCGAAGGGATGCAAATGCGTGATTCGGGGGGCTGGGCAGTCAAGGACAACCTGGCTCATCTGGCGGAATGGGAACGCTATCTACGTCTGCGCCATATGCAGGGCCGCCCTCCGTACGAAGTGATGGGTGTCGATCCGACTACATATCGCGCGATCGACGAAGACGGGCTGAACGCCATCCTCTTTGAGCGGAACAAGGACCGCAGTGCGCAGGATATCCTCGACGGGTTGCGCGCCGGCCACGCACAGGTGCTACGGGATCTGGAAGAAATGCCCTTCGCCCTGATGCTGGAGCAAGCGTATCCGGACGATGAACTCGCCCGGCCGCTGCTGGCTTGGATCGCTGGCAACACCTATGAACACTACCGGGAGCATCGAGCGTCGATCGATAAGCTCTCGACAAAGTAGACTCTCGATCTCTCTTGCGGACATCGCTGTGGCACCACGCATCCGGCCCCCAGGCGCCCTGAACCCCAGAGGCATGTCTGGCGTATACTGGGAGGTGATGGGCGGATCCCTGTGGGGACACCCGCATAGGCCCCCGAATTGTGAGCGATCATATGTGGCTTGATCATCAGAAAGGGCGCTTGGAGCGCGTCTATGCGGAGTATCCACGCGCCTTCTGGACCCTGTCGGCCATCACCTTCGTCGACCACCTCGGTGGGGCGCTGCTGTATCCGTTCTTTGCGCTGTATATCACATCGAGATTTGGCGTCGGGATGACCGAGGTCGGCGTGCTTTTCGCCATCTTCTCCCTTTCGAGTTTCGTGGGCTCGATGCTCGGCGGCGGCCTTACGGACCGGATGGGGCGCAAGGGCATGCTGATCTTCAGCCTGATTTCGACCTCCTTCAGCAGTGTGCTCATGGGCCTGGTGACCTCGCTGGGCCAATTCTTTGCCCTGGCCTTGATCGTCGGGGTGTTCACCGAAGCCGGCGGTCCGGCGCGCCAGGCTATGGTGGCGGATTTGCTGCCGGAGGAGAAGCGCGCGCAAGGCTATGGTGTCATCCGGGTAGCCTTTAATCTATCAGCGGCCATCGGCCCCGCGATCGGTGGTTTCATTGCCGGATATTCCTACCTCTTCCTTTTCATCGCTGATGCGATCATCAGCTCAATAAGCGCCGTGCTGGTTTGGCGCATGCTCCCGGAGACCAGGCCAGCGCCTGCAGCAGGGGCCACGCAGGAGAGCATGGGCCAGACTTTCCGGGGCTATGGCGGCGTCCTGCGGGATTCGCTCTTCATGCTCTTCTTGGCGGCAAGCATCTTGATCGGATTCACGTACATGAATCTCAACACCACCCTGGGCGTCTATTTGCGGGATTTCCAGGGTGTCGCGGAGTCAGGGTATGGGCTGTTGCTCAGTCTCAACGCGGCGATGGTCGTTCTGATGCAGTTCCCAATCACACGGCGCATCGAGGGCTACTCGCCCATGCACATCCTCGCATTGGGCGCCGGCCTATACGGGATCGGATTCGGCATGTACGGATTCGTCTCTTCGTACGCACTCTACATGTTGGCCATGGTTATTCTGACCATAGGGGAGATGCTCATAGCGCCGGTGGGGCAGGCCGTGGTGGCGCACTTCGCGCCTGAGGATATGCGCGGTCGCTATATGGCCGTATTCGGCTTCTCCTTCGGCATTCCATACGGTGTCGGGCCCTACCTCGCTGGATTGGTCATCGACAACGCGGATCCCCGGCTTCTATGGTGGACGGCTGGTATGGTCGCCTTTGTGGCCGCCGGCATGTTTCTATGGTTGAGACCAAAGACAGGGGCGTTGGTCGAACGGGGCGCTTCCGCCCTCCCGTCCAGCTCTCCTGGAACGGAGAGGGGCACGGATATCGCGGGATGACTCCGGAGGCTCGAGCGCGTCGAGTGAGTCACAACGCGAGCCTGTATGAATATTCCCCCCGGAACTGACACTGGGCCGAGCCAGCGCACTGGATGGATTATTTCGCATCGCAGTCCCCGGCAGCTCTCGGGCCGGAAAGGAGCAGCCGACCCACGGCGCATCCATCTGTTTGTCCTCGAGATGGGCCTGCCTGTAGAATGAGTCGGGGGGCACAGACCGAATTCTCTGCTCCGCAGGGTGGCATCAAGGGGGAGGGCTGCAGCGCGGCTCCGGTGGGGTCCGGGCAGGACATGTCTTCCAGCAAAAACGACGGGTCCTGAGTCAATTGCACACCGGCGGGCCGTGTTTGGGAAGACCCCCTTTGGCGGGCTTCGGTCCGGTCAAGACGGGAGAGCCAGAAGGCTTTGGGCTCCGGCCCGACGGTAAGAGCGCCGCCGGCTTGGTGGGGCAGCCTGATACGAATTGAGGCGTGTGTGGTGTTTCTGGGTATCCGCTGGCGCAGCCTGGCAGCCAAGATCGTGGCCTGGTTTTTCGTCCCCACGGCGATCATCCTGGGCGCCGTCGCCTTGGTGAATTACTACGCCTACCGGCAGGTGACCGAAGACCTGGTGATCGAACGTGATGCGGAGGTCACTCGGCTGACTGCTAGCCAACTCGGGGTCAAGTTGGCGGATTATGCCGGCCTGCTCACCGCACTATCCCGCACATCGGACGTATATTCCGGGGATCTGCAGAGACAGGGGGATGCACTGCGGGCCTCTGCCAATCGGCTGGGCATGTTTGATGGGGGCCTGATCATCCTCGACACATTCGGTCAGGTCGCCTTGAGCGAGCCGGGTCGGCCGGAAGCGATCGGCCTGGATTGGTCCGACCGGGAATACTACCGGGAAGTGCTGGGGGTCCAGATTTTTGGCACCCCCCATCCGATCTTCTCCGATGTTCTTTCCGATGGCCCGCAGGGAAGCCTTGTCGTGGTTGTCGCCGTCCCCATCGTTGGCGATCAGCTCGACTTTCTGGGGGTCCTGGCGGGCATGTTCCGTATGGATGGCTCCCGGCTCGGCGGTTTCTACGGGGATATCCCCGTTGGGAACCTGGGTGAAGGCGACGCAATTTACGTGATCGATCGCGCTGGGAACCTGATTTTTCACACGCAGACGGAGCGCATCGGAGAGAGCCTCGACGACAATGAGCTTCTGTCGCACATCTCCTCCGAAGATCTCGGCGCCGTCCGCTTCCAAGGGGCTTCTGGACAGGACAAGTTGGTCAGCTATGCACATGTACCAGGCACCCCCTGGCGTCTGGTGGCGGAAGCCGACTGGGCCTCGCTCACCAGCGCCGGTAGCGGATACCAGCGCGATCTCCTGGGATTGCTGGGGCTGGGGATTGTGGTGCCCGCCGTGGTGGTCTTCATCGGAGTGCGCCGGGTAATGAGGCCGATCCAGGCGTTGATCAGCGCGGCCAAGGAGGTCGCACAGGGGAAATTCGGCGGTTCCATCGAGGCTGGAACAGGGGATGAAATCGAGGAGTTGGCCACCCAATTCAACCGGATGTCGGCGGAATTGGCGAGATCTTATCGCACCCTGGAACAAAGAGTGGAACACCGCACCAGGGAGCTCTCCGTGCTGAACGCCATTGCCACAGTGGTCAGCCGATCATTGGAAATCGAAGAAATCCTCTCCAACGCGCTGGAGAAGACCTTGGATCTGATGGGAATCGAGGCGGGCGGAATTTACCTACTCGACGGTGAGTCGGGTCTGCTATCCATCGCCTCTTATCGTGGATTCAGCGAGTCTTTCTCCAGCGAGATCGATCAACTGCGCGTCGGAGAGGGCTTCTCCGGGCAAGTGGCGGAGCGCGGCGAGCCCCTGATCGTGGATGACATTTCCGCCGATCCCCGCCTGACCCGTTCAATCGCCAAAGAGGAGGGTTTCCACTCCTTCGCCAGTTTTCCGCTGCAGTCCAGGCGAACTGTTGTCGGGACGCTGTTTGTGATCACGCGCCAGCACCGCGCGTTTCCGCCACAGGAGATCGAGCTGCTGACATCCATTGGCAACCAGATCGGCGTGGCGGTAGAGAATGCCCGCCTCTATGAAGATGTCAAGAGCCGGCTGGCGCAGGTCATAGCCTTGCAGGAAACCAGCGCAGCGGTGGTCAGCACGTTGGCGCTGGATGAACTCTTGACTCTGCTGACCCGCAAGGCCATGGAACTGCTGCACGCGGAGGGAGGCGTGCTCAACCTGGTCGATTGGGACAGCATGGAAGACGAAGTCGTCGCCGCAACCGGTTCGTTGGCGTCCAGCATCGGCTACCGATCCCCGCTGGACCATAGCTTGTCGGGGTGGGTGGCCCTGCATAATCAGGCCGTCACGCTCCAGGGGGGTGAGGAAGATCGCCGCGTCGATCAAGAGGCCCTGACCTTGCTGCAAGAGGAGTTGGGGCGGGAAATCGGCTCTATCGCCGCCGCGCCTTTGTCCGTCAAGGACAAGGTTCTTGGGAGTCTGGTGTTGGTGACCAAAGCCGCGGATGGGGAGGAATTCCGCCCGGCGGACCTGGATATCCTGGTGTCGTTCGCCAGCCAGGCCGCCGGCGCAATCGAAAATGCACGGCTGTTTGAGGCGGAGCAGCGGCGCGCGGAACAGTTCCAGGTGATCAGCGAAGTGGGCCGGCGCGTGACGTCGATCATGCCCTTGGATGAGCTGCTGAGGCAAATCGTCCAGTTGATCCAGGACTCCTTTGGATACTACATCGTAGAGATCGGCTTGGTTGAGGATCGGGTGCTGGTGTACCAGGCAGGTGTGGGAGGGAATTGGGAGAAGGAATACGAGCGCTTCACTCTGCCGCTCGACCGGGAGAGCATCACGGGCTGGGCGGCAGTGGAGGGAACCGCGCTCCTGATACCGGATGTGAGGGAAGATGCGCGCTACCGGCAGCTGTTCGATACCGGGACTCGATCGGAGCTCGCAGTTCCGTTGAAGAGCAAGGACAAGGTGATTGGTGTGCTCAACGTGGAGAGCGATCGGCCTGCCGATTTTGACGGGAGCGATGTGACGGTGTTGCAATCGTTGGCGAATCAGGCCGCGATTGCCATTGAGAATGCCGTGCTGTATGAGCAATCCCAGCGCAGCGCGGCCCTGGAAGAACGCCAGCGGTTGGCACGAGATCTCCATGACGCGGTGACCCAAACCTTGTTTTCCGCCTCGCTGATCGCCGAAGTGCTGCCGCGGCTGTGGGAGCGAGATCCGGACGAGGGGGTCCAGCGGCTGAATGAGCTCCGGCAGCTCACCCGCGGTGCGCTGGCGGAGATGCGCACGCTGCTGGTCGAATTGATGCCGGCTACGCTTGCGGATGCCGCATTGAGAGACCTGCTGCGGCATTTGACTGAAGCGACCATCGGTCGCACCCGGGTCGAGGTCGAGCTGGATGTCGAAGGGGAGCGCGCCATGAGCCCCGAGGTCAAGATCGCCTTCTACCGAATCGCCCAGGAGGCGTTGAACAACATGGCCAAGCATTCCGGGGCCACACACACTGCGCTCAGCCTGCGCAGCACATCCGAACAAGTGACGCTGAGGATCGCGGACAACGGGCGCGGGTTCGACCCGGGCGCTGTCCCCGTGGAACATCTGGGTCTGAGCATCATGCAGGAGCGGGCGGCCAGGATCGGCGCCGACTTGACGATTGAATCGACGCCTGGCGCCGGGACGGAGATCACTTTGGTGTGGCAGGCGAGAGAGGATGCGGGCCAGTGAGGCGCTGGCCCAGCCACCCAGATTCCAGAGATGAGAGAGATATCCGCGGCGGGCGTGGGGCTGCCGTGCACATCGCACTGGTCCTCACGCTGGCCGTCGCTTCTCTCTTGGTGGGTTGCGGCCGGCAGACGGAGATGATCCCGCAGATGACGTCCCAGCCCTCGGTTGCGACGGGTGAACAAGGACGAATTGGGATCGTTGTTGCCCTGGCGCAAGCCCCGACCTCCCTGGACCCGGCCGACATTCGGGACCGCGAATCCGAGACGGTGATCCGGAATGTCTTTGATGGACTCGTCACGCGGGATGCACGCAGCGGCGTGCATCTCGAGTTGGCGAAGCGTCTGACTTGGCTGGACGACCAGACCCTGCAGATTGACCTGCGGGAGGGGGTTCTCTTCCACGATGGCGTGGAGATGACCGCCGACGATGTGGTTTACACATTCAGCCGGATCATTGAGGATAACGCGCTTGATTACCCACAGGTCCACACCTCCCCCCGGAAGAGCCTCATCGCGCCCCTCGAGCGCATCGAGCAGACCGGCCCGTACCAGGTACTGATGCACTTCAGCTCGCCATGGCCCATCGCACTGCAGATGCTTGTGCACCAGCAGATCGTGCCCAAACACTACGTGGAAGCTGTGGGCGGCGCCGGCTTTGCGGCACATCCCATCGGGACCGGCCCTTTCCACTTCGTGTCGGCGGATGATGACCTGACCGAGGTCGTCCTGGAGCGGTTCGATGAGTACTATGGCGGCGCCCCCGACCTCCCGCCTGTGGGGCCGGCATGCCTCCGCCACGCGACCTTTGTCACCATCCCGGATGCGCTCACCCGGGCAGCAGCCCTGCTCGTTGAAGAGGTCGACATCATTCAGGCGGTGCCGTTCGATCTGGTCGCCTTGCTGAACTCGAGAGGAGGTGTGCAGGTGTTGACTGCGCCCGGCACGCGCCCCGTATGGCTCGAGCTAAACGTGAACAATCCCTTTTTCAAAGATGCGGCGGTAAGGCGGGCGTTGAATTTCGCCGTCGACAAAGACCGGATTATTGAGGAGGTATATGGCGGTCAAGCCGTGGCGTTGCCGGGGCCGCTCTCCCCATACAACGAATATGTGGATCCGGATCTGGCGCCCTACCCGTACGATCCGGAGAGAGCCTTGTCGCTCCTGGCTCAAGCGGGCTGGCGGGACACCGATGGCGACGGAGTCCTGGACAAGAACATTCGCCCCTTCGCCTTTGTGATCGATACACTCCCGCAGTGGGAGGCTTTGGGGGAGGCGCTGGCTTCGGATCTGAGTGAGATCGGCATCAGCGTTGCGGTTCGCACATGGGATCGCTCGATCATCGTCCCGCAGCTCTTGGCTGGGGAGCGGGCCGCATATCTGGGCGGGTGGGGAGATTCGGCCTTTGATCCGGTGGGGCATTTCGAGGCCAAGTGGCATGGATTCGTTGCGGACGCCCCCTATGGCCGGGGGAATTACTCGGGATACAACAACCCGCGCGTGAATGATCTGATTCGGGCGGGTGAAGCCACCGCGGACCCTGATATCCGGCACAAGGTCTACAACCAGGCGCAGGAAATCATCTATCAGGACGCGCCGGCCGTGTTTCTTATCCTGCCCGAGCAGATCGAGGCCGCATCCAACCGGATCGATAATTGGCAGCCGGCCTCCGATGGGCGGATCAACCTGCACGATGTGTGCCTCACAGAGTGAGGAGGGGTTTCTCTTGGGCGATGCCGATTGGCGCATGAACTCCCGCCGGATCGAGGGAGCGTAGAGCCGTCTTTCGCATCGTCTCCAGCTCGGATCAACTGGGTCCCATCGGGCCCCGTCCCATCGTATGAGTGAACGCCAGGGCGCCTCGGGATCCATGGCGGAGGCCGGGGGCAATACAGGAGCCTTTGCATTCTTGGAAGGGATTCCTAGAATCACGGTTGTGGAGCTTTTTGAGTGGGGGCTAAATCGCGGGAGGCTTGTTATGTCCGAGGGCGGGCCCATTCGTGTGGTGATAGTGGACGATCACGCGGTCGTGCGGAGTGGCCTGTCGGCCTTCCTCATGAGCTTCGATGATCTGGAATTGGCAGGTCAAGCGCGGAGCGGGGAGGAGGCATTACAAGTCGCCCGCCGGGTGCAACCGGATGTGATTCTCATGGATATGGTGATGCCTGAGATGGATGGCGCGGAGGCCACGCTCGCCATCCGAGAGGAGCTTCCGGAAGCGCAGGTCATCGCTCTCACTAGTTTCAAGGACGAGGATCTGGTTCGCAGGGCGATGGAGGCAGGCGCCATTGGTTATCTATTGAAAGACACGACCGCCGACGAACTGGCGGATGCGATCCGTGCTGCGGTCCATGGCCAGCCGACGCTCTCCCGGGAGGCGGCGGAGGCTTTGATTCGTGCCGCCTCCCGAAAGCCGAAGATCGGCCACGACCTGACGCCAAGGGAGCGGGAGGTGTTGGTATTGATGACGGAGGGGCTCAGCAATCCCGATATCGCCGCGCGGCTGGTGGTTAGCCGCTCGACGGTGAAGTTTCATGTGAGCAGTATCCTCTCCAAGCTAGGAGTTTCCAGCCGGACCGAGGCGGTCGCATTGACTTTGCAGAACAAGATTCTGGAGTAGCCATCACTGCCCAAGAAGCGGTACGGAGGCTCGCGGGAGACCGGGTCGTCCGCGCGGAACCGGCCGTAGCTTGAGGTCTTGATAAATCTGTCACGGGCCGAACACGCCGCGAGCTCGGGGAGCATAACCCGCCAACGGCGAGTGCGTCTTCCGAAGAGGACCTGGTCACCTCCCCTGGTCAATCGTCCAGAATCCAATTCCCCCACCTGGCCAAGTGGCGATTCCCCCGGCCAGGGGATGCGGCCCCGACGTGTCTAGAGGGATACTGAAGATGCATGACAATGAGCCGGGATCGCGATCCGAGCTCCCAATTGGGCGATCCGTCGGGCCTGTTCAGCAAATCAGACTTCTATTCTCTCCTCAGAGTGGGATGGGGGGTGCCAGCGCCGGCGCTCCCCGTCCGCGTTAAGTGGATGCAGCTGAGTGGTTGCATCGCTGGTTCGGACGCAGACGGAGCAAGCGCAACGGACAATGGGCGTGGCCGCGGCAATCCGATACTCACCCGCGCCTCTGAGGCGCGGGGGGAAGCCGTCAACGCCGACGGCCGCATCTGGGATCGCTAGAATCGAAAGGCCGTCTCGAACTCTGCGAACTCGCGGTTCTCGGGACCCGGCCCTCATGCCCCTGCCCAACGGGCCAGGAAAAACACCCCCCATGAAGCTCACTCCAGACCCCATCCGCTGCAGGGGGCACCCAAGGCAACGCTGCTCCATAATGTAGCTGTGGACATGCGGAGCTGACTGTTGAAGGAGGGAGAGATGTCGGCCTCGAAATATGCCTCTCGACAGGGGGTATGGAACCCTTCTGAGCGCGAGACGGGCGCCGGCGGCATCGATGCTCGTGTGGTGCTGTGGACGCTGGTGCTTCTCCTCAGCCTGCTTTCTGTGCTCGTAGTTGTGGTGTTGCCCCGCGCATAGTTTCACCTGTGGATCGAAGCGTATGCAAGCGAATTCGACCGCCGGTGGTTTGTCTCCTCGAGAGCGCTACGCTGGCGGGGGAAGTTCGGGTTCGACTCCTGGATGGCGCTCACGACGGGTTGAACTGAGTGAAGGGCTTGGCGGATCGGGATGGAACATGGATAGGTCAAATGCCATTCGAGTCATGGTCGTGGATGAGCATGCGATGGTCCGGCGAGGTCTGGGGGGCTCCTTTTCTGAGAGAAACCATCGGTCCTCCGATCCGGTCGATGCGGAATCAACCATCTGCCGCGCGGTCCCAGAGCCTGGCCAACAGGCCAGTCTTGAGACCCCCCAACCAAATACCTGGCAAACCGCCCACGTGCATGGCGATATGATCGCGACCATGGAATATGCTTCACAATGTGGGGTCCGGCCAGAAGGCAGGATGGCGAGCGATCTCTTCCCGCTCAGAAGGAGAATGATGATGGACACCAACTGGTGGGAACTGCAAATGCAGGCCTGCTACAAGCGTCAAGCATTCTTGCGCGAGGCGCATCAACAGCGGCAGCTTTCTGGAGGCGACGGCAAAGGGAGAGCACGGATGCCCGTGTTCCAACGGATCTCCGACTGGGCGGGCCTGGATCAGGCCGAGCCCGGCGCCAACGGCGCGCCGCGAGAGCTTCCTGATGGCCGCGATCGAGACATCTGGGGAGCGCCTTCCTCCTGGTCCACGGAGATGAAATGACCTCGCCTCCAGGCAAAGGGTCGATATCTATCGCGAGGGCCGACTGATGCGGGTCGTGGTGGCGGATCCCCGTCGAGAACTGCGTTCGGCGATTCGGGTTCTGCTCGAGCAGGAACGGGGGATCAGAGTCGTGGGAGAGGTCGAGCGACTCCCGGAACTCGCACTGCAGCTTGAGTCTGGGGCCCCAAATGCGCTGCTCATCGACTGGGGGATCTGCAAGCAGAACATGGAGGAGTGTGTCAATGAGATCAAGCGCGCTTATCCCAAGGTCAAGGTGATCGTGATGAGTGTTCGCTCGACGGACCGGAAATCCGCGCTGGAGGCCGGGGCGGATGCCTTCGTATGCAAGTGCGATCCCCCCGAGGCCCTGGTGGCCGAGTTGTTGGGGCCCCACTGACATGCCTTGCCCGGTGCAAGCTCGGGCGGGAGTCCGCATACGATCCGGCCGCGGCCGGCCGTCGTGGGTTATGTGGAACCGCGCCAAGATCCCGTGAGAGCGGCCGCTCGATTTGGGATCAGCAAAGATCAGACGCTGGCTAGTGAGTGCGCCTACAGATACGCGCCCTGGCATTGGTCTTCGGGGGTGGAGCCATGGATCGCTATGATCAGCTTTTCGTTCTAACTGGTTTTGGATTGCAGATCGCTTTGTGTGCCTTCTTCGCGCTGCGGAAATGGTGGTTCGCCTCGGCTATGCGCTGGGGATGGATCATCTATGCATTGGGGATACCCGCGATTGCTGTGGGCGTGATCCTGCTCTTGCAGAACAAGCCCTGGTATCTCTGGGCGGGGGGGTTCATTTTCGCTGGGTGGGCAATCTTCGGCTACGTCGTGGATATCGCCAGCCCGGTGGCATGGCGGAACCCGATCTACCCCCGCGTATTCATCCCCTATATCCTGCTCTTCCTGGGAAGCCAAATGTTCTATTGGTGGCCGATCGGCATCTTGCGGCGCCCGTTGTGGTTCATCTATGCTGGGCTCTTCGTCATCAGCACTGCGCTCAACATCTCATCGCACGCTGTATAAAGCTCGGGTCGATCGGTTGGTTGCATTGGACCTGTGCCGCTGGAGGGACAGTACCTGATCGGGCCAGCCCTGAAGAAGCCCGCGGGGTTGGTCTGCGCGGCACCTTTCCGCCCGACGCGGGACCCGGGTTTGAAGTGAGGTGGGGGTAATTCATGGCAGAAAACAGGATTGTGCTACGTATTCAACGTACCTTGGATGCGGTTACGCGGAAGTGGTGGCTGTTCTTGTTGCTCCTTCTCCTGTTCTTCATACAGCCACACGCAGCTCGCGCGTACTCTCCCCGAGAAGCATTGGACGTGATCTCGGCTGCCCTGATGAACCCCTGGATATTCCAGGCTCCGAAGCTGATGCCCATCGCGAAAGCACTTCCGGTGCTGTTGACTATCGGGCTTATCGTGCTGGGCGATCCGATGAAGCGATTCGTGAGTGCATATGCTGCCCTGCTATGTGGTGCGCTGGCGGTCTTTCAACAAACAGGTTGGACTGCCTCCTACGGATTTGTGATCGTCACCAGCAACGTCGTGCTCGTATCGATCGTCGCGCTGCTGTGGGCATGGGAGCTTCTTTCCGGCGAGAACGACTTTCGACCCCGGAGGATTCCTGCGCGCAGATGGTGGATCGCTCCATTGGCGCTCTTCGCGTTCCTGTCGCCGGTGGATGCATCCACGCTGGCGCCGGATTTCAACGTGCTGCATCTGCTCACCAACGAGGCTGGGCTGACGTACTGCATGATGACGCCTCTTATGCTGGCCGTTCTTGTTCTCTATTACCCAACCGTAAATCTCGCGCTCCTTCGCGTCGCATCCTTCGTAGGAATGCTTTTCGGTGTTGTCAACATGATCGTGTGGTTTCTGCTATCGCCATCCGGATGGTGGATGGGCGTGCTGCACATTCCGCTGCTGGTCATCTCCAGTTACGCCTTCGTGATTGGCCAAAGTAAGGGCAGCCGAACCGTCTCGGGGGGTGGCGCAGGTCACTCGTAGCGCAGCGCCTCGGCGGGGGCGACGCGGGATGCTTGCAGGGCCGGAATGTAGGTGGCGAGCAAAGACATGGCATAGGCCAAACCAACGACCAGCGCAATGGAGCCCCACGGTATCTGGAATTCGAGGCCGGGCAGGTCTCTGGCTACATCAGTGATCAACTGGTAGGCGGGAATCAGGGCCAAAGCAGCTCCCAGGGTGATCCCCAGCAAAGCCACGAAGGAGGCCTCGGCCATGAAGCTCCAGGTGACCATCTGGGCTTGAAATCCCAGCGCGCGGAGCACCCCGATCTGCTGACGCCGTTCCACCACGGCGCGAGAGCTGATCACCCCCAACGCAGCCACGCCCACGATCAGCCCCAGTGTAAGGAAACCGAGAAGCAGCTGCTCGATGGCGCGCTGCGAAGTCTGTGCGTCCCGGATCTCTTGTATCTGATCAACCGACTCCAGCCCGAATTCCAGGAAGGCGCTTTCCAGCGCGGAACCCGCTTTCTCGGGATCAACTCCCTCCGCCAGTTGGATGTAGTAGCGAGTGGGCACGGGAGGATCGGCGAGCGCCCTGTCCAACAGGGCCTGGGAGGTAATCAGTCCGAAGTTCAACGTCGCGCTGGTTTCGAGGACCCCAATCACTGTCACCTCGAAGGGCTCAGATCCGGGCTCTCGCACGCGCAGCCGGATCGGATCCATGACCTCGTCCTCGAGGTAGACGCCGTCCAACTTGAACTCGGGTCCGCCGATGACGATGCTGGTCTGCTGGCGCGAGGGGACGGGATAGCTGTCGATGACGGCGTAGCCGGGATGATCGCGGACGGCCTGCCAGACCTCGGCTGCCGATTCGTATCCTCGGGCCTTCACGGCAAAGTCGTAGCCGACGTGATCCAGGTAGGGCGCATCGACTCCACGGACCTGATACCAATCCCAACGGCCGGCCTCCTGCTGCAGTTCGACAGGGAGGATGGATTCGGCAGCTACAACCGCATAGCCCGCGGCGCGCAATTCGGAGTTGGCGGATACGGAGCGCGCCAAGTCCGGGATGGGATTCTTTGCGCTGGCCGCGGCCCGGAGCTGAAACCCTCCGGTCATGGCTTCCGTATTGGCGAAGAATACCTCATTGGCCTTGAATGCGGTCGCCATGAACACCACGCTGAAGACCACCACCCCGAACATCCCCAATGTGAGGCCGGTTCGAAATCGGTTTGCCAGCGGATATGCAACCGCCATGCGCAGGACCGGGGCCAGCCGGCGGTTTCCCCCCAACAGCCGCATGACCAATCGCAGCACCAAATCCGTGTTGTACATCACCACCATCACCGCGCCGATCACCATCATGAAGCCCGCGATGAAGAGCATCTCCGGGCCGCTCTTGAGGTCGGATACTCCAAAGCGCGTGAAAGCATCCGAGGGCATCGACCAGAAGATCGTTAGGGCCAGCCCCATTCCTGTGAAGGCGATGCGTTCGGCCAGCTGCATTCGCCGCCGCAAGACGAGCCCCAGCAGCCACCGAAGCAGGAACCCGCCGCCGATCAGGGTGAGGGATACGCCCAGGGTGAAGACGGCTCCAAGCCCGCCGGCCATGCCGGCAGGGATAAGCATCAGCCCCAGCAGACAGGTCAGCGGGCCACCCCGAAACCCGGCCCAGACTAGGCGCAGCAGGCTGATTGGGACGCCCACGATCCAAGTCCGCAACGCGCGAAGCAGCCGCAGGTGCAGGAGATACCGGAAGCCATTCAGCACGGTCTGGAACGGCGACAGAAGGCGATCCTTCAGCGATCTCTTCGGAGGCGGGGGATCCGGCAGATCGCGGATCGCGGAGACGATATTCAGCCGGCTCACCCGGCGGGCGGAGAAGAACACCGTGAAGAGTGTGACCAGCATGCCCAGGCAGTAGGAGACGATCAATCCCTTCAAGCTCACGCTCGGCCGGATGACCAGGTCGGTTTCGGCGAAGGCACGGCCGAGCGTCAGGGCGATGACGAGCCCGACGAGCACTCCAAGGGCCACTCCGACAGCGGCAGCGGCCAGATCATACGCGGTGCCCTCGTAGAGGAACATCTGCACCAGGTGCCCACGTTGGGCGCCAATGGCGCGCGTCATTCCCATCTCCGATTTCCGTTCGGCCGCGAGCATGACAAAGATGAGAAAGATCAGCAGTAGTCCGGAGGCGATACCGAAAAGACCGGTGACCACAAAGATGGTTGTGAATGCATTGGCGGCCAGTTCGGCGGAATCAAGGCCATCACGCTTTGCATCATCGACTACGTAGTCAGAGAGAGCGGCATACCCTCGCTCGATCCGTCCCCGCATGGCCGCCGTGCGCCATTCGGCGCCTTCCAGGATGGACTGCACCTCGTTGGCAAGCCCTTCATCGCTGAGCAGGCTCTCGATCTCATCATCCATGGAGCCGGTTTCTAGACCCGCTGCCAAGGCAATCAGATCTGCTTGGGTGTTCCCCTTGTAATCCACCGCCGCCTGGCGCAATGCTCCCGCCGCGGTCGGATCGGACGACAACCAGCCGAACAGGCGTCTCGCAGCGCTGTGGTCGGTAAGCAGATCGCGCAGCTCCCCCGTCACTTGTTCGCTGTACTGGGCGCCGTTCGCCTGATCGCCGAGGTTGGAAATCAGTATGGCATTGACGCGCGCACGCGCTCCGAACAATGCCTGTGCTTGCCGCAATTCCATGACCGCACGGGGCGACCTACCGGATCCGGCTATACCAGCCACAGTGTATTGCCTTGAAACCGAGCGAGCGTACAGCTTGAGAGTGTCACCCACTTCCGCCTGTAGCGCTTCGGCGGCCGCCGCGTTCAAGAACAAAGCGCGGCCTTCATGCGCTTCCAGGCGAAGGGGATTGCCCTGGTCGTCGATCAACTCCTGCATCGGCAGCGCGCTGCGGGCGTCTTCGGAGCGCACGCCGGTGATCTGCATCGCGCGCACGCTCTGCCGCTGGGTTAGGTTGACCACCGGCAGGCTCTCTCGGATGGCAGGGACTGCGGAGTCAATCAGAGGGAAGTCGCTCGCATCCTCAATGAGCTGTTCGTAACGGGATAGGCTGAAATAGGTTGACCCCGAGGTCGAAGCCGTCTGGCTGCTGACCTGTACGATCTCATCCACCGGCCCCAGCTCTTCGATGACCAGCGAGCGGATGGTGTGGGAAAGGGTGTCGCCGGTGACGAAAGCCGCCGTGATAATCAGCGTTGCCAGCATTAGACCCAGAACAATCAGGGTCGATTGGGTCCGGCGACGCAGGATCGGCCGGAGCCCAAGCTTGAGCATAACATTGTTGCGCCAACCGACCGCCGCGAGAACGATCAGCACCAGGCACAGTGCCGAACTGAGGACCCCGGCGATCGTGATCATCTCCAGACCGAAGAGCTTTTCCAATGGCCGCTCCTGAACGGCTCTATTGGTTCATCAACCCTATTCCGCCCGACCGTCTGTCCGGGCGCTCCTATGCTGTCCCCCTGCGCCTACTGGAGATGCCCGCATCCGCCGATCGTGGATGGACCGTTAGCGCTCCGAGGAGGGAAATGCCGCTGATGGGCGGCAGCCTTTCACGGCTGCCGGAAGCCTGGGTCGGCTTCCTTGACGGATACCCCCGAGCTTTTGTATGCGCTGGTCCTCGCCCCCTCCAGCGAGATCGCCACCTGTCTGTCGTTCAATGCCGGCCGGCACAGAATCCAAGGCTCGGCCGGATCAAGCCTCACCCCACATCCTCCTCGCCCAGGGAAGGGATCTGACTGAGCTCCGCCATCACCTGCGCCGGAGTTTGCTCCCCTTCGATCCGGCCGTCACGCATCCGGACGACCCGCGTGCAGCGGGCCGCGACACGGCGGGCATGGGTGACCAGGAGAAAAGTCAGATCTCGCTCCTTGTTCAGGCGGACCAGCAGGTCCATCACTTGGTCCGCGGTCTCGGAATCCAGATCGCCCGTGGGCTCATCCGCCCACACGATGACCGGATTGTTGACCAGGGCGCGCGCCAGGGTCACACGTTGCCGTTCGCCCCCGGACAGCTCAGCAGGGCGATGATGGCCGCGGTCAGCAAGCCCGACCTGTGCCAGCGCTTCGAGCGACATGCGATGCGCCTCGCTGGGACGCACTCCGGAGACCAGCAGTGGCATTTCGACGTTTTCAACGGAGCTGAGCACGGGCAGAAGATTGTAGAATTGGAACACGAACCCCATGCGCTTCGCCCGGTAGGCGGTGCGCTCGCGATCTGACATCTCGGTCAGGAGGCGGCCCTCGATGGTGATTTCTCCGCGATCGGCGGTGTCCAATCCCGAGAGGCAGTTCAGCAGGGTGGTCTTGCCACAACCCGAAGGCCCCATCACGGCGATCACCTCCCGGCGCTGGACGGTGAGGCTGACACCACGCAACGCGGGCACCGAAATCGCCCCCGTGTGATAGGTCTTGTGCACGTCTCGGGCTTGGATGATGAAGTCTTGTTCCATCAGGCCTCGGATAAACTCCAGTTTGATGAGTTGATGGCGGCGCTGGTTCCGTGAGGATGTTCACGGCCCCGGCTTCCCCTGTGCGCGATTGTAGCATCATGATCGCCGTTGAGCGATTCTCCTGGGTGTGGTCCATTTCAGGGGGCGCGGCCGCTTGAGAGTGAAAGTACGGCGCTCCTCTCGATACACCTCGTGGTTTCACCACTC
>CAYMCO010000036.1:0-57335 GCA_964388955.1 uncultured Anaerolineaceae bacterium | reverse complement strand
CTCTAGACAGCCAAGGATGTACACAGAATTTACACCACTTGACAAGACGCAAACCCCAACCCAAGCCGAAACGCCTGGCTCGCGGCTGGTTTCGGGGGACTGTGGCTTTCTTTGGGGCCCAGCGGTGTGCTTTTCGGCTTGCTGCCGCTCAGTGGTCAGCTTCTTCCCGAGCGCTTCTTGAATTTCACCGCGTTCGCATTTCCCGTGGCGGCGGCTGGGCTGCTTCCGATGCGCGAGAAGGCGAAGGCTGCCAGGATGCTGATCGTCATCGGAATGGTGGTTCTGGACGCCGCCCCCGCCTGGTCGCTGACCCACGGTGGAAGCTTCCCCTCTGCTCTGGCGGAAGTGCGCGCTCAGATCGAGGAGCGAGAGACGGGAGGCGGTCGCCTGGCGCTCATGAGCTATCCGGAACCGAATGGCCTTGAGGTCTACTTCGCGGGCCAGGCGGCTCCATTGATCAATGGCTGGGCGCTTGAAAACACCCCGCACCACCAAGCTCTCCGGCGCTATCTTGACGCGACGGCCTGGGGGCCCGACTATCTGCAGCACCTGTTCGGGGTATGGGATGTGCGCATGGCGCTGCTGCGCGGCGGCGCGGCGGGGGCGCAGGCGGCTCAAGGGGCGGTTGAGCGCATGGGCTTCACGCCCGTGGAAGGCGGAGTGCCAAGCTACCGCTTATGGGTGGATCCTCACCCGGCGGCGCCTGTGCAGGAAATCCCGGAGGACCGCATGCTGGTGGTCGGGGATCGACCGGAACCGATGCTCAGGACCTTCCCCTTTGCCGAGGAAGCGGAAAGGAGCCGGTTGTCCCAATTGCCCGATGACCTCTTGGAGGCCTATCCCGCCGTGGCACTCTATCGGTTTGAGGGTACGGATTTTGACTTGGCGCAAGAGGAGTTGCGCATCCGATCGTATGTGGAAGGGGGAGGAACGCTGGTCGTCGATCTCAGCGGCATGGAGGAGGCCTTCGGGAGGGCGCTCGATTTCCTCGGCGTAGATGTGTTGCGCATGTCGGCGATGGGGGACGTGCGCGTCGAATGGGCGCCAGGGTTCGAGGATCTCACGCCTGTGATGGATCTGAGCAGACGCGCGCCGGAGGGCTGGTCGGGCGCCACATACAACGGACTGGATGAAGTGATTGCGCGCGTCGAGATCAACGATCGCTGGTATCCCTTCATCGGATATCGGGAGATCGGCCGGGGGCGGGTATGGTTCGTCGGCTTCAACTTCCTCTATTATTCCCAACTGAGCGGGGACGATCGGGTGCCGGAGGCCATACGCGAACAGGTGCTGGGCAACTCGGGCGTGTCCCAGGATGTGACTTATCAACCGGTGCCCGTCCGTGACTGGCAGACCGAGTCCGATGGCTTCACCTTCACCTCCTTGAGCCCCAAACCCATTCGGGAGGCGCTGATTTCCTACACCTATTCCCCTCGGTGGCGGGTTTCGATCGATGGCGAGCAGGTGCCCTTCAGTTCATTCCAGCATATGCTGAAGATCGAGCTCCCCAGCGGGGAGCACCAGATTGTGGCCAGGTATCACCCGTTCGGGACGCCTTGGCCGAGCGTCGGATTGGGGATCGGAGTCGCGGGCCTGTTGTCGGGGATCGCCCTGTTTCCCTTGGAGCGATGGTGGGAGGCAAAGCGCTCCTCGCGCCGGGCTCCGGCAAGCAAAGACAAAGAATATGCCCCATGTGCCAATTGTGGGTTTGTGCTTGCTGAGGTGGGGCCGCCGACGGCGATGACTTATCCCTTCAAGGCGATTCACTGCCCAATCTGCGGCATGCGGATGGATGACACTGGGTTCGAACCTGGAGAGCAACTATCGGACGAGGAACGGAGACGGTCATTGGCGAAATGGTTGGGAGGTTTCGGGTACGACCTGGGCGAACTGGAAGCCAGCGGCGCGATGTCCTACCAGGAGTACTTCACGGAAGCCGAGCGGGTGGCAGGATTGGATTCGCTGCGGGGTATGGAAGAGCGGCAGGATGAGCAGTAGGATTGTCATTGTCGACGACAATCAGAGCGTGCTGGATTTCTTGGAGCTGGTCTTTCGGCGCCATGGGTTCGAAGTCACGAAAGCTAGCTCCGGCGTTGAGGCCGTGGAATTGGCGAAGGCCAGCCTGCCAGATATCATGCTGGTGGACGTCATGATGCCGGAGGTGGATGGATTGGAAGTGTGCCGCCGCCTGCGAGCGGACCCGGCCACCGCCGAACTGACCATCCTGCTCTATTCCTCCGCGATGGGGGACGAGATCGAGGCGCAGGTCAAGCGGGCCGGTGGCGACGCCTTCTTGGGGAAGACCATGAACCACTCTGAGCTGGTCACCCAGGTACGGAATTGGATGCTGGCGCGAGCCGGGCCGGGGGGCGCAGGCGACCCGGCTATGGTCAAAGTCGCTCATGACATCGTTTCGATGCTGGATGTGGATCTGGTGTGGCTGCTCGCGGTGCGTGGTTCCACCCTGGAACATATCGCCATCGCATGCGAGCAGGGGGAGCAGCAGGCGAGGCGATTCCTCGAGGTAGTCGGAAAGGGCCCCTTTCCCATCCGTCCCGGTGAGTTGTTCGGATTCCTTATCAAGCATGACGATCCTCGCCTGAATGTACCCATCGATCGAATCCGGACTGCGGCGGGAGGGAAGGCATTGGGAGAGGCGATGACGCTGATGGGGGCCCGGCAGATCAGTTTTGCCCCCCTGCAAATCGGGGAGAATAGCCGTGGCCTGCTGATCTTCTCTGGTTTCTCGACCTTGGAGCGATCGCCTCGCGAGCGAAGGATGGTGGGGGCAGCGATGCGTTATGCGAGCGCTGCGATCGCCCTTTGGGGGGGCGAGGTTCGGGCTCATTAGCGGGTTGCGAGCCTGGGAGGGGTATGGCAGCGGAGATGAGAAGGATCGGGGTATTGACGGGGGGCGGGGACGCGCCAGGCCTGAATGCGGTCATCCGCGCGGTAACGAAGACCGCCCACAACGACTTTGGTTGTGAGGTGCTCGGGATCAAGGATGGATTTGACGGCCTGCTGGAGCCGGGGGGCGTGATCGAGCTTGTGCCGGATGTCGTGAGAGGCATTCTGCCGAGGGGCGGCACCATACTCGGCACCGCCAGCCGGGGAAATCCCTTCGCACGAAAGGTGCTGAGGGATGGCAAAGAGGTCGTCGAGGATGTTTCCGATCAGGTGGTCTCGGCGATTGAGGATCTCGACTTGGATGCTTTGGTAGTTGTCGGGGGCGACGGCACCCTGCACATCACACTCGGATTGCACGAAAAAGGTTCCCCGGTGGTTGGGGTGCCGAAGACCATCGACAACGACGTTGGCGGCACGGATTTCACCTTCGGCTTCGACACAGCGGTGGAAACCGCAACTGAGGCCATCGACCGGCTGCATACCACCGCCGAATCGCATCACCGAGTGATGGTGGTGGAGCTCATGGGGCGGGACGCGGGGTTCATCGCCCTGCATGCCGGCGTCGCCGGCGGCGCGGATGTGATCCTGATCCCGGAAATCCCTTTCCGCTATGCTCCTGTGGTGGCCAAAATCGAGTCGCGCGAGCGCGCCGGGCGGCATTTCAGCATCGTCGCTGCGGCCGAAGGGGCGCATCCGGCAGGCGAGGAGCAAGTCTATCGGCGGGAGGGCGATCAGATCTATGCGGCCCGCCTGGGAGGGATAGGCCGTCAGGTGGGCACAGAAATCGAAACGGCCACGGGCATGGAGACCCGGGTTACGGTGTTGGGCCATCTGCAGCGCGGTGGCTCGCCCACCTCCTTCGACCGCTTTCTTGCGACTCGATTCGGCTCTGAAGTCGTGCGGCTGGCGCAGCGCGGCGGTTTCGGGCGGATGGTGGCGCTCCACGGGGAGGACATCACCGATCTTCCATTGAAGGAAGCGTTGGCGAAGCCGAAGCGTGTGGATATCCACAGCGACGAAGTGCGCACCGCGCGCTCGTTGGGAATTTGCATGGGGGATGAGGACAGGGGCGATTTCGGCTGAGTTTCAGGCCGCTTGACGCAGAGGAGGGGGCACCCAGGGGGCTCATCAGATAAGACTCCCGTAGTTTGTGATCCTCACGTGGTGAGCTGGGTGGGCGAAGGCATTGCCTTCTCCCACCCCCACCCGGGAGGGGCAGGACCATCGGATCGGTTTTCGGACCGCGCTCCGGGTGGGAGAATGGCCCCTGAGGGAGGCCCCATCGGATGGCTCTGTTGCGCAGATTGGTTTCCAGGCCGAGATTCCAGGCCGGCTTGTGCGCGACGATCGCCCTCGCCGTCTATGTTCGCAGCTTGGCTCCGACGGTCATGTGGTACGACATGGGGGAGTTCGCCACGGCCGCCACAGTCCTTGGCATCGCCCACAACACCGGCTATCCGCTCTTTATACTGCTGGGGAAGCTGTTCACCTTACTGCCTCTCGGAGATCCCGCCTACCGGGTCAATCTGCTCTCGGCCGTCTCTGGGGCGCTGACGGTTGCCCTGACGTTCGTCATCATCTGGCACATCACATCGAGTCGCATCTCGGCCTGGGTCGGGGCGCTCACGGTCGCTTTCTCCTCCACATTGTGGTCCAATGCCACTTGGGCGATCTCCTACGATTTGAACGCATTCCTCACCTTGTTGATCCTTCTGCTTCTCCTTCGATGGCGGGGGAGGGGGGAAAGGAAGAACCTACTCTGGGCGCTCTTCGTGTTCGGGCTGGGCTTCGGAAATCATCACCTGATCGCGGTCATGGCGCTTCCCTCCGCCTACTTGATCTGGCGCCAAATGAGAGCCGACCCGGAGGGGTGGAATCCCAGGGCCTTCGCCGCCATGGCTGCTGCCTTCCTGACAGGCTTTTCTATCAACCTATATCTGCCTTTGCGCGCCGCGGGGGATCCCGCCTACATGTGGGCCGATGCCAGCGACCCGCTCACTCTTGTACGCATGATCACCACGGGCGCCGCCCGTTCGAGCTCCTTTGTCAACCCATTCCGCACAGGCGCCGACTTCCAGGTCTGGTGGGCTGTGCTGACCCGGTATCCGATCTATGAACTGACGATCCCCGGCTTGCTGCTTGCCGCACTCGGGGGGTGGGAGCTGGCGCGCAGGCGCGAAGAGACCTTTATTTGCACGCTGATGGTTGTGGGGACGGCGCTGGTCATGGTCTCCGCATACGGAATCCACAACATCTACAATTACTTCCAGCCCATCTATCTGATGGCGGTCATATGGATCGGCTGCGGGATCGCGTGGGCAGTACGGGAGGTCCGAGGCAGCTCAAGAGCGGGTGCCTTGGGTCTTGGGAGGGGACGCCTACCGCAATTGAGCGTCATCCTGATCGCCTGTCTTTCGCTAGTGATGCCGGCCTATCTGGCGAGGCGCAATTACCCCCGTCTGAATCGGAGCGCGCATCGTGACGCCAGGGACTTTGCTCGATTTGCTCTCACCCGAGCTAGGCCGGACGAGATCGTGCTGGCGGATTTCTGGAGCTGGGCGCCGATGAAGTACCTCCAATTGGTGGAAGGAGTGGGGACCGAGGTCGCGCTGCTGCCCGCGATTTCTGATCCAGAATTGGACCAGATCCGATTTCTGGACGGATTGCTGCAGGCAGGTGCGCCGGTGTATGTGGCGGTCAGCGCGGAGGACACGCCGCGGTTGGAGATTCCCCCGGATCAATTGCAGCTGGTCGCCCCCTATGTTATCCAGAGCTTCACCACGCCGAGCCGCCCGTTGCCCGAATTCAAAGACCTGCTCGTCCCCCAGGGGATGCTGTATATGGCGATAACCGAACCCCCAGATCTGTCGGTCGAGGCAGTGCCAGGGGCTGCGCAGGTGAAGGTTGAGTTTGAGGGCGGACTGCGGTTGGAGGGGTTCGAGCTAGGTCCAGATCCGATCGAAATCGGATCTGCATTTCATGCCAGCTACTATTGGACAATCGATGCTCCGGTGCACGACGGCTACTGGGTGGATGTGCTCTTCACAGATGAGCAGGGGGGTGTGGTTACAAGGGGCGGATTTCCCATCTGGCTGCACAGCCACTGGCTCGGCGGGGGGTCATTCCCGACAAGCCTTTGGAGCCCGGGAGAAATCTACCGCGAGACGTATGACGGGTTGGCGCCGCGAGCCGTTCAACCCGGCGAATATCAGGTTCGGGTTGTGCTCTACCGCGGCGGAATACGCGAAGAACCCGTGCGAGTGCTTCGGCCCGTGGGCTCCACAGCGGGTGCCCTTGTTGGGAAGGTGACGGTGGTCGGGGCTGAGGAGTAATGTTGGGATGGGACCGCCACGCAGCAGCGCCGGATCGAAGACTTTGTGAAGTCGCCCTTCCATCCCGGTGGGGAGAACGCCGGGTAGGTCCCATAACGCAAAGAAGACGCCTCCGACCCCCATAGTCGGAGGCGTCTGCAGCACGTGCCCTCTCTGCAGGTGTATGACGGTATTGAACCGCTCAGACCAGTCTGGCGGCCAACGACTTGTAGCTGCCGCGATCAGGGTTGCGACACGCTGCCGTCAGTGTCCCAATAGTAAGTGTACTCAGTAGGGAGCGAACGAAGGTAATCCATGAAATCAACGTCCGTGTCCGTGCTGGCGATAACCGCCGCATCAGTCGAGGCTCGTGCGGTTATGGCTGTGGTGTCGGGATAATTCGCCGCCAGGTAGATATCCACCGCGGACTGTACGATATCCAGCTCTGCTGCCTTGGTATTTGTGGTCGTGTCCGATGTCAGCCCGTTCAGCGCCAGGGTGACGATCCCGAAGAGTACGCCCATGATGGCGATGGTCACCAGCAGTTCCACCAAGGTGAAACCGCCCTCTCCGTGCAAGAACGCCTTCAATCTCTCCATGATTTCTGACCTCCCTCGGTCTAGAGCACTCCATTTCAGCAAACGTAATCTTCCCTCGCAGCCTCTCCCAGTATTGCATAGATGCGGAGGCCGAGAACTTACAGGCTGCTTACAGCGCAAAGATTTGAGTAGTACGCTGGCCCTCCTTCTCCCGCACGCCCGCAAGCACCACGTCGTTTCTCATCGGTTTCCCCTCAACCCCCAGAGGTCTTTTCATTCCGCGGCCCATGGCCAACCCGAATCGGGTCGCAAGCCATCAGGTCGTTTCCAACAGGCTCCGCAGCAGCCGCCCGTTGTTGGCCGCGGCGACGGCCTCCTGCGCATCGATCAGACCGGCTTTGTGAAGGCCCCGCAGCGCCTGATCCAGGCTCTGCATCCCCTCCGAGGCGCCAGTTTGAATGACATTGGGAAGCTGGTGCGTCTTGCCCTGCCGAATCATGTTGCGCACCGCGTCGTTGCACGCCATCACCTCCACCGCCGCAACACGGCCTTGCCCCATTGTCGAGTGCACAAGCACCTGCGACAGCACCGCGATCAAGGACATGGAAAGCTGCAGCCGGATCTGGTCTTGCTGGTGGGCAGGAAACGCGTCGATGATGCGATCGATGGTCATCGGGGCGCTGCTGGTGTGGAGCGTGGACAGCACCAAATGGCCGGTCTCGGCCGCCGTGACACAGGCGGCCATGGTCTCCAGATCGCGCATTTCGCCAACCATGATGACATCAACGTCTTGACGCAAAGCCGACCGGACGGCAGCGGCGAAGGAACGTGTGTCGCTGCCAACTTCCCGCTGTGAGACCATGGAGCGCGCATCGGAGTGCAGATACTCGATGGGATCTTCGATGGTGATGATCAGCTTGGCCTGGTGCTGATTGATGTGGTCTATCATCGCCGCCAGCGTCGTCGATTTGCCGGCGCCGGTGGGCCCGGTGACCAACAGCAACCCGCGAGTCCTGGAGGCCAATCGCTCGCAAATGGGTGGCAATCCCAGTTCTTCAATGGTTGGGACAGCCGATGCGAGGCGGCGGAAAGCCAGGCTGATGGAGCCCCGCTGCATGCAGGCGTTGATCCTGAAGCGACCCAAGCCGCTGATTCCGTATGAAAAATCCAACTCTTGCTGGGCGGCGAATCGCGATTTCAGCGCCTCGTTGGATACCTGTCGGAAGGCCTGCAAGGTATCGGAGGGGCTCAAGGGCGGGAAATCCTCCAAGGCCGTCAGACGGCCCTGAATGCGCAGCGCCGGTTGAGCTCCGGCTCGCAGATGCATGTCTGAGGCGCCCGCTTGGGCGGCTCGCCGCAGCAGTTCAACGACGTCCATATCATATGCCTCGAATCCAGAACTGCAGGATCTCGGGCCCGTACAGCATGGTGATGATAGCGCCCAGCGAAAGGAAGGGTGCGAAGGCGATCGGGTCGCCCCGCTTGATGCGCCGAGCCGCCAGCAGTCCACCTGCGATCAGCCCGCCCGCTACGAAAGAGATCAACAAAGCCACCAGGATATGGGGATATCCGACTACAAGACCAATGAAGGTGGCCAACTTGGCATCCCCCATTCCCATTCCTCCTGAGGTCGCCATCCTGATCACGGACAGTGTCAGCAGCCCGAGCGCCCCGCCCTTCAACATCGTCTTGAGCTCCTCCCCGCCGATGAGCGGAGCGGTGATCAGCGCCACCGCGATGGCGGGATACGTCAGCCGGTTGGGGACCTTGTGGTGTTCCAAGTCAATTCCCAGGACAACAACCAGGAAGCAACCGTAGACAGCCACCAGCAAGGCGCCTGCGGTCCCGCCCAGGTGCAGCCAGATCAGCCCGAAGAGCAGCCCGGTGCCCAGCTCGACCACCAAAGCGCGCAGAGGGATTGACGCGCCGCAGTAGCGACAGCGGCCGCGCAGCGCAAGATAGCTGAGTATGGGGATGAGATCCATGGGGGCAAGCGTCCTCCCGCAGCTCCCACAATGGGAACGGGGGGAGACGATCGATTCATGCCCCGGAAGGCGGTCGATACACAGGTTGAGGAAACTGCCAATCGAGGCCCCGAGCAGAATGCTAAATGCCAGGTACATGCGCGCTCACGCCTCCTTCATGGCCAGGCCCAGATTGGCGCAATATGTGCTGAGCGGAAAGTCGGGAGGGTGATCCAACGGCGGCCGCGGCCGTGCCAGGGGATACGAGACGCTCCTGGAGATCTGTTTCGCCATCTCAGGGTTTTCAAAAGCCGCCCCGGTAGCATAGACCGTGGTCCTGGAGTTCAACGGTGTCTCCAGGTAGTTGTCGTTGTAGAACTGGATCGTGCGTGATAACTCACGGTTCAAGCGATTTGCGGTTTCCTTCGGGTTTACGCACCCCTCCGGTTTGGGCACATTGCGGATGATCAATGGGATGCCTTTCTCCACCACTATCACTCCGAGATTCTGCTCCTCGAGGTTCACAATCACCGAGTTCTCTTGGTACACCCCCCGCGACAAGCTCAGGGGGCGCAGGTCCATGATTGCCGGGCGGATGTTCGCCAGCTGCAGGGTTTCCATTTGACGGTCGATCACGATCCTCGGCACCGCCAACGTGAATATCTGCAGGTGATTGTTCGCATGACCAATGATCTGCCATGACAGATAGGTCTCCTCAATGGGCAGCGGCATCTCCTGTTTTGCTTTTCGATAGACAGTTTGCTCTAGCAGCTTGGGCTCGATGAGGGGCAGATGGAACAGGCGAGTGACCGACCGATAGCCGGTCACGGAAGTGACGACCTTCCCCCTGCGTGGATGGTGAGCCGAGATGAATTCCCTCAACCGCTTTGCCATGTCCTGAGGTTCCCCGATCAACCCTTGGTGCATCAAATCCCCCGGCACAGTCAGGGTCGCCCAGGAGAGCACCCGTCCTCTCTTGGCCACCAGGAGGCGTACGTCCCGACCGTCGAAATCCAGGGTAATGAGGTCCTTGCCTCTCAACTCCCACCTCCTGAGAGACGGCGTCCCCGCCCACGCACAGAATCCGGTCTGCAA
This sequence comes from uncultured Anaerolineaceae bacterium, assembly GCA_964388955.1. GTDB lineage: Bacteria > Chloroflexota > Anaerolineae > Anaerolineales > E44-bin32 > CAYMCO01. The sequence continues at coordinate 47,519 of CAYMCO010000036.1, read as the reverse complement.
CCCATCAATTCGACCCTCCAGATCCGGCCGTGCTCGCGATGTCCAGATCAAAACTGCATCCCTGCTGGCCCGGATTGATCTGAATACTCGAGAGTGCCACCGTATCCAGCCCCTCGTTCTCCAGGCTCGAGAGGAAAGCCAGGCAGGCGACTGGGCTCGCAATGGACTCCAGATGATAGCTGGTGAGTTGGAGGTCCCCGGCGATCGTCGATTGGGTTGAGGTGCCCATGCGCCGAATGGCATCCAACCGCGCGCCAGCCGTCTGCGCCAATTCGAATCCCCTGCTGTAGATATCGAATCCGGCGCCGATCTCCGGAAAGGAGGCCTTCAGACTTTCGACCTCGTCACGTGCGACGGCCAGATCTTCCTCAAGCGATTGGAGGCCTTCGGCTTCGGCCCGCTGGAGCTGAGCCAGGTTGTTATTGATTTCCTGTGCCCGCGCTTGTAATGAGCCAATCTCTCGCCGCTGGCTCAGGCTGAGCGCCAACAGGACTAGGTTGGCCAGCGCCAGCGCGACCGCAAGCCCGATCCCGATGCGATTGGGGGATAAGCGCCCCACCTTGAGGAAGGCCTTCGCCTTGACGATTGGGTTATCGGCCACTCTCGGCTTCCCTTCTGCCACGATGCCGCTCCTTCCCCACTGACCTCCGGATCTGTCGCTGTTTCTTGCTCATGGCTGAACTTCCGCGGAGATTTCGAACCGATACCATGGCCTCGGCTCGCTGCCTTCGTCGGCACCTGGCGATGGCGAGGGCAGGTACTGCTCAATGGAGTTGATGGTGATGGCGCGGATCCAGTCCGATTCCATCAGGCGATCGCCGAAGTTCAGCACCAATACATGATCTGCGGCAGAGCCCGAGATGATCACCTCATTCTCGTTTTGGTCCAGGGAGACCAGGTCAACATCCTCCGGTTCTGCGGCCAGGATTGCACCAACGACATCGCCCCAGCGCACATCCTGAATCACGGCACCGGTGGCCGCCGCTTTGATCTGTGCAGACTGCATACGAAGCTGCTCCAACTCGGCGACCATCGCTTCCCGGTCCGTGATGAACGGTTGGTGGCTCGCCAGCGACTGTTCCGCCAGCGAAAGGGCCTCCTGCGCCTGGATATGCTGAGCATGGATATCCACGAGCAGATAGATTGAAGGGGCCAAGAGCAAAGCCAATGCCGTGCAGATCAACGAGGGCAAGGCCGACTTCAAGTCGATCCCCCGCCGGCGATAGCGAGGTGGAAGGATGTTGATATCCAGGATACTTGGGGGTGGTCCTTTCACTTGCGTCTGCATTTGTCTCCCCTTCCAGTCACTGGACGTCATAGCGGAGCACGCGCACGGCCCCACCAGCGATTTCCACCAACGCGCTGAGCGCATAATCGCCGCTCCGGGCCAGGATCTCGTATTGCCGTGCCGAGACGGAGAAACACCAGAAGTCGACCGTGTTGCCGCCCCTGAGCGCGTAGACCCACCCGTTTGCGTAGGCCAACGCCCCGCCGGAGGATACATTGGCCGGCGTCGCCTCCAGTTCCGTCCACGTATCGCCGTCGATGCTGTAGGTCCAGAAAGCGGCGGTCGCGCCACCGGCCAGGGCATACAGATTGCCCCCATGATCCGACGCCAGCGATCCGCCGGCGCCAACGTTTTCCGGCGCGTTCGGCTGGTTGCTCCAGACATCCGATGATATGGAATAGGATGAAAAGGAGACGTGGTCGTCGCCGCGGAAGTCGAACAAAGAATCATCTCCGGCCCACGCCAGGGAGCCGCCCTCGCCGATTCTGTGACGCGCGCGGTCACGGTCTTGCCACAGGTCAGCGGAGGTGTCGTAGCGCCAGAAATCTCGCTGGTTGTCCCCTCTAAGCGCGTAGAGATAGCCTCCTCCGGCGTAAGCCAGCGCGCCACCAGGGCCGATGTCTGCGGGGGTGTCCGCCAGGCCGGTCCAGCTACCCCCCGACAGGCTATAGCGCCAGAAATCGGCTTGGCCATCCCCACGCAGGGCGTAGACATAATCTCCACCGTCATAAGCAAGCCCCGCGCCGTCGCCCACCGGGCTGGGGGTGCCGGCGAGGGTGGTCCAACTATCGGTCGCGATGTCGAAGTACCAGAAGCCGCGTGTGGCCCCGCCGCCCAACGCGTAGAATCCGTCTCCACCGTCTCCCACAAGCGCGCCTCCTGCCCCCACCCCTGAGGGGCCTTCGGCCATCGCCATCCATGTCCCACCCGGTCGGCCTTCCACGGTCGTCGGGGCGTCCAGCCCATTGACATTCACAACGGGTAAAACAGAGAAAGGTGTCCCGGGATCGGCGTCCACCGTGTCCCGGAAGTACGCGTCGTTCTGAAGCTTCCAAATGGCGAACTCGACACCGGAATCGGCGGCATACCCCTCCCGGTACTCCCCCTCCACTTCCGTCCCCACGCCCAGGCTGGTTCTCACGTGCAGCAGGAATGGCCCGATCAGCAGGGCTCCCACCGCAAGCGCCATCAGGGCTGCGGGAAGAGCCCGGCCGTGCTCATCACCCACTCCAGCCGGAAGAATTCGATGCAGCGGATGGGCCAGGCCTCGCCGTTCCGCTCTCGCCCGGTCGAGGAGCGCTGCATCCGGGTATGGATTGCGTCCAAGGCCCACTACAGCAAGTCTCATATACCCTCACCGCACCCGCATTGCGGATTGCAGCAGCATGCTTTCCGCCACCTGGCCTTGCGGATCGCGGGCTGTGAGGCTGACGGTCACCAGCGCTCCGCTCGTTGAAAACTGAACATCCTCTTGATCCAGAATCCCCCTTGCCACTGTCACGGTTTGATCCACGGAGCCGTCGATTAGCCGCTGGCGGACGAGCGCCTCATCCGTGGCGTCATAGGTATAGCGGAACTGGACGGACGGGTCCCCGGTAGTGAAGGTCCCGTAGATCGGCGCCGATTCCGGGCTAAAGGTCGTCGACTGTTTCGTGTCCCGGTTCAGCCAAAGAGATGCGTTCCCCAGGTTGTGCAGCGCGGTCAATCGGGCGTTCCCAAGCGAGGAGGCGACGAACAGGTGATACACCGCAGCTCCGATAAGAACCATGGCAGCAGCGGATACCACCAACGCGATGAGCAACTCTGGGAGAGTGGCGCCAGATTCACCGTTCTTCCTTCGCCGGAGAGACTCAGCGGCCAAGCTGGCCTGCCTTTCCTTTTGCCTCATCGGTCCACCTTGTAACTCTGCAGCTCCAAGATCTGGCCATTTGGCCCGCTTGCGGTAACTGTCACCAACTGCAGGCCATCGTTCCGCCAGGTGGAGGTGAAGGGTCCCCCTGGCGCGATCCAGTATTGCACAGTGACAGCGACCGTGTATCCGGGGGCCGCACCCACGGCGGGGTAGGGAGAAGCGATGGGATCGGAAGCATATGGCGCATCGGCGATCAACTCCAGTTGAGATGCCGCCAGACTTGAGGCGAATACCTGCGCGTGCCTCTCAGTGACGCCCACGGAGCCCACTGCCATCCCCGTCAGCAGCATGCCGACGGCAGCTGCCATGATCGCCAGCGCCACCAGCTCAGCGGGCAGCGACTGGCCGCTCTCATCGCGGAGAGGGGCGGGGCATTTGGTTGTCCAGGCGGATATCCCTCGGAACCAGCGTGCACAAGGGGGCGCAGGAGGCCTTGAGAGCTTTCTCATCGGATGGCCTGCAGCAATCCATACATGGGCATTATCACGGAGACGGCAATGAACCCCACCACCAGGCCGATGAAGATGGTCAGCGCAGGCTCCAGGATGTCGGTCATCACCTTCACCCGCCGATCCACTTCCCCCTCGTAGAAGTCCGCCAAGGTGGCAAGGTGGTCATCGAGGGTCCCTGTTTCCTCTCCAACGCGCACCATATAGGCAAGCATGGATGGGAAGAGCGGGTTCGCCGACAGCGGATTGGAGATGCCGCGCCCCTGAATCGTTTCGAGGCGCACCGCCTCCACGGCCTCCCGGATGACGCCGTTGTTGATGGTCCCCTTCGTCAGCTCAAGGCTGTCAGGCAGCGGCAGGCCGGATCGGAGCAGCGTGCTCATCGTGCGGCTGAAGCGGGCGACGGCTCCCTCGACGATAATCGGGCCGAGAAGGGGGAGGCGGACCACGAGTGCGTGCCATCGCCGACGGCCCGATGGCCGGGAGAGATACCAGAAGAGGCCGAGGGCCAGGGCACAGAGCCCCAGGAGCAAGGGCAGCTTGTAGGTGGATAGAAAGGTGGTGAAGGCGATCAGGAAGCGAGTGGTCCATGGAAGCTCCGCGTCAAATTCGGCGAAGAGCCCCAACATGGGTGGCAAGGTGACGTTTACAATGATAAACACCACCACCGCAGCGAACGACAGGATGAACGCAGGGTAAGCCATCGCGCCTTGGATTCGGCGTGCCGTCTGTTGGGATTTCTCCAGATAGGTCGCCAAATCCCGCAGCACCTCGCCGAAGTTGCCCGTCCGCTGGCCGACCTCGATCATTCGGCAGTAGATGGGAGGAAACACCAATGGGTGCTCCATCAACGCCTCGGAGAGAGCGGTCCCGATGCGCAGGTCCTCTGCGACCTCACGAATAGTGCTCGCGAAGGACTGGTTCGCCACATGTTCGGCCAACAACTGCAGTCCGCGCACCAGGCCCACCCCCGACTCGATCAACGTAGCCAACTGGCGGGAGAATAAGATCACATCCATGGGCTTGGGGCCGAAGAATGTCGGAAACAGCCGTGCCAGATCCACGGGCGTGGGTGCGCGCCGCAGATCCGCGATCACCAGGCCGCGATCCCAGAGGATTCGCTCCGCGATCTCCTCGCGTTCGACGTTCAAAGTGCCCTGGGAGAACTCACCCCCCTCTGTATATGCGATATAGCGGTAGCTCATGGGAATCGCCACCTTCTTTCCAGGAGCATAGTCATGACCTGCCAGCCCACCCGTTCATCCGCCCAAGGTGTATACATTGCGCAGCACTTCCCCTGGGGTGGTGATCCCCGCTCGTACCTTGAGCATGCCGTCCTTGCGCAGCGGGACCATTCCCGACTCCTCCGCCTTGGCGCTGATCACAGCGGAACTCGCCCCCTCGGAGAGCAGCCGCCGGATCCCCTCGCTCATGGGCAGCACCTCGAAGACCCCTGTTCGTCCCAGATACCCGCTCCCACCGCAGAAATTGCACCCCTCTCCCGCCTTGTAGCTGATAATCGTCTCTCCGGTGGCCTCCGTGTACGCCTCGGCTTCGGCCGTCGTTGGCTGGAGGCTGGTCTGGCAGTGGGGGCACAGTGTCCTCACCAGACGCTGTGCCACAACCCCCACCACTGCGGATGTGAGCAGGTAGTGCTCCACTCCCAGGTGGATGAGACGGATCAACGCGCCTGCCGCGTCGTTGGCGTGGATCGATGACAGCACCAGGTGCCCGGTGAGCGCCGCCTGGATGGCCGTGCGTGCTGTCTCCACATCGCGCACCTCGCCGACCATGATGACATCTGGATCCAGGCGCATGATGCCGCGCAGGCCGGAGGCAAAATCAATACCCGCAGCCCGATTGACCTTTATCTGATTGATACCCGGGAAGTCATATTCCACGGGATCTTCGACAGTGATGATGTTGCGGCGCAGACGGTCCAACTGGTTCAACGCCGCGTATAGCGTGGTTGTCTTCCCTGATCCCGTGGGGCCGCAAACAAGAATGATGCCGAACGGGGAGTGCACCATTCGCCGGAATGAGGCCAGGGACTCCGGGAGGATTCCGAGGCCTTCTAGATCCAGGATCGCATCCGACCGCCCCAAGAGTCTGAGCACGATCATCTCCCCCCAAGTGGTGTCGCTGGAGGCCGCCCGGAAGAAGATCTCATCCCCGTCCACGCGGGTGGAAAACTGGCCGTCCTGGGGTCGTCGGCGTTCTGCCAGATTCATACCGGCCATCACCTTGATGCGCGAAAGCAGAGGAAGATGGCTGCCCATCGGCAGGCTGAGGGTTTGCTGCAAATCGCCATCGATGCGATAGCGCACGTTCAGTGCTTCCCGGCCTGGTTCGATGTGGATGTCCGAGGCGCGGTCCCGGTACGCCTGCTCCAGTATCAGATTGACGGTCCGGACCACCGGGTCGTTGCCACCGCTTTCTTCGGCCCCCAGGAGCGCGGCTGCCTCGGTCGGACCTCGCGTAGGGACGAAGTCGGCGATTTCCCGTTGGATTACTTCGCTAGCCCGATAGTTCATGTCGATGGCCGCGCGAATGTCATCGCGCGCGCCAACCATCGGCAGCACGGACATGCCTGAGTACGCCGTCAACGCCTCGATGGCGCGGATGTCGGTGGGATCCTCCATGACTACCGCCAGAGATCCATCGACCACATCCAGGGGGATCAAGTTGTACTTGCGAGCGGTCTCCTCGGGGATCACCTTCAGGGCCTCTCGCTGCACCGCGTGGCGCTTCAAGTCGATGAGCGGCAGGTCAAGCTGCAGGCTGAGCGCCATAGCAAGACGTTCTGGGGTGACCCAGCCGTTATCGGTCAGGATCTCACCCAGCCGCCGAGGATCTTTGCGTTGTATCTGCCTCGCCTGCTGCAGGTGCTGGGCGCTGATCAAGTTGGCCTTGATCAAGACTTCACCCAACGAGCGGTGGGCCGGAGCGGGATCAGTCGAGGATGGGGATGCCATCCGATTCGCTCCTTTCGTCGCGCCGAGAATCTGCGAGCAGCTTGGCCACACCGGCGGTCAGATCAGACATGCTGAAGGGCTTCTTGAAATATGCCTGGGCGCCCACCCGGAGCGCCGTGGCCTTGTCCTGCTCCTTGGCTTTGGCGGAGACCATCAGCACAGGGATCTCTGCGGTTTCCGGTATGGAGCGCAGCCGGTGGCAGACTTCGTACCCATCTATTGCAGGCAGCATCACATCCAGCACGATGAGATCCACGTTCTCTTGCTTAGCGATTTCCAACGCCTCAATGCCGTTGGCGGCGGTGAACGTCTGATAGCCCTCATGGGAGAGCGCATATTCCATCATCTCCAGCGGGACCGGTTCATCGTCCACGATGAGCACGCGTGGCCTGGAGTCCGCTGTCGGGCCCGCCGGACGGCCAATCGCCTCCTTGGGCAGCACAAAGGTGAAGGAACTGCCCCCACCAGGGATGCGGCTGAACCAAATACGGCCGCCGTGTGCCTCTATGATGTGCTTCGCGTTTGAGAGCCCAACTCCCAGTCCGGTAGTGGCGTGGACGGAGGCCTCCCCTTTGCTGGAGGCCCAGGTGAAGAGTTCCTGCATGATCTCAGGCGTAAGTCCCCCGCTTTCTTCAACGAATTGGAACTCGACCTGCTCCGTTTGGTCCTTGACCCTCAGCTTGAGTCGCGCCTCGCGAGGTGCGAATTTGATCAGCGCGTCCATGATCGAGAGCAGCGCCTTTCCCATCAATTCCTCATCAATCGGGATCGCCGGGAGTTCCGGCAGGGCTGTCTCGATCGAAATGCCCTTGTAGGCCGCCTTGGGCCGAAATTTCCGCAGTGCGGAGGCCACGAGCTGGGAAGGGCCGCAGGATCGCGGGTCCAGCTCCAACGTTCCCCTCTGAATGGAGGCGGTGAGGATCAAGTCCCCGATACGATTGACCAGGTATTGCGCCTCGCGATAGGCGATGGCGAGGAACTGATCACGTTGATTGGGATCCGGCACCTTTCCGTTAAGCAGCAATTCGAAATAGCCGCTGATAGATTGAATGGACTGCAGGAGTCCATGGTAGACGGTGGCCAGATAGTCCTCGTTTGAGGTCGGATCCCGCTGCGAGTCCAGATCCTTGGCCCCGGTCTGAGCCCCGCCTGCCCGTCGGGGCGGCGCAGGCTTATGCCCCTCAGCCATCCACTGTTACTCCGTTCATGCCAGGCTCCTGTGAATCCCCACCCATCGCCCCCGGGCCGCATTCTTGCCGGCGTGGCCCTAGGGCTCTCCGGACCACTCGGATTGTCGAAACGCACACCTCTCTGCTCCTCGTCATCTAGCTGCCGTCCTCATGTCCATCGCCCCGGGATCTATCCCCTCCCAGGCTTTCACGGGTGGATTCCAGGTATGCGTCCAGCATATCGACGTCGTAGCGACGGTGGCGCCCCGGGGTGCGGAAAGGCACCAGCAGGCCCTGCCTCTCGATGCGGCTGAGCGTGCTCAAGCTGATGCCGAGGTATTCGGTGGCCTCTTTTGCGGTGAGAAGCGGGTTCCTGTTGGCGCGCATTCCCTCTCTCCCTTCTGGCCTCTGCTCTCCGACAGACCCCGGCACCGTGTGGACTAACATGCGCTCTGTTCCCTGTGCGGGCAGGGCACTCTATGGCCCTGCGTTTGGACAGGAAGAGGCTGTCGATTGATGGTGGGAAGAGCACCAGTAAGTCGTGCAGGGGCTTCCATTGGCCGAATAGTCGCGCTTGATACGGTTCGAACGGATTTGACAGCCCCTGAGCGCCTTCGGCTCGGGTTGATCCCTTCTGACATCGTTTGGCGCTGCTTACTATAGCTCGCGGTGGGGCAGCGGGAGATTGGTAAATCATTCCTATGTTAGATGGTTATTAGGTCATTGTTATCAGTCTGCTGTGTACACGTGGAGATCCTCATCCGGAGGGAGACCTCGCTAGGGGTTCTTCACGACACAGGTGGAGGGGCGCAGAGCCCATCCGCCGGCCTTCCCCCGCAGCGTTCAACACTCGGGGGCAGGCGGCAAACAGACTTGTAAGGTGACGCTGGCAGTTCTGGAGAGGAATCTGACGTCTTTGGCGCGGGGAACCCCCGGGGATTGGTTCATGGTAGCCCGCCTAGGTCTCGTGGCTGGATGGGGCGCCGGATCAGCGATCGCTCAGCAAGCTGCAGACCCTCTGGATGAGCTCCGTCAGATCGATAGGCTTTGTGAGGTAGAGATCTGCGCCCGCCTGTTGGCCGTTCTCGAGATCACTTGTCTGGGCGCGCGCTGAGAGCATGATGATTGGCACAGCCGCTGTCGCGGCATCCTCTCTCAGCTGGCGGCAAACCTGGAAGCCATCCACCTCGGGCAGCATCACATCCAGCAGGATCAAGTCGGGCAGCTCTTCCTTCGCCATGGCTATGCCCTGCGCGCCGCTCACGGCGAGCAGGGATTCGAAGCCCTCCCCTTTCAGGGCGTACTGCACGAGCTCAACCGCCGCCGGATCGTCATCCACGATGAGGATCCGCTTGGCAACTGTCCCCTCGGTCATGATCTAACCCCCTTGCTCACTGATGATTCCGCTGCCTGGGCCACAGCCGCGACGGGAATGGTGAAGCTGAAGCAACTGCCTTCCCCCAGCTGGCTTTCGACCCACAGGCGGCCGCCATGAGCCTCAACGATTTGCTTGCTGATATACAATCCCAATCCCGACCCTCCGGCGGCCCGAGTTGCAGAGCTGTCGACTTGATAGAACCGTTGGAAGAGCTGCGGCAGGGCCTCCGCCGGGATCCCCATCCCGTTATCGATCACCTGCACCAGCAGCTTCTCCCCCTCAAGACCGGCACGGATGTTGATCTTTCCCCCCCTTGGCGTGAACTTGATGGCGTTGCTGATCAGGTTGGTCATCACCTGCGTCAGGCGCCCTTCGTCACCCAGCGCTCTTGGGAGTCGATCGGGTATCTGGATCTCGATTTGCTGCTCCTTCTTCATGGCTTCGATGCGCATACTCTCGCTCACCTGATGGAGCAAGGGAGGGATGGCGATCGGCCTGAGGTGCAGTTCCAGGCGACCGGCTTCGATTCGAGAGATGTCCAGGAGCGCGTCCAGCAGGTTTCGCAATCGCTGGCTCTGGTCATAGGCCAGCTTCATGAAATGGGCCTGCTTCTCAGGCTCAGCCACCTTCTCGTGCAGCAGCATGTCCAACACCCCTTGGATCGAGAACAGCGGGGTGCGCAGTTCGTGAGAGATGGTCGAAACCAGGTTGTCTTTTGCTTGCTCCAGTTCTCGCTGCCGGGTGATATCCTGCAACACGATCACTTGACCCATTCGCCCCCCCTGATCGTCGAGCACCGGTGAAATATAGGCAGTCAACACATGGCTGAGCGGTGGATCGAGCGTGATCTCCTGCTGCAGGACGGCCTGGGATTCCCGGCCTCTTGGAGACGCCTCGCCTGTGGTGGCCTGCCAGTGTCCTTGGAGCGCCGCAAGTGGTCTTATGGTGCTCAGCGGCTTGCCAATCACCTCGGCCGGCTCTACGCCGAGCATGCGGCCGGCCGCCGGATTGAGCGACTCGAGATGACCTCGCTGATCGAGCATAATCAGCCCATCCGCCATGTGGGTGATGATCGCCTGGGTGCGCCGCTGCGCGGCGAGGGCTCGCTCCTGTGCATGTATGTAGGCCGTCACATCCTGAACGGTGCCCACGACACGTTCCACCCCTCCTCCCGGACCGAAATACGTGCGTGTCTTCTCTCGGACGATTATCACAGAGCCATCTGCGTGGAGCAGCCGGTACCGGGCGTTGATTTCTTCGAGGCCTTTGGTGGCCTTCGAATAGCCGCGATTCACGAGCTCCCGATCGTCGGGATGAACGAATTCGAGGTAGTGTGAATGCCCGGGCGTGAACGCATTGGGCGCGTATCCCAGGATGCCAAACATCTCGGCGGACCAATGCAGGTCCCCGTCAGCGGTCCACTCCCAATTGGCCAGCCTCGCCATGTGCTGGGCTTCCTCCAGGCGGGCTTCACTCCGCAGCAGCGCCTCCTCCGCATGCTTGCGCTCCGTGATGTCGGTGATTACGGCCACGGAGCCCTCAAAGCGGCCACTTCGCAGGTGGGGATTGCCGCTGACGAGTGCTTCGATGCTCGATCCATCCTTTCTGCGCAAACGTAGTTCGTAGCGGTCGGACACCCCTCGGGCCCGGCGGGCGTCGGCGGACTGCACGGCTTCGTAATACTCCGGATCAACCACAGTGGACCAATGACTCCCCACCAGCTCTTGCTCGCTGGACCCCAGCATCTCCGCAGCGGCGGGATTGACGAAAGTGAAATTGCCCTCCGCATCCTCCATCACGATGCCCTCCGACATGTTCTGGACAATGTTCTCATTGAACTCTTTCAAATGACGCAGTTCAGCCTCGGCGCGCTTGCGCTCAGTCACATCACGGACCATGGCGCAGAAGAAGCGCTGACCGCCGGATTTCCAAGAGGTCAGCGAGAATTCGATGGGGAAGCGCGTCCCATCGCTGCAGACCCCATCGCCCTCAAACGTGTTTTCGGACGAGCCTGCGATCCTCTGCCCTGTACCGGGATCGCCAGAAGGTCGCAGTGCGCGTAGATACTGCTGCGGGATGATGCGCGACAGGGGCTTGCCGAGGATCTGATCCTGCGAGAATCCAAAGACCCTTTCCGCGGCAGCGGTCCATTGCACGATCGTCAGATCCTGATCGGCGACGACGATCGCCTCGGCGGCGCTCTCGACGATGCTGCGGAAACGGTCTTCGCTTTCGCGCAAGGCGGTCTCCGCCCGTTTGGCCTGAGTGATGTCGCTCACAAAGGCGGCGAAATGCTTGGCCTTCCCCCTCCCCCACGTGGTCAGCGCGAGGCGGGCCGGGAACTCTGAGTCGTCCTTCCGAAGCCCGATCATCTCCCGGGTGCGTTGGATCCTATCCGGATTTGCAAGAGAAAAGCCATTCTCCATCCGCTCCCGAAACGGGACGATGAATCGCGCCGGCATCAGGCGCATGATGGACTGGCCGATGATCTCGGATTCGGAGTAGCCGAATATGCGCTCCGCCGATGGGGACCACAGTTTGACGATCCCATTGAAGTCGGCCACGATCACGCCGTCCACCGCTGATTCGACGACCCGGCGGAAGCGTTCCTCGCTTTCCCTCAGTGCAGTTTCAGCCTCTTTCCGCTCGGTGATATCGCTTATGAAAGCGGCATAGCGCAGATCGTCCCGCTGCCCCCAGGAGGTCAACGCCAATCGGATCGGGAATTCGGATCCGTCCTTTCTTGATCCCCAGAGTTCCCTCGACTTGCCAATTTGCCGGAGATCTTTCCCGGCGCTGGCGAATTCCAAATCCAACCCATGACCTTCCAAATAGCGCTCAGGCATCAGCAGTGTCATGGGACGGCCGATAATCTCATCACCCGAATAACCGAAAATCCTCTCCGCCGATGGCGACCACAGCTCCACGATCCCGGCCTGATCTGCCACGACGACGCCATCTACGGCTGATTCGACGACGCTGCGGAAACGCTCCTCGCTGCGCCTGGCTTCCTGCTCAGCGCGCTTCAATTCGGTGAGGTCGGTGATAATCCCCAAGATGGCGGATTGACCTTCGAAGCTGATCAGCCGTGTCGAATTCATCACCTGCAGTCGCTCTGCCGCCTTCGTGACGACCCCATATTCATAGGGCTCAACCTGCTCCCCTGCGAGATGCCTTTGAAACAACTGCCGAATTAGAGGTGCCGATTCGGGGGCGACCAGTCGCATGAAATCGAAATCGGGGGAGGTGAGTTCTTCGCGCGTATACCCCATCATCAGTTCGCATAACTCGTTGGCGTAGACGATCCGCCCGCCCTGATTGATGAAGATCATGTTGGGCGACTTTTCGGCTAGATTACGGAACTTCTCCTCCGACTCCGCAAGTGCCTCGATGGCGTTCTTCTCTTGGGTGATGTCGATGGCCATGGCTTGGCAGCGGGTGATCTCGCCCTCCGCGTCCAGTATGGGAGACATGGTCAGGCTGACCCATAAGGGAGCGTCATCCTGGCGCCGCAGACGCAGCTCTGCGCCCGAAATCTCTTCCCCGCGCAGGAACCGACCGAAGATCACACGAGCGTTCTCTTCGTCTTCGGGGGAGCTGAAGCAGAAGGAGAATAGATCCCGGCCTGTGAGTTCTTCGCCCGGACATGCGAGCATCATTGCAGCCCGGCTATTGGCCATCAGAACTTTGCCGTCGGTATCGAGGGAAAGATAGGCGTGTGGCGCTTTTTCGTACAGATTGCGATAGCTCGCCTCGCTCTCGCGCAAGGCCCGCTCCGCCCGTTTGCGCCCGCTGATATCCCATACATACGAACGTGTGCCCACGATCTCGCCGTCCGACTCGAGCGCCGTGGAGTCCGCTTCCATGTGGACGACGGAACCATCCCGCCTAATGCCGCGGAACTCATAGCGGGGGTGAGCCGTCAGGCCCTGAAGCCGCAAGGCGTGCTCTCTGAGCACACGGCCGAGGTCCTCCGGGTGGATGAAGTCTGTGACGGTGAGGTGGTTGGCCTCCTCCAGCGTGTATCCAAGCATGTGGGCGAACGCATGGTTGGTGTACACCAGGTTGCCATCCACATCATCGATCAATATGCCAATGCCTGCCCTTTCCACCAGCTCGCGATAACGTGCCTCGGAACTGCGCAGCTCCATCTCGGCCCGATTTCGCTCGGTGATATCCTGCAGCATCAGAATCGCGCCCTGGGGCTGGCCTTTGTCACCCAAAATGGGGGCGCCGTGCAACTCGAGATCCATCTCGCGGCCGAGGAGAGAGCGGTTGTGGATCTGTGCAGCCTGGACGGTACCCCCGGATAGCAGCTTTTTGAGCAGTGCCCCGGCGCCGGCGTCTTGGACCGATGGCAGCTCGGTGATCGAGGTGCCCAGCGCAGGGGAGGATTTGCCCAGTGGCACTCCCATCATGCGAAGCGCTGCGGGATTCTCGTAGGTGATGACTCCCTCGCGGTTCAAGAACAGAATTCCGATCGGGGAGGCCTCCACGAAGTTGCGGTTGAAGGCATCCGATCGGCCCAGCCGGGAGAGCACCCACTTCCGTTCGACGGCATAGCGGATGGAGCGCACCAATTGTTCGCCGTCAACCCGCCCTTTGACCAGGTAGTCCTGCGCCTCCTCCTGCAATGCCTGCCGCGCCACGTTGGTGTCGTCCGGGCCCGTGAGCACGATGATGGGAAGATGGGCGAAATGCCTATGCAGGCGCCGAAAGGTCTCCAGTCCCTGGCTGTCGGGCAATCCGAGGTCCAACAGTATCACATCCGGCGCGGCGCCGCTCTCCAAACGCGCAATCGCTTCCGAGAGGCTCTCCACACGCTCCAGTTGCAGAGACCCAGCATCGATCTCCCGCAAGGTCTCCTCGATCAGGCTGGCGTCTCCCGGATTGTCCTCGATCAGCAGGATGTGCAGGCGGTCGTTGTCCCTATCCTTCACTGCCGATTTTCCCTCTTGCGATCAAACCGTTCCCGCTCCTTCCGGTCCCTCGCGCCAACAGGCGAGATCATCGGCATCAACGTGTTCCGCGTGTGTCCCGCGAATGACCGGTTTGCGCCCATGTTTCGTGATCCCCTCGGCTCTACCGTTCATCGACCGTCTCTGTTCATCTCACGACCCAAACTTCTGCTTGGAAACCACGTAGTGGATGGTTGGAAGCAGGTCCGTGAACAGCGCCGACTTGGATAGGAAAGCGTCCGCTCCGGCTGCAAGGGCGGCTTCGCGGTAGCTCTCAGTATCCATCACAGTGAGGGCGATGATCCCCACGGACGGGTCCGCCTCTCTGAGTTCAGGGATGAGGTCGATCCCTGTCGCATCGGGCATGGCGATATCGAGCAGGACCACGCGTGGCTCCAGCTCCTTTACCATATTGAGTGCCTCGCCTCCGTCATTGGCTTGGCCGACGATGGAGACATCCAGTTTCTGCCTCAAGAATCGCCCCTCGGCGCGTAAGAAGCTCTCGTTATCATCCACCAGTAGAATTGAAATAGGCTTCAAATTCATCTCCAAATCCGATCTCCCGTTCTGCGCTCCACACGGCCAGTTAGCGGCAGCAAGACCGTCAAGTGCGTGCCGGCGCCAGGCTGCGCTTCAACGAGGACTTGACCTCCCAATGCTACCGCTCGTTCCCGCATCCCTGGAAGACCGCCGGAGGTACCGCTCGAATAGACATAGTCCGTGTCGAATCCCACACCGGCGTCGTCGATTTGTACTCGAATCGTCCCGAGATCGACTCCAATCTCGATGTCGACACGATCAGCTTCTGCGTGCCGGGCGACGTTGGTGAGCGCCTCCTGCACGATCCGGTAGGCGGCCGTCTCGACTTCAGGTTCGAAGCGCTTCCCCTCTATACCACCATGTTGGAAGTGCACCTTGACACCCGTCTGGGAGGTGTAACGAGCGAAGTGCCATTTGAGTGCGGCCAGCAGGCCCAAATCATCCAACATGGACGGCCGCAGATCGAGCGATAATTCCCTGACTCTGCTCAGCAACTCGTCGACCATCGTCTGCGCGTCGACCATATTCTGTCGGACTCCTTCGAAAGGAAGCGATCGCGACATCTCGAGCGTGAGTTTCAAACCGGTCAAGATCTGGCCGATCTCGTCGTGCAGTTCTCGAGCTATGCGCCTGCGCTCGTATTCTTGGGTTTGAACAAGACGCTGGGTGAGCGCCTGCAAGCGCTCCCGGCCTGTTTGCACTTGTCCAAATAGGCGCGCGTTCTGGATCGCCACGGCGGATTGGGCGGCGATGGCCTTGCAGAGAGAAATCTCCCCTTCTGTGAACCGACGCTCGGCCCTACTCTCCCAAATCTCGGCAAAGCCGATGAGTTCATCCCCGATTCTGAACGGCACGTACAGGATGGACTTCCCGCCGAAGCGCCGCATATGAGCCAGATCCAGAGGCGCGATTTCCGGGTCATCAATGTATTGCACATCGTGGAGACCTTCGACCATTGTGGCGCGAAAACGCGGATTATCCTCCTGGTAGGATTGCCCCAGATCGGAGGCGCACTCGGCGGAGCAAGCCTCCTCACCGACGTATTCGGCCTTCACGGTCGAGATCTGGCTGTCCGCATCGTAGCTACAGATATAGCTGCTGGTGGCATCGACAGCTCGCGCCATCTGCTCGGCGATCCGGTACATCACGGTCTCATAGTCCAAGCTGGACACGATAGCCGCGCTGGCATCTCTCAGCGCGATCTGCTCCTCCAGGCGCCGATGGGTCTCTGCCTGTAGGCGGCCATTCTCGAGTGCCGCTTCGACTTGGCTGGCGAAGACAGAGAAAATCTGTAGGTCTCCCTCGACCAACCCCGGTCCCAAGATGCTGAGCACACCGTCCACGCGATCGGCGGTTCTCACGGGAACATGGATTGAATGGACTTGCTCATTCAATTCGGGGGTGTTCACCGCTCCATCGGGCTGGAGACCCGGGAGACTCGCGTGGAGTCCCCAAGGATCGGACGTAGGATCCCGGAGGAAAACCGGTGCTCTCTCTTGACGGATTCGTCGGATGATGGGCAGCCGGGCGACAGGGAGCCGCGAGCCGGTTTTGGCCTCGCCCATCAGGCTGTCTGCCGTTCCTGCAACGCCCACTGGAACGGAACTGTAGACAATCTCAATCTCATCCTTCTCCGAATCCATCACGCTCAGGAAGCATGCCAGGCCCAGCTTTTCCAACTCAGTTCCCAGGATGCGGGTTATTTGATCCGAGTCTGGCGACGCTTGCAGCTGGGCTGCCACGCGGCTTAGGGAAGTAACCAGCCGATTGGAATGCTCCAGCCCAAGGCTGTGCTGCTCCAACGCCTCCTCCGCGTGCCTGCGTTCAGTAATATCGGTGATGAAGCCCTCCAGGGCGATCACGTTCCCTTCCGGATCTTTGATCCCCTGGCCCTGTTCCCAGACCCATTTCTGACTCCCACCCTTTGCATCAATGCGATATTCGATCTGAAAGGGCATGTCTGCGTCCACGGCGGCCTGCATAGATTCCCAGACCATGACGCGATCGTCGGGATCGATCAGATCTCCATAGGAGATGCGGCTATTGTGCACCAACTCTTCCGGTGAGTAGCCCGTGAGGCCGATACAGCCATCGCTGACAAACTCCATCGTCCAATCACGATCGTTCCTGCACCGATAGGCCATCCCGGGCAGATTGCCCATCAGGGTCGTCAATTGCCTCTGGCTCTCCTGCAGTGCCTGGTACAGGCGCGCGTTGTCGATCGCGATGGCCGCCTGGCTTGCCAGCGACTCCAGCACCCGTCGGTCGCTTCCGGAAAAGGCAGAGCGCCTGGAGAAGTTCTCGGCGAAAAGCGCGCCGATGGGCCGGCCCTCAACGAGCAGCGGTACGCCCAGCACGGAACGATCAGCATCCAGAAAAGGTCGCCCCAGCATCTCAGAGTTCTGCTCACAACGGGCGTCGTCCACGATATGGGTCTGGGAGGTCTGATAAACCAAGCCTACAAGGCTGGTGTCGGGCGATAGCCTGAAACCTTCGATCCTCTCGTCCGTGTGACCGGCCCAGGCGCGCACGACCATCTTGCCGTCTTCATCGTCATGCAGCCAAAGGGAGGATGCTTCAGCGGCCGGAAGGACCTCCACGATGGCGTCCACCACCACATTCATCAGGCCCTGCAGATCCAGACGCCCTGTCAGCTGCTGGCTCACGCTCAGAAGGGCAGCCAATTCCCGGTTGCGTTGCTTGGTCTCCTCCTCGAATCGCCTGCGCTCCGTGATGTCGCGCGCCGCCAACAAGAAGGAGTCAACCTGCTCTTCGACTACCAAGGGGGTGATGCGCGCCGAATGCCAAGTCTCCTCTCCGCCGGGTGACAGGAAGCGGTATTCAACTTCACTCCCCTGCCTCGTACACAGGGAACGCACCAGAGTTTCTTGGATTGCCTCCCGATTCTCGAGGGCGACCCAATCATATATGCTCGAGCCGAGATAAGTGACCCTTTCCAGGACCCCATCGGTCCGGTTGAGGTAAATGATCTGGCCTTCTGGGTCGATTTGGACGATGAAGTCGGTGAGGTGCTTGGCCAAGCGGTCAATTGCAGCGTTGTCCAGAACCTGGTGTCGGTCGGCCATGCTGTCCTTTCCTCGCGATCATCCACTTCGATGTTCAAGATGGATGGTCTGATCCATCATGCCCGACCCCGGTCAAGACAGTCCAGCAGCAATTGCGTACTGCGGCGCCGATGGCCACCAGGAGTGCGGAACGGCGGGCGCAGCCTTCTCTCTGGAAACGCCACAGCCTACTCAAACTGATGCACAAGCATTCGGCGGCTTCGTCGGCGGTGATGTGAGGGGGGGAAACAACCCATCTAGTCTCCTTGCCTCAGTCGCCCCGGAGCAAGGCCCCACAGGTGTCGGGGTCGCGTCGCCGCCCGTCGGTTGATTTGAGCGCATAGGGGCCCATTTGGGTCTATTGAGATCGGGCTCATGATCTCAGTATAGTGGCAAGCATCTGGCGAGCGCGGCACAAAGGAGTAGGCATTCGGTAATGGTTTGGACGAGTAGAACACGCCTGCCTTTGATCTGCGTCGCCTGATATCCCCTGACTGTAAGCTGGCTGTAAGGTGGATTAGGTAATGTTTCACCGGGTTCTGCGTTATTCTGGATACGGGAGGATGGGATTGCGGCTGGGTGCTGCGATGGATTCAGACTCGCTCGGCCCGGCAGACACCCATTCTAGAGAGGCGGAGAGAAGGATCCTCTAGGTCATGTATGCCGCTCCGATCCACCTCCCGGTCTCGACTGCACCGCCAGGTGAGGACAGCGCTGCCAAGTTGGATTTGGCGACAGGCTGAGCGTAGCTGGTAAGGCGACAGTAATGAATGTACAAGACACCCCGGTGGCACTATGGCCCAGACTCGATGAGCGATTCTGGCTGATGCGCAATTTCGCACTTGCCATCGTCCGCCACTTGGGAGTGACAAAGCCACCGGTATTGGTAGAAGGGCTCTTCGTGAGCCCCCCGCTTGGGCTCAATCTCCGAATGAGCTCTACAGACATCTCCAGCCTGCGGTCCGCTCCGGCGAAAGTGGCGTCGATCGGCTTCGAGGAGGAAACGCGTCAAGCGGAGAACGACGAATTCAAAGAAGCGCGCTATCAGTTCGGCCGCAGAATCCTGCGGGAGATCGCGCTGGGGGAACAAGGTTTGGCGATGGGCCTTCCAGATGTGATCGGCCCCCAGATGGCGGACTGTCAGGATTACTTCGCCAGGGTACTGCTGGCGCCCGATTTCCTGGTGGCCGCATACCGGCAGCAGGGGGATCGGCTCAGCGGTTTCGGAAGGCGCTTTTTCATCCCCGATCGGATCGCCTTCCAACGATGGATGGACCCCATCTTCCCGGACTAGGCAGAATGGCCGCCCCTCTACCACTTGAGGGTTGTAGGGAAGCAGTCGCTTTCAGCGGCCCTCGAAGAGCTCGGCGATCGCGTCCCGCGGCGGCGGCTCCAGATCCCGAGTTTCACCGTTAGATTTCAGCAGCACCCCGGACCCAGACGTGACTGCGCCGATCTCGTAGGCGTCAACTCCCTGAGACTCGATGGCTTCTTTGATCCGACGGCACGCCTCGCTCTTGACGCTCAATAGAAGTGCTCCCGAGGCGATGGCTTCCATCGGGTTCACGCCTAGATGATCGCAGATGGCGGCGGCTTCCGGAGGGATGTGAATCGCGCTGCGTTCGACCTCGAGTCGGACTCGCGAGGCCACGGAGAGTTCCCAAAGGCCGGTGGCGAGGCCGCCTTCTGTGGGGTCGTGCATCGCTGTCACCCCACCGGCGCGGGTGGCTGCGCGCGCCTCGGGCACCACGCTGATCCCCGGATCATAGAGGAATTTCCGGCCTCGAAGGACAAGATCCTGCGGCAGGTCCTCCAATCGATCGGTGAAGTCGCCTGCCAGGATGCTGGTGCCTTCGATCGGGATCCCCTTGGTGAGCAACAGATGATCCCCGGGACGCGCGCCGCGGGGGGTGATCAGTCGGTTCTTGGGGACCTCACCGAGCATGGTACCGCATAGGATCGTACGATCGAGGCGCGAGGTGATCTCGGTATGACCGCCCACCAATTGCGCCCCAACCTGCGCACAAGCCCGGGAGATTTGGTCATAGATCCTTCGCACGAGCGACTCGTCGCTGGACTCCTGCGGGAGCAGAATGGTGGCCAGGAACCAGCGAGGTTGTGCGCCAGTGGTGACGATGTCGTTGGCATTGACATGCACCGCATACCAGCCGATATCTTCGGCGGTGAACGTGATTGGATCGGATTTAGCCACCAAGAGCGTTTCTCCGAAATCAAGCGCTGCGCAGTCAACGCCCACACCTGGCCCCAGGACGACGCGCGGGTCGGTTGGGCCGTGCTTTCTCAGCAGTTCATCAAGGATGTCTTGGGGCAGCTTTCCGACTGGGAATCGGGTCATGGATCTCCCTCAAAAGGAAGGACCGCCCACGCTGGACGGTCCCATTGGCGCTGCGGCACCCTTATCTTAGACCGAGGAGGGATGCCGCAGCGCGTGGACTACCGTAAGTACTCATAGGCATCACCTCCTCGACTTGGAATGGCAAAGGAGGTTTCGTCCTGCCATGCAAGACGAAGGGAGTATCTCATATCCAACCGCGTATGTCAATCGGGTCTTTTTGGGGGGGTGCGCTCCATTTCAGGGGGCAGGTTGATTCGGGCTCTCGGCTATCAGCCATCAGCTATCAGCCAAAGACCTGGAGGAGGGCGAATCGAGCCGCCGATGATCGTCCACGAGCCGGCAGCTGATCGCGGACCGCTGACGGCTGACTGCGCGAAGCGCAGTCAGCGAAGATGAGCCACAGCTCACAGCGCATCGCTCAAAGGATCAGCATGGCGTCCCCGAAGGAATAGAAGCGATAGCGGCGCCTAATCGCGAACTGATAGGAAGTGAGGATCCGCTCCCGGCCGGCAAACGCAGAGACCAGCATGAGCAGAGTTGATCGAGGGAGGTGAAAGTTCGTGATCAATGCGTCGACGGCGCGGAATTCGTGGCCCGGCACGATGAAAAGATCCGTAGGCCCTTCGTAGGGGGCGACCGTAGCCTCTGGCGCCGCGGTCCTGGCCGCCGTTTCCAGGGTCCGAACCACGGTCGTGCCGACGGCGATGATCCTTCCACCGTGGCCGCGCGCCGCGTTAATGGATTGGGCAACCGCCCCGCTCACCTGGCACCATTCGGTGTGTACCGGATGGTCCTCAATCTCCGCTTCGCGCACAGGGGCGAATGTGTCCAATCCGATATGCAGGGTGATCTGCTGGAGGTCAACCCCCGCTTTCCGCAAGCGCCGGACCAGCCCTGGGGTGAAGTGCAGGCCGGCCGTTGGAGCTGCTGCCGAGCCAGGATCACGGGCGAAGATTGTCTGGTATTCGTCCCTGTGACGCAGGGGGGTGGTGATGTATGGCGGCAGCGGCATCTCGCCGAGCACATCGAGCCGGCCGGAGATGGGCTCGTCAAAGCGGATCCGCCGAAGCGGGCCGCCCATGTCGTCCACAATCTCCGCTCCGGGCCCGCCCTCGACCTGCAGTCTGCGGCCAACGTGCAGGTTTTTCCCGCCGACCATCGCGCGCCAAAGACAATCCCCCAGCCGCTCAAGCAGCAGGATTTCCGCCCGGCCGCCGCCTGGGAGCTTGCGGGCGGCCAGCCGGGAGGGGATCACACGGGTGCGATTGACGATCAGCATGTCATGCGGCCGCAAATAGCGGGGCAGGTCGTAGAAATGGCCTTCGGAGAGTTCCCCGCTGCTCCGATCGAGGACCAGCATGCGAGAAGAATCCCGCGGCTGTGCAGGTCGCTGAGCGATGAGCTCTTTGGGAAGATGGTAGTCAAATTCATCGGTGCGCATGCGTCCCCGCTCCGCCTATTGTTGATTGGCCAGTTCTTCTTCGGCCCCAAGAGGGATGCAGCATGGTGTTCCCGCTGAGTGGACAAGGGGGGATCGTGGCTGACACAGCGTTATTTGTTCAGCCAGCGCGCGATCAGGTTCAAGAGCACGGTGAGGAGCAGACTGAGCAGCAGCGTGCTCGCCAGGGGCAAGAAGCAGGTGACGCCCCGGGACTGCACACGGATATCCCCTGGCAACCGGCCGATAGGGAGTCCCATCTTGCCGGCCAACATGAGGATCCCACCAATTCCAGCGATGATGAGGCCGAGGATCAGAATCCAGCGGCCCAGTGAGCTCATGTCAGGCATGGATTACACCTCGGGTAAGCGGGGCTGCACGTTCCCGGGAGGCTGGACCCCCAGATGCTCGTAGGCCCGGGCAGTTGCCACTCGGCCCTGAGAGGTACGGTCTATGAATCCGAGCTGCAGCAGATAGGGTTCCACCACATCCATGATGGTGTCAGGCTCCTCGCTGATTGAGGCTCCGATTGTCTGCAAGCCCACAGGCCCGCCATTGAATTTCTCGATGATGGTATGCAGTACCCGGCGGTCTGCGTCGTCCAGCCCCAGGTCATCCACCTCCATCAGCGCCAGCGCGTCGGAGGCAACACCTCGGGTGATATGACCATCTGCCCGCACTTGGGCGTAGTCACGCACGCGCCGGAGCAAGCGCAAGGCGACCCGCGGGGTGCCTCGCGCGCGGCAAGCGATCTCCATCACGCCCCCTTCGTCGATGGCGACCTCCAGCACCTCGGCGGCGCGCTCCACGATTGCCTGCATAGATTGCGATTCGTAGAAATCCAGCCGGTGAATGGCGCCGAAGCGGCTCCGCAGCGGGGAGGTGAGCAATGCCAGGCGAGTGGTGGCACCGACAACGGTGAAATACGGCAGCTGCAAGCGGATGGACCGCGCGCTGGGCCCTTTGCCGATGGTGATGTCCAGCGCGAAATCCTCCATAGCGGGATAGAGGATCTCCTCGACGGCTCTGCCCAACCGGTGGATTTCGTCGATGAACAGGATGTCCCCCGTTTGCAGATTGGTCAGAATCGCCGCCAGGTCGCCCGCGCGCTCGATGGCGGGGCCGGAGGTGACCTTGATATCCACCGCCATCTCGTTGGCCAGGATGTGCGCCAGAGTCGTTTTGCCGAGGCCCGGTGGGCCGTAGAACAACACATGATCCAGGGGCTCCCCGCGCCCTTTGCAGGCTTCGATCAGGATGAACAGGTTCTCACGGACTCGATCCTGACCGATCATCTCCGCCAACAGGGTGGGTCGGAGCGAGATCTCGGGAAGGTCCTCCTTCTTCTTATGCGAGGTGATGATGCGTCCTCTGGGGTTCGACATATCTCGCATTATACCGGAAGCGCGTATTCGGCAAAACCAGGCCTCCGCCGGGGTGTGTGTTCCATTTCAGGGGGCGCGGCTGCTTGAGAGTGAGTGTACGGCGCTCCTCTCGATACACCTCGTGGTTTCACCACTCGGCACTCGAGATGCGCCTCCCCACAATCGGAACGTACGAAGCAGGTCGCATCTCGAGTATCGGCGAGCGGAACCGTGTAACGAGAGGCCTGGCCTGTGTTGTTGACCGGGTGCGGCAGGTACAAGTCCCCCGTGTCAGATTGCCCCCCAGGATGGAGCGCACCCCCGCCGGGTGGATCCCTCTTCAGGGGCGGGCCAATTCGCGATGCGGAATGGCCCTGTACGCTTCGGCCTTCAACCCCTGGGCGAAGGTTCCGGCCAACTCCCGATCAGCGATGGATCCATAGCCCATCCCGGGGCGCAAGTGAGGTAAACGTCTACCCTGCAGGGCACGATTCGCCTCTAGCTGATCTCCCGGGCCACCCGCAGGCGAGGCGGGCGACTCTTTACCGCTTTCTCCGATAAGAGTCAAATGTTTCTGCTCGCAGACTGCTCGTCGAAGCGAGAGCGGAGGTGGAAGATTTTCCGCGGCCAAACGGCGTCAGCGCTGGCAGGGGGCAAGGCCGGGCTTCTAGCTCACCCCTGCGTCGCCTTCCCGCTCCCAATTGCTCTTGCCGCTCCATTGGTCAATCTTCACGGCATAGACGCTGGTCCTGGCCAATTCCTGGTCGCTGATGGCCGCGTAATCGACGCCGTCCCGAAGATGCGGGAAGTGCTTATGCAGCAGGCCGTAGAGTGCGTCCCGTTGCTGCTGCGCGTCGTCGAGGATGCGCGCTATGCCATACGCAACGGCGCTCTCGTAGGTCACGGTGAAGTCCAACGCGGTCTCCGCGGGTAGAAATTCCCCGAGGCGGCTGACCTCGATGCAGACCTTCGGATTGCGCTCGATATTCGCCCGAAGGCGCCCTGTGAGGTTGGTGTGGAAGAAGATTTCACGGGAGTCTGGCCGGAACCAGAAGTTGAGCGGTGTGAGAAACGGCTGATCGTCCCAGACGGTGGCGACGTGACATACCGTTGCCTCCGCAAAAAGGTTTGCGATCCAGCCATCGTCCATCGCGTATTTCGCGCGCAATATACGGCTCAAGGGTTCCGCATTTGGGTCATAGGATCTGCCTGCGGGACTCATATTTCGCCCTCCCCGTGCTCGCCCGCCTCAAACCCGCGAGGATCCGTGGGCGAGCTTCATACTCCACACTGTGAATCGAGCGAACGACGAACTACTGCACCAGTTTGGCGTTCAGGTGGATTTCCACGCCCGTCAGCGCCATGGATACCGGGCATCCATCCTTCGCGCTCTGCGCCGCTTCCTGAAAGGTCGCTTCATCGATCCCGGGCACCTCGGCAGAGGTGTCCAAATAGACATGCGTGATTGAGAATCCGCCCTCGAGCTTTTCCAAGCGCACTCTGGCTTCCGTTCGAATCCGCTTGGGCTCAAATCCCGCCTTGGTCAGACCGCCTGAAAAAGCCATGGAGAAGCAGCCCGCGTGTGCGGCGCCGATGAGCTCCTCCGGGTTTGTGCCCGCGCCCTCTTCAAAACGCGATGCGTACGAGTAATTCGCCTCCAGAGCGCCGCTGGCCACTTTCACCTTGCCTCGGCCGTCCCTCAGATTGCCTTCCCATATGGCTTCCGCTCTTCGTTCCGCCATGCCAGCCTCCTCGCGATCGTCCATTGGTCATCTTTCTTTGGATAAGCTCAAACCCATTCTAACCTCCTTTTCCCGGACGTGTGGGCGTAGACCCCTCTTGGGGACGGGTGCATCTCTGGGGACCGCTTT
Organism: uncultured Anaerolineaceae bacterium; assembly: GCA_964388955.1. Classification (GTDB taxonomy): domain Bacteria; phylum Chloroflexota; class Anaerolineae; order Anaerolineales; family E44-bin32; genus CAYMCO01. The sequence goes on along the minus strand of CAYMCO010000036.1, from coordinate 22,756 downwards.
TGCCCATGGGTGGAATGATAGTGTTTAATAGTCCCGCCCTGACCTGCGGCAGAGCGAAGATGCAGAGGAGGACGGAGATGCAGCTATTTGGATTGAACGGCGGACAATGGGCGGACATTGGCATTTCGGCCGGGATTGTGGTTTTGGCGGCACTGATAGGGCGCTGGCTGATCGCGCTTGTGCTTGACCGTGGTCTGGCCATGGTCACCAGCCGCACCCCCACGAGTCTGGATGAGATTGTGCTGAAGATCGTCCGTCCACCATTATATTGGCTGTTATTGGTCCTCGTTTTGCGCGCCGTGCTGGGGCGGCTGGCTTTCCTTCCTGAGGCCTGGAGCCGATACCTCCCCGATCTCTTCTTTGCCCTCTATTTGCTGCTGAGCTTGATCATCGCCTACCGCGCCATTGACCAGCTCAGCGATTGGTATGCCGCGGAGGTCGCCGAGCAGGCGGGGGTGCGCCTGAAGCGGCAGTGGATGCCTTTTGTCCGCCGCGTCGGTTTCATCGCCATTGGCATGATCGCCGTCATCACCTTGCTCTCTCGCTTTGAGATCGATGTCACTGGTCTGATTACAACCCTGGGGATCGGGTCACTGGCCGTAGCGCTCGCCGCGCAGGCCTCTCTGGCAGACATGATCAACGGATTCATGATTATGATTGACCAGCCCTTCCGGGTGGGGGACCGCATCGAGATTCTGGATTTGAGCACCTGGGGTGACGTGGTGGATATCGGTTTGCGGAGCACGCGCGTGCGCACACGGGATAATCGCATGGTGATTGTGCCGAATTCGGTGATCGGAAAGAGCCTGGTGGTCAACTACTCCTATCCGGACACCCAGTACCGAATTGAGATTGAATTGGGTGTGGCCTACGGAACTGACATCGAGCATGCGCGGGGGGTAATGACCGACACCGTGCGAACGGTCCCAGGGGTGCTCCAAGATAGGCGCGTCGAAGCGCTGTTCCTCGAATTCGGGGATTCGGCGATGATATTCCGGGTGCGTTGGTGGCTGGACTCGTATCACGACGCACGCCGCATGTTCGACAGGGTGAATAGCGCGCTCTTGGATGCGTTGACCCGGGAGGGCATTGAGCTACCGGCCCCGATCCGAACGCTGCACCATGAGATCGACGAACGGAACGCAGAGCGACTCGCCCGCGCATTCCGTTCGTCATTTGCGCAGGGCCAGGGGTCGGCGGAGATGTGACTGTGCCCCGCCGGCAGTCAAAGAGAGCGTGCAGGGGAGCATGGGAGCAGGGGGAGCGGGGCAGGGGATGCCCGGTTGAAGGTGGCAGATTGGAAGGTTGATGGTTCCCCTGTTCCTCCGATCCCTAATCCCTGCTCACAACTCACTACCCCCTATTCACGCCTCATTGACGCCTGACAGCCCGATTTGCTATAATGCGCAAAATCGTTGGAAATGTGACGCGCCGGGAGGAGTAGGCGGGCCATTCGCTGCCAGAGAATGTGCGGCCACTGGCTGGAAGCCGCCTCAGGGACCCCCGTCGAATGTCGCCCGGCAGGCGCGCTGAAGAAATCCCCTTCGGGAGGGAGAGTAGAACAGCGCGGGTGAGCCCGTTACAGCGAATCCTCGATCCAATCGGGGTGCTGAGTACGTCGGCCCGGAAACGGCAGACGGAACGGGGTGGTACCGCGGAGGTTGACCCTTCGTCCTCGTGGACGGAGGGTTCTTTCTTTAATTGGGCCCCCAAGGAAAGCTGGGGCCACTCGCTCGCCCAAGTTGGAGCGATCGAGAGGCGCAGCGCTTCTCGAGGGCCAGGAGGCTCATTGTGCTGACGCGAATGGGAGGGAGATTCGATGGCGGAGTATAGGTTGCCAAAGAGATACGACTTCAGCGAGGTGGAACCTCGGTTGTACGAATGGTGGGAGGCGGGAGGCTATTTCACGCCGGAGATCGATCCGTCTCGCCGGCCCTTCACCATCTCCATGCCCCCGCCGAACGTCACGGGGAAGCTGCACCTGGGACATGCCATGTTTGTCTCCATGGAGGATCTTATGATCCGCCACAGCCGCATGGGCGGTCAGCCTACCCTGTGGCTTCCGGGCACGGATCACGCCGGTATCGCCACCCAACTACAGGTCGAGCGCGCCCTCCGAGAGGAGGGGCTGCGGCGTGAGGATATCGGCCGGGAGGCCTTTGTCGAACGCACCTGGGAATGGAAGCGCACGTACGGAGGCGCCATCACCCAGCAACTGCGCCGCCTGGGAGCCTCCTGCGATTGGAGCCGCGAGCGGTTCACCCTGGATGCAGGCCTGTCCCGGGCGGTCCGGGAGGCCTTTGTCCATCTGTATGAGAAAGGTCTCATCTATCGGGACACCTATCTGATCAACTGGTCCCCGGGCCTGAAAACCGCGGTCAGCGATCTTGAGGTCGAGTATCACCAGGAGCAAGGCACGCTCTACTACTTCAACTATCCGTTGGCGGATTCCGATGAGGCCATCCCGGTGGCCACCACACGCCCGGAGACCATACTTGGCGATACCGCCGTGGCTGTACATCCCGAGGATGAGCGTTTCAAGAAATTCTCCGGGAGGGCATGCCTGGTGCCGATCTTGAATCGGGCCATTCCGGTGATCACAGATGAGTATGTTGATCGCGAATTCGGAACCGGCGCGTTGAAAATCACGCCCGGGCATGATCCGAACGACTACGAGATCGGCAAACGCCACCATCTGGATATCATCAATGTGCTAAACACGGATGCGACCATGAATGAGAACGCCGGCCCATACGCCGGTATGGATCGCTTCGAATGCCGAAAGAGGCTGTGGGCGGACATGCAGGCGGAGGGCTTGACGATCCGAGAGGAGCCCTACCTGATGCAGGTGCCCCGCAGCCAGCGTGGCGGCGAGATCGTGGAACCCATGGTGTCCACCCAATGGTTCGTGCGTATGAAGCCGCTGGCGGAACCGGCGCTGGATGTGGTGCGGAAAGGTGCGGTGGAAATCGTGCCCGAACACTTCACGAAGGTGTACTACAACTGGTTGGAAGACATCCGCGATTGGTGCATCTCCCGCCAGTTGTGGTGGGGCCATCGCATCCCTGCCTGGCACTGCAGCGAGTGCGGCGAAATCACCGTCGGCAGAGAGGATCCGGAGCGCTGCGCATCGTGTGGATCCACGGCCATCGAGCAGGATCCGGATGTGTTGGATACATGGTTCTCGTCGGCTTTGTGGCCCTTCTCGACCTTGGGCTGGCCGGAGCAGACCGAGGATCTGCGGTATTTCTATCCGACGAGCATGATGGAGACAGGATATGACATCCTCTTCTTCTGGGTGGCGCGCATGATCATGATGGGGCTGGAGTTCACCGGCCGGGCCCCTTTCCATACCGTCTACTTGCATGGGCTGGTGCGGGTGGAGGGCGGCCAGAAGATGTCAAAGAGCTACGGCAACATCATCGACCCTCTGGAGATCATCGATCAGTTCGGCACGGATGCCTTGCGGTTCACCCTTCTCACCGGCTCGACGCCAGGGACGGATATGACCCTGGACCCCAACCGCCTTGAGGCCAACCGGAATTTCGCCAACAAGCTCTGGAACATCGGCCGGCTGGTCCTGCTTTCGCTGGAGAGGACGGATCCGGCGGATGATGGCGGGATCGAACCCTCCCCCGCAGACCGCTGGATATTGGCGCGCCTGAATGAACTCCAGCTCGCCGTCGACCGGCTATTGGGAGGGCATCAATATGCAGAGGCGGGCCGCCAGATCCTTGACTTCCTCTGGAGCGAATATGCCGATTGGTATCTGGAGATCGCAAAGCTCCAGCTCAGAGCGGGGCGGGATCGCGCATGGTCCACTGCGCGCACCATGACGCGCGTCTTCGATATATGCCTGCGTCTGTTGCATCCCTATATGCCGTTCGTCACCGAGGAACTCTGGGGGAAGTTGAAAGGAGCCTGCAAAGCGAAGTCGGATTCCCTGTCGCCTGATCAGGGATGGGAGGAGGCGCTCATTGCAGCGCGATGGCCGGCACCGCGTCCCACAAGCGCTGGGGATCGCGACGCAATCTCCGCATTCTCCACATTCATGGACGTGGTGCGTGCCATACGTAACGCGCGATCCGAACATCAGGTGGAGGCGGGTCGCCGCATTGGCGCCATCATCCGGGCCGGAGAGCACCGGGAATTCCTGGAGGCCCAATCCCCCCTGCTGGCAGCGCTGGCGCATATCGATCAGGGACGCCTGGACTTCGTAACGGCGGTGGCAGAGGCCTCCCGAGAGACTGTGGCGCTGGTTGTGGGACAAATCGAGATCCTTCTTCCGCTCGAGGAGATGGTTGATGTTCAAGCGGAGCTCGAGCGCCTGGCAGCGGAACTGCGGCAAGCCCAGGGGCAGGTGGATCGCCTTGAGGATCTGCTTGCTGGGCCGTTCTCGGAGCGTGCGCCCCAGGAAGTCGTCGAGAAGGAGAGGGACCGCCTAGCGGGGGCGCGGGCAGCCCAGGAGAAGCTAAAGGCTCGGATCGAAGATCTGGGGGGCTGAACATTCTTGGAATCGAGGCTGGATCGGCGCTGGCCTAAGTGCTCGGCGATGCGAGTACGCGATCGCGGGCAGGCCGTTGGAACGTTCGAACGTGTCAACGTTCCAACGGCAAGGCAGTAAGCGCTTCTCCTACCTACCTTCCTTGGGGGGCCCCGGCGGCCACGAATCTCTCCGGGAAGAGGAGCGTGATATACTCGCGCCATTGGAGGTGGAATGCGTCGGCGAACGCCCAACCTGCTCCGCTGGATATCGTTGGTCTTCATACTGATCGCCATCGTGCTCCTATTCTATGAGCTGGTTGGCTACAGCAGGAACCGGGCTCGACTTCCGCAGTCCTTAACAATCGCCGGTGTCCCTGTGGGGGGTGTGGATCGCAATCAGGCGCTGGAGCGCCTGCTGCAGACCTACAGCACTCCCATCGAGCTGTACTATGAGAACCAGTTGATCCTGCTTCCTCCCGGCCGGGTTGATTTCCGCATCGACACCGAGGCAATCTTCGCCGCCGCCGAATTGATGCGCACCGGGGATGACTTCTGGAGCGGCTTCTGGGACTATCTGTGGGGCAGACCCGGACAGGCGGATCGGCTCCCGCTTGTCGCGGACTACTCCCGCGACAAGGTGGAGGAGGCGTTGGCGGACATCGCCTCCCGCTATGACGAGCCGCCCACCCCCGCCCGCCCCATCCCCGGCCAGCCTGTCTTCGAGCCGGGCGAGCCGGGGAGGGTGCTGGACATTGCCCGGGCGACGGAACTGGTGGGCGAGGTGCTTATGAGCCCCAGCAGCCGGACCGTGGTACTTCCCGTGTACGCGAGCGGCTCGCCCCGGCCCCAGTTGGCGACCTTGGATACACTCCTCGGCCAAATCCTGGAAGTAGAGGGCTTCGACGGTCTGGCCAGCTTCTTCATCGAGGATTTGCGCACGGGTGAGGTGGTGCACTCCGCCTACTACCGCAATCAGGAGTTCCCTGCGGATCCCGGCATCGCATATGACGCCGGTTCGACCATGAAGATCGCCGTTGCTGTGACCTTCTTCCGCTATTTCGATCTGCCGCTCGATGCTGAGGCGGAGCGATTGCTATCTGAGATGCTCGCCTACTCCGGAAACGATCCGGCCGACTGGCTGATGGAGCGTATCGATGAGGAGAGCGGCCCGCTGTACGTCACCGAGACCCTCAGGGAGCTGGGCTTGGACAACTCCTTCCTGGTCGCCTGGTATCATCCTCCGCCGGTCTCCCTTTCCGGCGCAATACCGAAGACCGAGGCCAATCAGCGGGAGGATATTGACACCGGGGCAAACCAATTCAACCAGACCACAGTGCAGGACTTGGGGACATTGCTGTCCGATCTTTACGCCTGCGCAAAGGGGGGCGGTGCTCTGCTGGCGGCCTTTCCGGGGCAGATCGATCCGGCGGAATGCCGGAAGATCCTCGATGTGATGGCCCAGAACAAGATCGGCGTATTGATTGAAGCGGGTGTGCCGGAAGGGACGCGCGTGGCGCACAAGCATGGTTGGACCGAGTCCCCTTTGGACATGGTGGGTGATGCGGGGGTGGTGTACTCTCCCGGCGGCGACTACATCTTCTCGGCTTTCCTGTGGGACGACCCCGAAATGTTGTGGGAACCGGCCTCCACGCTCTTCAGCAAACTATCACGCGCTGCCTATAGTTACTTCAATCCGCCAGGATTGGGCACGGGAGCAGGGGAGTAGCTATCGGCCATCAGCCATCAACGAAAGACTCCTCGGATAATCATAAGCCATCGCCCCGACGCAGCATGCAACGTCCCTACGAAATGCCCTCAATATCAGGACCCCCTTGGGGGTTTCGCTTGACGACCTTCGGTTTCCACCGCCATTGCATCGACCCCTCAGCCCTCCTAAGAAGCACCCCGTTGCTGCGAAAGAAAGGATGCGCCGGCGTGACGAATAAGGCGCAGCTCAAGTAGAGCCAAAGCGCAGCCAGGCTCGTATCGAGAGGTGCGGCGTAATCGACCCCATACCCGGCGCGCATCTCGATACACCTCGCGCCAAGTACCGATTCCCTCGTAAGGAATATCGAAGAGGCATTCGGCACTCGAGATGCGCCTCCCCGAATCGCCGGCCCAGTTACTTCCAGAAGGAAGGGCGCCTGAGCTGCGGAGATAGACGTAAGTGCGCCGAATGTGGGCCGGTCGGCGCGACACACAATACGGCGCAGCTGCCGGCATCGGGACCGCCTGCTTTCACCTACTCCCAGATCGATTTCGCGCCGCAGGACTTCTCCTTGGACAGCCCCCCTGCCAACGAATGAGGAAGGACGTCATGGGGCGCGATTGGGCCCTGATCGCGCCCCCCCGCGCCGTTGTGGGCGGGGCTCTCTCCGATATTCGTTAAGCCACCCATGGCCATCTAACCAATTGTCAGCCATGGAGAGCGTATTTGGCGGGATATGAGAATGATGCCCCATTCATTAACACTGAAGGACGTTTTCGCGGGTTAGGAGGGTTTTCACTGGCCAGTTTCCGGCCATCGGATTAAGCTGGTCTTGAGTGGATAAGGAGGCTGCCGAATGGCGCGAGGCCGTATCGAAGTTGACGAAGCGATGTGCAAAGGGTGTGCCCTGTGCATTACGGTGTGTCCCAAAGGAGTGATCGCCATGGCGGACGAGCGATTCACGCCGAAGGGCTACCATCCCGCAGAACTTGCAGATCCGGACGGCGAGTGCACAGGTTGCGCGATATGCGCGTTGATTTGCCCGGAGGCCGCCATCCGCGTGTACCGGGACGCCCCCGCGCAGAAGGCGCGGGTGGCTCTGGCGAGCTGAGAAGGAGGCGACCGCACGTGGCGAAAGAACTGCTGAAAGGTAACGTCGCTTTCGCGGAGGCCGCCGTCCGCGCCGGATGCGAAGCGTATTTTGGTTATCCGATCACGCCCCAGACGGAGGCGCTCGAGCATATGGCTAAGCGGATGCCAGAATTGGGGCGGGTCTTCTTGCAGGCGGAAAGCGAAGTGGCGGCGATCAACATGGTCTATGGCGCGGCCTGCGCTGGGGTGCGGGTGATGACCTCCTCCTCCAGCCCAGGGGTCAGTTTGATGATGGAGGGAATCTCATACATCGCCGCCTCAGAGGTCCCAATTGTTGTAGTGGACATCATGCGCGGAGGGCCCGGCTTGGGTAATATCGCCCCCTCCCAGGGCGACTACAACCAGATTGTCAAGGGCGGTGGGCATGGCGACTATCGTCCTATCGTGTTGGCGCCGGCGACAATCCAGGAACTCATCGATCTCACCGTCCTGGCGTTCGATCTGGCCGAAAAATACCGCACCGTGGTGTTCGTCATCGGAGACGGCAGCATGGGTCAGATGATGGAGCCGGCGGAACTGCCCCCCATGCGGCCAACCCGAAGCGCGGAGGATCGGCCCGATTGGGCGTTGACGGGCGCGCTGGGCCGGGAGCCGAATGTCATCACCTCCATCTACCTCAAACCGGCTGAAGAGGAGGCCTTCAACCGCAAGCTGGTGCGTAAGTACAGGCGAGTCGAGGCCGAAGAGGTGCGCTTCAAGGAAATGTCGCTGGATGACGCCGATATTGCGCTGGTGGCCTTCGGCACTGCGGGTCGAGTGGCACAATCGGCGGTCCGATCCGCGCGCGCCGAGGGCATGCGCGTGGGCTTGTTCCGACCCATCTCGCTCTACCCATTCCCCAGCGAACAGCTGCGCCGCCTGGCGGAGCAGGTGGATCGCATCCTGGTCGTCGAAATGAACGCCGGCCAGATGGTTGAGGATGTACGGTGGAGCGTCGCGGGAGCTGTTCCGGTGGCATTCTACGGACGGATGGGTGGCGTTGTCCCCTTCCCGGATGAGGTGTTGGCTGAGATACGAAAGCTGTACGAAGAGGCGGCAAGCGGGATTGGTGATTGAGGAGCGATATGGGCACAGCGACCGAATACGTTGAGGAGTTGATCTATTCCCGCCCCGGGAGCCTGAGAGATGTGGCGACTCACTACTGCCCGGGGTGCACCCATGGGATCGCGCATCGCCTCGTGGCTGAAGTGATCGATGAAATGGGTGTCCGCGAGCGCACCGTCGGCGTGGCACCCGTCGGATGCGCGGTATTCGCCTACGAGTATTTCAATATGGATTTTGCTGAAGCGGCGCATGGGCGCGCCCCGGCGATGGCCACCGGCATGAAGCGCGTCATGCCTGAGAAGATCGTGTTCACATACCAGGGCGACGGCGACTTGGCCTCCATCGGTGCGGCAGAAATCCTCCACGCGGCAGGGCGAGGGGAGAATATCACCGTTGTTTTCATCAACAACGCCATCTACGGCATGACCGGGGGTCAGATGGCCCCGACCACAATTCCGGGCCAGCGGACGACCTCCTCACCGCTGGGTCGCGATGTCGAGGTGCACGGTTTTCCCATGCGCATGTGTGAGGTGCTGGCGCAAACGGAGGGCGCAGCCTACGTGGTGCGCCGCAGCCTGCACAATCCCGCCAATATCCGCAAGGCCAAGAAGGCGATTCGACAAGCGTTCGAGGTGCAGGAGATGGAACTGGGGTTCGCAATGGTGGAACTGCTCTCCAGTTGCCCGACGAATTGGGGAATAGAACCCGCAGAGGCTCTAGTCTGGATCGAGGAGCACATGATCCCGGTGTTCCCGCTTGGCGATTTCAAGGTTCACCCCGCCATACAGGGGCGGAAAGTGGGAAGGGATTAGCAGATGCAGACCGATGTAATCATCTCGGGCTTTGGCGGTCAGGGTGCCTTGTTCGCGGGGCAGCTGCTCGCTTACACTGCCTTGGATAATGGATACCAGGTGACATGGTTCCCCTCCTATGGGCCGGAAATGCGCGGCGGCACAGCCCACTGCATTGTCATCATCTCAGATGATGAAATCGGCGCCCCCATCGTCAGCAGGCCCGAGATCGTCATCGCGATGAATTTGCCCTCCTTGCAGAGATATGAGACGTTGGTGAAACCCGACGGGCTGCTGGTGGTGAATGCCTCGCTGGTAGATCGGGAAGTGCAGCGGACCGATATCCAGTCCGTGACCGTGCCTGCGAATGAGCTGGCCGAAGATCTCGGGGACAGCCGGCTGGCGAACATGGTGCTCCTGGGGGCCATGTTGCAGCGGAAGCCGATCTTCTCCCTGGATCAGGTCTGGGAATCTCTGCAGACGCACATCTCGGAACGCCGCAGGGATCTGCTGGCCGCCAATCACAAGGCTCTGGACAAGGGGTTTAGTCTGGCTGCTGAGGGGGCCCTGCGCCCCGGCTGATGCTTGGCCCTGAGGGATTCTCGCGCCTTCGACTCCGCCAACGGAAACTGCACCCTGCGCCCATGCGAGCGCAAACCAAGAAATCTATCCAATGAGCGCAGTTCGAGTGCTATGTCAGTTCCTGCCCGCACTGGGGGCAGAATTCCGCGCCGAGCTCCGGTATGAAACCGCAATTCGGACACGCCACCGGTTGAGATGACCCGAGGGGCGCGCCGCAGGCCACACAGTTGGGAGCGCCAACCAGGTTGGCGGTGTCGCAGTACTCGCATGCCACCCTGCGAAGGCGGTCGGAGATTTCCAGCGATGCCCCAAGAGACCTGGCAGCGCGCTCCAGCGTCTGCCACACGCGCGCGGTCAACTGCATCGAGCTGACGTCCTGGGCAAGGTCATCCAGCCTGCCAAGCAGCGAGAGCGGATTTCTGAGCGCGGAGATTGCAGTCACTCCCAGGCTGGCCGCCACTCCCAGCCATTCCTGTTCCCCGATTTCCACATGCACCCCATCCTCGATCTGCTGCAGATGGACGGAGATGGCCGTGCGGCCGCCAGAACGTGGGGCGACCACGCTGGCAATCTGCACGACAAGTTGATCCCCATGGCCGACGGCTTGGGCACGCATATTGCCCTGGCTGAATTCCGCCACCAGGGCCTCGGCAAAATCCGTGGGATTGATCGGTCCGTGGAAGGTTCTGGTATCCATGCGGCCCTATGAACGCGCAATTCGGTTTCTCGATCGCTGTGTAGTATAATCCGCGGCCGAAATGAGGGCAATTCAGTTGGGCCGGAATTTGGGGAAGATCGCGGCGTGGACTCTGCTGCTCTTGGGTGCCGCGGCCCTGGTCTCTCTTGCCCCTCGAGCAGCCGGGGCAACCCCCCTCTTTCAGAGCCAAACCACGGTGACCGGAACTCCAGAAGGACCGATGATCCTGGTGCCCGATCAGGTCAACGTCCGCACCGGCCCGGGGGTAGAATACGATCAAATTGGCGTGATGATATCGGGCCAGCGGGCGCCTGTAGTTGGCCGCTCCCCCGGGGGCAATTGGCTGCAAATCCGCTATGCGGGTGTCCCGGGAAACTTGGCCTGGGTATTTACTTCCCTGGTGCGCCTGGAGCCCCCCGGCGCCACACTCCCCATAGTGGAGCCACCACCCACGCCGACGCCTCCGGTCACCGCGACGATTGATCCCACGCTGGCGGCTCAATTCATCGAGCTGGCACAGCCCACCCGCAAGCCCACTTTCACCCCTGCGGAGCCGCCAGCCCGACCCACCTTCGTCCCGCAGAGCGAAAATGGCTCGGCGGTCTTTCCTCCGATTCTGGCCATACTCGGCTTGCTCGTGATAGGCCTATTTGGGATGCTGGTTTCGTTCTTGCGAGGCGCCTGAGGCCGGCTGAGATCTCAACCGCAGCCAGGGCACGCAGCTCCGGAGCCCTCAGCGCTGGAAGGGTTCGCACCGCAGCCAGCCGCCAGAGAGGGATTGTGGATGCGGAATCCGCTTCGGCCGTTCACCTGCACATAATCGATGCTCGCCCCAGAAAGCAGTTCGATCGTATGGGGGTCCACGACCATCCGGATCCCCTCCAGATCGAAGCGGATGTCACCTTCCAGTTCCCTTTCGTCAAAGCCCAGCCCGAATTGGGGGCCGGAGCAGGCCATCCCGGCGACGAAAATCCGCAGCGGAACGGCCTCATCAATCTCTTTCTGGCGGCGAATCTCCAGCAACATGCGGCATGCCGCTTCGGAAATGGTCAGGGTGGGGTTGGACGTCCCTGAAGTGACGGTGGTGGCTGCTTCGGTTGAATTCGACACGGTTTGCCTACCTCGGATGTGGTTTTCAATTGCCAGCCTGCCAGAATTGCGCTCTCCACGAGTGTAACAACGGGCAAACGTGGAATCAATATCCACACGGGCGAGAAGGATATCTTTCCAGCGCGGAGGAGGATGTTCGTTACGCCGATGTGAGGAGTGCAGTCGCGCGCCGTCGGACGTCGCCCCATGATTCACCGTTGGTTGCCGAATCCAAAGGTGCAGGTCCGGTCACCCCGATTGATGCGCGAATCCAGGCAAAGGGGTAGATCCAACGCGCTCTCCATCAACGCCAGATCGTACAGACAAAGCTCAGGCACTCGACGAGCGAGCTGGTGATATGGGCAGTTTGAAAACTCCATGCGAGGTTTGTCATCCTTGCAGACCGCTGTGGCCAAATATCCATGTGCGTTGAGATATGCCGTCGCGCGCTCACGTCGTTCAGCGGGAGGCACCCTACCCGGGAGACCGGCTGCGGCCGCGGCGTGTTTACCAGCCCGGCGGAGCAAGGCGCCGAATTCGTCTGGCTGCAGTGCATCTGCGAGGGTATCAACGATATCCACCCCCAAAGCAGCGAGATTCGAAGGCAAGAACTCGTGGATGTCCTCGTTGAGATGGTATACCATCTCAGGTCGGCCCCGTCCGGATTTCTTGCGCTTGCTTGGAGAGGAGATTACCCCTGCCCCGATTAGTTTCGCCAAGTGATGGCGGATGGTGACTGTGGTCAGGCCGAGCGATTCGCCCAACTCACGCACGGAGGCGTTTCCCCTCATCTGCAGGGTTTCGATGATTTGCTGTCTGGAGGTCTGAATCATTCGCTTTCTTCCCGACTCCCTGTCTAGCCTAGAGCCAGGCAGCTATTTTGTCAAACCAAATCATAGAAATTTCCGTTTTCTTGACAGGCCCTTTCGGGCAGGTATAATTCAACAGACAAGCGAAGGCTCTGTGAGGGCATCCTTCAGGCTCGAATCAGTAGAGAGATATCGAGCGGGAAGCCGCGTTTCAGGCGGCTTTCGGCGTTTTGATCCTCGGTGCCGCTTGAGCGCCGAGGGCGAGCCCGGGCGCCAGCCGACACGTGTCAAATGGACCGCGAGTTCTATGCAAGAGGGCAGCATATGACCGAAGACATAAACGGCCCGGATGTTTCGATACCAGATAATCTCCGCGGGCAGGTAGCGGTCACAACATTGGACCGCATCTATAACTGGGGCCGGAAATCCTCCGTGTGGCCCATGATGTTCGGATTGGCCTGCTGTGCGATCGAGATGATTGTGACCGCCTCGAGCCGCTACGATCAGGCGCGATTCGGAATGGAGATCATGCGGCCAAGCCCGCGCCAATCAGATCTGATGATTGTTTCGGGGACGGTCACCAAGAAGATGATCCCCTCGATAGTCCGTCTCTACAATCAAATGCCGGAGCCGAAGTATGTGCTTGCCATGGGCGCATGCGCTTCCGGGGGAGGTCCCTTCAAAGAGGGGTACAGCGTGGTGTCCGGCGTGGACAAGTTTGTCCCGGTGGATGTTTATGTGCCCGGCTGCCCCCCCACGCCCCAGGCGCTGCTCCATGGGATGATGACGCTGCAGAAGAAGATCGAGTCCCAATCCATCAAGACGGTGCGCTGGTACCAGAAGGGGGACGAGGAGCCGATCCCTGAGCCCGTCTTCGGGCCAGATTTGATCGACCCGCGGGATATCGCAAACATCAGCGCCGAAGGTGAGGAAGAGCCTGCCTCGGAGGCAGCGGTCGAAGCCGAAAGCTGAGGCTGATTTTGGAGATGCCCAGAGCATGAGTGTACAAGGTGAGGCTGTGTCAGAATCGATCCAAGAGCTTTTTCCCAAAGGCGTGACCCCAGATGAGCGGGAGGGCTACGAGGGCTACATCGTGTCTCCCGATCGACTGCAGGAGTTTGCTCGGACCATCCGGGACGAGCTCGGCTACGACTATCTCTCCTCGGTGACCGGCGTTGACTATCTTCCAGATGATCAAATGGAGGTCGTCTATCACGCCTATCGGACCGCGGGGGGTGAGGCGCTGGTGTTCAAAGCCCAGGTTCCCCGCCAAGAAGCGGAGGTCCCCACGCTGACAGGCATCTATCCCGGCGCCGATTTTCAAGAGCGTGAGGCCTGGGATCTGATGGGCGTCCGCTTCACGGATCATCCGAATCTGAAACGAATCCTCACCTGGGAGGGTTTCCACGGGCATCCGCTGCGCAAGGATTGGAAGGAACCCTATTTCGAGGAGGTGGGCAAACCTTTCGGCAATCGGTGGCCCGAAGGCGCGGAGGTCTACCGTATCGAAGACAAGATGCCCTATGGGAAGAACGTGCAATATCCCGACGATTTCAATCCACGGGATTGGGAGCCGCAAGCGGAGGAGGCCGTCTACTCTGGAGTGCGCCGCGTGCGCGGTGAGGATGGGGACGGCTCCGGGTTGCGAACCGACCAGGTGATCGTCAACCTCGGTCCCCAACACCCATCGACCCACGGGGTATTTCGCATGGTCGCCAGGGTGGATGGCGAGACGATCTTGGACCTGGAACCGGTCGTGGGGTACCTGCACCGCAACCACGAGAAGATTGGCGAGCGGAACACCTTTCTCATGAACATGCCCTACACCGACCGTCTGGACTACATTTGTTCCATGAGCAACAACTTCGGGTATGCGCTGGCGGTGGAGAGGCTCATGGGCAGCGAGGTGCCGGAGCGGGCGCAGTATATCCGGGTGATGATGGCGGAACTCACGCGAATCGTGAGCCATTTGTGGTCAATTGGGTTCCTGCTGAATGACCTAGGGGCGTATTTCACACCCGCGCTGTACGCCATAGAGGAGCGGGAACTGGTCCTGGACGTCTTCGAAGCAGTCGCTGGATCTCGCATGATGTGCAACTATTTCCGCTTCGGAGGTGTTGCGCGCGATCTTCCCCCGGGAACACTCGAGACCGTAAAGGAGCTCGTTTTTGAGCGCCTCCCGCGCAAGGTGGATGAGCTCGACACTTATCTGACGAACAACGAGATCATCCGCGCTCGATGTATCGGCGTCGGGACCTTGACCGCTGAGGAAGCCATCGCCTACTCGGCCGCCGGTCCGGTCCTGCGCGCCTCCAACGTGAGCTACGACGTGCGAAAGGCGGATCCATATTCCATCTACGACCGGCTTGACTTCGACATTGTGGTGAAGCCGAACGGCGACGTATATGATCGGTATCTCGTTCGCCTCGAGGAGATCTATCAAAGCCTGCGCATCTTGCGGCAGGTGCTGAAGGATATCCCCGAAGGCGAGATCATGACCGGCAGCAACCCCTATCAGGTTCGGGTCCCCGAGGGAGAAGCCTACGGCCGCGTCGAGAACCCAAAAGGGGAGTTGGGCTTCTACGTGGTCTCAAATGGCCAACCCAACCCGTGGCGCTATCATGTGCGGGCCCCCAGTTTCATCAACCTGACGGCGTTGGGGAAGATGTGTGAGGGGCATAAGGTGGCCGATTCGATCGCCATCCTGGGCTCGATCGATATCATTCTCGGGGAGGTCGATCGGTGATACTCTGTCCCAGAATCCTGAAAAATGGAGAGCGCTGAATGTACGGTATTGGGATACTGAGGGGTCTGGGCGTCGCCTTCAAACACCTCGTCGAGACATACGTTGACGACGTTCGGTGGCTTGGCCGGCGATATTTCAACCGTGAGGCGCTCCAGGTGCGCCAGAGCCCCAAAGGGCGGGGTGTCTTCACCGTTCAGTACCCTGAGGAGAAGCTCTCGGTACCGGAGAATTTCCGCTATATTCCCTTCCTGCTCTATGAGACCAATGAAGAGGGCGAAAGGGAGGACCGCTGCACCGCATGCGGGATCTGCGCAAAGGTTTGCCCGCCGCAGTGCATATGGATCGAACGAGCCAAGGACCCGGAGAGCGGGCGGCCTGTGCCGAAGCCAACTGATTTCTTCATCGACATCGATATTTGCATGAACTGCGGTTTCTGCGCCGAGTACTGCCCCTTCGATGCGATCAAGATGGACCACGACTACGAAATCGCGTCATACGACCGATTCGCCAAGCATATCTTCGACAAAGATAGGTTGTCCCGAGCGGTTGAGTACTACGCTTCCATCCAACCCGCCAACTATGCGCGTGAGGAGCAGGCCAGGGCTGAGAAGGAAGCGGCCAAGAGGCGCCGAAGAGGCAGGAACTGAGCCATGGGCATCACCCGGACCATCGGTGGATGGGGATACAACGAAGATACGGAGATGATCTACCCAATGCGGGTTTCTCCGAAGCTGAAGCACTTGCGAGGGAGAGAGTGGGAGGCGCTCGTGGAAAGGGTCATTCACTCTCGGGAGGCTTCAGTTGAGCAACTCGCGTTCACTCTCCTGCTGGTGCGCATGAGCGGGTGCCTGACCTGCCACTCGGATTCGTATCGTGCGATGCGCGGTTGTACGGAGTGCGCCATTCATTCGGTGAAACGATTTCGGAAAGACGATTCCCAGTTGCTTGAGCAGTACCGAGCGGCGAGAGAAGAGGTGATGGGATACCTGCTCCGGCAAGAAGCCGAGACCAGGACATGGGCCGGTATTCCCCAGAGAGAGGTCTCATGAGCGGGAAGAGTGTATCGACGGAATCCGTCCTTGCGGCTTTGAGCCGGGTGCAGGAACCGGAGCTCGGCGAGGATCTTGTCAGCCTGGACATGATCAAAGACCTCCAAATCGCCGGTGACCAGGTCTCATTCACGATTAACCTCACAACGCCTGCCTGCCCGCTGCGGGACCGGATCCTGAATGAGGCCCGAGAGGCGGTCGAGGGGCTGCCCGGCGTGTCCCATGTGGAGGCGCGTCTGGATGCCGCCGTCCCCTCAGACGGCCGGAATCGAGGCCTGATCGATCGGCCGATCCGCAACGCGATAGCGGTTGGATCCGGGAAAGGGGGGGTGGGCAAGTCAACCATCGCGGTCAACATCGCCGTTGCATTGGCACAAAGCGGGGCGGCGGTTGGATTGCTCGACGCCGACGTCTATGGCCCCAATGTGCCCACTATGCTGGGCCTGAGCAAGCTGCCGGCTTCGAAATCCGGCAAGCTGGCGCCGGCTCAAGCCTATGGGGTTCGCGTGATGTCCATCGCCTTTCTGGTGCCGCCGGGCCAGCCCTTGATCTGGCGCGGGCCAATGCTGCATTCCGCCATTCGTCAGTTTATCGCCGACGTGGAATGGGGCGAGCTGGACTACTTGATCATTGACCTCCCGCCGGGGACAGGGGACGCCGCGCTCAGCCTATCTCAGTCGCTGCCGCTGAGCGGAGCGGTGATCGTGACCACTCCGCAGAAAGTGTCGACGGACGACGCGAGGCGCGGCTTGGAGATGTTCCGCACCATGGAGGTGCCCATCTACGGTGTGATCGAGAACATGAGCTTTCTCGAACTGCCCGATGGGAGTAGGCTGGATGTCTTTGGGCAAGGCGGCGGTCAGGCGCTGGCAAAGGAAACGGGTGTCCCGTTCTTGGGCTCCATCCCCATAGATCCGTTGGTCCGAGAATCCGGCGATACGGGCGCACCGGTCGTTATCTCCCATCCGGATTCGGTTGCGGCCCGAGCGCTCGTTGACGCGGCC
This sequence comes from uncultured Anaerolineaceae bacterium, assembly GCA_964388955.1. Taxonomy (GTDB): domain Bacteria; phylum Chloroflexota; class Anaerolineae; order Anaerolineales; family E44-bin32; genus CAYMCO01. The sequence continues at coordinate 5,600 of CAYMCO010000036.1, read as the reverse complement.
GAAGCCACTGCCGCCAGGGTAAGTGTGAACACCCTTCGGGGAGGGCGCATCTCGCTTCAGATGGTCGACTGAGGCCGTCAGGGGCCAAAATGACCGCGCGAGAGCTCCAATCGCTCAGCATATGCCCCCTGGATTCCGGGAAGGATCATCCGTGTCCATAACGCAGGTCAGAACAGCAGTCGCTGCGATCCGCTTTCAAGAAGTCGGAAAGCTATACTACTTCGATCTCGCGGGGGCACAGGATGTAGAAGTGGGCGACTATGTGGTTGTGGAAACCAGCCGAGGCCGTGAACTGGGGAACGTGGCCGGCTTCGTGGAGGAGCGCATCACACCTCCGAAAGGCGGCTGGAAACCCATCGAACGCAAAGCGACCCCGCGAGATCTGGTCTTGAGTCGGATATGGGCCAAACAGGAACTCTCCGCCCTGATCGACTGCCGGGAACTTGCCTCGGAACTGGAAATCAACAGCTGCAAATTCGTGAAGGCGGAGTACGCGTTCGATGGGTCCCGGCTGACCTTCTTATACACGAGTGAGGCGGAGGAGCGGGGGGACCTGAAGCGGTTGCGCAATGCTCTGAGGCGGGTCTTCCGCAACGCGCGCATCGAACTGCGTCAAATCGGCCCACGCGACGCGGCCAAGTTGAGCGAGGGTCTGGGGGCCTGTGGATTGGAAACTCGCTGCTGCTCCCTGTTCCTAGAAGAGTTCAGCCCGATATCGATCAAGATGGCAAAATCCCAGGGGATCTCCCTCAACCCACAGGAAATCACGGGGATGTGCGGTCGCCTGCGCTGCTGTCTGCTCTACGAATATCAGCAGTACGTGGAAGCCAACAAACAGCTTCCAAGGGTCAAGAAGAAGGTTGTCACCCCGCAGGGCGTGGGCCGGGTGATCAGCCGCATTCCCCTGGAGCTCGCCGTGGTGGTCGAGCTTGAGAACGGCAACCGCGCCCAGTTTGGGAAGCACGAAGTGCAGCCGTATGAGGAGTACAAGGCCCTGAAAGAGAAATCCGAGCAGGGCTGTGACAACGGCGAGAACGGCGGCTGCACATGCGGCAAACGATAAGCCGGGAAACCGGGCGCTGTATCACGACCTGCTGATCGCGGATCTCCCTCGTTTCATACCATTCAGAATCAGGACCCCATAGAGCCCGGGCCGCGCTGCTGTCCTTGCAGCTGCATATGCACCCTGATCCGCGGAGCCATTGCGGAACGGAGGTCCCATTGGATACACTTATCGGGGAAAGGCTGTGAGGCGCTACACACGGGAGCCCTAGGAGGAGTAACGGAGAGAAATGACCGAGCCTCACCCCGTCATCAGACAACGAGCACCGGCCGGTTGGTTGGCCGTTTCCGGTTCCCTCCCTCGCTTGGGGGGAGAATATCCACAGATGGCGGCCCGGCTGCTCGAGAAGATCGATCTGGGTGCCCAAGTGCTGATCCTTACCCCTCCGGAGGTGGATCCCGTGCTGGTCAAACGTTTCGGGGAGGACATCGAAACCCTCCTGGGGCTGTATCCTGCAATCCAGATCCTGCGCCAGGATCAGCAGTTTGATCTGCGAGGGGCAAGCTTGCTTGTGCTCACCGGCGGGGATGTGGAAAGTTGGTTCGTCGCATTGAGCAGTGAGATCCTGGAGGGGCGCATGCTGGCGCATCTGGAGAACGGGGGGGTTATCCTGGCCTCTGATGCCAGTTGTGCAAACTTGGGTTCCTGGCGATTCCGACCGGGAATCCCCGATCCGGTCGCAGGGTTGGGCTGGCTGCCGGGCGGGCTCATCCTGCCGGGTATTGCGGATCCAGGGGAGCTTCAAGCGGTGAGGGCCTTGCTCTCGGAGCAAGACCACTCCTACGCGTTGGGGCTGCCGAGCGGGACCGCCCTGGCGGTCGGAGCGGCTGGAGAAATGGAGGTGTGGAGCCGAAATCCCCCCAAGATCATCTTGGGTCAGGGATGGAGCGCCCCATGAGCCCGCTGCTCACCGGGGATCAAATCGAGCGAGTCGGCCGGCCTCCGTCACGTTTGGTCAGCCTGGTGCCGTCGCTCACCGAGAGCCTCATCGATTTGGGGTTGGCAAATTCCATCGTGGGGGTGACGGATTTCTGCCCGCATGTCGAGATGACGTCGAAATCCCCCGCTCGAGTGGGAGGGCCGAAGAATCCAGATCTTGAGAAAATTGTGGAACTGCAACCGCAATTGGTGCTGGCGAACCGAGAGGAGAATGAGCGCGAGACGCTGGAATCCCTCTCCGCAGCCGGCATAACGGTGTGGGTTACTTTCCCCCGTTCGGTGCCCGATGCGATGCATATTCTGTGGCGCCTGGCAGGGATGTTCCGGAAGCAGGAGGCCGTCGAGAAGCTCCGGGCTCTGGAAAAGACGGTCGAGTGGACCAGCAGCGCGGCCGCCCGCCGAGACGGCACGCGCTACTTCTGCCCCATTTGGCAGGCGGGCTCAGAGGAGATCCCTGTTTGGCTGATGACCTTCAACCGTGAAACCTACTGCCATGACGTTCTGAGCCGCTGTGGAGGTCAGAACATCTTTGCGGAACGGGAACGGCGATATCCGCTGTCGGCGGACCTGGGCCGGACCGACCCTGAACCGCCCGGTGACCGCGATACGCGCTATCCGAGAGTGACGGTCGATGAGGTCCGCGAAGGATCCCCGCAGGTGATCTTGCTGCCAAGTGAGCCCTTTGGGTTCGACGAGGCAGATGCGGTGCGCTTTAGGCGGATGCTCCCCGAAGTTCCGGCGGTGCAGGAAGGCCGGATCCACCTGGTCGACGGACGTGCGGTCACCTGGCACGGCACGCGAGTCGCACAGGCACTGGTGGAATTTCCCTCGCTCTTTCAATTGGTGCCCAGCGGTTGATCTCTTGTCCTTCCCCGGAGCGCATCAGCCATATGCGGATGCGCCGGCCCCCGAAGGGGGCAGTTCTGTTCATAGGGGGAACAAACGGATGTTTTCTGGCTTGACGGAGACTTTCCGGCGATCGCCGGGATGAAGTGCAAGACGGAGGAAGACCGGGTGCGGGATGCGCGCTTGAATACGGAGCGCCTCCGGTCCCGAATCTCTCAGCGCAATGGTCACCAGATGATCGAAGCCGAGCGCCTGGTCCTCCACCACCACCCCCGCCAGCACGTTTTCCTCTATGGACGGGTCGAGTGGGCGGCCTTCCCTGATCACGATTACATCCTCTGGGCGAATTCCGATTCTGACTTGCTCCCCCGGAGGGAGGTATCCCTCACATGACACACGGAATCGCAGTCCGGCGCAATTGATCGTGCAGAGCCCGGCCTCCCGGCCCTTTAGGAACCCACTATAGATGTTGCTCATGCCCATCAGCCGCGCCACACTGGGGGTGCGGGGTTGGCGGAATACATCATCCCGCCGGCCATGTTGCACAACCCGGCCGCGCTCCAATACCAGGAGCTGGTCAGCGAGCAGGTAGGCTTCCTCCAGGCTGTGCGTGACGAGCAGCACCGGGATCCGAAAGCGCCGTTGGATGTCTTGGAGTCGACTTCGCAGGTGGATGCGCAGGGTCTCCTCCACCGCCGCAAAGGGCTCATCCATCAGCAGCAGATCAGGCCGGATGGCCAGGGCGCGTGCCAGCGCGGCCCGCTGCGCCTCACCGCCGGAGACCTGGGAGGGAGGACGCTCGGCGAGGGTCTCCAGCTGCATGAGCGACAGCATTTCTCGCAGGCGGACCTGCCTCTGTTCGCTCGGGGTGTCGTGCAAACCATAGGTGATGTTCTCGGCGATCGTGCGGTGGGGAAAGAGGCCATAATCCTGAGGCACATAGCCAATGCGCCTTCTCTGGGGCGGCAAGTTGATCCCCTGGCGAGAGTCGAACAGCGTCCGGCCGCGAAGCGCGATATGGCCTTCGTCGGGCGCCCTTAATCCTGCCAGGGCGCGCAGCGACATGCTTTTGCCGGCACCTGATGGGCCGAAAATGACTACCACCTCGTCCCGTGCTTGGATGCGAACTTGGAGCGTGAACTCCGGGGTCCCGATGCGGAAATCCGCAGCAAGGGTGGGCTCGTCAGCCATCCTGTTTTTTCCGGCCGATACGGGTGGTGATATGACGGATGAGAAGCAGGAGCGCAACCGCGGTGAGGGTGAGGGCAAAGGCCAGCACATTGGCCCGGGCCTGCTCTCCGCCCTGCACGGCATCATAGATGGCAATCGGCATGGTCTGGGTGCGGCCCGGAATGCTGCCCGCCACCATCAGGGTGGCGCCGAACTCGCCCAAAGCGCGCGCAAGAGCCAGAATCCCGCCAGCGAGAATGCCCCGCCGGGCCAGTGGCAGGCTGACGGTGAAGAAGATCGAAATCTCGGAGCGCCCGAGGGTTCGCGCCACGTCCTGCAGATTTGGATCCACTGCCTCCAAGGCCGCTCGACTGGACTGAACCACCAGTGGTAAGGCCACAAGGGAGGCGGCGAGGACGGCGCCGCGCCAGGTAAATACCAGCGGCAGGCCAATGCGGTGCAACCATGCGCCCAATGGTGACTCAGCGCCCCAAAGCACCAACAAGTAGTAACCGAGAACCGTCGGTGGGAGCACTAGGGGCAGGTTGAAGAGTGTGTCCAGCAGTGGATTGAGGGGATGGCGCCAGTTTGCGAGCAAAGTGGCGATGGAGACGCCGGCCAGCAACGCGATCAACGTCGCCAGACTGGCGACCCTCAGTGAGATGCTCAATGGGACCCATATGGTCTCAGGACCCATTTGTTGGCTCCAGTCCATACGTTCGCAGGAGCTCGGCCCCATCTTCGGAGGTCAGGAAGCGCAGAAATGCCCGCGCTTGATCCGTGCGCGGGGTGTCGACAGAAATGGCCGCCACATGATTGATAGGATCGTATAGCTGGGGATCGATATCTATGATGCGCAGGTCAGTGTTCAGGGCGGTGGAGAGGGCCACCAGCCCCACCTCGGCGTTTCCGGTCTCCACTGTCTGGGTCGCCTGCCTCACGGTCTCTGTGATCACAAGCCTGGGTTGCAGCTCAAGCCACAGACCGGACCGCTCCAGCGTCTGCTGGGCGGCGGCGCCGTAGGGCGCGTGCGCAGGGTTGGCGATCACGATGCGGCTGGCTCCATTCTGGACCGCATCCTGGAAGGATTCCAGTCCGGAATCCGCCGCCACCACGACCACCAGCACGCCGCGGGCGAAGCGCAGTCGCGAGTCCGGGAGGAGATGACCATCGGAGATAAGCCTGTCCACATGCAGTTCATCCGCAGCGGCGAATATATCGAAGGGGGCACCATTTTCGATCTGCTGGGTCAACTGCCCGGTGGATCCAAAGGAGAATGCCTCCGGGATGCCGGTCTGAACGGTGAATTCATCCCCCATCTGGCCGAACACCGGGGCAAGGCTGGAGGCGGCGGCCACGATGAGTTCGGAACTCTCCGGGCCGGCCTGGCAAGCCCCAGTTGAAGCCAGGACGATAGCGAGGGATAGGATCAAAATCACCAGAGGGAATCGTGCGCTGGGCCCCATGCTTGGCTTTCTTGGAAGGTACCGATCAGGTATGTGTACCACATCCTCAGCCCAGCGGCAATGAAAGTCTCCTGTGGCCGGGGATATCTTCGGCCAGGCGCCGCTGCGGGAGGGGT
>CAYMCO010000035.1:0-62217 GCA_964388955.1 uncultured Anaerolineaceae bacterium | reverse complement strand
CCCTTAGTCCTTCCTTGTTCAGAGACATCGCATCCGCTCCATCTGCGTCTTGATGTCTCTCAATGCAAGCATCTTGCCAACTAATTTCGTATGCACCCACTCCAGGGTGCGCTCCATTTCAGGGGGCAAACGCATTTGAATATGGAAACCCCACCGGCCCTTCGTCATCCCCCGATCTCCGCACGTCCCGACCGCGCAGACCCGCGGCCCCGATCATCGCTTTCCCTGCCGCCGGCGCCTTTTCGCCTCCCACCCCAAACCCCTCCCCCCACGCATGACTTTGGCTTCTCAACCATCGAAGGCGGCGTAGGGGGAGGGGCCAATTGAACCAGGGGACGGGGGAGGGGGAGCAGAGGGGTTGGGAGAACATGCATACGTGGGCCTCGAACTGCATGGCATCTGGCTCGAGTGCACCCCGGATGGCCTCGCCCCCCAAGTTGGGACACACCCTCACTCCAGGGATCGCCTATGGCGGGCAGAGGCCAACGCTCGATCTCTTTCCTCCCCCGAAGCCAGTTCCATTGCACTTGCCCGGAAACGGAATATCGCGGTTCAGAGGCGATACTGGCACGGGTCACGGATGGACGGCAAGAATGGGGGGCGTGGAGCCGCAGAAGATTGCTAGGCGATCGAGGGCAAGCAAGCGGCCGCCAACGCTAGGAAGAAGACCACCAACATGCTTAAGATAGCCCGACCCCGGATGGTCCGCCAGGGGCGGGTATCCACCAGCGTGACGCGCCCGTCGTCTCCGGGGTCCCGACGGAACACCGGCCCCAGCAGTACGCCCAGCAGGAAACCAGTCACGAGTCCGCCGAGATGGCCCCACATATCGTAGTTCTCCGCGATGCCAAAACCGAGGCTGAGAAAGGCTACCAGCGACACGGCGATCAGACGGAGGATCCCCTGACGCCCGAAGACATGCCGATGCCGATACATCATCGCCAGCAGGGCGCCGACGAGTCCGAGCACCGCCCCCGAGGCCCCCACGCACTGGGCAGGACAGAGCAGCAGGCTGAACACTACACCTCCGATCCCTGCCGCCATGTACACGATCAGAAGGCGCCCGCTGCCATAGAACCTTTCAAGGGCCGGACCCAACGCGAACAGAGAGAACAGATTCACCACCGCATGCCGCAGGCAGGTGTGTAAGAAGATCGGCGTCACCACGCGCCAGATTTGACCGGCGGCGATCGCCGCCTTGTCCTTCGCGCCCGCAATAAGCAAGTTATCGCATCCGCTCAGTTGCCCGAGGGTAAATTGGATCAGGAAGACGATCGAGGTGATCAGGAGCAGGGCGAAGCTTGCGGGCGTCTCCAACATACGTGCCCATATGGAGCGGAAGACGCTCCCTGGGCCCGTATGGTCTTCCTCCTGCAGGGTCCGTGCTTTGGAGGATTCCTGGCTGGGGTACGCGGCCGCCACGCCCTTCCTCCCGATCCGCAGATCGCCGCCCCGCGAAGCATCGACACTTTGTGAAAAATTACACTTACTTCAGCATAGAGTCTACCGTATTCCCGATGCATATTTCAAGTGACAAATTTCACTATCGCTGCACCCAGCGCTATGATTCCGGCGGCATAAGCCAGCGCCGCGGGCCTGACGGCCCGCCACGGGCGATGATCCACCAAGCCTGGCGTTGCGCGATCGCTCCAACTGGGCCGGAGTTGCGGCCCCAAGAACCACGTCATGGCGGCCCCAGAGAGCAGCCCACCCAGGTGCCCCCAGTTGTCAATCCCAGGGGAAAGCCCGATGGCCAGGTTCAGCAGAGCGACGAACACCAACTGCCGGAATTGAGCTCCCCCCGCGGAGCCGAAAACGCGGCGATGCTGATACAGGAAGGCTGCCAGAGCCCCCAGCAGGCCGAAAATCGCGCCGGAAGCGCCAACCGAGGCTCTACTGCTCAGGGCATCGCTCAGGATCACCCCTGATATGCCCGACAGCAAGTAGAAGAGCAGCATGCGCGCCCACCCAAAGAAACGCTCCACCGCCGGACCCAATGCATAAAGCGAATACATGTTGACGAAGAAATGGAGCAGCCCGATATGCAGGAATACGGGGGTGATCAGGCGCCATAGCTGGCCCGCCGCAAGCGCGCTCCGCTCTTTGGCGCCCAGCACGAGCAGCACATCTTGGCCCCAGAGGGCGACCGAAAGCAACTGCCCGAGGTAGGCCAGCAAGGTGAATCCGATCAAACCAAAGGTAGCTGGGAAGCGGGAGAGGTTGGCCCAAGGGGCGTGGGGGCGCGGCGGGGGGGCGTGTGGCCGCTGCTGTTCTTCTCTCCTGCCAAGACGCCCTTCAGGCTCCCCCTGGGGGAGTGGCCTCACAAGCGCACCTTGCGAGGCTGGGTGCGCAGATGCTCCGCCTGGATGATCGCCAGTATGTCATCCACCGCCTGCTCGAGCTTGTCTCTCTCGTTCAACACATAGTAATCAAAAACATCGATGCGGCGCAGCTCCTTCCTGGCCGTGGCGATGCGCAACTTCAACCCCTCCGGTGTCTCCGTCTTGCGAGCCTTCAAGCGGCGCACGAGCTCCGCCTCGCTGCGCGTGGATAGGAAGATCAATACTGCCTCGGGAGCCAGACCGCGCACCGTCTCCGCCCCCTGTACATCGATACGCATGATCACGTCCTTCCCGCTCTCCAAGGCATCGCGAACTTGCGCCTTCGGGATCCCTTTGTAGTCGTTGTATACCAGCGCGTATTCGAGCAATTCATCATCATCGATCATTTCGGCGAAGCGGTCATGAGTGACGAAGAAATAATCCTCCCCATCCGTCTCGCCCGGGCGGCGAGGCCGCGTGGTCGCTGTGACCACAAAGTGGAAGGGGAGGCCACGCGCCTTCATACTGCCAACGACCGAGTCCTTGCCCACCCCGGAAGGTCCAGAAATCACAATCAGCAGCGGCTCCCGCTGGCGCGCCAGCAACTCTTCTTCCATGTGTTGAAGCCTCCTCGCCCGCTCAGTATAATTCATTTGGTGGAGGGTCTTTATGCCGAATTACGAATACCGATGCATGGATTGCCGGCGGCGGGTGACCATCTATCAAACGTACGAGGAGTATGGGGACGTGCCGGTGAACTGCCCGGAATGCGGCTCAGACCGGTTGCAGCGCCGCATTGGACGGGTTCGCTTCGCCCGCTCCGAGGAATCCCGCCTGGAAAACCTCGCCGATCCCGGCCAGTGGGGGGACCTCGACGAAGAGGATCCCCGCAGCCTGGCCAAGATGATGCGCACCATGGGTCAGGAGTTGGGTGAGGAAATGCCGCCAGAATTCGATGAAGTTGTAGGGCGTTTGGAAGCGGGGGAGAGCCCCGAGTCCATCGAGGAGAGCATGCCCGATCTGGATGCGCCCGGGGCGGCGGATTGGCTCGACTGACTGGCCGCGGCCCTTCGGCCTAGATGCGTTGGATCAAGTCACCGACAGCACTTGATCGCTTGGCCGGCCCGCCGCTCAGCGACGCCCCTCACGGCCCAGCCGAGCGTCCACGGCTTCCTGAACTGCTCCCTGCACGGTCCGCTCCGAGGGGGAGGCATCGATCACGCACCATCTCCCCGCCTCTGCGGCCGCCAAAGCCAGATAACCCTCCCGCACCCGACGGTGAAAAGCCAGGTCGTAGGCATCCAGCCGGTTCCATTCTCCGCCTCGCTCCCGCCGTCGGAGTCCCTCCTCTACGGGAAGATCCAACAAGACGCTGATGTCCGGGGTAAGCCCGCCCGTCGCAAAGCGGGTGATCTCCCTCAGCGCATCCAAATCCAATTGATGGCCATATCCCTGATATGCCAGAGAAGAGTCAAAGAACCGATCGCAGACCACCCACCCGCCGCCCTCCAGATGCGGCCGGATGACCTGCCGGACGAGCTGCGACCGGGAGGCCGAGAACAGGAGAAACTCGGTCTCCGGCTCCATGCGCGTGTTCTCCAAGGACATCAGGATCGCTCGGATCTGACTTCCGATCGAAGTGCCCCCCGGCTCGCGCGTCAGCAGGATATCGAAGCCGCGCGCGTGTAAGTGGTCCGCCAACATTCTCGCCTGGCTGGACTTACCGCTTCCGTCTGGCCCTTCAAGGGTGATGAACAACGTCAGCTCCGTAGGACTTTCACCCGGCGGTGGGGTTCCTTGCCCTGCGAATGAGAAATCAAGTTCGCTTGGCGTGCCATCTGGTGCTGCAGGCGCCTGACATAGGCCGAGGCCGGCGACAGCTCGACGGCCCGCCTGCCGTTGAGCACCTGGCGGATGGCATCCTCCGCCTCCCGGATGGCATCCTCCAGGCTGGCATCCTCGCCCACCGGCTGCAGATCAAACAGGTCGCTCAGAAAGCTCTCCATCTGCTCAACCGTATTGGAGCGCAGCACATAGATGGGCACGCGCGCTGCCTCCGCATCCTCGATCACCTGATGGCGTCGGCGATAATACGAGCGCAGGGTAACCATCACCTGGGCGTTCTCGAGCCCCTCCACCAGATTCGCCGGAACTCCCAGCCGCTTGGCAGCCTGCCGCAGACGATTGCGCGCCACGCCATAGGGAAAGATCTGCATCGGCGACAGCGAGCTCGGCATCTTCGGCGGGGTCGGGGAGTAAGGCAGACCGCTTTCCTCTTCGCTTCTTGCGCTCGGCAACGCCGTTTGGCGCCGGTAGCCGGCCCGATCTCGCCGGTCCACCTTTGCCCGTTGGGGCGGGGTTTCCACCTGCACCCGCCCCTCTTCGTCCCGGTAACGCAGCTCCGGGATATGCGCCCGACCACGGAGCATGGCGTCCACCGCCTCGGATACGTCGGGATGGACTGCCAGCCGCTCCCGGGCCTGAATCTCAATCAGCACATCGAAGGTCGGCGCAGCGCGGCGCTCAAGCACCGTCTTCTGAGTGCCCCGGCGGCGGGCTTCCTCGTCCGAGAGCGTCACCGATTCGATCCCCCCCACCAGATCCGAGAGCGTAGGATTCAACAGCAGGTTCTCCAATGTGTTGCCATGGGCAGTTCCGATCAATTGCACCCCTCGTTCAGCGATCGTGCGGGCGGCAACGGCTTCCAACTCCCGGCCAATCTCATCGATCACGATGACCTCGGGGTTGTGATTCTCCACCGCCTCGATCATCACCTCATGCTGCAGGCTGGGTTCCTTCACCTGCATCCGCCGAGCTCGCCCAATCGCCGGATGGGGGACATCGCCATCCCCCGCGATCTCGTTGGAGGTGTCGACGATAACCACACGGCTGCGCTCCGCGAGGATGCGCGCTGCCTCCCGAAGCATGGTCGTCTTTCCCACACCCGGGCGTCCCAGCAACAGCACGCTCTTCCCGGAGGTGATGATGTCCTGGATAATGTCAATCGTGCCATATACGGCCCGGCCCACCCGGCAGGTGAGACCGACGATGTCGCCATGCCGGTTGCGTATGGCCGAGATGCGGTGCAAGGTACGTTCGATGCCCGCGCGGTTGTCCTTGTCGAAGTCGCCAATGCGATCCACAACGTATCGGATGTCCTCGCGCGTGACCTCTCGGGGGTTGAGCGTGATCTCCTCATCCAGGTAACGCGCCGTGGGCACGCGCCCCAAGTCGAGAATGACTTCGAGTAAGTCATCCTGGCGGTCGATTTCTCTCAATGTCTTGGTGATATCCGGAGGCAGAACGTTGAGGATATCCTCGATATTGTCTGTGATACGCTTTCCGATCATTATGCCTTAGCGGCCTCGTGGCGTGGATTCTTGCTTTCCAAGCGGTGCAAAGGGGACCGTCGGTTCGGCTCGTGTGCCATCCAGAGACGGCAAGCGGGCGAACGCCGGCCTTTTGACGGCCACAACCAGACGCTTGACCATCACCGCCTGATCGATCAAGGGCTCAAAAGCCAGGTGCGACAGCACGCCATTCATCCAGCTCTGATAGGATCGCACGCAAAAATACACCGGGGTCTCCCGCCGGGCGTCCAACTCCCCCAAGAATTCGGCCAGCAATCGCTCGGAATCCTCCGCAGCCGGATGGAAGTAGGGATGCACCCATGTCCCCAAAGGTCCGTGGGCGGTATCCATATACCCAAGGGCCTCGCCCTCGGCCATGTATACCATACCCTTGCGGTTGTTTCCGGGAGCAGGCTCTACTTGCTGAACAAGCGGGGGCACGACCGCATGATAGAGATTGAGGATCGAAAAGTGATCTTCCTTTTCCTCCGCCTTCCAGTCCTCCTCCGCAGAACCCCGCTCGAGCAGGCCCTCGTCCTGCAGTCGCCAGATACGCTGCCGAGCGTACACCGCGAATCCTCCCCGTCGGAGTCCGACGAAGGCATCACTCTTTTCATCTACTTCCGCCAGGAGATGGTGCGCCCCGCTTTCTCCGGCTGCCGCACTCAACGCATCCAGCATGCGCAGGCCCTGCGGATCACTCAGCGCTTCTGGAGGCCCGATGAAAACCAGCCGAGCATAGGGATCGGAATTGCGGCGTGTAATCTGCCCCACCATGGCTTCGCCATCTCCATCTGCAGGGCGCCCCACCAGGGTGGCCACCCGCCGGCCCGGCAGGAGCACATCCAGGAGCGCCTGCTGCAGGGTTTGCGGTCCTCTGGTATAGGCGCTCTGCGCGTCCAGGCAGATGCCATGGTCCCGCATCTGGTGCAGCAGGGGCAGATCCCGCCAATCAAAAGCTCGTATCGTTCCGCCGATTGTTTCGCCTCCCTTGCTTGGATGCCTCGCGCCGAGGCGAGGTTTTCCCCCTTCCCACTCGCTGCGCATGCTCGAGGCCGGGCCTCGCTGGCTCACAACGGTCCCTTAGCGCGCTTCAATGGGAGCATCCGGCCTCACTGAACCAAACGGACCGCTTCTCGCCGCTCCGACCTCTCTTTTAGAAATCAATCCAGACTCGCCCGCCAGTGGCCTGTCTGGATCGCTGGCATGATTTTACCATGTGGCCGCTCTCGGCCGCAATCACCCTCAAGGCGGGGGGTGGGCGCCGCTGAGGGGCAAATTGACGATCACCGTGGAGTTGTCCGGGCCGCGTCCCCGCCACGAATCAGCGCCTCCCGCTGACTCCCCGAGGAGAAGGGATCTCCACACCAACAGGGGCTTGACTCGGCGCATTTGTGGTGTACAATTATTACAAATGTACAATGATACAAAGAGACAATTAGTACAATAATGGCGAATTTGTTCGAACTGGATTTCCGCAGCCATGTGCCCATATACCTGCAAATCGTAGAGCGCATGCAGGCATTGATCGCCACAGGCGCCCTTGGGCCCGGTGACCAGTTGCCGACCGTGCGCCAGTTGGCGGCGGATTTGCGGGTGAACTTCAACACGATCGCGCGCGCCTATCGCATGCTGGACGAGGCCGGGGTGATCTCCACCCAACAGGGGCGGGGAACCTTTGTCCTCGAGCCGCCACCGCCCGATCGCGCCGTCGCCCTTCGCCGGAAAGCCTTGATGGACATCACGCGTACTTTCCTGCGAGAGGCAGACCAAATCGGCTTTGGGCCCGCCGAGGTGGAAGCCGCGTTCCGTGAGTCAATGGACGATTGGCGGAGCCAAGGTACGCCGCCAGAGGGCGAAGAATAGAATCGATCTCAACCGGCTGATGCCTGTATGGGAGGCAAGATGAAAGACAAATCCAAATCGCTTCAAGACCTGAGTGAGCGCATGAGCCTCTCAGTCTCATGGAACCCGCGCCTACCCGCCCCAGCTGTCGCCAGTTTCTCACTGCTGTTGATCCTCTCCATCCCGGCGGCTTTCTACCTCTCTTCCCAGCAGATGCCCGTCCCGTGGGTCATACTCGTCACCATCGCGATAAACGCGATCGGCGTCTACATCCTCTTCGCCTGGAAGATCGCCGACCAGTGGGAAAAGGCGGTCATCCTGCGGCTCGGCCGCTTCATTGGTTTGCGCGGCCCCGGCATTTTCTGGATCATCCCCATCGTGGACAGCATCCCGATCTGGATCGACCACCGGGTGATGGTCACGCCTTTCAGCGCCGAGAAGACGCTCACCAAAGACACCGTGCCCGTGGATGTCGACGCGGTGCTCTTCTGGCTGGTTTGGGACGCCGAGAAAGCGTCCCTGGAGGTCGAGGATTACCGCATGGCCATCGCCTGGGCCGCCCAGACCGCGCTGCGAGAAGTCATCGGCCAGATGGACCTGGCGGATATCCTCGTCGGGCGGGCGCGCATGGACCGTGACCTGCAGAAGATCATCGACGAGCGCACGACCCCGTGGGGTGTGACAGTGCAGTCCGTCGAGATACGGGATATCGTCATCCCTCAGGTGCTCGAGGATGCCATGAGCCGTCGAGCCCAGGCTGAGCGCGAGCGCCAAGCGCGCGTCATACTGGGGGAATCCGAGCAGCAAATCGCGTCCTCCTTCGCGGATGCCTCTCGGGCCTATCGCGACAACCCCACGGCGCTCCATCTGCGGGCGATGAACATGCTTTTCGAGGGTCTAAAAGAGAAGGGTGCCCTGGTAATCGTCCCCTCGAGCGCGGTGGATACCATGAATCTGGGGGGTATCGCAGGCATGACCGCCCTTGCGCAGTCCGGCGGCCTGGAGTCCCCCCGCAAATCTGCCAGCCCAGAATCCGAGTAGCGATCCTTCAAACTGCGCTGGCATCAACGGGTGGACGTGGAGCAGCACAATCGACCGAATCGGCTCGTTCGCCAATGCCATAGGGGGCACCCCCTGCCCGGTTGCCCCCTGGCGTGGGCTGTGCTGGAGGATGATCCCGCGTAGTCCTTTCCCGGCTCCAGTGCAGGGCGGCTGCCCGGCTTGCCTATGCGGGTCGGGCCGCGCCGTTGTCCCCCGGAGGCACGGGGATGTTTCACGTGAAACATCGGCCATCCAGGCCGGCCTCTGCCCAAGAGAATGTTTCACGTGAAACACTCGGGTCCGGGGTACAATCCGTGTCGCACCGCTCGACACGAGGGGCAGCATGCCACCAGAGAACAGGCCGATCTGCGACTACGAAGGCTCCGACTACCAGCAGCGCTTTTGGGACGCGGCCGATCGCGAGTACGAGGACCGTGTCGAGGCGATCGCCCTGCGGCGCCTGCTCCCCCACGGCCAGGGACGGCTGCTGGAGGTCGGCGCGGGCGCGGGCCGCAACACTCCTCGCTACCGGGGCTTCGCCCAGATCGTGCTGCTCGATTACTCCCGCACCCAACTCTCCCAAGCCATCGAGCGGCTGGGCGACTCCGATCGCTATCTGTATGTGGCCGCCGACCTATACCAAATGCCCTTTGCCCCAGCCGCTTTCAACGCGGCCACAATGATCCGCACCCTGCACCACATGGTGGATCCGCCCGCCGCGCTCAGATCCGTCCGCAATTGCCTTCATCAGGGGGCGGATTTCATCCTCGAGTACGCCAACAAGCGCAACGCAAAAGCCATCCTGCGCTGGCTGCTGGGCCGCCAGCGATGGAATCCCTTCGACCTTGATCCGGTCGAATTCGCAGAGTTGAACTTCGACTTCCATCCGAGCGCTGTCCGCCGCTGGCTGGAAACGGCGGATTTCGAAATCCTGCGCCAGCTCGCGGTTTCTCACTTCCGCATCCAGGCCCTCAAACGGCTGCTGCCGACCGGCTTGTTGGTGAGCGTGGACTCCGCCCTGCAGTGGACGGGTAATCTGTGGCAATACACGCCCAGCCTCTTCATTCGGGCGAGGGCCGTGGGCCGAGACGCGGCCGGTCCGCCTGGTGCATTCTGGCGCTGTCCCCGATGCGGCCATGTGCCCCTCCGCGACGAAACTGCCGGCCTGCGATGCGTGATCTGCGGGCGACTGTGGCCCCTTGTCGATGGCATCTACGACTTCAAGGAATCACGCTGACCTCCCGCAACGGCGAAGGGCCGCCGCTTGCTGCGGCTCCTGCACCCGCCATTCAGCCTCTGGCCCAGACCGCCACCAGATTGAGGGGGAAATCCCGGCGCCAAATACCCGGCGATAGCCATAGAGAGATTACTGATGCTTTTTCTCTGATTTAGGTGTAGACTAGGGCGTGTATAGATCCATGACCATGGAAAACGCTACGCCCAGCGCAGGCGAACCCGAAGTCCGTCTTGTGACCATCCTTTTTGCCGACATCGTCGGTTCCACAGCCTTCACCGAGGGGACCGACGCCGAGACGGCGCGCCTGGTTCTGAGCCGCTGCCTGGAGCATATCAGCCGAGCTGTACTGGAATACGGCGGAACGGTGGCACGCCTGATGGGAGATGGCCTGCTGGCGTTCTTCGGCGCGCCCGAAGCCCACGAGGACGATCCCGAGCGCGCCGCACTGGCCGCGCTTGAGATCCACCAGACCGTCACAGGCTATGGGGAGGAGCTCGGCTTCTCGCTGCAGGTGCGCATCGGCATCCAAAGCGGGAACGTGGTGATGGGTCATGTGGGCGGCGAGGATATCTCCGAGTACACCGCCATGGGCCGACCCATAAACCTGGCTGCCCGCTTGCAGGCGGCCGCCGAACCCGGAGGTACCCTGCTAGGCGAAACCACCGCACGCCTGCTTCCTCCGCGATTTGAGGTGCAACCGGCGGGCGAATTCCAGCTGAAGGGCATGGCGCAGCCAGTGGCCGGTTTTCGCCTGGTGGGCGACAAGTCTCGGTCGGATATCGCGCCGGCCATCGCACAGTCAGCACATCAGATACCAATGGTGGGCCGCGGTTCTGAGCGCCGCTCTCTCCTGTCGCTCGTGGAGGGATTGAACGCCGGGCGCGGCGCGCTATGCGCCATGATTGGCGAACCCGGTATCGGAAAGAACCGCCTGCTCGACGAGGCCCGATATGCAACTCAAGATCTCGACATCCATTGGGCCGAGGGCCGCGCCTACTCCTACCGCCAGGATCAGCCCTACGGCGTCATTCGAGATTTGATGCGCCAGCAGTTGATGATCCATGCGGATGATTCGCCCGCCATGCTGGATCTCAAGTTGGAGCGGCGCCTGGGAGACCTCTTCGAGGATGACCGATCGGAGATCTGGGCATACCTCGCCGTGCTGCTGGGCGCACCGGTCCCCTCCGCCTCCAAGGATGCGGTCAGCGCGCTGGACGCGGACGCCCTGGGTCGCAAGATCGGAGCCGCATTTGTGCGCACGATCGAGGCCATGGCGGAAGAGGCGCCTTTGCTGCTCGCCTTCGACGATCTACAATGGGCGGACCCCAGCTCCCTGGATCTCATCGAATCGCTGTTCTTCTCCACCGAGCGCGCGCCCCTGGCGCTTGTGCTGCTCTTCCGCCCAGACCGAGATCGGAAGGTCTGGGATTTGAAATCCCATGCGGAGCGCGACTTCGCGCACCGCTACCTCGAAATCAACCTCCCCCCGCTGGAACCTGCCTCCAGCCGCCAATTGGCAGCCAATCTCCTTGGCACAGAAGTGCTGCCGGAATCCCTTTGGAATGTGATCCGGGATCGCTCCGAGGGCAACCCTTTCTTTATAGAGGAGTTGGTGCGCCACATGCAGGAAAGCGATGTGTTGGTGCAGGAGGGGGATAGCTGGAGATTGATCGCCGGCGCCGAAATCCGCCTGCCAGAGACCTTGCAGGAGGTGATCCAGGCCCGGCTCGACCGCCTCGAACGCCTTGAACGATCGACGCTGCAAACCGCGGCCGTCATCGGCCGCCGGTTTGGGTTCCGCCTGCTGCAGGAGGTCGTTCCGGCCAACACACGCCTGCTGGAATGCTTGCTGCACCTACAGCGCTACGATCTTATTCTGGAGAAGGCACGCGTCCCCGATCGAGAATATGTATTCAAGAACGCGGCCATCCAAGAGGTCGCATACCGCTCACTGCTCGCTGACCAACGCAAGGACCTTCACCGTGCCGTCGGCCAGGCCCTCGAGCACCTCTATCCCGACCAGAGGGATGAGTTTGCCGCTGCGATCGCCGTGCACTACGAGCGCGCACATATGCCCGACCAGGCCTTGGGCGCGTATCAGCGCGCCGGCGATTCGGCCTACCGGATCAACGCCAATCTCGAAGCAGCCGAGCACTATAGCCACGCGCTGAACATCGCGCTGCGGGAGGAGAACCCTCCGCAGATACTGAGCCAGCTCTTCCTTCAGCGGGGTCGGGCCCTGGAATTGGGCTCCAGATATGAGCAGGCCATGGAGACCTACCAAGAAATGCGTTCCTTCGCCCAAGAAAAGGACGACCGGCAGATGGAGCTCGTCTCACTTCTGCCCATCATCACACTACATGTGTCTCCCACGCCCCTCTTTGATGCCACCAAGGGAGGGGCGATCGCTCACCAGGCCCTGGAACTCGCCCGGGAATCTGGGGATGCCCAGGCGGAGGCCAAGATTCTCTGGAACTTTTGTCTCCTGAGCCGCTTCACCGGTCGCGATGAGGAGGGGCTTGCCTATGGAGAGCAGTCCCTGCAGATCTCCCGTCGCCTAGGTATGCGTGAACAGGTCGGATTCACCTTGACTGACCTCTTTTGGTGCTATCTCGCAGTCGGGGATCTCGGGAAGGCCGGTGCCGCCCTGGAAGAGGCGCTCGAGGTCTGGCACGAGACGGACAACCTTCCGCTGACCGTGGACAATCTCTCCAGCACCGTATTCCTGCGCTACCTCCTGGGTCGATATCAGGAGGCACTCCAGGCCTCGGACCAGGCATGGGAGCTCAGCCAGCGCATCGAAAACCTTTGGGGCAAGTCTTTCAGCCGCATGTACACTGGATTGGTTTACATCGATCTGGGGGAGTTTGGGCGCGCCTTTGAGATCATGCGCTTGAGCCAGGAGTTGAGCCGCGACGCGGGATTCCTGGTGCCGCAGCTCTCGACCCCCATTTGGACGGGCATGGCCCTGGGCATGCTGGGGCAACCAAGCGAAGGGCTCGAACGGGTTCAGGCGGCATACCCCGTCGTGCGCTCGCGACTGCCATTCCTCGCCCCTGCAGTGCAAGCCGTGCTCGCCTACCTGCTCGCACTGGCGGGCTCACCGGATGAAGCGGGACGCACCATAGAACTCGCTCGCAGCGGTATCCGGCAAGCCTCCACAATGAGCGTCATTGTGCCTTTTGCCTCCATCGAAGCCACCGTCGCCGAGGCAAACAAAGACTATGATCGCGCCATCCGCATTCTCCAAGAAGCGGAGACTTTCTTCGAGCGGGCGCAAGCAGCGCCTTTCCTGGGAGAGACACGGTATCTCCAGGCCAGGGTGCTCGCGAAGCGCGGGGAAATAGATCAGGCCAGGCGTGCCGGCTACCGCGCGCTCTCCGAGCTCAAAGGAATCCCGGCCCGACGCATCCTGTGGCAGATCCTTGCGCTGCTCAGCCAAGTTGAGGCCGAGATGGGAAATCCGAAGCGGGCCGAGGAACTGGGACATCGTGCCCTCTCATTGGTGCGCTACATCTCTACGCATATCGGTTCGGAGGAACTGCGCCGCTCCTTCCTGCACAAAGCAGAGGTCACCCGACTGGTCGCGGCATAGACCCCACACCTCCACCCCCCGGCTTGTGCCTCGCGTCTCCGGCCCCTGCGCTTTGGCCATCTCTACTTTACATAAGTATTGGGGCGTTCCCCTGTGACGGCTTCGATTCCGCCGCCATCCGCATCACTGCACTTGATATAATCGACGTGACCATTCGGAGGTGGGATTATGCTTGGTCGTCCCTTGGAGCGCCGAGAGCGCCAAGAGGCCATGCGCCGGTCCGGGCGTCTGCCCCCCGGCCAGTCCTTGACCCAAAAATTTCCCGTCCTGCACTACGGGCGCGTACCCGGATTCAATCCGGCATCCTGGGATTTTCGGATATGGGGAGCGGTCGACGAGCAGCGACGCTGGACCTGGGATGAGCTCATGGGGCTTCCCAAGACAATCATTACCATGGACATCCACTGCGTGACCCGTTGGAGCAAGTTCGATACCCAGTGGGAGGGAATCTCACTGCAGCGGCTTATCGATGCGGCGGGTATCCGCGTCGATCCCGAGGCCAGGTATCTGATGCAGCACTGCGAAGCGGGCTTCACCACCAATCTGCCACTGGCTGTCGCCTTGTCGGACAGCTTCCTGCTCGCTACACACTTCGACGGAAAGCCGCTCACCCCCGCGCACGGGTATCCCCTGCGCGGCGTTGTGGGGCATATTCCCGGGCGGGATGACCTGAAGACCGTCTACCTTTGGAAAGGGGGAAAGTGGCTGCGCGGCCTGGAATTCATGCGCAAGGACCGGCTGGGCTTCTGGGAGCAAGCAGGATACCACAACGAAGCCGACGTGTGGAAAGAGCAGCGCATGACCAGCCGTTGGTGATCTCCCACCGACAGGCCAGATCGGGCATCCATCGGCGCTTACGACCCCGCCCTTTGCCGCCGGGCCCTCGCTGCCGTATAATCCAGGCAAAGACGCCATGGAAGAGAGCCAAGAGACCCGTCGGGCACGGGAGCGGATGGTCGAGATCCAGCTCCAAGCGCGGGATATTTCTGATCCCAGGGTTCTGGCAGCCATGCGCCGAGTTCCACGGCACGAATTCGTGCCCGAGGGGTATCGCGAAATGGCATACGCCGACGCTCCCCTCTCCATCGGCCACGGACAAACCATCTCCCAACCCTATATCGTCGCCCTGATGACCCAACTCCTGGAACTGGAGCCCGAGGACAATGCTCTTGAAATCGGGACCGGATCCGGCTACCAGGCCGCAATCTTAAGCCTGCTGGCGAAACGGGTATACACACTTGAACGGATCTCTGATTTGGCGGACCAAGCGCAATCGCGGCTCAATGCGCTCGGGTATTCCAACGTTCAAGTGATACTCAGCGATGGGAGCATGGGGGCCGCTGAACACGGCCCTTTCCAGGCCATTTTGGTCACCGCAGCAGCGCCCAGAGTCCCAGAGCCGCTCAAAGAACAGCTTGGGGAAGGCGGGCGCCTGGTCCTCCCGGTGGGCTCCCGCTACAGCCAAACCCTCGAGAGATTGCGCCGTCATGGGGACGAGTTCCAGCGTGAGCAGATCGCCCCTGTGGCATTCGTCCCCTTGATCGGTCGCCACGGCTGGGAGGAACCTGGGAGCCGCTCCTTCTTCTTGCGCTGAGCCTCCGTCGCGCGGCAGCGAAGAAATCCTAACGCCGGCCGGCATGCGAGAACGCGCTCGGCCGATGATGTGGCGTCCGTCCCGTCCTCCGCTCTGGGGCAGTGCTAGTAGGCACGGCCGAAAATGGCGCGCTCGGTGGCCCGCCGGCCGCAATGCACGCACCTGCCCTCCCCTCCCCGCTGATCCAGCGGAATGCAGCGCGTGCTGGCATGGGTGGTCTCCTTGATCCCCTGCTCGCACTCGGGATCGCCGCACCACCAGGCCTCCGCCCACCCCGTTTCTACGGCTGCGGCAAAAGCCTCAAAATCCTCAGGCCGGTGGGTATTTTCCTCTTGGAACGCCACCGCGCGCGCATAACGGGAGGCCTGAATCTCCTCCAAGAGCCCTCCCACGGCTTTCGAGACTTCCGCCTGCAGAGCGGTGCTCTTGCCCTGTCGTCCGGGGCGGTCCCGCCTCGCCAATGTCACCTCCCCCGCTGCCACATCTCTCGGCCCGACTTCCAACCGGAGTGGGACTCCCCGCATCTCCCAATCATTAAATTTGAAGCCCGGCGTCAACCCTTCGCGCCCATCGACGTGGACCCGGAACTCCCTCAGCGCGCCCTCCAACCTCGCCACAACTTGCATCACCGCCGACCGCTCCTCGTCATTCCGGTATATGGGCACAATCACGATCTGATGCGGTGCGAGTCTAGGCGGCAGAATCAACCCCTGATCATCGCCATGCACCATAATGATGGCCCCGATGAATCGGGACGACAGGCCCCATGAGGTCGTCCAGCAATATTGCAGCTCATTGTCCTCATTCAGGAACTGGATATCGAAAGCGCGCGCGAAATTCCGGCCCAGATGATGCGATGTGCCCGCCTGCAGCGCGCGTCGATCCCCCATCATGGCCTCGATGCTGTAGGAGTACACTGCGCCGGCAAATTTCTCGCTGGCGCTCTTTCGCCCACGGACAACAGGGACCGCGGCCTCGTTTTCCGAGAAATCGGCGTAGATTTCCAGCATCCGCAGCGTCTCCGCCTCCGCCTCGACCTCTGTGGCATGGGCAGTGTGGCCTTCCTGCCAGTAGAATTCGGTCGTGCGCAGGAAAAGCTTGGTTCGCAGTTCCCAACGCACCACGCTGTTCCACAGGTTGATCAACACGGGAAGATCATGGTAGGATTTGATCCACTTGGCGTACATGTGCCCGATAATAGTCTCAGACGTCGGGCGCACCACCAGCGGCTCCCGGAGTTCCTCGCCCCCAGCGTGGGTGACCACCGCGAGTTCGGGTTTGAATCCCTCCACATGCTCCCGCTCACGGGAGAGAAAACTCATCGGGATGAACAACGGAAAGGCGGCGTTTACATGGCCAGTGGCCTTGAAGCGCGCGTCCAATGCCGCCTGGATATTTTCCCAGAGCGCCCAGCCATAGGGGCGCACGACCATTGTCCCTCGCACGGGAGCGTAGTCGGCCAATTCCGCGCGCAGGACAAGCTGGTTGTACCACTCGGCGAAATCATCGGACCGCGAAGGTAGTCCTTCTTGACTCACGGGCCCTCCTCATCTTCCTCCTCCTTGCCGAAAGACTCGATCCCCTCTGCCAACTCTTTCAGCCGTTTCTTGGCGGCAGCGTGGACCTCCACCGCCGCTCTTCCGGTGAGGATCTCCAACCCCTCGTCCACGGTCGCGGCAGCCCAGACATGGAAATCGCCCGCCCGCACCGCATCCCGCAGGGTCCCCTTGAGCATCAGGTCTTTGACGCTCACCCGCGGCACGATCACCCCCTGGTCGCCGGTCAGGCCCCTCCTGGCGCAAAGATCAAACCACCCTTCCACCTTCTCGGTCCCAGATCCAATCGCCTGGATCTCGCCCACCTGATTGACCGAACCTGTGACCGCGATGCCCTGCTTCAGGGGTATTCCAGAAAGACTCGACAGCAGTGCAAACAATTCCGCGGAGGAGGCGCTATCGCCATCGATGTCCGCATAGTTCTGTTCGAAGGTCATCTGGGCGGACAAGGAGAGCGGCATCTCTTGCGCATAGCTCCCCCCGAGAAAGCCGATCAGTGTCAGCAGCCCCTTGTTGTGGATGGGTCCCGCCAACTCCACCTCCCGGTCAATCTGGACAACCCCTTCCTTGCCCATATACGTTCGCGCCGTGATCCGGCTCGGCAGCCCATAGTCGTATGGGCCATAGGATTGGATCGTCAGGCCATTCAACTGGCCGACGGCATCCCCATCGGTGGCGATCATCACCGCTTCATCCAGGATCTCCTCGAATTGGTGAGAATAGGCGGTCTCATGCCGCCCCCTGTCCTCCGCCGCCGCTCGCCGCACATCCTCCGCGGTGATCCTTTCCCGGCCTGCGACCTCAGCCATATGGTCAGCCTCGCGTATCAAATCCGAAAGCCGTCCAAACCGGGCGCTGAGCTTGTGTTGGGATCCGGCCAATCGAGCACCGTGCTCGATCACCTGACACACCCCTGAGCGATCCAGCGGGCGCAACGACTCCCGGGCGCATAGACGGGCCATGAAGGCGACATATTCGGCCTTCCCGTCGGAGTTCCGCTCCATCCGCTCATCGAACTCGACCATCACTTTGAACAGCGAACGGAAATCCTCGTCCCGCTCGTAGAGCCGATCGTAGTCGTGGGCCGATCCGATCAGGATGACCGTCACCGCCAAAGGGACCGCCTCGGGAGCCAAACCCCCTCGCTTCGATGAGTTGTTGGCCGCCGAATCATCCGGTCGAATCTCCCTCTCCAACAGCCCCCGCTTGAGAGCCCGCCACGCTTCGGCCTCCGGATATAGATCGTTCGTCCGAAGCACAAGATATCCGCCGTTCGCAGTATGCAGCGCTCCCGGCCTGATCAGCCTAAAATCGGTCGTTCCATCCCCGTTTCTCCCGGATGCTTCCGGCACAACACGACCTAGCAGACGAGGCACGGTGGGATCGAACACCCACACCACTGGGGCTCCATCGTCTTCCGAATGATCCACGATCACATTGACCTCGTACCGCTCATAGTCCACAGCTGCGGGGTCCGCACGGGAGGAATCCTCTCGCCCCCAAGGAGCGGTTTGCTCTTCGAGCTGGTGTATGATGTCCATGTACAAGTCTTCACAATGGGCCATCACCTCAGGATTGTCACCGTATTGATCCCGCAGAGGCTCGAGAGCGCCAGTGACATACAATCCCACCTGGCCTTCGATCAACTCTCGCCTTGCATTGCGAGCAGTTGATTCCAGTTGTGCCAACGCCTGCATGCCGCGCGCCCACTCGGCCGCCAACTCATCTTCGTCTGCCGAAAAGGATCGTCGACCTCGGACTCCGGGGCGCTCATCTTGCGCCGCCGGCAGCACCGAGATACCCCCCGGGCCGCTCCGGAAGACGGCCCCTGCGCCCTGCGCCTTAGCCCGCAGCTGATTCAACTGCGCCTGTCGGGCAGCCCGGAGATCGTCCCAGTTTTCATCCAGGGCCCGCTTGAATTCTTCCGCCTCACCGGCCGCCCAGAGATGAAGCCGCAGATCCTTCACAAGTGACTCGGTCTGCCGCTTGAAGATCACCGCCTGGCCTGGCGGCAGCCGAAGGGCTTTGGGCCTCCCGGGGGCCTTGAAGTTATAGACATATACCCAATCGTCCGGTCGGTCGCGACGGGCCGCCCGCTCCCCGACCAGCCACTTGACGGCGCTCTCGCGGCCGGTGCCTGACTTCCCGGCGACGAAGATGTGGTAGCCGGATCCCTCCATGTCGAGGCCGAATGAGAGAGTCTTCGCCGCTTTCTGCTGTGCCAAGACTCGATCCTCGGCTTGGACCTCATCGGTCGTCTCAAAATCGAAGCCGTCCGGTTCGCAGGCGCGGTACAGCTCATCCGCGCTCAAAAGATCGGGCATAGGTCTATCTCCTTCTGCGACTCCGCCGTTCTCCCGCCGATAGACCTTCCGACAGATAGGCCATCGCCGCCCCCGCTTCCCCATCCATCACCAATTCTATGTGCGCCCCGCCGGTTTCGAGCGGCACATCGATCACGCGCACCACTGCTTCCCAGCGTTCATCCTCCGGGCACAACCCACCCAATTGATTGCGGCCACCCTGGAAGAACTCACTCCGAAACGCCACCCTCGGATCTTTCACCGCGATGGCCAATGGATATATGTCCGCTTCCACCAGATCTTGATAGAAATGGGTGCCATAGGAAGGTTCCGTCGCCCCCCGATCACCCACGATCTCGATCAGCACACGTGCGTTATAGATATCTGCGTATGTCACCGGGATCCCCAACTCCGGGTTGCGGCTCCCCCAGCGCCCTGGCCCCATCAGCACGAAGCGCTCCCCCTCCAGACGCTTGTTGATCCGTCCGATCAGCCGTGCGACCTCCTCCTTCCCTCCTGGCAAACTGAGCTCGGCGTAGGCCTCCCCTTCCACGTAGACGACATATCGCAAATCGCCGACCCGCCCGTCCGGGACGATGCCCGAGTTGACGAACAGTATGCGCCCCTCCGAAATGTCCGTGGGCAGCGTGGCAGCCTGCATTTCCATCTCGCTCAAAGGGCGGCACTGCAGCAGGTAGATCGTGGGATCCAGCCCGGCATCCCCCTCCTCACCCAAGTCCACGGTGAATTCGGTGTCGACAGGTATGCCGTATGCGCTCTCCAAGGTCTCCAGGGCTTTGCGCATCAGGGCGGGAAAGGAGGTGCGTCGCAGCAGACCATCGAAAGTGATGACCGCCTCCGGGGGATCGAAGGGAACGCGCTGTCCGATGAAATCCTGCAGCATGCCGTTCCGAAATCGCTGAGCCAGCAAAGTGAGATGCGGAAGACCGACGCCCAACGCGTCTGTCACGGGCAGCGACTTGAAGGTGTTGGCCTCCAGGTCCAACAGATCGATCATGCGCTGGGAGTTGCTGCGGATGCCGCGAGCATCGTTTTCCGGGCGCAGATCCGGATGGCTGAGCGCCACCATACGCGGATAATCTCCGACGGATTGTTCCACCGCCCGAGTCCCCAAGCCCCATACGATGCGCATGAAGCCGGCATCGCGCTCGATGCGTGCGCTCCACCGGAATTGATTCTTCGAGAATGCCACCCCGGCCGCGTCGGGAAAGAAATAGTCGCCATGCTGCTGGCCGGCCACCTCCTGGATGAGGACCGCCATACGCTCGTCATAATCCACGAGGTTCATACGCTGCCGGTACTGCAGCACATCCGGGCTGTAAACACTGGAATACACTTTGCAGATGGCAGAGATCAGGTCCCCCAGATTCTCTCTTGGTGTCGCGTGGTTGGGGCAGAAGTAGCTCTCATACTTGCCGGCAAAGGAAGTGCCGAAGGAATCCTCGAGCAGGCTCGATGAGCGGACAATCAATGGGTTCCGGCCCACGCGATCCAATATCAAGCGCAGGCCGTCGACCACGTTCTCCGGGAAGCGCCCCTCCGAGAAATCGCGCCGTATTTGCGGGTAATCTGACCGGATCTCCTCCTCGCCCTTGTATTTCTGGTTCGCATACTTGAGCAGGTTGTTGTATGAATTGAAATCGTAGAACACATCCGCGCCCAGATACCATGACCGGGGCACCCTGATGCGGCCCCTGAGCTCAAGTGGAAGACACTTATGTAAAATCGTGCGCGCCAGCACTACCCCGGCGGCCTTTCCGCCGATGCGGCCCCTTCCGATGCGATGATCCCGAATCGCCCGCAGATCGGCGATATCAAACCAGTCCTTGGCGATGCCCACATAGCGCAGGTGGCCGCTCACCATGGATTTGATCAGGACCACCTTGATCTCCTCCAGATGGTGCTTGGCCTCCTCCCGTTTCTCGGAGGGCATTCTCTCGTAGGCTTCTCCCTGCGCAAACAGCATGTCCCAGGGAGCCAATTCGGGATGGAACCTGAGCACCACATCCTTCGAGGGATTCCGCTCAGCGACTACCTCTCGCACGATGCGCTCGAAGAGGTCATGGGGTAGGTTGTAGGCGAAGTAGAAGTCAGTCAGGTTATCCCGGATCGCCGCCAGCCGCCTTGCCCAGATGTGGGCCGGCTCTTCGACCTCCGGATCGCGGATGCCCTCCATCACCTGCGACTGGCGCGCCTTCTCTGTGACCTCCACGCTCAGTGCCTCCTCCGAGATGATCCCACGAGCAAATAACTCATGACGCATACGGTCGCGTATGCGCTCCGCCAGGATCGGGTACTGGCTCAATTCCAGGTAGATGGTCAGTACTTTCGGGAACGAGGAATGGTCAATCGTCATGCCGCACCTGTCTGGGTCCGGGCCATTGAGCGCCCTCCCCAGGTCATTTTAACAACAAGCACCGGCCTCCGACCAGGGATGTGAAGCCCACAGGGCCGGTGCGCGCAGTGCCGCAAGCCCGCGGCTCAGCGTCAGCGGGCTCCCTACTGGAGGGAGCCCGGACATCACTTGCTCACGGAACCTTGTACCAGGCAGAGGCCTAACGCCCGAGGTGCATGGGCATGATGATGTGCAAGAAGTCATCCCGGCCGACGGGCTTGATCACACCCGGGGAGGATGCGGTGCTGGTTTCCAAAGCCACATTGGGCGTATCAATCACACCCAACACATCCGACAGGAAGCGCACATTGAACGCGATTTCTATGGATTCGCCTTCCACCGTAGCATCCACAACAGTCTCATTTGAACCCGTCTCCGCCGCTGTGGCCGAAATCTCCAGTTCGCCCGGCTCCAGCTCGCCGCCGGGTGAGATATGCAGGCGGGCGGAGTGCGCAGCCTCGCGGGCGAAGATATCCGCCGCTTTGCAGGCCTTTCGGAACGCGCTCGTCGAAAGCACGGTGCGTGTGGCAAAGCCGCTGGGTACGATGCCCTTGTAGTCCGGGAAGCTGCCTTCGATGAGTTGAGAGACCAACTCAACATCCTTGCCGCGGAATATCACCTGGCCGCGGTTGGGCGGCATGGACATCGCCACGGTTTCCTCCTCATCCCCAAGTATGCGCGCCAGCTCATTCAGCGCGCGAGCCGGGACGATGGCGACGATGCCCCCCGCCGCAGGCGAAGAGAGGTGCGCATTCCTGACCGAAAGGCGGAAACCATCGGCCGCCGCCATGGTCATCTCCCCGCCTTCCACCTCGAGCAGCACCCCTGTCAGGACCGGGCGGGCTTCATCCGTGGAGGCCGCGAAGGCCACCTGTTTGATCATCTCGCCCAAGTCTTCCACGTTCAACTGAAGCCCATCCGCCAGCTCATCCGGCGGCAGCGGGGGAAACTCTTGGGCGTCGATGCATTTGATATCATTATTGAAGGGGCCGGAGGTCACATTCAGAGTCTGGGTGCGCACGTTGAGCGACATCTTGACCTGATCGTTGGGCAAGGTGTTCACCAGATCTACAAAGGTCCGCGCAGGGACGGTGGTTGAGCCGTCCTCCTCCACCTTCGCGCCGATCCAGCATGTGATACCCAATTCCAAGTCCGTTGCCGAGAGGCGCAGACGGCCATCTTCGGTGGCCAGGAGGATATTGGCCAACACAGGCAAGGTGCTGCGCTGTGCCACCGCGCGTGAGACGATCCCCAATCCCCGAGAGAGATTTTCTTGCAAACAGGTGACCTTCATGAACAATTCCCTTTGTCAGGATGCCATTGGTGAAGTATACAATGAAGCAGAGTCATCGACAATATTCGAGGCTTCCCACGGCATCGATAGAGCCCCCAACCGCGCAAGCCACACCGCCTGCCCCGACCCGCTGTTTCGAACCCCGAACAAGATTTCCCCTGAGACCGTAGCCTCCCAGAGCGGGGCAATCGAATCGCGTCGGGCCTAATTCACAGCGGATGGCCCGGCTTGGGGCGCTCAGGCGTTCCCAACCTGACTCCCCGGCGGCCGCACCAACCGCAGGACGTAGACGGAGAGTAAGAACAGCGCGGCGTATATTCCGAAAATCACGAGGTATCCGAGCCCCGACCTCAACTGGTTGAAGAAGTCCGCCATGGGCCCCCCAATGCCCTGGCCCACGATCCCCGCCCCTGCACCGGCCAGGTTCGAGATGCCCAGGTATCTGCCCGCCTCGTCCGAAGGTGCCAAATCGGTCCCCAGGGCCCAATTGGTGGCCATGAAGGTCCCCGTCCCCAAACCGATGATGCACCCACTGACGACCACCAGCGGGATCCCCTTGGCGAACAGCAGCATGAATGTCCCCAACGCGCCAAGCAGGCCGGAGACCATGACGAGCCGCTTGCGGCCCATTCGGTCCGCCAGGTATCCACCCCCCAGCGCGGAGGGGATAAGAAACAATGCCACCACCCCCAGCAGGGCGGTGGTCGCGGTGGCGGCGTTCTCCACCCGAATCACGTCTCTCAGAAAGAACTGCGCAAAGGCCTGCACGGACCCCACTGCGGCCAAGAACAGCAACCGGTTCACCACCCACCAGATGAACTCCCGGTGCTCTCCAGCCCCAGCTCCGATCCCCACTCGGGCGCCGAAATACACGCCCACGAGGATCGAGCCCGCCATGCCAATCAACCCCAGTACCCCGACAATCGCCACCTGCCATTCGACCTGAATTCCCCGCGCGGCTAGCAGCCTGCCACCGGAACCCACCGTCCACACCGCTCCGCGCGTGACGGCCAGAAATATGGCCGTAAGGGCCAAGAGACGCAACATATTCTCCCTGACGTGGCCGGGTGGCCGACGCGCCAGCGGCCGCTCATAGACGAGGAGGACGGTCCCCAAGGTACACAACACCAGCGCGGCAATGATGATCCCGATCACCAACCATATGCGCCCCGCGTCCACCAGCGGGCCGATCAGTATCACCAGGAACACGGGCAGCAATTCGAAGACGGCCTTGACCCCGGAGGAACGGCCGCGCTGATCCTCTGGCACCAAGTCTGGTATCAGGCCCAGCAGCGCGCCTTGTGCGAAATTGGTGGAAAGCTGCAGCAGCGCGATGCCCACCAGCAGCACCAGGTAGGGGGCTGATGCGGACAGCATCGACCGCGTCCAGGCGTCCAACGCCGAGCCGTGGAACAAGGGTGAGGCACCGAGCAACAACAGGAAGAGCACGTTGAAGATCGTGCCGGCGGCGATGAAGGGGCGGCGCCGACCCCAGCGTGAGAGGCTCCGATCGGAGAGCATGCCGGCCGCCGGTTGGACCAGCATGGCCACCGCCAACCCGGCAACGCGGACAGTGGCCAGAGATGTGTTCTTGACCTGCGAGGGCACAAACAGCGCCACCAGATAGGGCAACAGCACCGGCGTGATCGCGCCGGTCTGTACGTTCAGTCCCAGCCAGTAGAGATTGAGGGCAATGTGATCCCTCCAGCCCATCTTGCCCGTCATGCCGCTCGCCTCAGCCCGCGGTGATTGGACGGCCCCACGCGAACCACGCCTGTCGCATCTTGGCGACAGGCGTTCATAGGCTGCTCTCCGGTACGGCCCCCCAGAGCGTCAATCGGCTATGCCTGCAGGGTGAAGCTCTCCCCGGGTGAGAGCACATGCGGGATGGCCGCTGTCTCCGCGCGCACCCGCTCGGCCCACGCCTCGGGATCTTGCCGGATCACATCCCAGGTGTTGTAGTGCGCCGGGATGACGTGCTTGGGTTCGATGAGCTTTACCGCTCGCAGAGCATCGTCGGGTCCCATGGTGTAGTTATCCCCGATGGGCAGGACTGCGAGCTCGATCCCCTCTTCTCCGATCAGCTTCATGCCCGGGAATAGGCCGGTGTCGCAGGCGAAATAGACCTTAATGCCCGCCGGCGCCGGGGGGGTGAGCAGGAATCCGGCCGGGTTGCCGCCACATTTCCCATCTGGAAGGCCAGAGCCATGCAGGGCCTGGGTCAGCTTCAGATATCCAAAAGGATGCCTGAAACCCCCGCCGATATGCTGCGCATGGGTCTGGAATCCCTTCTCCTCAAACCAGCCGGCAATTTCGAAATTGCTGATGATCTTCGCACCCGTCCGCCGGGCAATCTGCACCGCGTCGCCCACGTGGTCGCCATGCCCATGAGAGATTAAGATGTAATCCGCCTCCACGTCTTCCGGCCCAACGGCCGCCGTGGGTGAGTCGCTCAGATAAGGATCGATCAATATCTGATAGTCATCGACCTCCAATCCGAACGCTGCATGCCCAAACCAAGTGACTGTCAGCGCCATGCCCACCTCCATAAAACTAGATCGCCTCCCCACGGATGGGAGTATAGCCCGCGGTCCTGAGCCGAGTCAAAGCCGGGCAGACGCAGGCTGCTTTCGCTCATGGGGGCAGGTCGAAGGATCCAGTTCATGCGAGGCGCATCTCGAGTGCCGAGCGCCCCCTCGATTCCTCGGGGCCGGCTCCGGCGCGAGGCGTATCGAGAAATCCGCCGCGGATGGCGCATAACCTAGGCTCGCTCCCGCAGATATCCCGGGCCGTAGTCGCAGATATCGAGCAGCACGCAGCGCTCACACTCCGGTTTCCTGGCGTGGCAAACCTCCCGGCCATGGCGTATCAAATTGAGATGGGCTGCGTAGTAGGCTTCGGGCGGAAGCAGGTGCTCCATCAATGTGTGGGTCTTTTCGGCGCTCATCTTTTCTGGGCGAAGACCCAGACGGCCGGTTACCCGGTGGATATGCGTGTCCACAGGGAATGCGGGCATACCCAAGGAGAAGAGCAAGACAATGGCTGCCGTCTTGGGCCCCACTCCTTTGAACTTCATGAGCCATTTCCTCGCCTGCTCTGGATCGAGATCCTGGAGGAAGTCCAGGCTCAGTCTGCCTCTTTCAGCCTCGATGCCTTGAAGGAGGTTCTGAATGCGGGGGGCTTTTTGGTTGGCCAATCCTGCAGTGCGAATGGCGTCAATCACATCATCCGTGTCTGCCTTCCGCACCGCCTCCCAATTCGGAAAGCGCCTCCGAAGCTGTTCGAAGGCACGATCCCGGTTTTCGTCATTTGTGTTCTGGGATAGGATTGTGGAAATCAATTCATCCAGAGGTGGGAGGCGGTCGCGCCACCGGGGTTCCCCGTATTCTTCCAAGAGTCGGCGATGAACTTCCAGCGCGCGCTGTTCCCGGGCATCCACCCTGGCATTATAGCAGGACGGTTGAGGGCACGAGGAATGGTCTATTACGGCTCCCTCGGCGCATCCGGTCGTGGCAGTTCATCGGCAGGGGAATCTCCTCCGGCGGGGGACCCGTCGGGCGCTGGGTCCCTGGGCAGAACATGTCTTCGCCAGGGACCAGCCAGCTCCCGTTCTCCCTGATGGGTGGAACTTATCTCAAATACAACTCGTCCTAGGTATTGGAGTGAGAAAGCATTGCGAAAACGGAGAACCTCATGCGAACGCTGACCGTCAGGACCTCAGTTGCAGCGATCGCCTTGATCCTGCTGGCTGCGTGTGAGAGCGCAGCCCCCAGCATGCCTCCTTCACCCACCCGCTTTCCGCTGGACAAGAACGATGGAAACACAGGGGGATTGGTGGTCGAAGGCACGCAGATCCGGTTGCTGGAGAGCTACCCCGTGCAGGTCAGATTGGTGGTCGAAGGCACATTGCCTACACCTTGCCACAGGTTGGTATTTCAAGTCTCCGAGCCCACAAATGAGGGGCGCATCGATGTCACGCTGCGGGCAACCCCCGGGGACCAGGAGTTCTGCGACCAGGTGATCACCCCCTTCGAGGAGACCGTTCCCATTGGCAGCTTCACCGAGGGCGCCTTTACGATTTGGCTGAATGAAAAGCGGGTGCAGGAGTTCGCACGGGGGGCCTCCACTCGCGCTCCCAACTCCGGAGAGGGGGTCGAGGCGCCTGTGTATGTGAACCGAGCCGAGATTCTGATGCTGGAGAGCTTTCCGGTGCAGGTTGTGTTGATTGTCGAGGGGGACAAACCGACACCCTGTCACGAGCTGCGCTGGGAGGTTTCCGGCCCGGACGCGGCCGGCCGGATCGATGTCGAGTTGTCCTCCACGATTCATTCCGATGTCATGTGCGTACAGGTGCTCGAGGCGTTCGAAGCGCGAATCCCCATCGGGAGCTTCGAAACGGGATCCTTCGCCGTGTGGTTGAATGGTGAACGTGTGGCGGAGTTCGAACTGTAGCGTGCGATCCCCCAGGGCAGCCCTCTGGCGGGAGGAACACGGAGTGCGCCCAAATCACGCCCACTCAAGAGACTTACGCCTTGCATCGCATCCATCTCAGCTCTCGAGACGCCGGGTGATGGGTTCTTCCCCCTCATTCCATATGCGCAACCACGGCCTGGCCGAATTCGGAGGTCTTGAGCAGGGTGGCATCATCCAGCATGCGATGAAGATCATAAGTGACTGTCTTGGCGGCGATGGCCCCCGCCATGCCGCGCACGATCCGATCCGCGGCCTCATCCCAACCCATATAGCGGAACATCATCTCGCCGCTCAAGATCAGTGACCCGGGGTTTACCTTGTCTTGGTTGGCGTACTTGGGCGCGGTGCCGTGCGTGGCTTCGAAGATCGCGTCCCCGGTTTCATAGTTGATGTTGCCCCCCGGGGCAATGCCGATCCCCCCCACCTGTGCTGCCAGCGCGTCGGATATGTAGTCGCCGTTTAGGTTCATGGTCGCGATCACGTCGAACTCGCGCGGCCGTGTGAGCACATGCTGAAAGGCAATATCCGCAATGGCGTCCTTCACGAGCAGCCTCCCGGAACCCAGCGCGGCGTCTTGCTCGGAATTGGCGGCCTCTTCCCCTCGCTCGCGTTTGGTCCGCTCCCATTGAGCCCATGTGTAGGCCCGGTCGGCGAATTCCTCCTCGGCGACCTCATATCCCCAATTGCGGAAGGAACCCTCCGTATACTTCATGATGTTGCCTTTGTGGACCAGGGTGACGGAGCGCCGTCCGTTATCCAGGGCATATTGCATGGCGGCCCGCACCAGGCGTTGACTGCCCTGCTTTGACACCGGTTTCAAGCTGAACCCCGAACTCTCCGGGAAACGGATCTTGTCGTATTCCTCGGGGTAGTTTCCCCGGAGCCATTCTCGCAATCGCCTGTTTCCCTCTGTTCCAAGCTGGAATTCGACGCCCGCGTAGATGTCCTCCGTGTTCTCCCGGAAGATGACCATATCCACTGCTTCGGGATGCTTGACTGGGGAGGGCACGCCGGGGTAGTAGCGGACAGGGCGCAGGCACACATACAGGTCCAAGCGCTTGCGCAGGGCGACATTCAGGGAGCGGATGCCCCCTCCCACGGGCGTAGTGAGCGGGCCTTTGATCCCCACAGTGAATTCCTCAAATGCCCGGACGGTCTCCTCCGGCAGCCATTCGTTGAAGCGATCATAGGCCTTCTGCCCGGCAAGAACCTCCATCCAGGCGACCTTCCTCCTGCCCCGGTAGGCCTTTTCCACTGCGGCGTCGAAAACACGCACAGCCGCGCGCCAGATGTCCGGCCCCGTGCCGTCGCCTTCAATGAAGGGGATGATCGGACGCTCGGGGATATTGAGGCCCGTCGGGCCGGCGGAAATCGTCTCCCCCTCTGACGGGACAGTGATATTCTGATACGCCATTTGCCACTCCTGGCCGGGTGTCCACCTGGGCCGTCTCTTTGGGCGGTCCGTCCCATATCGTGCATTTTCGCATTCTATCATGTGCCCCCGGGAGCACCCACAGGGGCGGCGGGCACAGGCCGCTCGTCCCGGAGGGGACCAAGCCTGCGACGCCGCTCATGGGAAGGAAGGGTCAGGCGCATCAGCGCCTGCCTCTTCCCAGCCACGGCCCCTCACATGTTGCCGGAGCGGAAGCGGAAGGAGGCCCAGGAAAGAGAATGCAGCGGTTCGTCAGTCAGCGGCAAAGACAGCGGCGACGCCATTCCAATCGATAGGACATTATGGCTATGCCTTTGCGCCGGTATAGAATCAAGAGCGTGTTAGATTATTAGGGACAGGGAAAGGGAGCATGGCGATCAAGACCGGCGCCCAAGATCGGCAATCCGAAGCCGCCTCCGTCTGGACGGCTGCGTTGCGGGCCGCAGCCGAAGTGGGTCGCCACGCACACGGCGACGAGGAGGCCGTCCTGCAGGCGGTGGCTGATGCTCTGCGGGCCCTGGATCTGATCGGCGGAGTTGCCCTGTTCGACTCCGAGGGGATGCTCGAGGTCAAATGCAGCTTCACCAGCAGCCATCACCAGCATGAGTTCACGCGGGCCACAGGCCTAACAATCGAAGGGCACCGCTTCGACCCCAACCGGTCCGCAGTCCATCTACGGGCAATCCGGAAACGCCAGCCGACCTTCTCCCCCAGCCGAATGGCGATCCTGCAGCACATCCTCCCCGAGAGCGTGTTGTCGAAGATCCCCGATGTCAGCAGGGGATATGGCGGCTGCCCGGCGATCGTTGCCCCTCTGCTCCTGGAAGAGGCTGTGATCGGAACGGTCAACGTGACCGCCGACTGGCTGACCCGAGCCGATTGCACCATGGTGACGGCCCTGGCGGATCATATCGCCATCGCCATCGGCCAGGCTCGGGCCCGGACTTCCATGCAGGCGGGCCTGGAGCTTGAGCGGCTTGAGCACGCGGTCGTGGAGGCGGTGGCAAGTGAGCTGGATCTCGACCTGGTTCTCGATCGGGTCCTGGAGTTGGCGGTGGAGGCCACCGGCGCCGACGCCGGGGCCATCACATTGATCAATGAGGACGAACCCCGCGCCCTGGATTTGTGCACATATGGGCTGCCGGCGCAAATCGATTTCCCGCCCCAAGCCCGCGACCAGGGCGTCATTTGGGAGATCATTGACACGCAGAAAGCGCTGCTGTTGGCGGACTACGCCGCGGATCCCAGGGCGCTGGATGTATGGCGACAAGCCGGGGTCCACGCCTACTTGGGCCTGCCGCTCATCGTGGGTGAAATCACCATCGGCTCCATCACCGTGATGGGGCTGGGTCGAGAGACGGTCTTCGCGCCCAGACAGGCAGCGGCCCTGCAGGCCATCTCCGGCATGGCCGCCATCTCGATACGAAACGCAAAGCTACTCACGGAGGCCATGCGCAGGGCGGAGGAGGCCCAGGCGCTCATGCAGACCGCACGCTCAGTCTCTGCCACGCTTGATTACGAGCGTGTGCTGAAGCTGATTGCGGAACAGGCGCGCGATTTGCTGCGAGCCGATGCCAGCCGGATCCACATCCTGGATCCAGAGACCGGGATGCTGCGATGCCTGGTGGCAATGGATACCATCGCCACCCAGATCATGGCTCTTGAGATCCCGCTGGGGGAGGGGTTGGTGGGTTATGTCGCCGAGAGCGGCGAGCCGCTGCTGGTCAATGATCCTGATCAAGAAGGCCGCGGCCTGCTGATCCCTGACACCCGGGCCGGAGAGTTGGAAGTGCTTGTACTCGTCCCGCTGATTGTCCGGCAGCGCACGCTCGGGGTGATGACTGTGCGGCGCCTTGGGGTGGGCCGGCCCTTTGCTCTGAGCGACGTCGATCTGCTATCTGCCTTCGCCGCACACGCCGCGGTGGCCATTGAACACTCACACCTGTTCAACCAGATCACGGCCCAAGCCCAACGCCTGGAATCCGAGATTGCCGAGCGTACACAGGAACTGGCCCTCTCGGAAGCCCGCTACAGGGCCCTGGTCGAGACATCACTCGCCGGGATCATGCAGTTGGATTTGGAGGGCAGGATCACCTATGCCAACCAGGCGTTGGCCGACATCATCGGCCTTTCTGTGACCGACATCATCGGTCGCAGCCTGGAGTCTTTCCATAGGCCCCAGACGGGAGATCATTCCCGCTTGGGTAACCAACTGCAATCGCTGCTGCGGGGCGAAAGCACTGCGAAGGACGTCATTGAGATCAGCATTCGCTCACAACGGGGTGAGACGATTCCATGCCTGCTTGCCGTCAGCGTGATCACGGATGAAGTGAACGTGCAGGGCATGACCGCGCTCGTTCTGGATATCTCCGATCGGAAGGCGCTTGAGGCCGCGCTACAATCGGAGCGCGACCGCCTGGAGACGATCCTCGCCAACATCGGCGATGCGGTCATGGTGACCGATCCCGAGGGCCATATCGAATACGTCAACCCAGCCTGGACCGCGCTCACCGGATACCCCTCCGCGGAGGCCATCGGCCGTAGCCCCAGCATCCACAAGAGCGGGGAACATGACGAGAGATTCTATACGCAGATGTGGGAGACAATCCTCCGTGGGGAAGCATGGCGGGGAGAGATGGTCAATCGTCGGAAAGACGGGACCATCTACGATGCCGCGGTCAACATTCAACCGTTGGTGGGCGATCATGGCGAGATTATCAATTTCGTGGGCGTGCAGCATGACATCAGCGCGCTGAAGGAAGTCGACCGCCTCAAGTCCCAGTTTGTCTCCGATGTCTCACACGAACTCCGCACCCCGCTCACCAACATCCAACTCTACCTGGACCTCATCGCCCAGACAGAGGATCCGGATCGAAACGCCCGCTACTTGGACACCTTGTCCCGGGAAAGCGATCGCCTGCGGTTCTTGATTGATGATCTGCTATCGCTTTCGCGCCTGGAGGCCGGCACCACGGGCTTTCACCCGGCGCCGGTGGACATTAACGCGCTGCTCTCCTCACTGGTCGCGGACCGGCGGGGGTTGGCGGCCCAGAAGAATCTCAGCCTGCACATTGAGCCCCAAGCGGACATTCCGCCGGTGTCTGGAGACGAACGCCTGCTGGGCCAGGTTTTCACCAATCTGCTGACAAACGCCATGAACTACACACCAGCGAGCGGCCAGATCGTGCTTCGAACCGGAAGCCGAGAACTGGATGGGGGCGCTTGGGTCACAGCCGAGGTGGCGGATACCGGATTGGGAATCCCCCAGGAGGAGCGCCCGATGATTTTCCAGCGGTTCTTCCGTGGCTATGCCAGCCGGAACACCTCCGCCCCAGGCACCGGCCTCGGCTTGGCCATCTGCCGGGAGATCGTCCAGCTTCATTCCGGCCGAATTGAGGTCCAAAGCTCTTTGGACAGAGGGACGACATTCAGGGTTTGGCTGCCCATCGCGGGCGGGCGGAACGGGCCGGGGCCCGAGCGCCGATCCCAGGGCGCCTGATCATGGCCCAGCTTCAACCACCCCCCAGGGGCGCATCCGGGTTCTCGCGGCATCCACCGCCATTGCAGATACGAGCTACACTCGACCCGGAGGGGTCGAGCCCGCTCGCCCGGCTGCGAGGTGGCCCGCCGGCCTCTTGATAGTGAGGGACGCCCGCGCTGGGCAATTGCCAGAGAGCCGGGATTCGCTGCCTCATCCCGAATCGCCCTTCTATCAGCCGCTTCCTCTTTCCACCTCACCCACCTTGCTGGAATCGTCCCTCCCGGTGTCGCGGAGGTTGGGAGGGGCACATCGTGAACAATCCGATCGATGGCAATGCGGGTCCCCTGCTTATGGCTGCGCTCAAGCGCCTCCCGGAAGGCCTGGGGGTGGATATCCGCCTGAAAACCGAGATAGACTCTTGACCCTGGCTTGCAGTCCGAAATATAGTAGCTCTCATCCTGGATGAAGGTTCCGCCGAAATGCTCGCGGATGAACGCGGGTCGGGAGGGTGGCCCTGAATGGAGAGATTGCCACCATCCCTCTTCAGCGCCTCTTCTTTGGAGGCCCTGAGTTCACGCAAAGGGGCCATCCGCGGGGCGGGCCCATCCCACGCCCGAGGACCTGGTGCGCTTGAAGCGCGGAAGATGGACAGAGATGTCACCAAGATTACTCACCAATGGCAGGTTGCTCACACCGGAGAGGGAATACAACCCGGGCGGCGTGCTCTTCGAGGGATCCCGGATACTGGCCGCGGGGCCCGCCGGCGCACTTTCCCCGCCTGCAGGAGCTCAGGTACTGGATGCCGGCGGGGGCTGGATTCTCCCAGGCTTGATCGACCTCCACCTCCACGGAGCCCACGGTCACGACAGCGCCGGACCTGACCTGGCGCAGGTCATCCGAGCCCTGCCCAGCCACGGGATCACTTCGTTCCTGCCCACCACATACGTCTCCCCCCGGGAGCGCCTGCTGGAGAACGTCGCCGACATGTGTGAAATTCTCGAGCGGCCTCCGGCGGGAAGCCAGGCCTTGGGAATCCATATGGAGGGGCCCTGGTTCTCACCGGACCAGGCGGGTATGGGACGCCCCGACCTCTTCTACCCACTTACCGAAGACGATGTGCGCGATTTTCAAGACGCGGCGCGGGGGCGCATTCGCATGCTCACATTCGCCCCGGAGATGGGCCATGCGATGGATGTCATCCCCACCCTTGTTGATAAGGGAATCATCCCCTCCATGGGACACACCAACGCCGACTATGAAACTATCAGTCGCGCCGTGGCATTGGGGGTAAACCACGCCGCTCACACATACAACGCGATGCGCGGTTTCCATCACCGCCGGCCGGGCGCCCTGGGCGCCGTGCTCGATCACGATGAGATCATCGCCGAGTTGATCGCCGATGGGCACCACGTTCATCCCGCCGCGATGCGCATCCTGGTGCGTGCGAAGGGATGCGAACGGGTCTGCCTGGTCAGCGACGCCGCACCCGCCGCTGGCTCCCCACCCGGGATGTATTCCTGGGAGGGATACGAGCTCCATGTGCAAGGCGGCACATCTCGACTGGCGGACGGCACCCTGGCCGGCTCTGTGACGCTCATCAATCAGATGCTGCGCGTCCTGGTGGAGGTTGTGGGCCTCTCTATGCTGGAGGCATGCCGCATGGCGGCGCAGGTCCCCGCCGAGATATTGGGACTGCGCAAAGGCCGTTTGAAGGCCGGATATGACGCGGATATGGTCGTGCTGGGAGCGGATTACGAGCCCACACTGACCATCGTTCAGGGCGAAATCATATATACATCACATATCGGAGGGGAGCATGGATGACTTGATAGCAGCCTTCTTCTCGATCTGCATTGAGCAGTTGCAGCAGGTTCAGGATGAATCTCGTGAGGCGATCGAGCGTGGGGCAGCCGCCATCGCCACCGCACTGGGAGAGGACAAGGGGTTCTATCTCTTCGGCAGCGGGCATTCTGCCTTGATCGCGCGCGAGGCTTTCTGGCGAGCGGGCGGCCTCGCGCCCGCCCTACCAATCCCCGACCCATTGTGGGGCGATGCTGAACGGCTCCCCGGATTCGGCGCCGTGCTGCTGGCACATTATGACCTACAAGCCGGAGACGCGTTGGTGGTGATATCCAATTCGGGGATCAATCCGCTGCCGCTCGAAATCGCCATGCAAGGCCAAGCGGTCGGGGCCACCGTGATCGCGCTCACCTCGTTGGCGCACTCCACGGCTGTTGACTCCCGACATCCCAGCGGACAGAAGCTGATGGACAACGCCGATATCGTCATCGACACCCACGGCGTCTTGGGCGACGCGGCGCTGCCGCTGCCCGGCCTCGGCTGGAAAGTGGGGGCGACCTCCACCGTCGTCGGTGCGGCCATCGTCGAGGCGCTCACATCCCGGGCCGCCGAGATCATGGTGGAGCGGGGCCTCGAGCCGCCGGTGGTCGCCAGCTCAAACGCCCCCGGCGGCGATCGCCACAACCGGGTGGTGGCCGAGCGCTACCGGGGCCGGCTCATCCGCAACGAGATCCCCGGCGTCCAGGCTGTAGATGCAACTGGCGGTGCGTAGGGTGCCCAGGAAGGAAACCTGGCAAGGAAATTCGTGAGCGGGGCAGGGTTGATGTGAACGGCGAAGGCGAGGCGATTATCGAACGGGTGCGGCCCACAATGTACTTTGTGGGAGTGACGACCGGCGCGTCTTCGATCAACGATGTCTTCCCCCGCTGGGCCGATATGCTCGGACTGCAGGGGGCGCAATTGCTGGGAGTGGATCTGCCCATACACGCCCCCTCCGAGGACTACCGCCGGGTGGTCAGGCAGATACGGGATGACCCGCTCTCCCTCGGCGCGCTGGTTACGACCCACAAGCTGGATCTGTTGCAGGCGGCGCGCGACCTGTTTGACGACTTGGACCACTACGCCCAGCTCTGTAATGAGGTTTCCGGCATTTCCAAGCGCGAAGGGCGCGTCCGAGGCCATGCCAAGGACCCCATTACCTCGGGAATGGCTCTTGAGGAAATCCTCGGCCCGGGGCATTGGGCATCCACGGGC
Organism: uncultured Anaerolineaceae bacterium; assembly: GCA_964388955.1. Taxonomy (GTDB): domain Bacteria; phylum Chloroflexota; class Anaerolineae; order Anaerolineales; family E44-bin32; genus CAYMCO01. Next base: position 27,225 of record CAYMCO010000035.1, on the reverse strand, counting down.
GCGGAGGTCATGTGTCTGGGGGCCGGCGGAGCCGGGGTGGCGATCACCACCTACTTTGCCACCCGGCATCCCCGGGAGGACCGTCCGGCCCGAATGACTTTGATCGACATCGAACCCGCTCGTCTGGAGAACGCGCGCGGCCTGCTCGATCGGATCCCCGATTCCGGCATGCAAGTCGCCCTCGTGCTCAATGCCGAACCTCAGGAGAACGACTGCCGCATGGGCGCACTGCCGGCGGGATCGCTGGTGATCAACGCCACCGGTATGGGCAAGGATATCCCCGGCTCGCCGATCACCGACGAGGGCATCCTTCCCCAGGACGGCATCGCCTGGGAGCTCAACTATCGGGGAGAGCTGGATTTCCTCCGTCAGGCCCGCGCCCAGATGCGCCGGCGAAACCTGCATGTTTATGACGGTTGGCACTACTTTGTGGTGGGCTGGGCCGAGATCATCGCCAAGGTCTTCGACGTGAAACTCACCCCGCAGATCCTCGAACACCTCAAGGCTGCCGCGGAAGCGGCTCGGCCTTGAGGCCGGATATGGAGAAGGCATGACGGCTGAAATGACCCCGCGCGCTCGATTCCGGGCGGCCCTATCGCATCAACCACCCTTAGCAGCTCGAATATCCCCGCCTTGGGCAGGATCCCGTTCGTGTCAAAATCCGCTTCGATGAGCGCATTCTTGCGCTCGATCAATGCGTCGATGGGGATATCCTCCCCGTAGAAATCCATCATCACCCGTCGTACGCTTTGGCTGCTCCGGCCGACCACCTTACCGTACTGCTCCTGCGTGAGGACATGTCCCTGCTCGGCCAGAGCATCCCGCCAGCCGCGATAAGCAGCCGGCTCGGTGTCCAGCATCAGACCATCCTGGTCGAAGATCACTGCCTGCAGATCGAGATCTCCTTTTGGCATGTTGGCCGTCCCTCACTCGGCGTTCGAGCGGTGCAAATCGGTGGGCATTTCCCCCACAAAATCAGGCAGATCGATGTGCCCAAGCTGCTGTCGGATCGCATGGGCTTCCCCAATGTGGAACCAATAATGATACATCGCTCGAAGCAGCATGACGCCCACAGGCTCGGCATACGGGCTCTCCGGAGGCCGCAGCCATCCATCCAGATCCTCGTCCTTCAGGTCCTTCAGACAAACATCGGCCGCCCGGGTGATCTCCCGCCAGGCATCCCACATGTCCCCCAGAGGCGGCGTGCTGGCCGGTTTCCCAAATCCGCACAGCTCATGTATCTCCGGCCGAATCCTCCTCCCTTGGCCGAGGCGCACCCAATAGTGATTCTCCTGGTCCGCCAGGTGCCCCACGATCCAGCTTGCGCAGTTCATGGGGCCCACGCGAATCTGTGCGTCCGCCTCATTCATCCCCCGCAGACAGCGGATCAACTCCTGCCGGGCAAAATGGAGTTGCCGGACGAGTGTGTGCGTCATCTTGTCCTCCTGTCAATTTCCTTCCCCTTGAGCCTTCCCCGGCCGACCCCACCCACAGATGGCTGCGGCATGCATCGATCGGGCGGTTCCCACCGCTCCTTGATTCCTAGGGCCATTGATCTTAGAGAGGCAACAACCCCTCCACGCTCGAATAGCGCTGGCCCGTGTCGGCGAATATGCCGACAATCACTCTTTCCCGGTTGTCCCGCCGAGCTGCCATCTCAAATGCTCAATCGCCGCATGCGCGACCGCGCCTGAGTTGGTGCTCACGAGCGGGCCCTCGGGACGTCCCGGCCGCCCGCACATGGAAACGGCCCGGTCCTCGCTGACCACCAAGATCTCGTTGATGACCTCCCGGCCAGGGGTATCGGGGACAAACCCCGGCGCGGTGCCCATCAGCCGGAGCAAGGGGGTGCGCCCGATCGGTTGGCTGATATCCGCGTGCGCCCCCATCCGCCTCCTCATCCCACCGGCCGCGTAGGCCCTCCGTCGCTGGGGCGGCATTGCCAGCCGTCAATCTCTCAGCCACACCTCCATGCGCTTGGACGCACCAAAGCAGTTCCCCAGCATCCCGAATTCTACCCGAGAGTGTCGTGTGGCCCGGACCAAGAAACGTGCTACACTCCGCAAGCCCCGGGTGAGGGGTGGAGCGAGGAGGGTCGGCATGGATCTATTGAGGGAAGCGCGGCGCGAGCTCGATAATGCCCGTCGGGTGCGTCGGGATCTCCACCAGCATCCGGAACTGGGGTTTCAAGAGACCCGCACATCAAGCCTCATTTCCAATGAGCTCTCGCGGCTGGGACTGAGCGTGCGAACCGGCGTGGCCGGGACCGGCGTTGTTGCCCTGCTCGAGGCCCTCGCTGAAGGTCCCACTGTGCTGCTGCGCAGCGATATCGACGGGCTGCCGATCTCGGAGGTGACAGGCGCCGATTACACCTCGCGCTCCCCCGGCGTCATGCACGCCTGCGGCCACGACGGCCACACGGCCATCCTGCTGTCCGTCGCCCGCCTACTTTGCGATCGAAGGTCCGAACTCGTCGGGCGGGTGAAGTTCGTGTTCCAGCCCGCCGAGGAGCTGATGCAGGGTGCGGCGCGCATGGTCGCGGAGGGTGTGCTGCAGGATCCGCGCCCAGACTGCTGCCTGGCGCTGCATCTGGACAACAGCCGGGAAGTCGGCTGGCTGGGGATCACTCCCGGGGCGATCATGGCCGGGGCCGACTCCTTTCGCATCCAACTCACCGGCGTCGGGGGGCACGGCGCCATCCCGCAGCTCACCAGAGATCCCATCGTAGCTGCTGCCCAACTGGTGACCGCCATCCAAAGCATCGTCGCCCGCAATATCGACCCCCTCGCCGGCGGGGTGATCAGCGTGGGGGTGATGCGCGGCGGAACGGCCTTCAATGTGATCCCCCCGCAGGTCGTCCTGGAGGGGACTATTCGCGCCTATGATCCCGCGGTGCGCGAAACCCTCGTCACTCGATTGCAGTCGCTTGCGGAGGGCATCCCTGCCAGCATGGGCTGCACCGGGGAGATCGAGGTGCACGCGCTCACGCCCCCAGTGGTGAACGACCCTCACCTGACCCGGACTGTGCGAGACGTCGCCGAAAAGATCTTCCCAGGGACCGAGATCGACTCCGAGTTCCGTGACTCCGCCTCCGATGATATGGCGCATATGATGCGCGACATCCCGGGCTGTTATTTCTTTGTGGGCTCCGCCAATCGAGAAGTCGGATTGGCCGCCCCGCACCATGACCCGGCCTTCGACTTCGACGAAGAAAGCATGGCGTATGGGATCGCGCTGCTCAGCGCAGCCGGCATGCACCTGCTGCGCGGCGGAGCGATTGGGGCGGCTCGACGGTAGGCCCGCCACCGCCGCAGATCGCCTGCCCGGTCCTATCTTGAAGAAACATGAGCACATCATCGGCAAGATTCCATCTTTAGAAGGGGCGACCGTGCCCATTTGCTTTTTTTGGGCACATGGCCTAAGATGGGCCGCTTTTCCTGCACCCCACGCCGAGACAGCCGGGAGTTTTCCGCACTCGAATACGCTCGAGGCGGTTTCGTTTGACCCCGGCATCGGGGTGACCATCGAGTGGCCAAGCGATCGGGACCGTATTCTCAGCCTCGTTGATCGACACGAGGTGGTGCCGCCGCCCCTAGGCCCAGGCTCCAGGAAATGCCTGGGCGGCGCTCGGATGGAGATGAACGGTATGGCGATGGAAGGCTCAGGTGAGGAAGGAGGCGCATCGGACAGTTTATGAAAGCACAATCCGGCCAGCAAACTTCATTCTTACGGCAAGACCCCAAGACTTCACAGAGAATTGGAGAGGAGTGAGATGAAGACTCACGTGGCAAAGATTCTCAGCGTACTCACGATATTCGCTGCCCTGGCGCTGGCGGCGTGCGGGGCTCCGGCCACGCCGACCGCGGAAGCGCCCGCGCCGACGGAGGCCCCGGCCGCCCAAGAACCGGTAGTGGCCGAAGACACGGCCACCCCGGAGGAAGCCCCGCCCATGGAGGAGGGAGCGACCATCGTCGTCGCCATGCGCGAGACGGGCAACAGCCTCGATGGGCGCACCGGGACCTGGATCATGTCGGAGATCGTCTCCACCCTGTTTGATACCATCGTCACCATCGACGAAAACGGGGACTTCCAGCCCGGCTTGGCGGAGAGCTGGGAGGTCTCCGACGATGGGCTGCGCACGACCTTCCATCTGCAGCAGGGCGTCAAGTTCCACGACGGCACCGATTTCAACGCCGAGGCCTTCCGGGACTGGTGGAAGGGTTTCCTCGGCGGCCCCACATCATACGTAGCGGAGCCCATCGTCGAGTACGATATCCCCGATCCGTATACCATCACGCTGGTCAGCGAGACCCCGTACCCCAACCTGCTCTTCAACCTGTCCGACTACTACGCTGGTGTTCAGAGCCCCACCGCGACAGAAGAGTACGGCGAAGACTACGGCACGACTTATGCCGTGGGCACCGGCCCATACAAGCTGGTCGAGTTCGTCAAGGATGACCACGTGACCGTGGAACGCAACCCCGATTATGTGTGGGGTCCCTCCTGGCTCCCTTATCGGGGCCCCGCCAGGCCGCAGCAGATCATCTTCAAGGCATTGCCCGAGGATGCGGTGCGCATCAACGAGGTGATGGCGGGAAGCGCCCAAATCGGCCTGGATATCACCCCGCAGTTTGTCTCCCAACTGCAGAGCAACCCCGATTTGGTCGTGCATCCCTTCGATAGAATGGGCGCCGTCTTTCTGGCCTTCAACTTCGAGAGAGGTCCCTGGCAGGACATCAAAGTGCGCCAAGCCGTGGCGCAGGCCATCGACAAGCAGGCGATCGTCGACAACCTGTGGTTCGGCTACGCCGAACCGACCTACGATATGCTGACGCCGCTCTTCGCCGAGAGCGAAGGCGTGGCCGACGCCTTCGGTTTGGGTTACGATCCCGAGGCAGCCAAGGGGCTGTTGGCGGAGGCTGGATGGTCGGACACCGACGGGGATGGGATCGTCGAAAAGGACGGACAACCGCTGACGGCCACGCTGGTCAGCACCACGCAGACGGAGTTCGTGCGTTTGGCGCAGGCCGTTCAGGCGGATCTGAAGGACATCGGCATTGCGGTCGACATCCAGAACTTCACCGACATGCAGCCCCCGGTGGAGGCGGGCGAGTTCGACCTCGCGCTGCAGGAATGGTGGTGGCAGAACGCGGATATCATAGACTGGTGGTTTAACCCGGCTTGGACACCCTACCCGGCGTTCACCCGCTGGTCCGAGCCCGAGAGCGAGCAGATGTTCGCCGACGCCCTGACGGTGCCCTTGAACTGGGAGCAGCGCGTGCAGGCCTATCGAGATATCAACATGCACCTCACCGAGAACGTCGTCGCAGTCCCCATCCTGTCGCCGAAGAACATCCAGGTCACGAATCAATCCGTTGAAAACTGGATGTGGATCACATACGGCCCGCAGCAATGGGTGATGACGGACTTGAAGCAGTAGCGAACCATGAGGCGCAAGGGCGGCTCGCCGCCCTTGCGCCCATCCCGTCCCGCAATGATTGAATATATCGTACGGCGAATCTTGTATACGCTCCTGGTTCTGCTGATCCTGGTCACATTGGTGTTCGTGATGAGCCGCCTTAGCAAGGGGAATCCGATCAACAGAATCGCCGGGCCGCGGGCCACGCCCGAGACCCGCGCCGCCTTGAGCGCCAAATACGGGCTGGACAAGCCCATATATCAGCAGTATGTGCGCTATGTCGCGCTTCTGCTGCAGGGCGATCTGGGACGCGGCATCGTCAACAAGGAAGAAGTCGTCCCCGCCATGGTCTCGCGCCTGAGGGTCACCCTGGAGTTGGGGGTGGCTGCCTTTCTGCTCGCCTACCTGCTCGCCATCCCGGCGGGGATCATCTCCGCTGCCAAGCAGGCCAGCATTTGGGATTACGGGCTGGTCGGGCTGTCATCCCTGGGGGTCGCCATCCCCGATTTTTGGCTCGGGCTGATGCTGATATCTCTCTTCTCCCTCAAACTGCACTGGCTGCCCGTCTCCGGCTACGGGACCTGGAAACACTTGATCATGCCGGCGCTCGCGCTCGGCTTGCCGCAAATGGCATGGACGGCGCGCATTGTGCGCTCCTCGATGTTGGAGGTACTGCGCCAGGACTTTGTGCGCACCGCGCGCGCCATGGGTTTGCGGGAGACGGTGGTTGTCGTGGGACACGCGTTCCGCAACGCACTGCTGCCGCTGCTGAGCATCGCCGGTTTGACCCTGGGATACCTGATCGGGGGCTCGGTGATCATCGAGGCCATCTTCGGGCGCCCGGGCATTGGCAAATATATGATCGACGCCATTTATTCGCGCGACTATCCCATTATCCAGGGATCCATGCTTTTCCTGGGGGGATCGGTGATCCTGGCGAACCTGTTCACCGACCTCCTATACGCCGTAGCGGATCCGAGGATCGAAGGCGGCGGCGATGAGTGAACGCCAAGATTCCGCCGCCCCTAGCCAAGCGGGGCGACAGGCTGCCGAGATCAGGTTGGGTCTGGGCGCCCCCGAGAATCCATTGCGAGGCTTCTGGCGACAGTTTTCCCAGAGCCGCGGCGCTTTGATCGGTCTGGCGATCACCCTGGTCTGTATTCTGCTGGCGCTGGCTTCCCCCTGGATCGCCCCCTATCCCTACGACGAACAGGATTTCTCGCAGGCGCTGCTCCCGCCGGGCCCCGGCCATTGGTTGGGGACCGACGAATTTGGGCGCGATGTGTTGAGCCGGATCATGTACGGCTCGCGGGCCTCCATGGCCACCGCGGTGGTCGCCACAGGGATCTCCTTCTTCATCGGTATCGCCTTGGGCACTATGGGAGGCTACTTCGGTGGGTTGATCGACAGCGCCATCGGCGCCGTGGTGGATATTTCCTGGTCCTTTCCTTACCTGCTTCTGGCCCTGTTTCTGGTGGCCTTCTTGGAACCGGGCTTGACGAGCGTGATGCTGGCCATCGGCCTGGTCAGTTGGGCCGGCTACGCGCGCGTCGCCCGCGCCCAGATTCTTTCCCTGAAGGAGCAGGATTTTATCGTTTCTGCACGGCTTGTGGGTGCCAGCCACTTCCGCATCATGTTCCACCACCTGCTGCCCAACGCCATTCCATCGGCCATCGTCTTGGGTAGCGTCGGCATGGCCTATGCCATCCTGGCCGAGGCCGGCCTGAGCTACCTGGGATTGGGAGTGCAGCCGCCCATTCCCAGTTGGGGCTCGGTGCTGAGCGCAGGTAGATCGTACATCGGCATCGCGCCCTGGCTGATGACTTTTCCAGGCATCACCATCGCATTGGCCGTCCTGGGCTTCAACCTGCTCGGCGATGGCCTGCGAGATGCGCTTGACCCACGCTTGCGACAATGAGAAAGGAGATTTCAATGTGGCCTGATGGCAAGAAATGCGCGGTCTCGTTCACCTTCGATCTGGATGGCGACGCGGTTTGGATCGCCGAGAACCCCGCCAACGCGGACAAGCCGGGGGCCTTATCCCAGGGGCGCTATGGCCCGCTTGTCGGCGTGCCGCTGATCCTTTCGGTGCTCGAACGCGCCGGAGTGCGCGCCACTTTCTTCATCCTTGGCAAGAGCGCCGAGGACTACCCGGACAGTGTGTCCGCCATCGCCGAGGCGGGGCACGAGCTGGCGGTGCACAGCTATACGCACACCTCTCCGACAAATCTCTCCCCGGAGGAAGAGGAGGATGCCCTGGTGCGCACGCGCGAGATTCTCGAATCCTTCGGCGGGGAGGTCGTTGGATACCGGTCCCCGTCCTGGGACTTCAGCAAGCACACCCTGGGGTTTCTGGGGAAGCACGAATTCGGCTACTCCAGCAACATGATGGACGACATCCGGCCCTACGTGCACCCGGGCATGGACCTCGTCGAGCTGCCCATCCAATGGATCCTGGACGATGCGCCGCACTTCTGGTTCGCCGGCGACACATGGAATAAGAAGATTTCCACGCCCTCCGAGGTGCGGGAGATATGGAGCGCGGAATTCGAGGGCATATACTCGCTCGGGGGCTCCTTCATACTGACCATGCATCCCCAGATCATCGGGAGGCCCCACCGGCTGCGTTTGCTCGAGGAATTTATCGCCTTCGTGCACTCTCATCCCGGGGCCTGGATCACCACCTGCGCCGAGATCGCCGGGGCGGCCCGGGAATCGCTGAAGTGAGATCGCTGGTCACTGGCGCGGGGAGCGGCCCGGGCGAGACCATCGCCATCGCGGTGGTCTTCCCGGCTTCCAGCCACGCTGCCTACATCACCGGAGAGGTTCTCAAGATGCATGGAGGGGTAGACTTTGTCTGAATCACGCCCCGCTCGCTTCGTCGGATTCCACGCCATTGTCACCGGCGCCGCATCCGGCATTGGACGCTCCATCTCCCAGGGACTGGCCGAGGAGGGTTCCTTTGTGCACCTCATCGATCGGCAGGCAGAAAAGTTGAAGGAGACACGGGCGGCCATCGACTCCCCCAGCGCGGCCCATATCGTGGACGTCTCGGACGAGGGCCAGGTGCGGCGAATGATCAGCGCCGTGGTTGATTCCTCCAATGGGAAGATCGACGTGCTGGTCAACTGCGCCGGGATATACGACATTGCGCCGCTGCTGGAAGTGACCGTGGACTCTTGGGAGGCTGTGCTGAGCATCAATTTGCGAGGCACGTTCCTGGTCTGCCGAGAGGCGGCCCGCCATATGGCGCGTCGGGGCCGCGGCGCCATCGTCAATCTCTCCTCTGTGGCCGCCTTTGTCGGGGACCCCTCCGGACCCGCCGTCCACTACAATGCCAGCAAGGCAGGGGTGTTGGGCTTGACCACCCAACTGGCGGTTGAGCTGGCGCCACATGGGATCCGCGTCAACGCGATTTGTCCAGGGGTGATCGACACGCCGATGCTCATGATGATGAAACGGGATCCGAAGGCGGGGCGGCGATTCCTGAAAGAGTCCGTGCCTCTGGGCCGGCTGGGCAAAGCGGAGGAGGTGGCCGCTCTGGCCTTGTTCCTGGCCTCTGACGAAGCCTCCTACATCACAGGGGCGGCTGTCCCAGTTGACGGAGGCTTGCTGGCGCTGTGAACGGCCCTCACAGCCCGTTCCGCAGGGATCCCGGATGGACCGCTTTATGCGGCTGCAGCCGATTGCTCGGCGAGCCGTGCACAGTTGGCGCTCAGAGAGCTTTCAGTTCGAGAGGAGGTAGCACATGAGCACGTTCCCTCACATTCGGGTGAGCGGGGACCCCCACGAACGCGGCCGACAATTGGGGGAACAGGCCGCCGACCGCATCGCACGCAGCATCGCGATCTACCGCGGGATATTCAAGCACTATGCAGATTGGGAGTGGGAACAGGTCACCGACCATGCCGCCCGGTATCGCCCCAAAATCGAAGCCTATGAACCTCGCTACTTGGAGGAGATCGATGGCATGGCTGCCGGCTCAGGGCTGGATGCCCGAGATCTGCTGGCCATCAACGTGCGGACCGAGGTCATGTTCGCCGCCGTCGCACGCCAGGCCGCCAAGGAATGCACCGCGTTTGTGGCGTTGCCGGAAGTCACCGCCGAGGATCATGTGCTCATCGCTCAGAGTTGGGATTGGAAACCCCAGATGGAGGAAACGGTCATCGTGCTGGAAGCCGAGCAGGGGGATGGCCCGAACTTCGTCACCGTAGTTGAAGCCGGTCTGCTGGCGAAAACCGGCTTCAACTCCGCCGGCATCGGGCTGGTGACCAACGCCCTGGTCAGCGACCAGGATGTGGGCGCCCCGGGCGTGCCCTACCATGTCATCCTGCGCGCCATCCTGGACGCCGAAACCATGTCGGATGCCCTGGGCGCGGTGCTGCGCATGCCGCGCTCCTCATCCGCCAACTACTTAATCGCCCATCGCGACGGCCTGGCGATCAACATCGAGGCCGCTCCCGGCGACTACTCCCACGCCTACCTGCAGTTCCCGCAAGAGGGGACCTTCGTGCACACCAATCATTTCGTGTCCCCCGACTTCGACCTCAAGGACGTCACCTTGTGGAGCGGACCGGACAGCCCCTTCCGCAGGCACCGCATGGGGACGCTGCTGCGCGCGGCGGTGGGAGACCTGGATGGCCATACCGCCCAGGCCCTGTTCAACGATCACGTCAACTATCCCTCCGGCATCTGCACTCACCCGGATCCCCGTCTGGACCCGCCTGATCAGTTCGCTACTGTTGCAGCCGTGATCATGGACTTGAACGCATCCAATTTGTGGATTTCGGATGGATTCCCCTGCCAAACCCCTTTTCGGGAGTTGGATTACAGCGAGTTCCTGGACAAGCCCACTTCCATCGCGGAGCTTTCCGGATCGGTCTGAGGAGCGATTTGTTTGGTTGAACCTCTGCTCAGAGTGGAGAACTTGGTCACCCGCTTTGATACCCCCGAGGGCATCGTGCATGCCGTGAATGGGGTCTCCTTCCATGTCGATGAAGGAGAGACCCTTGGTGTGGTGGGGGAAAGCGGTTGCGGGAAGAGCGTCACCATGCTCTCCCTGCTCGGCTTGATCCCCCAGCCTCCAGGGCGCGTCGTGGGCGGGAAAGCCTTTTTTGATGGCCAGGATTTGCTCGCCCTATCCCGTGATGAATTGCGGCGGGTGCGCGGCGGCCAGATTGGAATGATCTTCCAGGACCCCATGACTTCTTTGAACCCTGTGATGACCATTCGCAAGCAGATGTCCGGGCCCATGCGAGTTCATCTGGGGCTCCCAGAGTCCGCCGTCATCGATCGAGCGGTAGAGCTGTTGGATATGGTCGGCATCCCGCGCGCCGCAGAACGCATTGAGGATTATCCGCACCAGTTTTCCGGTGGAATGCGCCAGCGGGTGATGATCGCCATGGCGCTCTCCTGCAATCCAAGGATCCTGATCGCCGACGAGCCGACGACGGCCCTCGACGTCACCATTCAGGCCCAAATCATCGATTTGGTTCAGCGCATCCAGCGGCAGTTGAAGATGGCGGTGATCTGGATCACCCACGATCTCGGGATCATCGCCGAACTCGCCGAACGGGTGGTCGTGATGTACGCGGGATATGTGGTGGAGGAGGCGGCGGTGGACGAGATCTACCTTCGCCCCCTGCACCCCTATACGCTCGGCCTGCTGGGTTCACTTCCTGCCATGGATCGGGATGTCGAACGGCTCGCCAATATCGAAGGCCGCCCGCCAAGCCTGCTCCAAGCAGCGCGCCGCTGTCCCTTCGCCCCGCGCTGCTCGTTTTCCATCGACCGCTGCTGGGCGGAAAACCCGGGCCTGCGGCCCGCAGCGCCAGGCCACCATATCGCCTGTTGGGTCGACGCCCGTGAGACTCAGGGGGAGGGGCGCGCGTGAGCGAGGGGGGCGCCCTGCTCGAGGTGCACAACCTCAAGAAGTATTTCCCGATCCGGCGCGGCTTCCTGGTGAAACGCACGGTCGGCCACATCCGGGCCGTGGACGGGATTTCCTTCAACATCTACCGCGGCGAGACCCTGGGCCTGGTGGGCGAGAGCGGTTGCGGCAAATCCACAACGGGGCGCACGATCATGCAGGTCATGCCCGCGAGCGCGGGCGAAATTGTGTTCGATGGGCAGCATCTGAATCGCATGAAGGGCCGGGACCTGCGCCAACTGCGGCTTCGCCTGCAGATGATATTCCAGGATCCTTATGCATCATTGAATCCAAGGATGAGCGTGGGCCGCTTCATCGAAGAGCCGCTTGTCATCCACACCGAGCTGTCGCTCTCCGAACGCAATGCCAAAGTCCGGGAGCTGCTCGAGCTGGTGGGGCTGGATCCGCGCTTTGGGCGGCGATACCCGCATGAGTTCTCAGGCGGCCAACGGCAGCGGGTCGGTGTGGCCAGGGCCCTGGCCCTGAACCCGGACTTCATCGTTTGCGACGAGCCCATCTCGGCGCTCGATGTGTCCGTGCAAGCTCAGGTGGTGAACCTGCTGCAGGATCTGCAAGAGCAGTTTGGATTGACATACCTCTTCATCGCCCATGATCTGAGCATGGTGCGTCACATTTCAGATCGGGTGATTGTGATGTACCTGGGGAAGTTGATGGAACAGGCATCCAAGGATGAGCTGTACAGCCATCCGCTGCATCCATACACACAGGCGCTTCTGTCGGCCGTCCCGGTCCCAAATCCCGCGGTCCACCGCGAGCGCATCATATTGAAAGGCGAGGTCCCCAGCCCAGCCAATCCGCCGCAGGGCTGTGTGTTCAACACACGCTGCCCCCTCGCGGAGCAAGTCTGTTTTGCCAAGGTGCCGGAATATCGGCGGGCCTCGCCCGGCCACTTCGTCGCCTGTCACCTGGTGTAATCAGCCTTCCTGAAGGCCATCCGAACTCACTCTTTGACAGCGTCCCCCAGCGGGCGTATAGTAAGCGCAAGTGTAAGGTCGGGAGGGGGAACTCCAACATGAACCGGCCTGCCTTTGCGATTTTCCCCGCTCTGCTCGCCGCGCATGCGGGCCTGCTGTTTGCCCTCGGAGTGCGGGACCGCCCGCTGCCCAATCCCGCCGCCCAAGCGACCCATCCCACCCCGACCGTCACGGCCACACCGACGGAAGTCCCTCCGCCGACGGCCACGGTGACCTCCACAACATTCCCCCCCGTCGTGCCAACAATAACCCCCACAGAAACGCTTGCGGCGGCGGAGACCAGCACGCCTTCCCCCTCCGCCACAACCGGGATGGCTACACTCGTCTCGACACCAACCCCCTCCTGCACCCCCACCATCACCCCCAACCCGACGAGCTCCCCTTCACCCACCCCCCCGCAGGGAGGCTTGCTGATCAACGAAATCGCCTGGGCCGGCACCCTGGCTTCCCCCTACGACGAATGGATAGAACTCTACAACCCCGGGCCCTTCGCGGTGGACTTGACCGGTTGGCGGTTGACCGACGGGGGAGATATCGACGTTGCGCTGTCCGGGACCTTGCCTCCGTTTCGCTTCTACCTGCTGGAGCGCACGGATGACACCACCATATCCGATCTGCCCGCCCACCAGATCTACGCCGGCGGCCTGAGTAATTCGGGAGAGGTGCTTCTATTGAAAGATCCGGCTGGTGGCATAATCGACACCGCCAACCGCGGTGGGGGCGCCTGGCCGGCGGGCGACGCCGGCTCGCGCGCCAGCATGGAACGTCGCGGCGAGGAAGATCGGCCGGCGAATTGGGGGACTTTCACCGGAGCGCGAGGCCGGGGGCGCGATTCGGCGGGTAATCCCATCGCGGGCACCCCGCTGGGTCAGAACTCCTTCTTCTACCGCACACCAACCCCCACCCTCCCGAGCACACCATATGCGACTCCTTCCCCAACTCCCACCATCACCCCCAGCGCCACCCCCTCCCTTTCGGCCACTCCTTTTCTGGGCAGCATCCTGATAAATGAGATCGGCTGGGCCGGCACATTGGCGTCCGCCAGCGACGAATGGATCGAGTTGTACAATCCCGGGACGACGACTGTTGTCATCCAAGGGTGGACGCTGAGCGACGGCGGGGATATATCCGTGAGCCTGGTCGGAGCCATCCCTCCAGGCGCTTTCCTCTTGCTGGAGCGCACAGACGACACCACCATATCCGACATACCTGCGGATCAGATCTATACGGGCAGCCTCAACAACGCGGGAGAAAGCCTCTGGCTCCGCGATTCGAACGGATCGCTGATCGACAGCGCCAACGTGGAAGGCGACGGCTGGCCCGCCGGGGATGCCAGCTCCCGCGCAAGCATGGAGCGGCAGAGACCCGCCACAGGGAATCACAGTTGGCGCACTTACACGGGATACCACGGCGCCGGCCTCGACGCGCAAGGGACGCCGATCGCCGGCACTCCGCGTGCGCCCAACTCCGTCCTGTTTCCCATCCCCTCCGCCACGCCGATCCCCTCGACGATCGTGATCAATGAGGTGCTCATCCGTCCGCACCATGACTGGAACGGAAATCACCGCTCCAACCTGAACGATGAGTTCATCGAACTGTACAACCTGGGGCCGAAGACGATGCGCCTCGTGGGGTGGATTCTGGACGACCTGCCGGATGCCGGATCGTCACCATTCACGATACCGCCCTTGTCCATCAAACCTGGAGGCTACCTGGTTTTTTTTCGGGTCAAGACACATATCAGTCTCAACGACAGCGGGGACACGGTGCGCCTCTTGGCCCCGGACGGGACGATGGTAGACGAGATTCGATATCTGCGCGTGAAGGCGTACAATCTATCCTATGGGCGCATGCCGGACGGGAATGTCTATTTGAACTACCAACTGTGGCCCACCCCCGGGAGGGCGAACGTCTTCTTCTATGAGGATATGCCCGGCGATGCATTTCGCACCCTGTTCCCGCACTTCTCCGCCTGTCCGGAGGGCGGGGGCCCCTGGCCCCTTCTGCCCCCCATGGGCCGTGAGCCGGCCCTGGTCCGCTGGCTGCAATCCCTGGAATTCACCATCTGCCGGGATTGATATGTCGCCGCCTTTCGCGCGGGGCCGTATTCCGCTGCGAGTCCTTGTGCAACCATTCATCCCGGTTGCGGCCGTTACCTTCGAAGACTAACCGCGCTGTCTCTTGTCGCCCGTGTAGGATCAGCATGTTCCCCCGCAGGACCCGAGGCTGAAGGCCGGGAGCTGCCCCGATGCAGTCGGCAATATGCTTCGGTACGCCAGGCATACACAATGTGTAATGTGTATAGTGAAATCTGTCACTGTTCGGTGTTCATGTCTCCCTGCCTCATCGCAAAGTCATTGCGAGGCGCGCAGCGCCGTGGCAATCTTCCATCGAAGAAAATTCGCTCTCTAAGAGATTGTGATCCCTCGGATACTCTCGGGGCAAACGTCGCCCTTCCGGCTCCTCGCAATGACGGGGGGAGAGGGCAAGGGGTGGGAGTCCATCGATTCGATTCGTCGCCCGGAACTGCGGGGCCTCCGTGCGTATCGGCTGCGTCAGGCGAGAGATGGAAAGGTATTCCCCCTTAAGCTGAAAAGCGCCCGTCAGCGGTCACACCGTTGACAGCCCGCCTCTGATCCAATACACTTTGCGGTATCTGGAATGGAAAGACGAACCATGCCTACGGATCCACATTCGCCCCAAATGCGCGTCCCCGCTTCTTGCTTGTGTCTCTAGCGGGCGTGGGCTGGCACGCGCCCGCCTCACCCGCTTCTTGAGAATCCACGGGGCCCCGCTGCGGAGTACCTCCCTGGACGGGGAACTCGGACCGCTCCTGCCCTTCTCCTCGACCCGGCAGACCCACGAATTTCCACCAAGCCATGCGCCCAGGTGTGTGGCCGCCAACTATTGGCCTTTCTGTGGGAGCGCATGGAACAAGTGACCAGATACCTTTGAAGGAGAGAACTCCGATGACCAGAATTGCCGCAAATGTCACCGAACTGATTGGGAACACCCCCCTGGTGCGGATCAACCGCCTCACCGGCGGCGCCCGTGCGGAGGTGCTCGCCAAACTCGAGTTTCAGAATCCCGGCGGAAGTGTAAAGGATCGCATCGCGCTGAGCATGATAGAGGCCGCCGAGGCGGATGGAATTATCGGCCCCGACACCATAATCCTGGAGCCAACCAGCGGAAACACCGGCATCGGACTGTCGATGGTGGCGGCGGCCAAAGGTTATCACTGCCTGCTGATCATGCCTGACACGATGAGCGTCGAGCGCCGCAAACTCCTACTCGCCTTCGGTGCGGAGTTGATCCTCACCCCAGGGAATCAGGGGATGAAAGGCGCCATCAACAAGGCCGAGGAATTGGCGCGGGACGACTCCCGCTATTTCATCCCCCAGCAGTTCAAGAACCCCGCCAATCCCGGTGTGCATCGACGCACCACGGCGGAGGAGATATGGCGCGATACGGACGGGCGCCTGGACATCTTCGTCGCGGGGGTGGGAACAGGGGGAACGATCACCGGAGTCGCAACGGCGCTCAAGCCGCGCCTGCCCGGCTTGATGGTGGTTGCGGTGGAGCCCGCGGGCTCTCCGGTGCTCTCAGGGGGCGAACCGGGCCCCCATCAGATACAAGGGATCGGCGCGGGCTTCATCCCCGAAGTGCTGGACACAAGCTTGATCGATGAGGTCTTCACTGTCTCGAATGAGGAGGCATACACCATGGCCCGGCGTGCTCCACGGGAGGAAGGCTTGCTGGTGGGCATCAGCTCTGGAGCAGCCCTACACGCCTCCGTTCAAATCGCCTCCCGCCCTGAGAACGCTGGCAAGCGAATTGTGACGATCATTCCCTCCTTTGGCGAGCGCTACTTGAGCACACCCTTATATGCCGAACTGGAGGCCTAGGATGGGAAGCGCTGCGCATGGAGGCAGTTGCACGCGCCCGTTCACCTGGAGAGAAATGTGAATATCCTTGACACACTCCGACAAGATATCCGCGCGGTCTTCGAGAGGGACCCGGCCGCGCGCAGCACGCCGGAGGTCTTGCTCTGCTATCCGGGCCTGCATGCCATTTGGATGCACCGTCTGGCCCATTTCCTCTGGAGAAGGGGACTGCGCCTCTTGGGCCGCGTAGTCAGCCATCTCAGCCGCTGGCTCACAGGAATCGAGATTCACCCCGCCGCGGTCATCTCCGCCGGATTCTTCATCGACCACGGCATGGGCACCGTAATCGGGGAGACCTCGGAGATCGGGGAGAATGTGACCCTCTACCAGAACGTCACATTGGGGGGTGTGAGTTGGGAGAAGGTTAAACGCCATCCCACATTGGAGGACCATGTGGTCGTCGGCGCTGGGGCCAAGATCCTGGGGCCGATCCGCATCGGCGCCCATACTCGCATTGGCGCCAATTCCGTCGTAACCAAGGATGTCCCCCCCAGATCGGTCGTCGTGGGAGTCCCTGGCCGCATCCGCAGCCAGAATGGGGAGATCATGGCCGACGACCAGCACGAGGATTTGCGCCACGATCGCTTGCCCGACCCGACCATGGAAAGCCTGCGGGATCTGCGGGTGGTAGTCGCTTCCCTGGAAGCCCGGCTCGGAGAAGTGGAGGCGCATCTCCAATAGATACGCCGCACCCATGGCGGAGGGTGCGTTCCATCCTGGGGGGCGATCTGACACGGCAGACTCGTCCCTGCCGCACCCTGTCAACAACACAGGCCAGGCCTCTCGATACACGCCTCGCTCCGCTCGCCGCTACTCGAGATGCGGCCTGCTTGGCACGTTCCGATTGTGGGGAGGCGCATCTCGAGTGCCGAGTGGTGAAACCACGAGGTGTATCGAGATGCGCGCCGTGCATTCACTCTCAAGCAGCCGCGTTCCCTGAAATGGAACACACCGATGGCGGATGCCAGCTTGACCCCCCTCGCCGGCCCTGCTACAATATTTTCGTTTCTTTCGGACAGGGAGTGATGGCCAGGATCACGCGCCGACAGCGGGAATTCCTCAGCACACTGATCGAACTGCACGACGCCTCCGATCAGGGGGTCCATTATTCCGCCGTGGCAGAGCAGTTGGAAGTCGGAAAGGTTACCGCCTACGAAATGCTCCGCCTGCTCGAGGAACGTGGGTTTGTGGAGGCGGAATACCAGCGCCCATCGAGCCAGCGCGGCCCCGGCCGCCTACCCGTGGTCTTCATCCCGACCTCGCATGCCTACGCGATACTCCACGGTGTGGGCCGATCGGATCGGACGCTGCAGGAGTGGCAATCCACGACGGATCGCATTCTGAAAACACTGCGCGAGTACAAGGCCCGGAATTATGAGCCGCTCTTCGAGGAATTCGTCGAGAACCTTCACGATCACCGCTCCCGCCTTGCCTACCTGGCAGAGATGGTGACGGCGATCGTGTTGGGCCTGGACACCGTGAAGGAGGACTTCGAACAGCGCGGCGTTCGCGGCATTATGGAGAGCATCGGGATGCCGGGTGAGGCCGGGCTTCGGGCCATAGCGGGCCTGGCCGCGGGCCTCTCCCTGTTCGACGAACTCAACGATCGCATGACCGGCGCGCTGCTTGCCCAAGCCGCGAGATATCAGGATGCGCTATCCGAGATAGGGGCCGAGGGACGGCGCCGCCTGGCGGAATTCACCCAAGAAGTCCTCGAAATCATTGAATTGAAAACCAATCGATCGCCGGATACCCGGGCGGAATAGGCCAAGGCAGGAGGGTGCACTGCATGCTGGACGGGGACAGTTACCTTCGCGGGGGGCTACGCTGGCCCAAGATCGGGCTGGCCTTAAGCGGTGGGGGGGCGCGGGGCCTGGCCCATATCGGCGTGATCAAGGTCTTGGAACGGAGGGGGATTCCCGTTCAGTTTCTGGCTGGCACCAGCATGGGGGGCGTGATCGCCGCCGGATATGCGGCCGGTATGGATGCGGCCCATCTCGAACAGGAGGCCAGAGATTTCACCCGGCCACGCCAACTGCTCCGGCTGGTGGATGCCAAGTTCCCGGATCAGGGTCTGCTGCGCGGTAACCGCCTGCAGGATTACTTCGAGACCCGCCTCGGGAATCGCACGTTTTCCGACCTGGATCGTGTGCTCGCCCTCGTCGCGGTGGACCTGAACTCCCGCCAGGAAGTGGTCATGTGCGATGGCCCCCTGCACGTCGCTCTGCGCGCCACCACCGCGGTCCCCGGTCTGTTCGCCCCCGTGGAAGTCGGTTCCCGTCGATTGGTCGACGGGGGCTTGTTGAACAATCTGCCCGTGGACGCCGTCCGTAAGCTGGGGGCGGAGTTTGTGATCGCCATCGACGTGGAGCCGAACCCAGAAGGAGATTTCTCCGACTTCTCCGAGAAGTACGCCAACACCGGCTGGCTTCCCGACGGCCTGGCGCGCACCCTCGCCACGGTGGAAGAGTCCGTCACCCTGCTGATGTCCAAGGCGGTGGAGGCGCGTCTGCAGCAGTATCCGCCGGACCTGCTCATCCGCCCCGCTATCCCTGCCGGTGTCAGCATGCTTTCCGGATACACCCGCATCGACGAGTTGATCCACGCCGGCGAACGCGCCGCCACCGTCGCACTGGCGGAGCTTTTCGCCGCGACGCGCTACACCGCCCACTAGGCGACAATTCTGCGACCTCCCGAGGAACAGCGCATCGTGCCGCCGCGCCGGACTGCAGAAATATGGCGCCCAACGGGCGCCGCGCTGCCGGATCGGGGCGCCGCCCGTCCCATGGCAGGGACGCAGCGGCCATGCCCAGGGGCCATCCCTTGGCCCATGGGATCAAGATGACGGGCGAGAGAACTTCATGCTCGAAAGAAGAGACGAAGGGGGGCGTCTCTCTGCTATAATGGCTTGGTCATGGCCATCGATATCGAGGAAGTACGACACATCGCCCAGCTGGCACGCCTGGAATTGACCCCCGCGGAGGAACGCCGCTACACGGAGCAGCTCTCCGCGATCTTGGACTACGCCGCCCGCCTGCAGAAGATCGACACCTCCCACATCTCTCCCACCGCCACGGTGCTTCAACTGCAAGCACCTTTACGGCCAGACAAACCCCAACCCTGCCTGCCGAGGGACCAAGTTCTGGCGAATGCGCCCAGGATGGAAGAGAACATGTTTCTTGTGCCGCCGGTGCTCGATATCGAACCGTAACACGCTGCCACTGGGTGCCCAGATGTCGGAATTGACGGATCTCTCACTAACGGAAGCAGCAAATGCCCTGCGAGAGGGCGAATTCTCGTCCCGCGAATTGACGCAAGCCTGTCTGGACCGCACGGATGCACTCGATGACAGGGTGCATGCTTTTCTGGCCCGCACCGGAGACCTGGCGCTCGCCTGCGCCGACTCCGCCGACCGGCGCATCTCGGCCTGGCGGGCGGGAGAGCGGGAGTCCCTGCCGCGCCTCGCCGGTATCCCTATGGCGGTGAAAGATGTCCTCAGTCAGCAGGGCGTGCCGACGACCTGCGGGTCGAAGATCCTGGAGGGGTACCGGCCGCCCTTCACCGCCACCAGCGTGGCGCGTTTGTTGGAATCCGGAATCGTCCCCTTGGGCAAGACCAACACCGATGAGTTCGCCATGGGATCGTCGACGGAGAACTCGGCGTACGGGACAACGCACAATCCGTGGGATCTTACCCGAGTTCCTGGCGGCTCCTCCGGCGGTTCGGCCGCGGCTGTGGCGGCTCGCATGTGCCCCGCTGCGCTGGGCACCGACACCGGGGGGTCCGTGCGCCAACCCGCTTCCTTCTGCGGAGTGACCGGGCTGAAGACCTCATACGGCCGAGTCTCCCGCTACGGGCTGATCGCATACGGCTCATCGCTGGATACAGTCGGGGCGTTGGCCCGAAGCGCCGAGGATCTGGTCCCCATTTTCGAGGCCATGGCCGGCCACGACCCCCTGGATTCAACCAGCCTGCCCGATGCGGTGCCCGAGATCTCGCTCTCTGGACCGGACATGGCGGGCGTCCGAATCGGCGTGCCTCGCGAATACTTCATCCAAGGCATTCAGCCCCAGATCGATGCCGCCGTTCGGCGCGCGGTGGCCGCGCTCGAGGATCTGGGCGCGATTCCCGTCGACATCAGTCTGCCACACACCGATCTGGCCCTGCCGGTGTATTACCTTATCGCCCCCGCCGAAGCTTCCGCCAACCTGGCGCGCTATGATGGCATCCGCTTCGGACCGCGGGTTGAGACCGGTGATCTGCTTGGCAACTATTCCTCGACACGCGGCCAGCTCTTCGGCCCAGAAGTCAAACGTCGCATCATGCTCGGGACCTATGCCCTTTCTGCCGGCTACTACGAGGCCTACTATGGACAGGCGCAGAAGGTGCGCACGCTGATCAAATCCGACTTCGACTCCGCTTTTGCGGAGGTCGATCTCATCGCCTGCCCTGTCGCACCGACAACCGCTTTCCCGATCGGAGAGCATGGCGATGACCCCCTCGCCATGTACCTTGAGGATGTCTTCACCTTGCCCGCGAATCTTGCCGGGGTCCCGGGAATCTCATTCCCCGTCGGATTCGACGAACTGGGCTTGCCCATCGGCATGCAATTGATGGCCCCTCACCTGCGCGAGGGCGGGCTGCTCCGCGCGACCCACGCCTATCAATGCGCCACAGATTGGCACAAGGAGAAACCGCCCCTATGAAGATCATCTTGCCCATGGCAGGCTATGGCACACGCATGCGGCCGCATACCTGGTCAAAGCCGAAACCACTGATCCGCTTGGCCGGAAACACTGTCTTGGGACACATATTGGATATGTTGGGGACGCTCGAATCCATCGACGAGGCAGTCTTCATTGTTGGCTATTTGGGGGACCAAATCGAGGACTATATCGGACGCGCGTATCCTTCACTCAACGCCAAGTTCGTGGTGCAGGATGAGCTCATCGGACAATCCCACGCCCTGTGGCTGGCCCGTGAATATCTGCAGGGGCCGATCCTGATGGTATTCGTCGACACGATCATTGAGACCGACTTGGCCTTCCTCAGGACCGAAACTGCGGACGCCGTCATATGGGTGAAAGCAGTGCCCGACCCGCGCCGGTTTGGCGTCGCAGACGTGGGCCCGGATGGTTGGGTGAGGCGGTTGGTTGAGAAACCCAAGGACATCAAGAACAACCTGGCCGTCGTGGGTTTCTACTACTTCCAAGATGCAGAGCGCCTGCTGGGAGCCATCGAAGAGCAATTGGCACGGGGTGAAAAATTGAAGGGCGAGTATTTTCTGGCGGATGCCATACAGATCCTGCTGGACCAGGGTCTGAAAATGCGCGTGGAGACCGTCGGTGTGTGGAAGGACTGCGGAAAGCCGGAGGCGCTGCTGGAAACCAACCGCTACTTGCTGGAAAACGGGCGCGATAACACGCCCATCGCACAGCAGCGCCAGAGTGTGCTGGTTCGGCCGCCGGTTTTCATCCATCCGGAAGCAGAGATCCACTCTTCCATCATCGGCCCGCACGCCTCCATCGAAGCCCGTTGCAGAGTGGAGGGATCCATTATACGCGACTCGGTCATCGACGCCGGTGCACAGGTCAAGGACAGCTTGCTGACATCCAGCCTGGTCGGCCGGTCGGCAACCGTCGAGGGACGGTTCCACACTCTGAACGTCGGCGACACCGCGGAGGTGCACTCCCTCTGATGGGCAGCCCTCACCGCTCGCCGGGGCGAAGATGAACACCAAGGCCGATCGGCCTTCCGGAAGTGTGGCGGAGCACGGAGGAAAGGGCTAGAATGGCGTCGAGTTCGGTGGAATGCTATTCCGGCCATGCATATGCTCACCGGCCGAGGGCGGTTCACTGGGATGGAGAGCGCTATGAGATCCGCTCGGTGCTCTCACGATGGAGAACCCCGGAGAAGCTCCATTATCGGGTTCGAACCGAAGGGGAGCGAGGCTTCATCCTGCACTATGACCTCTCTGCAGATTCGTGGGAGGTGGAGCTGCTATGAGGCATCTGCGCCCATGGGCTCCCCGCCCTCACCGCATTAGGGAAAGGAGTGGCTCGTGATCGTCGGCGTCCCCAAGGAAATAAAGGATAACGAATATCGGGTAGCGCTTCCTCCCGGCGGAGCCCAGACCATGACGGCGGCTGGGCATCGCGTGCTCGTGCAAGCAGGGGCTGGCGAAGGGAGCGGCTTCACTGACGCCGAATATGCGGCCGCCGGCGCCGAGGTCCTGGATTCCGCCGCAGATGTCTGGGCCGGAGCGGAGATGGTCATGAAGGTCAAAGAACCGCAGGAGAGCGAGTTTGCGTATCTCCGGGAGGGCTTTCTGCTGTTTACCTATCTCCACCTGGCCGCGGAGGAAGGTTTGACGGCTGAGCTGGTGAGGCGGAAGGTCAACAGCGTCGCCTACGAGACCGTCGAAAAACGGGATCACTCCCTGCCCCTGCTGACTCCCATGAGCGAAGTCGCCGGGCGAATGTCCATTCAAGTCGGCGCCTATTTCCTGGAGAAGATGAACGGGGGGCGAGGCAAGCTGCTTGGCGGAGTGCCGGGCGTTCGCCCCTCCGACGTACTAATCCTCGGCGGAGGGGTGGTGGGCACCAACGCGGCCCAAATTGCCCTGGGGATGGGGGCGCACGTGACCATCATCGAGAAGAATGTCAACCGCCTTCGCTACCTGAGTGAGGTATTGCATGGCAATCTGACCACCCTGGCCTCCAACCTGCGGAATATTTCGGATTCGGTGAGGGTCGCAGATCTGGTGGTCGGCGCCGTGCTCGTGACCGGCGCACGCGCCCCCCACCTGGTCACCCGGGAGATGATCAGCAGTATGAACCCCGGCACTGTGGTCGTCGACGTCTCCATCGACCAGGGAGGTTCCATGGAGACCTCCCATCCCACCACACACAGCGACCCGACCTATCTCGTGGACGGCGTGGTCCACTATATGGTGACCAACATGCCCGGCGCCGTGCCGCGCACTTCCACCTATGCCCTCTCCAACGCAACGCTCCCCTATGCGCTCAAGTTGGCCGACCATGGGCTGGAGGATGCTGTCCGCAGAGACCCCGGGCTCGCGCTGGGCGTGAACACCTTCCACGGGCATGTGACCTACCCTGCCGTAGCGGAAGCTTTCGATATGGAATTCACGGCCCTGGAGGAACTGCTTTAGCGCCTTTGATTTCTGCTCCCCGCCATCCATCGTCCTCCTCGCTCCCCGTCCGATCCGTCCCGATCAACGGGGAGCCCTGGTTGGCCCGCTGCAGTGCCGCAGGCAAATATCGTCCCCCGAGGGCTGCTCCGCTACTCCCCGGAGGCTGATACAATTGCCACGGCAGACACCCTTTCCCAGGATCCGCGGATGATGTTTGAACCGGTCATTGGTCTCGAAGTACACGCCGAGCTGCTGACCCGCTCCAAGATGTTCTGCAGCTGCGAAGTGGCCGATACCACTCTCTCCGAACCCAATACACACGTCTGTGAAGTCTGCCTCGGCCTTCCGGGGTCCCTGCCGGTGATCAACTCTCGCGCCGTGGAGTACGCCATCCGTGTGGCTCTCGCCCTCAACTGCGACGTCTCCGAAACCAGTGTCTTTGCCCGCAAGAATTACTTCTATCCGGACCTTCCCAAGGGCTATCAAATCAGCCAGTACGAACTGCCCGTCGCCCACGACGGATGGCTGTCAGTCGACGTGAACGGCAACTCGAAGCGGGTTCGTATCCGGCGCGTTCACCTCGAGGAGGATACGGGAAAGCTGACCCATTATGGCGAGTACTCGCTGGTCGACTACAATCGCTCAGGGGTCCCTCTGCTCGAGATTGTGAGCGAGCCCGATTTGCATTCTCTCGAGGCGGTGCGCGCCTATGCCACTTCCCTGCGCTCACTGCTCCGCTATTTGGAGGTCAACAGCGGTGACATGCAGAAAGGAGTCATCCGCTTTGAAGCCAACGTCTCGCTGCGCAGGATTGGCTCCGAGCAGCTCGGCGTGCGCACCGAGATCAAGAATCTGAACTCTTTCCGAGCCCTTGACCGCTCCGTGTCTTTCGAGATCGGACGCCAGAGTCGGGTGCTCTCGCAAGGGGGGGCGGTCGTCCAGGAAACTGTCGGATGGGATGAAGGCCGTGAAGTGACTGTCCCCCAGCGGGGCAAGGAGGAAGCTCACGACTACCGCTACTTCCCGGAGCCTGACCTACCGCCCCTGGTGGTGCGCCCCGAATGGATACGGCAGATCCAATCCCAATTGCCTGAGCTCCCCGCCGCCAAGCGAGAGAGATTCATTTCGGGCTATGGTTTGGCGCCGGAGGCCGCCGAAGTCCTCACTCAGGATCCGCCCCTGTCAGACTATTTCGAGCGCACCGTCTGCGCCAGCGATTCCACCCCTGAGAAGATCGCCAATTGGCTCACCGGAGAGCTCTTCGCCCTCTCCAACCAGGCAGCGGTCCCTGTGCATCAAAGCCCGGTTTCCCCCGGCTATTTGGCACAGGTGGTCGATTGGGTTGAGAGCGGCCAGATCAACGCCGCCAGCGGGAAGGAGATTCTGGGGAGAGTGTTTGAAACCGGGCACCCTCCGGATGAGATCTTGCGTGCCGGCGATTTCTCCCAAGTGGATGACCTGTCTTCGATCGACCAATTGATCGCTGAGACTCTTAAGGAGAACCCTGACCTGGTGCAAGAGTACCTGGACGGGAAGGAAGGCATCGCGAATTGGTTCTTTGGGCAGGTGATGAAGGCAACAGGGGGCAGGGCCAATCCACAAGTCCTCCGCAAGCGTCTATACGCGGCGTTGGGAGAGAAGGAAGATCGTCACGGCCCTTGATTGACCTCAATCCTTGACCCACCATTGGCAACCGTTTATGGTGATGGATGGGCAGCGGGGGCACATCCGCTCACTTGGCGACCAGCCATCGGGAGTGCGGCGCCAAGGATTCAATCTGCTGAGATCGCATGCTGTGTCGCCATCGGCCGATGCCGCACCCCCTCAAGGTTGGTCCGCCGAATAGATCACCCACACTAAAAGAGGAGCATAGAACTATGGTAACAGAAAGTCCCAATCCCTTTGAGGTCGCGCAACAGCAGCTGGATGAGGCCGCTGAAGTACTCGGCCTCGATCCGGCCATCCACGAATTGCTGCGTTGGCCGCTGCGAGAACTGCACGTTACCCTGCCGGTGAAGATGGACGATGGCACCACGAAGGTTTTCCATGGGTTCCGGGTGCAGTACAACGACTCGCGCGGGCCGACGAAAGGCGGCATCCGCTACCATCCAGATGAGACAATCGACACAGTGCGTGCTCTCGCCGCCTGGATGACCTGGAAGACAGCCGTCGTCGACATCCCACTCGGTGGGGCCAAGGGTGGCATCATCTGCAACCCGAAGGAAATGTCCCAGGGGGAGCTGGAACGTCTGAGCCGCGCTTATGTGCGTCAAGTCGGACGCATCATCGGACTGGAGAAGGATGTCCCCGCCCCTGACGTGTATACCACCCCGCAGATCATGGCCTGGATGGCGGATGAGTACGCGTTCCTCAAGGGCTACAACGAATTTGGCGTCATCACCGGCAAACCCCTTCCCCTGGGTGGCTCCGCCGGCCGCGGTGATGCTACCGCGCGCGGGGGAATCTACACCCTGAGAGAAGCCGGCAAGGTTCTGGGGATTGATCTGGGTGGAGCCACGACCGCTATTCAGGGCTATGGGAACGCCGGTTCCTTCGGTCACAAGCTGGGAGTGGACCTGCTGGGGCTGAAGGTCGTCGCAGTGTCCGACTCCAAAGGGGGAATATATAAGGAAGACGGGCTCGACTACGAAGACGTTTTCGCCTTCAAGCAGGAGACCGGATCCGTTATCAACTTCCCCGGCACCGAAAACATCAGCAACGAGGACTTGCTCGAACTGGATGTCACCGTGCTGATGCCCGCCGCCCTCGAGAGCGTGATCACGGAAGACAACGCGGAACGCATCAAGGCCAAGATCAGTGTCGAACTTGCCAATGGCCCGACAACGCCGGCAGCGGACCACATTCTGCATGACAATGGGGTTTACGTCATACCGGACTTCCTGTGCAACGCCGGTGGTGTCACCGTGTCGTACTTCGAAATGGTCCAGAACGCATATGACTACTACTGGGAGGAGAATCTCGTCCACGAACGCCTGGACCAGAAGATGACCGCCGCCTTCCACGCCGTACATGTTGCCGCCCAGCGGCACAATGCTCACAATCGCCTGGCCGCCTATCTGGTCGCCGTCGACCGGGTGGCCGAAGCCGTTCGTCTCCGGGGCTGGGCATAGACATCGAAAGAGATTAGCCGGGGGCGATTTCTGCACCTCACCCGAACAGCTCCAGAAGGCACTTCAAGCGCACTTTGTCTTCTGGAGCTGTTTTTTCGATGTCCATAGATTCTTATTCATTTGTGAATATATTGATTCCTCGTAGTAGTAGTAGGCCCTGTGGATTTGTGGAAAAATATCCATCCGGATGCGTTCTGCGGCGCTTCTTGGGGGTTAGCGGAGATGCCCTTCCACATATATGGGCGGAATGGGATGCCCACCTCACAGCCCGGCAGTGAATAGATTGGGGACAAGTGGATACCAGCTCGCGGGGCCGAGATCGATCTGATGGGGAGGGCTTCGGGCGCCGTGCGGGGGGTTCGTTTGGGAAAGTTATCCACAGAGGGGATGGGTTATCCACAGCCAAAGGGCGAGTTATCCACAGGGGAAGGTGGAGAAGCAAGTACTCTGGTACTCCCCCGTGGGATATTCCGCTTCCGCTGACCCACGTGCTGTGGATGAAATACAATATTGAGCATGACGAAGGACGCGGATCAACTCCCCGGGTTGATCAACCTGTTTGAGGGGGGAATGCAGGATACGTGGGACGAACTTCCCGTCTGTGTCTTGTCAAGTGGTGGAAATTCTGTGTGCATCCTTGGCTGTCTATAG
>CAYMCO010000034.1:0-62383 GCA_964388955.1 uncultured Anaerolineaceae bacterium | reverse complement strand
GGTTGCAGCGACTTCAGTCGCCGGGGGCATATGCACCTCCGTCCGTTGACAGCGCCCAGGGCGCCGCCTAAAATGCTCTGGAGAGGTGGTGGCATGGAAAGCCGTGCAGGCGGAATCCAAAGCGACGAGGCCGCGAGATCGGGCCGCCAGATCCGGTTGACGAGTCTGGCGGCCTGCGCTGGTTGAGCGTCCAAGCTGAGCGCGGAAGCGCTGGCGCAGGTCTTGCGCCCCTTGCAAGAGATGTTCCGACCGCAGGACTACCCTGATATGTTGGTCGGGCTGGGGGAGCCGGACGACGCCGCCGTGTGGCGTCTGGACGATGTCCGCGCGCTGGTTGTGACCACCGACTTCTTCACGCCCGTGGTCGACGACGCGTACGACTATGGATCGATCGCCGCGGCCAACGCGCTCTCCGACCTGTACGCGATGGGGGCCACGCCAATCATGGCGCTCAATATCGCCGGCTTTCCCCCGAATCTGCCGGCCGACGTAACCGCGGACATCTTGCTCGGGGGCGCCGACAAGGTGAGAGAGGCCGGCGCGGCGATCTCCGGCGGCCACACTATCCAGGATGACGAACCCAAGTACGGCCTGGCAGCACTTGGCCTGGTGGAGCTGGATCAATTGATGACCAAAACCTCCGCCCGTCCTGGAGACGTGCTCGTGCTCTCCAAGCCGCTTGGCACGGGGGTGATCACGACCGCCCTGAAGCGCGAAATCGCCGGTTCGGATCACGTTTCCGCGGCTGTGGACTGGATGAAGAGGCTGAGCGCCCCCGCCAGCGCGCTGGCGCGCCAACACGGCGTGCGGGCGGCCACCGATGTCACCGGCTTCGGCCTGCTTGGCCATTCTCAGGAGTTGGCCGAGGCTTCCGGTGTGCGCCTGCGGCTGTGCCTGCGATCGATCCCCTTTATGGCGGGGGCCGATCAGTATGCGCTGGCCGGCGCCTGGCCGGGCGGCAGCGCCGACAACATGCAGTTCTTCGCTCCCGCCGTGGCATTCGACGACCCGATCAGCGAAGTCGCCAAGATGCTGCTCTTCGATGCCCAGACCTCCGGCGGGCTGTTGCTGGCCGTTCCGGAAAGCCGAGTCGGCGACCTGCTTTCAGACTCGAATATCCGGGGGGTTCCCTTATGGCCCATCGGCCGAGTGGAGAGCGGATCCGGCATCGCAGTCATGGATGCCGACATGGATACGGGCGTGGAACGACCACCTTCCACCGGGGTTTGGTTCTTTCCCCGGGCCTAAACCCCGGATGAAATGGCCCCGCCTGCGGGGGACACCGCCCGAAAGGGCGGGGAAACGGCGCAAGCAAGCCCAAGAACAATTGGAGGAAAAATGGCTAAAGTCAGCATTATTGGGGCCGGCCAAACGGGTGCTACAACCGCCCATTGGCTCGCCCAACGGGAAGTCGCGGACCTGGTTCTGGTCGATATCGTGGAAGGTATGCCGCAGGGCAAAGCACTGGACTTGACGGAAGCCTTGCCGGTGATCGGCTCGGATGTGAAGATCACCGGCACGAACGGATATGAGGAGACTGCGGGTTCCGACATCGTGGTTATCACTGCAGGCCTGCCTCGCAAACCGGGCATGAGCCGGGATGATCTATTGTCCGCCAACAGCGAGATCGTCCGCAAGGCGGTTGAGAGCTCCCTGGATGCCTCGCCAGAAGCCGTCCTGGTTATGCTCACCAACCCACTGGATGTGATGTGTTATCTGGCGCTGAAGGTATCCGGGCTGCCCAGGGAACGGGTGATCGGGCAGGCAGGAATTCTGGATTCCGCTCGCATGCGGGCCTTCGTGGCGATGCAGACGGGCGTGAGCGTGCAAAACATCCACTGCTATGTCCTGGGTGGGCACGGCGACAATATGGTCCCCCTGGTGCGGCACTCGAACGTGGCAGGCGTGCCCCTCAGGGACATCATTCCCTCAGATCGGCTGGCCGCGATTGTGGAGCGCACCCGCAAGGGAGGCGGCGAGATCGTTTCCTTGTTGAAGAAGGGCAGTGCGTTCTATGCGCCAGGGGCCGCGCTGGCGCAGATGGTTGAAGCCATCCTGCTGGATCGCAATCTGATCGTGCCGGCGAGCGCCTATCTGCAGGGGGAGTACGGTCAGCAGGACATCTTCTTCGGCGTGCCCTGCCAGTTGGGCGCGGGCGGTCTGCGCAAGATCATCGAATATGATTTGGATGACAAGGAGCAAGCCGCCCTTGAAAACTCAGCTCAGCACGTTCGCGAGACAATCAAAGCGCTCAAGCTCTAACGACACCGGACGGCGATCCCGAGCTGCAGAGTGGGAGATCACAGATAGAGAACGGGCACAGATTTCACCTGTGCCCGCTTCGGCTGGATTGAGGTGGCGATCAGGGGGTGGGGGTCGGCCCCACTGCTGATCCGGACCAGGTGAAATCGCGCCGCGCACTCTCGGCCCCTGCGGGCTCAAAGATGGGATCACCTCCCGTCTGAGTGCCGATTTGTCGCACGGTGGTCACCCACCAGCGGAAGACATGCGCCGTGGCGGAATTGGGCCGCAAGGTGGTCGGGATCAGATACTTTGTGTCCTTCACGTAGTCCACGCGGCGCTGCGTGCCTGACCCCTCGGTCACATCCAGCACTGTCACCTGATAATACTCGCTCTCCCGCAGCTCGCTCACAGCCGCCCATTGCAGCGCAATCGTGTCATCGGCGAGCGTATAGGCCTCTCCATCGCGGGGCAGCAGCAGGTTGGGCGCAGGGTAAGGAGGCGGCGGCGTCTCGGTAGGGGTGGGCCCAGGCGTCGGCAGCCGCCGGCAAAGGGGGATAATCATAACCTGGCCTTCGAATACCGTTTGATTTGGCATGCCGTTGTAGTCCATGATGCCTTGGATCTCTACGTTGTAGTTGGCGGCGATGCCGCTCAAAGTGTCGTTCGCCTGCACAGTGTAGGTAACCTTGTCACAGGCGACCTCAGTGGCTTCCCCTGGAGAGAGCGTCGCCGTCGGCGGGGGGGTCGGTGTGCGGGTGGGATATGGAATCAACACGACGCTTCCCAAAGTGAGCATCTCGCACTGCAAGCCGGGATTCAAATCCTGAATCGAGCGCACCGACACGTCATAGTAGGCTGCCAGCCCAATGCAGGTCTCGTTCTCGATAATGGTGTGCTCTCTGGGCGGCAGCATTGTCTCAGTGGGCAATAGCGTGTCGGTGGCGGTCGGCTGCATGGTCGCTGTGACCGTGGTAGTGGGGGTGACCGTCACCGTCGGCTCCTCTGTCTCGGCGATGCCTGTCAATCTGACCGCTGCGAAGGTGATGCCTGCGGAGAGCAAAGCGAAGACCGCCAGCAGGCCGCCCGCCAGGGGAAGCGATAGAGTGACCTGTGGCCCACTCCTGCCCCGGGTTATCGGGTCGCTCTCCGGGCGAATTTCCGTGCCACACACCAGGCAGCGGGTGGCCGATTCGGCGAGACGTGTGCCGCAGCGGGGGCAGATATTCTCTTCACCACTGGACTTAGGATCTTTGTCAGCCATTGTCCTCAAACAGGTCGAATTCCACTAGGTCGCCGCATTATACCAATTGAGCGCGCAATGCCCAAGATGCCCCAAATGAGAGGTGAATCGCCCCGTCTTGCAGCCGAGAGATGCGATATCACGCCGCCGTCTGCCCCTCGAGTCCAAGATCCCCGGCGATGCGCTGCATGGACGCGAGCACGTTGCCGACGTGCTCCCACGTATCGACCCCCAATTCCTCGGCGGCGCGCGCGATCTCCCCGCGATCCACGGCCGCTGCAAAGCGGCCATCTCGCCATTTCTTCCGCACGGACCGCAGCTTGACATCGTGGACAGATTGTGACGGCCGCACCAATGCCACTGCCGTGATGAGGCCGGTGATCTCGTCACAGGCGTACAGCGCGCGCTGCATGTTGCTCTCCCGTGGCACACCCGTATGGTCCGCGTGGCTGAGGATGCATTCCACGATTACTTCCGGCA
This sequence comes from uncultured Anaerolineaceae bacterium, assembly GCA_964388955.1. GTDB lineage: Bacteria > Chloroflexota > Anaerolineae > Anaerolineales > E44-bin32 > CAYMCO01. The sequence goes on along the minus strand of CAYMCO010000034.1, from coordinate 58,419 downwards.
CGCCGCGCTCCCGCAGCAGAGGCGCTCCTGCCTGCGGATGTTCATCCAGGGTCGGATGGATCTCCCAATCGAAATCATGAAGCAGCCCGGACAGAGCCCATAGTCCCGGATCCTCGCCGAATCGGGGCGCGTAGTCGGCCATGGCGGCTTCCACGGCGAACATATGGTGTTTTAGGTTCTCGTTGCGCACGAACTCATCCAGGATGCCCAGCGCGGCATCACGATCCATTCTCGGAACCCCTTTGCAATACGATTTCATTCACGTAGCCCGGTGTGCCGGCGGCTTGTTGCCGCGTGAAGAGCAGATCCAGGAATGCGACCAGGGTAGCTGGGATCTCTCTCAGCTGCCAATACCGTTGAGCGGATCCATAGTAGGTCCGTCGATCGGCGGCGACCCCCACAGCCTCGACCTGCAGCCCGTGGCAAATCGCCAGAGCGCGCGGCAGATGGAAGCGTTGGGAGACCAGGATCGCGCGCTGTATCCCGAACTCCACCTTTGCCCGCCGGCAGGTCTCGAAGGTGCGCGATCCGCCGCGATCGAGCAGCAAATCCTCATCGGGAACCCCAAGCTCTAGCGCCAGCTGGCGCATGGCCTGCGGCTCGTCATATCCGGCCGAAACGGAACCACTCAAGAGCAGCCTGTGGATCTTGCCGCTACGATACAGGTCCACTGCGGTGCGCACTCGGTCGGCGAGTATGGGAGATGGGCGGCCATCGCGGCGCAACCCGGCGCCGAAGACGATGCCGACCGGATAGGGGAATGCATCTGCCGCGGCCAGGATGCGGCCGGCGTACGTCTGCACCACGATGATCCAGGGGAAAGCGATCACTGCGACGGCGAGCAGGCCGATCAGGAAAGAGCGCAGAAAGGTTGTTCCAGTTCCCTTTATCACAGGCCGAATTCTACCAGAAAGCCGCCGGGTGGCGGCGAGGGGAACCAACGACCGCGGGCTCGGACTGGCATGATCGATATGTGCAAGAAGGGGTGCATAGCAGGAAGCCCACACCGCTTCATCGACGGCGCGCGGTTGCCCAAGACATGATCCCCATGCCCAAAGCACCAGTTGACGATCGCCTTTATGGGGGCTATACTGTGATCAATTATATTGATCTAATGGATTATATTAATCATATGAATGGAGCGACGGAGATGGCCATCGATCAGTGCTCGGAATTCATGACCTACCTGGCGGAGCGTGCCTCCGAACCGGGGGATCGTCTTCCGCCGATTCCCGAATTGGCGGAATCGTTGGGAATCAGCACCGGGAAACTGCGCGAACAATTGGAAGTGGCGCGCCTGTTGGGGCTTGTGGAGGTTCGGCCCAAGACGGGGATCCGCTCCCTGCCATACGTGTTTGGGCCGGGGGTGCGCATCAGCCTGTTATATGCTCTGGGATTGGATCCGGGCCTGTTCCGCAAGTTCTGGCTGCTGCGTGAGCACATCGAGGTTTCCTTCTGGCATGAGGCGGTGGGCATGCTGCGCGGAGAGGAGGTCGAGCACTTGCAGAGTCTGGTGGCGCGCGCCCGGGAGAAGCTGGCCGGCCGGCCAGTCCAAATCCCGCACTCCGAGCACCGAGACCTGCACATGACCATCTATTCCCGGCTGGACAACCCCTTCGTTTCGGGGCTGTTGGAGGCTTATTGGGAGGCCTATGAAGCCGTCGGCCTGAATCTATACAACGAGCTCAGCTACTTGGAGCGGGTATGGGAATACCACGGACGCATGGTGGACGCCATCGCGAAGGGTGACTATGACGCCGGTTATCGAGCGCTGATCGAGCACGCGGACCTGATCCATGAGATTCCGCAGATCCCGCCTGCTACGGATGGAGAGCCCAGCGGGATCGCAGGATCCCGCCAAGTTGAAGTCAAGGAGCGGTCGCAATGAGTGACGGAAGGACGACAGTGACCAGGGCACCCGCCATACCGGCGGAACAGGAGACCATCGTCAACGATTTCTCCATGGTCATCGCCACAGTCAACGGATCGGGCAGCCAGACGGCCAACATGGCGATCATCCGGGCTCTGTTCCGCATGGGCGTACCCGTGAGCGGCAAGAATCTGTTCCCCTCCAATATCCAGGGCTTGCCCACATGGTTCACGGTGCGGGCGAGCGATGAGGGCTATCTCGCTCGGCGCGATACGGTGGAGATCTTGGTCGCGATGAATGACGCCACCTTCCATGAGGATCTGCGAGGGCTGATCTCTGGAGGCGTCTGCTACTATCCGGATGACACTTCCATGGACCTCATCCGCGATGATGTCACCTACTACCCGATGCCGGTCAAGGAGATCATCCGGGAAGTCGATCCCCCCCGCAATCTGCGCGACTACATGAAGAACATGGTCTATGTCGGCGCAGTGGCGGAACTCTTGGGGATCCAACGCGAAGAAATCCGTTCCGCTCTGAAGACCCACTTCGGTGGCCGGCAGAAGCCCATCGACCTCAACATGCAGGTTGTGGACGCTTCGGCTGAGTGGGCGGCGACCAACCTCACCAAGGTGGATCCCTACCGGGTGGAGCGTCGCGAGCGCGATGCCGAGAGCATCCTGGTTGACGGCAACACGGCCGCCGCGCTGGGCGCCATTTACGGCGGCGTGACCTTCGCCGCCTGGTATCCGATCACCCCCGCCTCGAGCTTGGCCGACGCGTTGACCGAGTTTCTCCCCAAGCTGCGGCGCGATAAGGCCACCAACAGGGCCACCTATACGATCGTCCAGGCGGAGGATGAGCTGTCTGCAATCGGTATGGCGGTCGGGGCGGGATGGGCCGGCGCGCGCGCCATGACCTCCACCTCCGGGCCAGGCATCTCGCTGATGGCCGAGTTCGCTGGGATGGCCTACTACGCCGAGGTGCCTATTGTGGTGTGGGATATCCAGCGCATGGGCCCAAGCACCGGCCTGCCCACCCGCACCTCCCAGGGGGATGTCCTGTTCGTGCGCTTTCTGGGCCATGGCGACACCAACAACGTGATCCTGCTGCCGGGATCTCCTGCGGAATGTTTTGAGTTCGGTTGGCGAGCCTTTGATCTGGCGGAGCACCTGCAGGCGCCGATCTTCGTCCTGAGTGATCTTGACCTTGGCATGAACCTTTGGATCTCCAAGCGCTTCGAGTATCCCGATACCCCCATGGATCGGGGGAAGGTGCTCTCCGCGGAGGACTTGGATCAGGTGGAGGAGTTTGCCCGATACAAAGATGTGGATGGGGATGGAATCCCCTACAGGACACTCCCGGGCACTGATCATCCGAAGGCCGCCTACTTCACACGCGGCAGCGGGCATGACGAGTACGCGCACTACTCCGAGCGCCCGGAGGATTATGCAAGAAACATGGAGCGCCTTGGACGGAAATATTCCACCGCGCGCGATATGGTCCCCGCGCCCGTCGTCGACCACAGGGAGGGTGGGGAAGAAATAGGCTTGATTGCCTATGGTTCGACGGATCGAGCGGTTCGGGAGGCGCGCGATAGGCTGGAGGCCAGTGGGATAACCACTGACTATCTGCGCCTTCGAGCTGTGCCCTTCAATTTCCAGGTGGAGGAGTTCGTTCAGGCGCACGAGCGCGTATATGTGATCGAGATGAACACGGATGGTCAGATGTGCAAACTGCTGCAGCTTGACTATCCGGGGCATGCGGTCAGGATCAAATCGCTGGCGCATAACGATGGACTGCCGCTCTCGGCGCGTTCAATAACCGACGCGGTGCTGGAGCAGGAGGGACTCGAATGACGGTGACGGAGCAAGAGAACCTGGTTGGTTTGACCCGACAGGATTACAGAGGCCGTCCGACCACTTTGTGCCAGGGTTGCGGCCATAACTCCATCGCCAGCCAGATCATGGCTGCGGCGTATGAGATTTCGATCCCACCCGAGCGCGTGATCAAGATGTCGGGGATCGGCTGCTCGAGCAAGAGCCCGGCCTACTTCATCGAGAAATCGCACGCCTTCAACAGCCTGCATGGCAGGATGCCCTCCGTGGCCACCGGCGCGGTGCTGGCAAATCGCACACTGGAGGCGATCGGCGTGAGCGGCGACGGGGACACGGCGAGCATCGGGTTGGGCCAGTTCAAGCACTTGATCCGGCGCAATGTGCACATGCTATATATCGTCGAGAACAACGGTGTCTATGGCCTGACAAAGGGGCAGTTCTCCGCCACAGCGGACAAGGGCCAGGAGTTGAAGTACTTTGGCCAGAACCCGTTCAACCCTGTGGATATTTGCATGGAGGCGCTGGTCGCCAACTGCGGCTTCGTGGCGCGATCGTTCGCCGGGGACGCCAAGCAGGTGCGAGAGTTGATCAAAGCTGGCATCGCATACCAGGGCACGGCGGTGATTGACATCCTTAGCCCGTGTGTGACCTTCAACAATCGAGATGAGTCGACCAAGAGCTATGCGTGGGGCCGGACACACGAAGAGCCGCTGCATGACATCACCCTGGTTCCCATGCTGGAAGAGATCATGGTGGATTATCGACCGGGCGAGACGACGAGCGTGGAGATGCATGATGGGTCGACTCTGATGCTGGCAAAGCTGGAGCGGGATTATGAACCGACCGATCGCGCCGCTGCGCTGCAGTTGTTGGAGAAGGCCCGAAAAGACAACGTGCTCGTGACCGGCTTGATCTACTTCAACCCGCACCTTCCATCGCTGGAGGACGTGGAGGATCTGGTGGAGCAGCCGCTCACCCGCCTGCCTCAGGAGATGACTCGCCCGACCGAGCAGACGCTGGATAAGCTGATGCAGCGCTTCATGTAGCCGACAAGGCGACTCGAACCCATGCGCGGCGCCGCTGGATCTCCCGGCGCCGTTTTCTCTCTTTGGGGCGTTCACGGGCGCCATGTATAATCGGGCCCGATGGGGTGCGGATGAACCTGTTCGGTATCCTGGCCGGCATGACAGCGGCGAGCATCTGGGGCGGCATGTACGTGGTCAGCAAGGTGGTGCTGGATGTCATCCCACCGTATACCCTGCTGACGTTGCGCCTCGGGATCGGGGCGCTGGGCTTGGCGCTTTTCCTGCCCCGGGCGGGTGGCTTTTCGCTCGACGCCAAGGCATTTGCCCGCTTGTTCCTGGTTGGGCTGATCGGTTTCGGGGTTTCCGTGGGCCTGCAGTTTGTGGGCACAAAGCTCTCCACAGCCGCCAACGCCTCGTTGATCACCTCCGCATCCCCCACCTTCATATTGCTCTTCGGAATCTGGCTGCTGGGTGAACGGGCCACCTGGCGCAGGGTCGGCGCGCTGGGGCTCTCGTCGCTTGGCGTGATCGCAGTGTTGAACCCGGGCGAAGTGGCGCTGGACGCTTCCGCATTCTGGGGTAACTTGGCGCTCGTCGGCGCGGCGCTGACATGGGGGCTGTATTCCGTGCTCATCCGCCAGTCGCGGCATCGGGCGGGGATGCTTCAGATCAGCCTGGTCGCTTTCTTGGGCGGGCTTCCGATCAGCTTGACCCTGGGCGCCGTGGAAGTCAGCCGGACCGGCGTCGGGGAGATCACCCTTGGGGTGGTTCTGGGGGTGCTCTACCTGGGTTTGGTCTCCACTGCGCTGGCCATGTATCTATGGAACAAGTCGCTGGAGCTGCTCGAGGCGGGGGTTGTCTCGCTGCTCTTCTTCGCGCAGCCGGTGGTGGGCGTCAGCTTGGCAGCGGTGCTCCTTCATGAGCCGCTTGGCCTGCATTTCGTCATCGGCGCGGGCTTGATTGGCATGGGCCTGTTGCTGGGCACCCGGGTGCGATGAGCGGGGGGGGGGTGGGGGAGCAGGGGTGCAAAGGTGCAGGAGAGCGAGGGAGCAGAGGTTGCGGTTGGTCGTTCGTCGTTGGGCGACCTAGCGCTCATGGCTTGGACTCAAGGCTCATTGCGCATGCCGCATCGCGCCATGCGCGATGCGCGCAGTGGAGAGGACAGAAGTCATTGACGCTTGATACTTGTCCCCCCTGGGCAATTAACGTACACTCAAGATGTCAGGTAAGAGTCCATGGGTCCACGCCGTCCGTCTCCAGCGGTTAGGCGAGGCATTTATTTTAAGCGGAAAACATTAGATTAATTGGATTAATCGAGCGTATTTCGGTCGCCCGGTGCGGCAGACCTGGCTGGCAGGAGCGCGATGAGAGTGTTCGCCCGCAGACCCCTCGACGCCGACAAGGTCCATCTCCCGCGCGGCCAGGTCTTCCTGATCCCCGAACGCTGCAAGGGGTGCGAGATCTGCGTTCACCTCTGCCCGCAGCAGGTGCTCCAGGTTTCGGAAAGAACGAACGCCAAGGGCTATCACATCCCCGAGATCGCGCCCCAACATGAAGAAGCTTGTGTGCACTGCGAGTTCTGCACCATGGTCTGCCCTGAATTCGCCATATTCACCCTGGAGGTGGAGACTTGAGCCGCCCGTCTGTGCTCACCGGCGAGCATTTCATGCAGGGCGATATCGCCTGTGCGGAGGCGGCGCTCGCGGCCGGGTGCCGCTTCTTCGGCGGCTATCCGATCACACCCTCCTCGGAGATCGCTGAGCGCCTTGCGCGCAGACTCCCAGAGGTCGGGGGGGTCTACCTGCAGATGGAGGATGAGATCGGCAGCATGGCTGCGATTCTGGGGGCCTCAGCCGCAGGATCACGTGCTATGACCGCCACATCGGGTCCGGGTTTCAGCCTGATGCTCGAGAACTTGGGGCTGGGCCTCATGCTGGAGATTCCTGTGGTGTTGGTGCAGGTGCAGCGGGGATCGCCCTCCACCGGGCTGCCCACCCTGCCAGGGCAGGCGGACATCATGCAAGCGCGCTGGGGAACCCACGGGGATTTCGCCCTGGTCGCCTTCTCGCCCTGGTCTCCGCAGGAGTTCTTTGACTTGACGGTCCACGCTTTCAACGTGGCGGATCGATACCGGGTCCCGGTGCTGGTCATGGCGGATGAGGTGGTGGGCCACATGGTGGAGCGAGTGGTGATCCCCGAGGCGGATCAGATCCCCCACTGGCCGCGCAAGCGCCCCAAGCCCGGGGGAGACGGGCAATTCCGCCCCTTCCAGCCGGAGGGTGACGATCTTGTGCCGCCCATGGCGCACGCCGGGGAGGGATATCGGGTCCATTTCACCGGCCTGACGCACGACGAGCGCGGCTACCCCGATATGTCGCCCGACGTGCACGACAGATTGGTGCGGCGGCTGGCAGAGAAGATCCGGCGCAACGCCGATGACATCGTGCGGGTCGAGAGCGACTGGATGGACGGCGCGCGCCTGGTGGTGATCTCATTCGGATGCACGGCGCGATCTGCCCGCAGAGCGGTGCGGGAAGCGCGCTCCGAGGGCATACCGGTGGGGTTCCTGCGCATGGTATCGCTGTGGCCCTTTGCGCGCAGCGCCATCGAAGAGCTCGCAGGGCAGGTGGATGCGTTTGTCGTGGCGGAGATGAACCTGGGACAGATGGCGCTCGAAGTCGAGCGGGTCGCCAAGCAGCCGGTTCACGGGCTACATCACGCCGGCGGGGCGATGATGCGCCCAGAGGTGATCCTGGAGAAGATACGGGAGGTGGTTGGCCTTGACGATGCCTGAGGTCGTCACTTCACATCCGCTGGACGAGGTATTGCGCGCAGAGCGCATGCCCCACATTTGGTGCCCGGGGTGCGGCATCGGCATCGCCATGCGCACCTATGCCCGGGCGATACTCGATGCTGGTATCGCGTTGGATCGCCAGGTGGTGGTCTCCGGGATCGGCTGTTCGGGGCGCGTGGCGGGCTACATGAACATCGATTCCTATCACACCACACACGGACGAGGCATCCCCTTCGCCGTGGGATTGAAATTGGCGAATGCAGACCTCAATGTCACGGTGTTCAGCGGAGACGGGGATTTGGCGGCCATCGGAGGGAACCATCTTGTCCACGCCGCCCGCCGGAATGTGGACATCACCGTGATCTGCACCAACAACTTCAATTACGGCATGACCGGTGGCCAGTTTGGCCCGACTACCCCGCTTGGCGCGCGGAGCACAACCTCGCCCTACGGCAACCCGGAACGACCCTTCAACTTTCCCTACCTATTGGCCGCCGCGGGGGCGAATTTCGTCTCCCGGTGGACGACGTTGCATGTCCGCCAAGTGATGCGCGATATCCTTTATGCTTTTGAGAGACCGGGCTTCTCCTTCATAGAGGTCCTATCCCCCTGCCCCGTGGGCTACGGCAAATCCAACGCGTTGCTAGAGGGGCTGGATGAGATGCTGCTGTACAAGGACCGGTGTGAGATGGGTTCGGGGCTGCCGCTGGAGGAACTGGGGATCGACCTGCGGGAGGATCGGCCCATCTATGTAGGGAGGTTTGTGGACCGCGAGCGGCCCGCCTATGCGCCGGTGAAGGCGGGGGATTCGTCGTGAGACGGGAGATACGCATCTCCGGCTTCGGTGGTCAAGGTGTGGCCTTGGCGGGATTCATCTTGGGCAAGGCCATGGCGCTATACGATCAGCAGCACGCGGTGATGACGCAGTCCTACGGCCCCGAGGCTCGCGGGGGGGCCTCGAGCACGAATCTGGTGGTCGCGGATCGGCCCATTGACTACCCCTTCATCCAGCGAGCGGACATCCTGGTGGCGCTTTCCCAGGAGGCTTATGGGCGCTACCGGCCGCAGGCCCGCCCAGATGCGCAGGTGATCATCGATAGCAGCCTGGTCACCCCAGCCGACGGGGATCGCCCGCTTGCCATCCCGGCCACTGCCTTGGCGGAGGAACTCGGGCGGCGCATCGTGGCAAATGTGGTCATGTTGGGCTTCTTCACTGCGGTCACGGATGTGGTATCGCGCCCGGCGATGCTGAAATCCATCGAGACTTCGGTGCGGAGTTCATACCTGGAGCTCAACAAGGAGGCGTTCGAGGCGGGATGGGCGTATGCCCGGGAAGCGGAGCGGACGGGATGAGCAATTCCGTCCTTGTCATCGGCGGCGGGATCGCCGGGATCCAGGCCAGCCTGGACCTGGCCAACGCCGGCGCGCAGGTGGTGCTGGTCGAACGGGCGCCCACCATCGGTGGGGTCATGGCCGCGCTGGATAAGAACTTCCCCACGCTGGACTGCTCCATCTGCATCGAAGCGCCCAAGATGTCGCAGGTCGACCTGCACCCGAATATCGAGATCCTCTCGCCCGCCGAGGTCGAGCGGCTCGAAGGGAAGGCAGGGGCCTTCGAGGTCCACATCCGGAAGCGGGGTCGTTTTGTCACCGATGAATGCACGCGGTGCGGGGAATGTGTGGCGGCATGCCCGGTTGCGCTGCCCAACGAGTTCGATTCAGGAATGGCTTCGCGCAAGGCGATCTACACGCCCATCCCCCAGTCCGTTCCGGGAGCGTACCTGATCGACATCGATCACTGTCTGAACGACCCGCCCAATTACATCCCCTGCAACCGCTGCTATCAAGTGTGCCCGCCAAGAGCTATTGACTTCATGATGCCGCGCGAGGAGAAGATCCTGCGGGAGGTGGCGTCGGTGGTCATGGCCATCGGGTATGACAGCTATGACCCCGGGGCGTTGCGCGAGTTGGGCTACGGTTCGCATCCGGATGTGCTCAGCGCGCTGGAATTTGAACGATTGATCAATTCCGCCGGCCCGACTGGCGGTGAGATCGTGAAGCCCTCCGACGGGACACACCCAGAGGGGATATTGTTCGTTCTCTGCGTGGGATCCCGAGATCGGCGTCATTTGCGCTACTGCTCCCGCTTCTGCTGCATGTATTCCATAAAGCACGCCTATCAGGCCATCGATCACGGGGTGGATCAGGTGGATGTGCTCTATATGGACGTGCGCGCCTACGGCAAGGGATTTGACGCCTTCTGGGATCGCACTGTCGAGGGGGGAGCGCGTTTCTTGCGCGGTCGGCCGGCGGAAATCACCCCTAACGGGGACGCCGGCCTGCGCGTGACATATGAGGACACGGAGCGCGGCGTGAGGGTGGTGGATGACTACGACATGGTGGTGTTGGCCAACGCCGCCACCCCTGCAGAAGGCCTTCCGGAGCTGGCCGAAAGCCTGGGAATCGATCTGGATGCGGACGGTTTCGTCCGGTCGCGAGAACCCGAAGGCGAATTAATGACGACCACCCGCGATGGGGTGTATGTGGCAGGGTGCGCTGCGGGCCCGAAAGATATCCCGGACAGCGTTGCCGAGGGCAGCGGATCCGCGGCCTTGGCGCTGGCCCATGTCTCGGAGCGACGTTGGCCCTCCCAGCCGGAGATTCCCCCGCTTGAGGATATCGACCAGCCGCGCGTCGGCGTGTTTGTCTGCCACTGCGGCAGCAACATCGCTGGCGTGGTGGATGTAGATGTGGTGGTGGAATACGCGCGATCCCTGCCGGATGTCGTATATGCTTCGGGCCAGATGTTCTCCTGCGCCGGGAACACCCAGGCGGAAATTGAGGCGGCCATCCGTGCCGAGGGCATCAATCGCGTGGTGGTCGCCGCCTGCTCTCCAAAGACGCACGAGTCGATCTTCCGAGGCGTGCTGGTTCGGGCGGGGCTGAACCCCTATTTGCTCGAAATGGCGAACATCCGGAACATGGATTCCTGGGTTCATAAGTTCGATCCGAGAGGCGCGACCGACAAAGCCAAGGATATGGTCTGGATGGCGGTGGAGAAGGCGCGCCGGCTGACGCCGCTGGAGGGGGCACAGCTGGCGCTGGCTGGCCGGGTGCTGGTGGTCGGAGGCGGGATTGCGGGAATCAGCGCTGCGTTGTCGGCCAACGGCCAGGGGTTCGAAACTCATCTGGTGGAGCGGTCCGAATCGCTCGGCGGCATGCTCAATCAGCTTGGCGAGATCTGGCCTGCCGGTATCGGGGCCAAAGACCTGATGGAGGCGAAGATCAAAGCCCTGGAAAACAGCGGGGTGCGCATCCACCTGGGAACGCAGGTGGAGACGATTGACGGCGTGGTGGGGAACTTCATGGCGCATCTCTCCAACGGCGAGGACCTGCAGGCGGGCGCAGTCATCATCGCCACGGGCACACAGCCTTACCGGCCGAGCGAGTTTGGCTTGGGCGAGGACGGGCGCGTGATCACCAACCTGGAACTGGAGAGCCTGCTCCAAAACGGCAATATTGGGGTGAATCGGGTGACATTCGTATCCTGCGTCGGTTCGCGCCAGGAGGGGCGAGGATGCGCCCGATATTGCTGCACCTCGATGATCGGCCAGGCGCTCCGTGTGCGAGAGGCGGGTGCGCATGTGAAGGTTCTGTACAAGGACGTCCGCACCTACAGCCGCGGGGCCGAGGAACTCTACGAGCGGGCAATGCGCGCTGGGGTCCAGTTCCTGCGCTATGACCCTGATTCCGCGCCGCAGGATGCAATCTCCTATCAGGATGGGATGGTCGAACTGTATGATCATCTGCTGGGGGCGAGAGTGCAGTTCCCCACCGATCTGCTGGTGCTGGTGGTCGGCCTGCGGCCGGCGGAGGATGACCTGTCGGCGGAGCTGAAGCTCGCACACAGCGAAGACGGCTTCCTGATGGAGCTGCACCCCAAGCTGGGCCCCGCGGAGACGGCTACGCAGGGGATCTACCTCGCCGGCGCGGCGCAGGGGCCGAAGGATGTGCGCGAGTCCATGGCCCAGGCCCTGGCGGCCGCCGGAAAAGCCGGGGCCCTGCTCTCCCGCGGCGTGATCGAAAAGGAGCCGCTCACGGCGGTTGTGCATGAGGACCTCTGCATCGGCTGCATGCGCTGTGTCAAGGTATGCCCCTTCGGCGCGCTGGAGGCCACCGGACCGGTCAAAGAGGGCGTTGTACGGGTGATCGAAGCGGCGTGCATGGGGTGCGGCACCTGCGCCGCGGAGTGCAACTTCGACGCAATCGAAATGCCCTACTTCACAAAGAGCCAGATCCTCGCACAAGTCGAGGCCGCGCTCGCCGAAGACCCCGGATCGAAATGCCTGGTCTTCACCTGCAACTGGTGCTCCTACGCTGGCGCCGACCTCGCGGGCATCGAGAAGCGCCAGTACCCAACTTCGGCGCGCATTGTGCGTACGATGTGCTCGGCGCGCTTCGAAGAGGCGTTCGTCGAGCGGGCTTTCGAATTGGGCGCCGGAGCGGTGCTGGTGACCGGCTGCCGGCTGACCGAAACGGGGTCCGACTGCCACTACAACTATGCCAACCGGCTCACATGGAAGCGCTTCAAGCATTGGCAGCGTAAGTTTGCCCGCAAAGGTGTCGATGCAGATCGGCTGCAGCTTCAGTGGGTCTCGGCCGCGGAGGGCAAGGAATTCGCACGGAAGATCGCCGAGATGGACGAGGTGATCGCGGCCTATCAGTCGAAAGCGGGAGCGGAAGTCACGACCCAGCCGGAGGCAGGGTGAGGGTGGTTTGAGAGGAGAGAAGGCGCAGATGGCAGCGGTGGAGGCGCATTCGAGCCAAGCTGAGAAGGTATGGGTCCTGGATGACGGGCTCCGGGATGAATTGATGGCGCTGACCGATGGCGCAGTAGCGGCTTGCTTCCAATGCGGCGTCTGTACCGCGACGTGCACATGGGGACAGGTTCGAGATGGGACGTTTTCGGTACGCGAGTTGATCCGGGAGGCACAGCTGGGACGGAGTCCGGCCTCTGAGCTCCTTTGGCTGTGCACGGCATGTGGACTGTGTGAACCGAACTGCCCGCGGGGTGTCCCCATCGTCAAAGCCCTTCGCGCGTTGCGAGAAATCGCATGGCGGCGGGGGAAGCCCGCTCCCGGCCTGCCCAGCGTGCTGTGGTCGCTCTATTGGAACGGCAATCCCTGGTCCCAGCCCCCATCTCTGCGTGGGGATTGGAACGCCGGGGCGGATGTCCCCCGCTTCGATCCTGAGCGGCATGAGATTCTGCTCTATGTCGGCTGCACGAGCTCCTTTGACCGGCGAGCACAGGAGATCGCTCGGGCCACCGCCGGGGTGCTTGAATCAGCAGGGGTGCCCTACGGCGTCCTGGGTGAGGAGGAGCCATGCTGCGGCGAATCCGCCCTGTCGATGGGGCACGGCCCATACTTCCGCGAGATCGAGGCCGCCACAACGCATTCCCTGCTGGGAAGCGGGGCATCCCGTATCGTGGTGCTCTCGCCGCACTGCTACGATGTCTTTCGAAATCGCTACCCCGGCCTGGCAGGGCATATAGAGGTCCTGCACTACACGCAGTACCTGGACCAACTAATCTCCGCGGGCCGGCTCTCGTTCTCCTCCCACAGCCCCGCGAAGAGTGTTGCCTTTCAGGACCCCTGCTTCCTGGGCCGCAGGAATGGAGAGTATGAGGCTCCGCGCCAAATCCTGGCGGCTTTGCCAGGCGTCGAGCTGGTGGAGATGAGCGCCAGCAGGGAAGGGGCGGTCTGCTGCGGGGGCGGGGGAGGGCGGATGTGGTTGGAGACGCCGCCGGGGGAGCGTTTCTCGGATCTGCGAGTCCGGGACGCGGCCGGTGTGGCTTCAGTGATCGCCACCGCTTGCCCCTTCTGCTTGTCATGCCTGGAGGACAGCGTCAAGAGCATGGGCCTGGAAGACCTGCGCGTGGTGGATATTTCGGAGTTGGTGCTTATGGGGCTGAGGGGCAGTGATTGCTGATCACTTCTCCAAATGAAATCTTCACTCTAGCGGGAGTCGGGATGAGAAGCTCGATCTACGGGAAAGCCGAAGCCGCCAACGCCCTTTGGATCTACCTCGAGCGATCCGCCGATGGGTTTCGTAAGGTCTCATTGGAATTGTTGGGCAAGGGGCGGGAGCTGGCGGACGACGCCGGATGGCCCCTGGTGGGCCTGGTGATCGGGGATGGAACCGAGGGCCTGAGCGATGTGGCGTTTGCGCACGGCGCGGATGTGGTATGGGCGATGCATCATCCGCTGCTGGCCCATTTCTCCGTTGACGGCTACGCCCATGCGGCGTGCGAAGCGCTGGTCGAAGGCAGGCCGAGCATCCTGCTGATCGGCGCCACGCATGAAGGGCGCGATCTCGCTGGCCGGCTTGCGGTCCGGCTGAGGACCGGTCTGAACGCGGACTGCACAGATCTGGAACTCGATCCCCAGAACGGGCTCTTGATCTCCCAGGTGACGGGTTTTGGCGGCGGCATAATCGCTCGGCTGGAGTGTCCGGAGGCCAGACCGCAGATTTCGACTGTCAGGCCGGGCGTTTTTCCCGTCCGTGAGGGGCGACGCGGCGCCAAGGGCGAGCTCATCGAACGGCCGGTCGAGATAGAGGCGGGCCAGATCCGGACACGGGTCGTGGAACGGGTTCTGGGGGAAGGGATCGACCTGACCCAGGCGCCGGTTGTGGTCTGCGGTGGGCGCGGCATGGAGGGCGAGTTTGGGATGTTGGCGGAGCTGGCGGCGCGGCTGGGTGGGGAGGTGGGGGGCACCCGACCGCCGGTCGATGACGGCTACATCCCGCGTCAGCGCCAGGTCGGCCAAACCGGGGTGGTGTGCCGGCCGAAAGTCGCGCTGGCCTGTGGAATCAGCGGCGCCTTTCACTTCGTGGTTGGGATCCAGGAATCGGACCTGGTCGTCGCCATCAATATCGACCCGGAGGCGCCCATCTTCGAGTCTGCGGACTACTGTGTGGTGGCGGATGCCAAGCGCCTTATCCCGGCGTTGACGCAGGCTTTGGAGAGACAGGGGGCCGGTGTGCATGTCTGAGTTGCACTGCGTGGTTTGTGCGAAGGTCGTCCCGAAGCCCGAGGAGATCCGGGTGGAACCCAAGACCGGGCGTCTCCGGAGGGAGGGGGTGCGCTCGGAGATCAACCCGCCCGATATGAACGCCCTGGAGGTCGCGCTGCGGCTCAAGGACCGGCACGGGGGCCGCATTTCCGTCCTCTCGATGGGGCCCGCCTTCGTGGTTGAATTCTTGAAGGTCGGGCTCGCGATGGGGGCAGATGATCTCTATTTGCTCAGCGATCGCCAATTCGCGGGCGCGGACACGCTCGCGACGACCTACACGCTGGCGCAAGGGATCCGAAAGATGGGCCCGGTGAACTTGATCATATGTGGAGAGGAATCCTCGGACGGGGCGACGGGCCAAGTCCCGGCGGGTCTGGCGGAATGGTTGGATATCCCGCAGGTCACACTTGCCAGCGAAGTGAGCCTGGACCTCTCTCGGCAGGTGGTCATGGCGCGACGAGAGCTGCCGGGCGGGTACGAGATCTTGGAGGCGCCAATACCCGCTGTGCTCTCCATCCAGACTGCCTGCAATGAACCACGCTTCATGGACTTTGAGTGCAAGGCGCGGGTATTTGACGAGCCGTCTCTGACAATCTGGGGGGCGGGTGATTTGGATGTCGAGCCTGACCGGGTTGGAGATGCGGGCTCTCCCACCAGCGTCGCTGGGTTGGAGGAGGCGAGCACCCGCGAGCGACGGAAGGAGTTTCTCTCCGGGTCCACGGACGAGCTCGCCGAGCGCTTGGCGGTGATTCTGGCCGCGCACATGACCTGACCGGCATGCATCTGCGATTGCGCATGCCGCAAGTCTGTGAAGGGTTGCAGAATTAATGGTCGCTCTCAGCAATCAGCCGTCTGCCATCGGTCTGAGACTGCATATTTGACGGAGTCTCGTTGCGGCTTCTTGCTGACGAGCCGAAAGCCGAATGCTGAGCGCTGAAAGCAGAGCGCGCTCCCCACGATACTCATCGAGGTGACCCGACCGCTTCCGCAATCAAATTGAAATAGATCGGGAAGCTCTCGTGGCGCTTGCGGCGCTCCACAAAGCGCACCACGGGGAGCAGTCCCCTCAGCACAACCTGGCGCACCCCGAAGGCCAGGGCGGCCTTCAGTGGGCGGGTGGGCACCAGCCGGGAACGGCAAATGCGGAGCCAGAAGGTGGTGCTGTAGTGTAGGACGGTCATCAGCGCGCCGTTGCTCGGCTCCAGGTGATCCACCCGAAAGCCGGCCTCGTGCACCAGATGCGCGGCCCCGTAGCGCGTGAAGCGGAAGAAGTCATAGGGGGCTTGATGCTCCGGACGAGTCAGCGGGACCAAGGCCACCAGTCTGCCCCCTTCCCGAAGCACCCGGCGGCACTCGCGCAGCACCTGGAGCGGGTTCTGCACATGTTCGAGAACCACCATGAGCAGCACCATGTCCGCGCAACCACCCGCTAAGGGGATGTGGTGGGCGTCGGCGATGGCATCCAGGCCGCCGAAGTCCGCTTCCCCAACGGCGAGATCAAGCCCCAGATACTCAGAATCTGGAAAGAATGGTCGGTATTTCGACTCACCAGCGCCGACATCCAGGATGCGCATCCCCCGCTCGGCCTGCTCACTGAGCATGAGCATCATGTCCAGCGTGGAGGCGAAGAGCTCGCGTTTCAGAACCCAGCCTTCCCCTTGAAAGAGGCTGTAGAAATAGGCCGTAAGCTCCCGCTCACGTTTGTGGTCCATGATCTCACCCGTGGGCGTTGCTGCCCAGTCTAGTGATTGATACGGCCGCTACGCTTTGTCTCGGGGGCGTGCCTTGGCACAATCAGGATGGGTTCAACCCCGAGGTATCGAAGGATTCGTCCGTACTCAGAGGCGCCGGACAGGGGCCCCTGCAACTCGGCATCCAACCGGTCGTGCAAGAAGTCGTTCACATACCTCCGTATGCCATCGAAGTCAGGCTGGAAAACCTCCGCTCCGGAGGTCAACGTGACAGGCGTGAGCAGCTTCTGGTCCGTCGTGAAAAACGTGATGTCTTGTAGTTGAACTCTCGGGATCATGCACAGCAAACTGGCGATTTGAGATTTGCTCAAATCGGTCAAGATACCCTCCCGAAAGGCCGAAACCATATCCGGTAGTGCCTTCAACGTGCCTGGGCGCAGCAGAGTCGCTCGTAAATCGAGCAGAAAGCGGTTCTGGCGATCAATGCGCTGTAGATCGCTGTAGGGCACGCGAATCCGGTTCAGCCACATCGCTTCCGCCCCGGATAGACGGCTGCATCCCTCGTCAAGGAAGGGCGTCTCTCTGGTCCATCGGTAGACGGGTTCGGGGAGGCAGACGTCCACCCCTCCCAGGGCATTGATCCCCTTGGCGAAGCTGCGTTTATTGACGGCGATGTAGTGGTCCACCGCCAAGCCGAAGTTGTCGTAGAGCGTCTCGGCCAGCAAGGACGGCCCCTGGTCCCAGCCGAGGAACGCCCCTCCCCAGTGGAAAACGGTCCCGATCCGCCCCTCGCTGATGTGCTGATCCTCCAGACGGTCCACTGGGACCCAGATATCCCTGGGGATCGCCAGTATCGAAACCCGGCCCGTGGCAAAGTCGACCTTTACAATCCGGATGGCATCGGCGTGCGCACCCCCATAACCGGTCTTGGTGTCTGCGCCCACCACCAGGATCAGCATCTCTTCAGGGCCGCCGCAGCTTGTGGGCGGCTCTTCGGTCGGGGACGGTGGTGTCTGCGAGGCGAGGGGAATTGCCTGCCCGGCCTCGATCCGCTCGCCTTGCGGCGGGGTCCCGGTCGATGCTGTGATGGGGATCGGTTGCAGTGTTGGGCCCAGCGGCCGGTTCAGTTCCTGCGAAATGGCTCTCCACGTCAAGATAATCCCTGCGGTAAGCGCCACAGCCAAGAAGGCGCCCAGCATGGGTCCTCGATTATTGCGCGGCTGCTCTGGCTCTGTCTTTCTCAAGAGAAATGACCCTTCTCGATCTTCCCTCGCTCTGCTCGAGGCGGATTCTACCCGACTCCCGCGAAATCGCTAACGGGCCAGCGTGGGGCGGGCGACGCAATCCGGGTTGCTTCACGGCGCAAGCCGTGAGCATGTGATATGTAGTCCTCATGCAAGGGACATCAAGGAGAGGGTGCCCGTTGCCGGAGCTGTCACACGTGGCCGTCCGCGGTGGGCGCGAACGCATCGTAGGGTCGATCGAGCCAGCAGCTGCCCGCGATCCAGAAGATACCTTCCACTGACTCCTCAGGCGAATCGCTGAAGAAGACGATGAAGTAGGTGGCATTCTCACCGCTTCGGTAGAGATGCATCGATGTCGAATCGTCATTCCACAAGGGGTACCATTCGACGTGGTGCACCGGCCCCATGATTTCGGCCACCCAGATCCCCAAATCAACTGAGACGCTCTGATCATCTGTGTAATCGAAGCTCAGTTCATCAAATCCACAGCTCAGCAAGTCCTCGTTCGCCTGCAAGGCTGCTTCATATTCTTCGAGGCTTCTTCGGAGCTGGCTGATCGTGCTGGCGGCGTCGCGAGCGGTGTCCTGCAGAGAGGCCGTTGTGGCTGTCAGTGTTTGCAGTTCTTCGTCCAAAGAGAGCTGTTGAGACTGCATGGCTTCGAGTTCGACCTCAAGGTCGCCAAGCTGGTCGGTAAGTGCATCCTTCTGCGCCAACAGCAGGTCCTTTTCCCGGGTCTCGATTTCCAGGAGGCTTGAATACCGCGCTGCCAAGAGGTATCCGAATGCGCCGCTGGCGATGAGCACCAACGCCAGGGCCCCAGCGACCCAAGCCCATAGTCGTCTCATCCTCTTCCTCCCCAGGCCGCTGCCTGTATCAGATATCTATGGCCGAGCCGCAGCTGCTGGGCGAATATCAGTCAGCACCGAAGGGCTCATATTCCTCGAATTCGAAGTTGTCATAGGCGATCTCCAGACTGTGCCCGTAGAGCTCGAGGCCGACGTATCCGGGATCGGCGGGTTGATTCCACAGCACCAGCACGTTGTGGCCGTTCACCCGGCAGTATATGTCGGCCGTCCCATGGCCCGTATCGATGAACTCAACTTCGATCCGGTTCATCGAGCCCTCGGGAATGACCTGCACGTAGCCCGAGAACTTACCGTCGAGGAATTCACAGTTGTAATGATCGCATTTCCAGAAGATGACATCCTGGTATGTCGAGATTTCCAGCAGCATCAGATATTCATCGGTGAGCTTGACTACGAAACCGTAGCCTCGGCCGGGTTGATTGACTCCCTCCTGGTACGAGGTATCCACGGCCATGCGGTAGTTGATAGGCTGCCCGCACATCTCACAATAGGCAACGTGCGGCATGTCGGCCCCTTCCGCCGGGTATTTTCCCAGGTGCAGCATGCCACCCACCACCTCGCACCGCTCACACCCGTACCAGGTGCCGTTGCTCGTGCTGAAATCGTCAAACACTCGAATGGGATGTGAGGGGGTGACGGTGGAGGTCGGCGGCGCGGGAGTCGGGGTGGGGCTCGGTAGGGGCGTGTATGAGGGCAGGGGAGTCTCGGTGGCCGCTGGAGTCCTCGTCGCGGTGATCGTTTGTGTCTCCCCGACCGTGGCGGTGGTTTGAACTGGAGCGACCGCCTGGAGGCCGGCGCACGCGGCGGCAGCCAACGTAACCGCAGAAGCAGCCGCCAGAATCCATAGCCTCTCTCGCATCGCGATATCCTCCCAGGGTTCCGTCCCTTGTCATAGAACATTCAGAGCAGATCTGGCGGGCCGCGATGCGGATCGGATTGCCCATAATTGGGTATGGACAGAGTTGTGAGGCGCCCCCCCTTGATCGGCGCGCCGAGCCCGGCGAAAGGTAGCCTATGGTATACGCATTTCTGGACTCTCGCCATCCTGATCTTCCCTCCTATCGACTCCCCGTGACCGGCGTTGCCAGGCGGGGGCATGTTACCTGGCTTGCACCTGCACGGCGTCCTGCCGTTCGCCGCGAGGCCAGATGGTTTGTGCCGCTTCTGGGCGCTGAAGCACGGCTGTAGGCCCCCAGATCGGCACGGGCAGCATCCATTCCCCGGGATGGTCTCTGATGAACTGCTCCGTGCATTTCAGAGTGCTCTGAGCCCACAGGATTCGAGCGCAGTTGCCGCCCTCGGCGGGTGCAGGCGCAGGGATCATCTGCCCGCCGATTTGGTATCGGCCATCCCCCACCCGGATGGCCGAAACGGTCATTATGGCCGCGCTGGTGATTTGGGCTAGGCGCACATGCCCGATTGCCATACGGCACCGGCGATTGAAAAAGATCAGATCTTCGCCCCGATCGTCCGGGATGTCCGTTGCCATGGCCAGTACGCCCCCCCGCCGCAGGCGACGGATGCCATCCCGGAGAGATGCCGGGCAGATGGGCCGGATGTCCACACCGGATTCCCTCCGCAGCCGATTCATTGCGTTCCGACCCGGAGTAAGGTCGGTGGCGCTCAGGACAATGGCATTTGGGATGACCTCGCTCAGTATGAGCATGAGGATTTCGAAGTGGCAGGTGTGGGGGCCTACCAGGATCAAGCCGTGATGGCTATCACTGATCCTGCGAACGTCTTCCAAGAAGCATTGATCAATTCGGCAATTGCCCAGCAGTTTACCTTTTCCATCCTTCACGGCCTGGAAGTAGTCGATATAACTATGGATGCAGTTCCTCAACGCCTGCTCAACGGCGGAGTGCACCCTGGGATGATCATGGCCGAGGCCCATCGCCACCGCCAGGTTGCCGTGCAAAGCGCGCATAAAAGGTCGATCCACATCTCGTATCACCGTGGAAGCGATCTGATCGCCGAGGCTGTGGGCACATGCGTCCGGCAGTTGTCTGCAGAGACCCTCAGCCAGCGGTGGGCCCCACCGGCTCGTGGCGAAGCGAATGAGATCCATGACACACCTCCAAGCCCTGTTCGAAGAGTGACGCTGTGGCGTTGGGCAGATATGGGGGGGCTGGCGCACTCCACCCATACGGTACCGGGAAGGTGTTTTCTTTTCGTCTTGCGCGGCGTTATGGCCGCGTCTATGACGCCTCGCTGCCGGCGGCATTGGAGCGGGCACTGTAGGGAAAGGTGGGGGAGCGAGTGGGCTACTTGCGAGGGGGCATGGTGAGGAAGGCAATCAAGCTGGACCAGCGGCCTTTGATCAACAGGTGGTCATCCGTCCCCTGATCATGGGTGGAGAGGTAGACGAGGGAAATCAGCAAACCGACTCCACCGGCCAGCCAGGACCGGGCGAGGAGGGCAATCACGACGGGCAGGCTGACCAAAAGCCCCCTTGTGGCGATGAAGGGGCTCTTGGTGGCAAGTCGGAGCGCCAACCAGATGCCTCCGAGCATGGGAACCGCCGGCCAGGAGAGCACACACAGCGCCCCTATTCCCGCTGAGTTGCCCCGCCCGCCCCTTAGGCGCAGCCAGATCGGCCAGCGAGTGCCCAGGATGGCGCCGCAAACGGAGATATACGCCGTCACGGTATCCGCGCCCAGCCAGCGGGGGACCAGCGCGGCCAGTGCGCCCTTTCCCAATTCACAAAGGAACACCAGCAGTCCGGCCCAGCGAGCCACCTGGATGGCCGCATTGGTGACGCCGACGTTCCCGCTGCCCAGGTTTCTCAGATCCTGCCGCTTTGCCACATAGGTGACGATCCAGGCGACCGGGATGGATCCGAGCAAGTAGCCGCCGAAGGCCGCGACGATTCTCCACATCAGGCGCCTCCCGTGGCCATGAAGACCCTGCCATGGTTGCCATCGACCGTGATGGTCTGCCCTTCAGATATTCGCCGTGTGGCGCCGGGAAGCGACATGACTGCCGGGATGCCGTATTCGCGGGCGACGATGGCACCATGCGAAAGGATGCCGCCGACCTCCGTGATGACGCCGCTGGCGATGGCGAACAACGGAGTCCATACCGGGTTGGTGAGCGGCGCAACCAGGATATCCCCTTTTTCCAGCCGACCAAATTCCTCGGGGCCTCGGATGAGGCGCGCAACTCCGGTGGCGACTCCCGGGCTGCCGGCGATCCCGGTCAGGAAATCCTCGTCCGTCCCCTCCGCTAGGCCTGTTTCGGAATAGATCTCCTGGCCGGCGAGGACGGCGTTCGGCCAGCGTCGGTTCTGGCTGTCTTCGTATTCTGCCCTCCGAGAGGTGACGAGATCAAGGGCAGGGGTGGGATCTTCCGCCATGGCGGACAATTCATCCAGACTCATGAAGAAGATGTCCTCCTGATGCCCGAGTAGCCCCATTCCCTTCCAGCGTGCCCCGAGTTCGAGCAGGAAGCGGCGGAACGGTGGGAACAGGCGCGTGAGTTCGAAGTGCATGGTGTCCCGCTCGCGCGTGTGAACCTGGCTTTGGGTCAATAGCCAGCGAAACAGGGGGGAGAGCAGCAAGCGGCCCATGGGACCCTTTTCCAACTCCTGCAGCACAGTGGCTGTCAGGACCTCGCGCTCGTTAACCAAGCGCTGCTGCTGTGCGTGTGGGCTCTGGGACTCGTCGGCATCGAGATAAGCGCGCACAAAGGCAAGCACGGGGGTTGGATCTTCGACCCACGTGGGATACAGGATGTCCAGCCGGATCTCGCGATGCCCATACTCTTCGAGAAACCGCCTCAGCGCGCCCAGGAAAGCCTTGCTCTCCGGATCCCGCTCCAGGTGGGGGAGAACGTCACCGGGCTCGTGCTTCTGCAGAAGGGAGGTGACCGCGGGGGAGGCCTTTGCGATCTGGGCGAGATCCCACAGCCGCTTGTTGGTCTCCATGGTTACGTTCCCCGTCACCCCGGAGATCAACTTCGCGCACAGCTCGTCCGCTTCCGTGACATACCTGCGCCTGAGCAAAGACGAGAGCAGGCGATATGTCCTCCCGATCACCGCAATCATCAGAAAATCATGGTTCAGCAGTCGCATTCCGGAATCGAAGACCAGGCGTCGGACAGCCGCCACGATTTCCCGATCGCTCAGCGTTTCCAGGGGCAGCGAGGAGACTCTCTCAATCTCCTGGTGGTACCGCTCCAGCAACCCGGGGAGCTGCTTGGGGAACCGATGGATGAATCCGATCATACGCAGGAGCATCCCGATGAAGGCCAGTGAAAGCTCCCCGCTCGGGCCCTGATTGTGTTCCGAGAATGGATTGACGATCTGCGCCGTCAGCGGTGCCCGCACCGGAGGCGACAGCGGCATGAGCGCTCTTTCGATGTATCTGCGGTTGAAATAGGGTTGGTTGTAGAAGACGCCTATCGCTCTCTCCTCCTGCGGGGCATGGAACCCCCAGGCTTCAAAGGTGAAATCCAGCATAGATTTGAAGAGGGGCTCGATGACGGAGAGGAACAAGGGCGAGAGCGGGTCTGGGAAGATCTCAATAAACATTGTGCGGTAGTAATCCCCCTCGTCCACCTCCTCGTGCGCGGCCATGGTCGTGATTGGCCGGCTCTGGAGCAGGTAGAGCTTTCCTGATGCACAGGCCCATTCCACATCCTGCGGAACAGCATAATGGGCTTCCAGTCGGCGTCCCAACTCCGCCAATTCCCCCAGTTGGCCCTGCGTCAAGACCGAGCGGGACCGCATTCCCTGGGGCGTATCTCTTTCCTCGACCCCACCTTGTTCCGCGTACACGATCATCTTTTCTTTGGCCCCCAGCTCTAGGGAGAGAATGCGGTTCTCTTTCTTGCAAATGACCGTGGTATCTGGGGTGACAAGCCCGGAGACAATCGCTTCGCCGAGTCCATAGCTGAAGTTGATGATCATCTCATCCGCATTGCCGCTGATGGGGTTCGAGGTGAACAGAATCCCGGAGATTTCGGAAGGGATCATCGCCTGCACAACCACAGCAAGATACACGTGGTGATGGTCAAAGCCCTGCTTTTGGCGATATGAGATTGCCCTTGCAGTCCACAGGGAGGCCCAGCAGCGCTGCACATGGGCAAGCAGATCCGCCTCCCCGACAACGTTCAGGAAGGTATCCTGCTGCCCGGCGAAGGAGGCAGTTGGCAGGTCTTCGGCAGTTGCCGAGGAGCGAACAGCGACCGGGATTGCCAAGCCGCCCCCATCCTTGAACCCTCTGCAGAGTTGGCGGTATGCCTGTCGAAGCTGGAGAGCGATCTCACCGGGGAATTCTCCGGATGTGATCAATCCGCGAATCTGGGCGCTGGTGGCCTCGAAGTCAGGATCCGGCGTCAAAGCCATGGAGTCCAAGATTTCGGTGATCGGTCGGCGCAGGCCTGCGGCGCGAATGAACTCTCTGTAAGCCTGGGCAGTGAGACAGAAGCCGGGAGGGATCGGGAATCCGGCGCCGGCCATCTCGCCCAAGTTGGCCCCCTTGCCGCCTACCGAAGAGACATCTTCCGCTCGAAGCTGCTCGAACCAGTTGATGTAGGTCATCCCTTTGTCCCTTCCGGTGCGCCGCGTGCCCCCGCAGCGCAGCCTCTCCCCCCTGACCGACGCGCCCCACCCCTCCCGTTGGCCTCCGGGCCCATCCCTCCTGTTCAACTCGACACTATCCTAGATTATCGCCGTTATTCCGATGTCTATTTCGCCATCCTCCCTTTCCACGGCAGAACAATGCAATTGGCTGTATACTGGCCTCGGGGGGCGTCTCGATTGCTGCGGTGCTGACAGAATCTGATGCCCTGAAGTACTGGAAATCCTGACATGCTGGGAGTCAGACTTCTCGGCCAGTTTGACGTGCGTGTGGATGGCGAGCACATTCCCATCGCCTCTCGTCCATCCGAATCCCTGTTCGCCTATTTGATCCTTCATGCTGGAAAACTCCATCGCCGGGAGAAGTTGGCGGGTCTGCTCTGGCCGGTGTCTACGGAGAGGAATGCGAGGAACAATCTCCGCCAAGCGCTCTGGCGCGTCCGCAAGGCGCTTGGGGAGGGAGAAGGCGAGGCCGAGGAATACCTGATCGCGGGCAATTTTGCCATCGGATTCAACACCTCGTCGGATTACCATCTGGATGTTGCCGCCATCGAGGCGCCGCTTCGGGCTGACTGCAGCACCGAAGAGCTGATCGCCGCGCTGGCTCAGTACGGCGGCGAGCTGCTTCCGGGATTCTACGAGCAGTGGGTTCTTCTCAGACGGGATCAGGTGTTGGGTGTCTACCACCACAAGATGGGGATCTTGCTTGACCGACTGATCGAAGATGCTCGCTGGAATGAGGCGATCCAGTGGGGGGAGCGATGGATCAGCACAGGGCAATATCCCGAGCCGGCCTATCGCGCCATGATGCTCGCTTACTATGGTCTCGGCGATACACCTGCATTGGTGGCGGTCTATGAGCGGTGTCTACAGGCGCTCGGCGATGAGTTGGGAGTCGTCCCCTCACAGGATACGATGGATCTCTACCAGAGTCTGATCACGGGTGAGGCTGAGATTCCCACGGCGAGGAGAGAGCCGCCGTCTCTAGTCTTGGAACGTTCCCACGCACACCCGGCGGCTGAGTCCGGTGTTCCGCCCGTGTTGGTCAGGCAGGATATGGAAGGGCCCGTTGTCGAGTCCCCGTTTGTGGCTCGTGTTGCTGAGCTGAACCGCCTGGAGGCGTTTCTTCGGCGCGCCATCCTTGAGAGCGGACAGGTGGCATTCATCTCTGGAGAATCGGGCAGTGGAAAGACGGCTCTGGCGCTGGAATTCGCACGCCGGTCGCTCGAGAGGGACCCCGATCTGCTGTTCGCCAAAGGGAGCTGCAATGACCTCACTGGGATAGGGGACCCATTCCTCCCCTTCCGAGAGGTCCTGAGCACTTTGAGCGGTGACCGGGATTTCCCCTGGGAGGGCGGTGGGATAGCCCGGAAGGACCTGGAGCGATCGTGGGATTGCTTTCCACGTTTCCTCGATATCCTGTTGGAAGAAGGACCAGACCTGGTCCAGACCCTGATGCCTGGACGCGAGCTGGCATCTCGTGCAAGCGACCACGCAGAAATCCCTCTCGAAGTCGCAGGGCGTCTGGAGAAGCAGATGGCCGCCCAGTCCTTGAGAAGGGAGTTGCCAGAGTTCCGGCAAGAGGATCTCTTTGAGCAGTACACGCGAGTGCTCATGGCGATGGCACAAGAGCGGCCGATCCTGATCTTGCTGGATGACCTGCAATGGGCGGACGCGGGCTCTCTCGGATTGCTGTTCCATATCGGCCGACGGATCGGCGAGAGTCGGGTGCTGCTGATCTGCGCCAACCGGCCGGAACATGCCGATCGGCTCGCCCAGGGCAGGGTTTCGCTGCGCGAGATAGTGTCCGAATTCAAGAAGAACCTTGGCGACATGCAGATCGAATTGGGAAATCTCGGTGAAGAGGAGCGCAGACAGTTTGTCGAAGCGTACCTGGACACGGAGCCCAACCAGCTTGATGCGCTGTTCCGAGAGGAGCTGTTGAAGCATACCGGCGGCAACCCGCTATTCACGATAGAACTGCTGCGCGCGATGCAGGCGCGCGGGGATATCGTGCGCCGAGGCGAGAGCGGGTGGGTGGGCGACCCCGGACTCAATTGGAACGCGCTGCCGGCAAGGGTCGAGGGAGCGCTCGAGGAGCGCATTAGCAGGATCGATCAAAGGCTTTTAGAGGTGCTGAATATCGCCAGCGTGGAAGGGTCGGAGTTCACAGCGGAGGTCGTGGCCCAGGTACTGGACATGGATGTGCGAGATATCGTCCGGGCATTGAGCAAGAAGCTCGATCAGGAGTATCACCTTGTAGCCGCGAAAGGGACGCGGCGCATCGGATCCCAGCGGATCTCCAGGTATCAGTTCAGGCATATCCTGATCCAAAAGCATCTCTACAATCGCATGGATGTTGTGGAACGTGCTTATCTGCACGAGGATGTCGGAAAGAGCCTGGAGGGCCTATACGGCGAACACTCGGATGAGATCGCCGTTCATCTCGCCCGCCAATTCGCCGAGGCGGGAATGGCCGAACACGCAATCCGATACTTGCTTATCGCTGGGAAACGGGCCGCGCGACTGTCCGCATATGAGGAAGCGATCGCACACTTTTCACAGGGAGTTGGCCTCTTGGGGCAGGTTTCCCCCGCGGCAACGAGGTTGGAAATGGAGCTGGATCTGCAGATCGCGCTGGGTGTGGCACTGCTTTCCCTGAAGGGCTACGCTGCCACCCAGGTGGAGCGCACGTTTATGCGCGCCCGGGAGATTTGTGACGACATGGGCAGCCGGCCTGCCATGTTCCCAATCCTTTATGGGCTGCGCACCTTCCACTTGGTTCGAGCGGAATACAGAATCGCGCATGAACTCGGCGAACAATTGCTGGTCATCGCTCAGAGCGAAGAGGATCCGGATCTGTTGCTTGAGGCCCATCAGGCGCTGGGCACCGCGCTCTTCTACCTCGCCGAGTTGGGAGATGCCAAGACCCATTTGAACGAAGGGATTGCGCTGTACGCCATTGAGCAGCATCATAACCATGCATGGGAATATGGACAGGATCCGGGGGTTGTGTGTCACAGCTACGCCGGGGTGATCCAGTGGTGTCTCGGATTCCCGGACCAGGGATGGGCCGTCTCTGAGCGCGCCTTGGATCTGGCGGAGCGCGTCGCACACCCCCTCAGCATGGCGCTGGCGCTGGTCTTCGCTGCCTTGCATCGATGGATGTATCGGGACTACGAGCGCGTGATGGGCCTCTCAGAAGCCGCGTCCTCGCTGTGCAACAAGCATAAGCTCACCTTCTGGGGGGCGGCGGCGAACATCCTGTTGGGGCTGGCGCAATTGGAGGCCGGTCTCGAGCGGGGGGCGGAACGGATTCATGATGGGTTGGAGGCCTATAGGGCCACGGGAGCGATGCTCGGCATGCCGCATTTCCTGGCGCTGCTCGCCGAGCAGCTCGGCGAGCGGGGGGATGTCGAGCAAGGACTCTCGATATTGCAGGAAGGTTTCAAATCGAGCCTGCAGGCTGAAGACCAGTTGATTGTGCCCGAGCTGCATCGGATCCGGGGTGATTTGCTTCGAGCTGGCGGGGGAACTCGGATCCAGGCTGGGGAGTGCTACCAGCGGGCGATCGCGATCGCCCGGGAGCAGGGCAATCTGGCGTTCGAATTGCGAGCCCGCATGAGCCAATGCAGGTATTTGCTCGGGAGAACTGGACAGGAGGACGCATTTTCCGGGCTGCAAGCAACGCTGGGCCGGTTCGCCGAAGGCCTTGACAGTCCCGACCTGCTCGCCGCCAAAGAACTGTTGGATCGGGCTTGAGCAGAGAACAGTGAGAAGAGAACAACGAGCGCGGACTGGCGGACGTGGGTTGGAACGTCATCACGATAGAACGTCCGGAAGCTCAAACGTGCATCCTACAACCTTCAGTCTGCAACCTGCAACCTTCAACCTTCCGCCTGTTGCTCAGTTCGGGATCGGGCCTCCGCGCGCTCCCTGCTGCGCTGGGCCATGGCCGCCAGGCCGATGCTGAGGAAGTAGAGCGCGCTCATGGGCGCCATTACCAGCGCCATGTTCACCGGGTCGATGGTCGGAGTCACCGCGGCGGCCAGCACGGCGATGCCCACGATGGCGACCCGCCAGCCGTCCACAAGTGTGCGCGCCCGCACGACGCCCAATCGCGCCAGAACATAGATGATCAGCGGGAATTGGAAAGCGATGCCGATCCAGAACATCAACCCCGTTACGAAGCGGATGTAGTTGGACGGCCGGGGGACCGTGGTGATGCCGAGGAAATTGAGCAAGAAGGGCAGCGCTGCAGGCAACATCACATAGTATGAGAACGCCAGGCCGGCAAGGAACAGGACCAGCGCCATCGGGGCGGCCACCAGGATGAAGACACGCTCCTGGCGCTTCAGCCCAGGGTTGACGAAGGAGAAGAACTCCACCAGGATGTATGGGAACGCCAGCACAAAGCCGCTCATCAGCGAGACGCGCATGAAGGAGCCGATAGATTCCGTGACCTCGATGGCCTGCAGCGCGCCGGTGCCGCCGATGGGTTTTGCCAGCCATTCCAGCACACGGTTGGCAAAAGCGAAGCTGATTCCGGTGGTGATGATCAAGGCCAGGATGGAACGCAGCAAGTGCCGTCGCAGGGCCTCTATGTGTTCGATGAGCAAGGAAGGGTTCTCAAGCGTGCTGGCCAACGTGTCGGCCACTGGGGTGTCCTCTGGCTCGTAGTCCAGGAAGGATCGCAGCTCGCGCAAGGGCCGGGAAACGACCCTCAGCGGCGCGCCCAGAAATCGGCGCAATGACTGACCCGCCTTGCTCATTGCCCGTCATCCGAAGATGAATCGCTCTCGTCGGCGGGCCGCTCGTCTTCCGGAGCGGGTGTCCCGGCTTCCCCCGCCGGTGGGCCTTCTCTCCCCGCCCCTACGGCAGGGCCAAAATCGGTGCTTATCCGCTGTGCTGCGGTCCCCAGATCATCGCGAATCCCGGCCTCGGTGGCATCAAGATCTGCTCGGATGCGCTGGCCCGCTCCCTCCAGGTCATTGCGAACTTCATCCAGCTCTTCGAGGGCCGCTTCGCGAGCCAACCTGTTGGGCAATGTGCGCAGGTTGCGCGAGGCCTCCATGATGGTGCGCCAGGTTTCAGATTTGTATAGCTGGTTGAGAAAACGCCCCAGCTTGCGGGCCGCTTTGGCCATATCCTGGGGCCCCATCACGATCAAGGCGATCACGATGATGAACAACAGCTCCAGGGGGCCTACGCCGAACAATTCCATCCGAATTCGCTCAACCTTCCCTTTCCCACCGCTTGCGGATCTCCTCCTCCCGGTCCGCGATGGTCCCCAGAACCCCGTTGATGAAGCGCGGTGCGCTGTCCGATCCATACCGCTTCGCCAGCTCAACCGCTTCGTTGATGGCCACTTTCAGTGGGGTCTCTCCGGAAGCCACAAACTCCCAGATCGCCAGGCGCAGGATGTTTCGATCGACGATGGCCAATTGCTCGACCGGCCACTCGGGGGCGCACTCGGCGATCAAGGAATCCAGCGCCGTCCTTGCGTCAAGTGTTCCGAGCACCAGACGCCGTAGAAATGCTGCCCCGCCGTCATTCAGGCTCTTTTGTGCCTGGATGTGTCGGGCGATCACTTCCTCCGGCTGATGCCCCACACTGTCCACTTCGTACAAGGTCTGGAGGGCCAACCTGCGAACCAGTCGGCGATCGCGTTTCATTCGGGATTCACCCCTGGTGCGGCGCCTGTTCGTGGAAGTGGATGTCCTCGATGTGAACATCGATGCGCTCGACCTGCATGCCCACCATGTCCTCGATGGCTCGCGCCACCTCGGCCTGCACCTTGCGGCTCACATCGCGGACATTTGTGTCTTGCTCCAGGATCAGGTGCAGCTCGACGGAGACTCGGTCCCCCTCGACGCTGACCCGCACGCCCTCCCCGACTCCTCGCCGGAACAAGCGGTTCACTCCGCCGGGAACGGGGGCGAGGCCTGCAACGCCGCGCACCCCCAGCGCCGTCAATCGGGCAATGGTGAGCAGCACCCCGGGGGCGATTGTGGTGGTTCCCGGCGGACCATAGGTTGCCTCTTCCGGATCCGTCATCGTGCCTCTCTCCCAATTACATCAAGATGCCGCCGTCGACTGTGAGCACATGTCCGGTGATGTAGGAGGCCTCTTTCGAAGCCAGAAAGGCCACTGCGCTGGCGACCTCGCGGGGATCGCCTTTCCGCCCCAAGGGGATCATTTTCAGGAAGCCTTCGCGGATGTCCTCCGGGACCGTATCCCAGATTTCAGTGTCGATATAGCCCGCCGCAACCGCGTTGACGGTCACATTTCGGGAGGCCACCTCGCGCGCCAGCGCCTTGGTCAGGCCGATTTGCCCCGCCTTGGAGGCGGAATAGTTGGCCTGACCGGCGTTGCCCATCAACCCGGCGATGGAGGTGATGTTGATGATGCGGCCATAGCGGCGTCGGATCATGTGGCGCACCGCCGCCTTGGAGCAGTTGAAGGTCGATTTCAGATTGGTGCGTATAACATCATCCCAATCCGCCTCAGACATGGTCATAATCAGCGTATCGCGTGTGATTCCGGCGTTGTTGACCAAGATATGCAGGTCGCCAAACTCCGCCACGGCTGCCTTGATGAGCGCGCCCGCTTGCGCCATGTCACCGACATCCGCCTGAACGCTGATGGCCTGGCCGCCCGCGCCTCGTATCACATCCACCACCTCCCCCGCCGCATCCTCCGAGCGGTGGAAATTCACGACCACGGATGCGCCTTGGCGACCAAGGGCCCTTGCGATCGCGCTGCCGATACCTCGAGAGGCCCCGGTGACTACGGCCACATTTCCCTGTAAATCCATCCCTTCCTCTCCCCTGACGGGCCGGTCGGAGTACCGCCCGCATGATTATACCTCTCGCAAACCGATCTGCTCCGGCCCATCCTCCTGGCGGCTGAGGCTCATCATTGGGGAAGCCGTAGCCGCAATGTGAACCGCTCCTGTCCCATAGAACCGTCTCCCCAACAGCCGGAGCACCGAGGAGGGCGCCTCCGGCGGGTTGCGGGAGGGGTTGGGAGGTGGGGATACATGCTCCGGCCCCAGGAATTGCAGGATACCTGTGCCAACCGGTGACCAAGCTCGACCGCCCCCAGGTTTCAACACGCCCCGCAAGGGTGAGAGCTGGACACGAGCGTGTCCTGGGATTCAGGCTGTAAGGCTCTCTTGGCAGTCAGCCATCGGCGGTCGATTGTCGTCCTACCGCGCCTGTCTGATCGCTTACGGCTCGCTGCTCCCGGTGGAGGAGCCGAGCAGCCGCTCCACCAGGATGTTCAGCTCCTCATCTGAGTAGAAATGAATCACCAGCCGCCCTCCCCCCTGGGTGCGCTTCAGGCTGACGCGAGTTCCCAGGGCATCGCGCAGTTCGCTCTCAATGGCCGCTTCTTCAGGAGAGGGCTGGCGGGGCGCAGAAGTGCGCGGCCGCCTACCGGTGAGATGACTTACCAACTCCTCCGTCTGGCGCACATTCAGGCCGCGCTTGAGGACGGTTTCAAGGGCAGCGCTCTGCGCCGGATCGCTCGGCAGGGACAGCAAAGCGCGCGCATGCCCCTCACTGATCAAGTCGGAGCGGAGCGCCTCCTGCACCTGTTGGCTCAGGTTAAGCAGGCGCAAGGTGTTGCTGATGGCCGTCCGGCTCTTGCCAACCCGCGCCGCGATCTCGTCGTGAGTCAGGTCAAAACCCTCCGCCAGGCGCCGGTAGCCGGCAGCCGCCTCCAACGGGTTCAGATCCGATCGCTGCAGGTTTTCAATCAGCGACAGCTCGAGCGACGCCTGATCACCTGCCTCCCGCAGGAGCACCGGGACCTCTTGCAGGCCCGCCAATTTGGCGGCCTGCAGCCGGCGCTCCCCGGCGATCAAGAAATAGCCTCCGCTGTCCGGATTCCCCCTGACCACCAATGGTTGCAGAATGCCATGCTTCTGTATGGATGCGGCCAACTCCTTCAGGTGGGTCGGATCGAAATCCACCCGCGGCTGAAAAGGATTCGCCTGTATCTGCTCGATGGGGACCTGCATGACTCCGCTCATGAGTCCGCCGCTCTCGCCCGGCGGTATGAGTGCGTCCAGCCCTTTGCCCAACCCGCGTCTAGGTGCCATTTTCGACCTCACCATTCCTGTCACGATCTCCTGTGCCGTCGCCGCGCATGACCTCCTCCGCCAGTGCCTGATAGGCGCGCCCGCCGGGTGAGCTGGGCGCGTAGGCGGAGATGGGCAGGCCGTGGGAGGGCGCCTCCGCCACTCGGACGTTGCGAGGGATCATAGCCGAGAAGACCCGGCCGGGGAAATGCCGCCGCACCTCCCTGGCGACATCCTCCGACAAGTTCGTCCTGGCGTCATACATGGTGAGCAGCAGGCCGCGGATGGTCAACCCGGGAAACAAGCCGCCGCGCACCCTTCTAAGAGTGTGCATTAATTGCGTCAAACCTTCAAGGGCGAGATATTCGCACTGGATGGGGATGATGACGCCGTCCGCTGCCGCGACCAGACCATTCAAGGTGAGCAGGCCGAGAGAAGGGGGGCAATCGATGAGGATGTAGTCGAAGCGCGCCGCCACCGGGTCCAGGGCGTCCCGCAGCAGGCATTCTCGATGCGGCAGGTCAACGATTTCCACCCGCGCCCCCGCCAAAGCGGTGTTGGAGGGCAGCAGGGATATGCGCAGTTCTGGATTGTACAGTATGTGGCGCGCAGGTGAATCTCCGGAAAGCAGCACCGCATACAGGCCGCCCTGGAGCCCGGAATGGTCCACTCCCAGACAGGATGTGGCGTTCGCCTGGGGATCCAGGTCCACCAGGAGCACCCGCCGGCCCGCAAGTGCCAGATAGGCTCCCAGGTTGATGGCGGTGGTGGTCTTTCCGACGCCGCCCTTCTGATTGACCAGCGAGTAGGTGATGGTCATGGCGGGTCCGGCCTGAGAGCCGCCTCGATCTCTGCGCGCCTCGGGATGCCGGCCAAGCCTCTGCGGCCGACGGAGGCGGTGCCCAGCCGGGTCGCGAAGCGAGCGGCCTCCCAAGGATCGCGTGTCTGGTACAGGCGCACAAAGAAGCCGGCGGCGAAGATATCTCCCGCGCCTGTAGAGTCGACGACCTGTGCGTCCGGAGCCGTGAAACGCTGCAGCTGGCGTTCCCAATACACCCTGGCGCCACTGGCGCCTTCTGTCACCACCAGCACCGGGGTAGCAGTCGCCAGGTCTTGGATGAGCGCTTCATCCCCTTGGACATCGCCCAGGCTGAGAACCACCGCCGCAGCGCGGGCTAGCAGGCGATCGGCTTCGCGCCACGGGGTGGGGGAGACATTCCCATCGGCGTCCCAGCCCCTCATCCAACCTTGCGGGGTGACGCCGATGAATTGCGTCGATATGCCCGTCAGGATGTCGGGGTTGACCTCCTGGGCGATGGGAGCCAGATGCACGAGACGGGCGCTCGCCCAACCCGATGGCAGGCTGTCTGGGGCGATCTCCGGGGCCCGGCGCAGGATGCGCTGCTTGCGACCAGCGGAGGAATATGTGTTTTGAAAGGCAGTGGATTCCGGGGCGGGGAGGTTGTGAACCGCGATATCCCCGAGGGCCCCGGGATCGACATCGGGGCCAAAGGAGGTCAGCAGCGCAACGCGAAGGCCCAGGGCTCGCGCGGTCAGACCGGCATAGGCGACCGTACCCCCCAGCATCGTGCCTTGTGGGGTGATATCAGCGGCGATATGGCCGATGGCGAGGTAATCCGGTACCAGAAGCTGGGCGGGGTCCTTCACGAAAGCTGCCTCGTCATCCGTGGGGGCTGGGGGGATCGCCGGGGTGTCAACTCTGGCGGGGAATGATGGTCACCTTTCGCCGGTCACCCTCACCGATGCTCTCGGTGGTCACGGAATCGTCGTCCCGCAGTTCGAGATGGATGATCCGCCGCTCGTTCGGCGGCATAGGCTCCATACTCATGGTTCGATTTCGTTCAACAGCCTGCTTCGCCATCTGGCGGGCCATGCGCCGCAGTTGGCGCTCCCGGCGCGCCCGATAGCCCCCGATGTCCACGATCACGGGAGCGCCCGTCTCCAACTCTTTGCCGACGATCAATCGGGTGATGTATTGAAATGCGGACAGCGTCTCGCTGCGCCGGCCGATCAACGGCCCCAAAGCTTCACCCTCAATGTCCACGTGCAGGTAGCGGGTCTCGCCAGGGGCGTCGGGCTCTCCCCAGTGGGTCTGCACATCGGCCTCAAATCCCATGCGCTCCAACAGTTCAAGGACGGTTTCTCGGGTGACGCGCTGCATGCGAAGTTCCTCTGGGCCGAACTCTGCTGAGGCGGGGGCTTCCCTGCGGCTGGGCTGGGGGGGCATTTCCACCGGTCCAGGCTGTTCCTCCACCGTCTCCGGCGGGGTGGGAGCAGCCTCCGGGGTCTGGCCCGGCTCCCGCACTGTCAAGCGGACGCGCGCCTGGCGAGAACCCAAACCGAAAAGTCCCTTTGTGCCCTCGTCAAGCACCTCAACTTCCAGCCGTTCCCGGGGGAGGCCGAGCTCCTCGGCGCCGCGCGCCACGGCGTCTTCGACGGTGGGTGCGATAATCTCCAGACTTGCTCTCAGTTTCGCCATCTAGCCGCCTCTGCTCCTTATTTTGCCGCCGATTTCCTTCCGCCGAAAGACAGCAGGCCCTTCCAGTCCACCCGCCCCATGGCCGCATACTGGATGATAGCCAGGATGTTCGAAGTTACGAAGTACAGCGCCAGGCCTGCGCTGAAGGAGTAGGCGAAGTATCCCAATAGCAGCGGCATGTAGAGCGCCATCATGCGGTTCATCTGAGAGGATTGGCTGTCTGGGGAGGGTGGTGTGGACATCTTCGTCTGGAAGAAAGTGGTGATCACCACCAGAATGGTGAGCACCGGTATCCCGATCTCGGGAAGGAAGGGGAGGAACAACCGTTCCGGCTCGCCGAGGTTCATCCACAGGAAATGGCTGTTGAGCGGAATGAGTGCCCTGGGTGTGAAGGGGTATATGTGCTTTGCCAAGTCCACGAGCTGCAGCGGACCGCCGGCAAGGGTGCGGATAATCGCTTGGTACAAACCGATGATGATCGGGAACTGAATCAACAGGGGCAGGCATCCGCTGAGCGGATTAATGCCCATCTCCTGATACAGCTTGAGCATCTCCTCCTGCTGCTTCTGTTTGTCGTCCTTATACTTCTCCTGGATCTTCTTCCATTTTTTCGAGTTCTGCATTTCCTGCATCTTCTGCGTGCTGACTTGCTGCCGGTAGGTGAGCGGGAGGGTGATCAACCGCACAATGGCCGTGAAGATGATGATCGCCAGGCCGAAGTTGTGGCCGAGAAAATCATAGATGAACAACAGTGCGTTGATCATCGGGTTGATAATAATCGTATCCCACATGATTGAAGTTTACTCCTCGGCGGGCGCGAATTGCCACTTTACCGCGCCCGAAGAAACGTCGTACGCGTTGAGCAAGTGATCCGCTTCCATGAGCGGGACCAGCAGCGTATCCCCAGAGATCATGGGGTCGGAGAGGAGGCGTCCACCGGTCTCCCGCTGCCAATTGGGATCGCCTCCCTGGGTCATGCGGGAATAGACTGTGCCGGCTTCGCTGGCAAAGATCACCTGCCCATCGGTCAGGACAGGCGAACCGATGACGCTGCCATCCGCCTGAATTTGCCACTGGATCTGGGCATCGGAGGCAGAAATGGCGTAGAATGCGGCGGATACGTCCCCAAAATAGGCCATATCCGCCTCCACCGCCGGATTTCCCCACACCCATCCAGCTGTGGAAAGCGCCCAATTCTGGGAGCCATCCGAGGTGGACAAGGCAAGCAGTCGATCATCGAAAGTGCCCACAAGCAGCTCGTCACCGGCGAGGACGGGTGTGTCCGCCAGCGCAGCGCCGAGATCCTGCTTCCATATCTGGTCCCCGCCCGGCATGCGCAGGGCGTAGAGCATGTGATCCAGTGTGGTCAGGTAGATGGTGTCAGCGGTCACCAGCGGCGCCGCCCAGAGAGCCCCACCTGCGTCAAAATTCCATTCCAAATTCCCAGTTGAGAGATCCAGCGCGTATAGGCGGCCGTCTGCGGAGGGCACGAGCACGGTCTTTCCTGCCAGCGTCGGGCCGCCGATGACACGGCCGTTCGCGCCCTCGAAGGTCCAAATCTGGGTCCCGTTGTCCGGATCCAGGGCGTAGACCACTCCGTTATAGCCGCCGATGATCAGCATGCTGTTCCCCGTCACCAAGGGGGGAGCGAAGAAGGTGATGTTGCGATCGGCCTGCGCCGGGAAGTGCCACCGCTCCACCCCGTTTTCCAGGTTGATGGCGTACACTGCCTGGTTAAAGGCCAGATAGGCGGTTTGCTGATCTACCGAGACGGTCGGCCAGCCGGATGCTGCCAACGTTCCGCGCACCCCGCATCCCGCGAGCAGGAAGGCGAAAAGGGGGAGAAGGAGATAGGCCAGCCAGCGAGGCATTGGGTTGTGGTTGTTGTTCATGGAACTCCTATGGCACCGGGTCATACCCGCCGGGATGGAACGGGTGGCAGCGCAACACGCGCTTCGCCGCCATCCAGCCCCCTCTCAGGGCACCGTACTTCGCAATCGCTTGATAGCCATAGTGCGAGCAGGTCGGGTAGAATCGGCAGCTTCCGCCCGGAAGCAGCCGCGAGATGGTCAACTGATAGGCGCGTATCAGCGCCATGAGGAACCCACGTGGCAGGTTTTCCAAACGCAGTGGGAGATCCCGCAGCCTGGGTTCACGGACTTCGTGCCTTACCCCTTCAGTCTGCATATACGATTCACCGTCGCAGGAGATCCGCGCGCCGCAGTAGACTCTCCACCCCCTCAACGAGCGTCGCCCAATCACAGTCGGAAATGGCCGGACGCGCGATGAAGATGACATCCCATCCTGAAGCTACTTGGGGCAGGTGAGTACGGATGGTCTCCCGGAGGCGGCGCTTGGCCCGGTTGCGCGCTATGGCGTTTCCCACACGCTTGCCTGCGACGATTCCGAAGCGAGAGAGGGGCTTCCCGTTCGGGGCGGCGATCAGAATGGCGAGCGGGTGGGCATATGACTTGCCTTCGCGCCGCACCCGCTGGAAATCGGACCTATTGGTCAACCGATATCTACGGTTCATCCAGTTCTTCGGCCGTGCTGAGTTGCGCTCCCCTTTCGGTGCCTCGGCTTCAGGCGAGAATGTGCGCCACCTCCAATTCGCTCGGATCGTTTAGGCCTTCCAGTTGATCTTCTTGACGTGAGCGTTCATCTTCACCGACAGCCGCTTGCGCCCCTTGAGCCGGCGTCTCTTCAGCACCTTGCGACCGCCAGCGCTGCGCTGCCGGGCCCGGAAACCATGCCTTCTGGCTCGCTTCCGCTTCTTGGGTTGGTACGTCCTCTTTGGCATGCCTCTACCTTTTCAACCTCCATATACGATAGCCGAGGGATTATACCGTATGGCCTCGCGGCGGTCAATCGCCGGACCCTTGGCCCGGAGTTATGTTGGGTCGGCGGGCCTGAGCGGCGGAAGGGGCAGGGGAGCATGGGTGCAGGGGTGCAGTCGGGGTGGAAGGGTGCAGGTTGGATACGGCCTTTCAGCTATCGGCGGTTGGCCATCAGCTGGCTGAAAGCAGAACGCTGGCCGCTGAGCGGGTCTATCGTTCGTCGTTGGTCGCTCGTCGAGCCTGTCGCGGGTCGGAAAGCCTCCCGGCCATTGGGCTCCTGCTTACCGCTTAGAGCTTATCGCTCTTGAGTCCCAGGGCGGGAAGCAGTTCCGCGCGGATGTGGGCGTCGAGGTCCTCCCTGGCGATCCGGAAAGCGGCCAGGCGATCCGCATCCGGCCCCTCGACTCCGCTGGGGTCCTCGATGGACCAGTGCCATCTGTGTTGGGCGTTGGGAAAGATGGGGCAGGCCTCGTTCGCCTGGTCGCATACCGTAACCACATAGTCGAAGCGGTCTTCAACGAAAGGTTCGAGGCTTTTCGAGTGCTGCGCGGATATGTCGATCTCCAACTCGGCCATGACCCGGGTCGCCGCCGGTTTGACGGATGTGGCGACCGTCCCGGCGCTGTACACCTCCACCTTCCCGCGGCCATAGAATCGCAGCAGGCCTTCCGCCATTTGCGAGCGGGTGCTGTTGTGCGTGCAGAGGAAGAGCACCTTCGGCGGCTCCGCTTCCTTCGTATTCACAAGTTGATACTCCTGCGCCAAGGGCGATTTCCACGCCCCCAGAAGAGTTGGAACGTTTGAACGTTCGAACGTTTCAACGTGCCAACGCGGTCACCAGACCGCCTCTTCAACGCCTTCGCGGTCCGCATAGCCCCAGGGCATCAGAGTTCAATGCGTTCGATCTTGGCACCCAGGGTGCGAAGCTTCTCATCGATGCGCTCGTAACCGCGATCGATCTGCCCGATGTTGCGGATCAACGAATCCCCCTCTGCCGAAAGCGCCGCGAGCACGAGCGCCAGCCCAGCCCGGATGTCCGGGCTCTCCAGGGTCTCCCCCATCAGGCGGGATGGCCCTTGCACGATGCAGCGATGTGGATCGCACAGAACGATACGGGCCCCCATGGACACCAGCTTATCGATGAAGAACATGCGCCCCTCATACATCCAGTCGTGGAAGAGCACGGTGCCGCGCGCGTGGGTGGCAATAACGATGGCGATGCTCATCAAGTCTGTGGGGAAGGCTGGCCAGGGCATCACGCTGATCTCCGGGATGGCGCCATCGATATCCGAAGCAATCACCAGCGGCTGCCCACCAGGGACAAGGATATCCTTTCCATCCACTTCCCAAACTACCCCCAACCGGCCCAACACCAACCGCACCATGTCCAATTGCTCTGGTGCGGCGTCCAATATGCGCACCTCGCCACCCGTCAGGGCTGCAGCACCGATGAAGCTCACCACTTCCAAGTAGTCTGGACCGATGCTGAACTCACCGCCGTGCAGGCGCTCCACCCCCTGAATATTGAGTGTGTTCGAACCGATGTTGTTGATCTGCGCCCCCAAGCAGTTCAAGAAGCGGCACAAATCCTGGACATGGGGTTCGGACGCGGCGTTGCGAATCTCAGTCCTGCCGCGTGCGGTGACGGCGCCCATTATGGCATTCTCGGTGGCGGTCACGCTGGCCTCATCCAGCAGAACGTTCCCTCCGGTCAGGCCATCGGGCGCTGCCAGTTCGACCCCGCGACCGTTCTGGGTGGGGGTGGCGCCCAGGGCCTGCAAACCGAGCAGATGCGTGTCGATTCGGCGCCGCCCGATCACATCGCCCCCTGGCGGCTGGAGGTCGATCGATCCCACGCGGCCCAGCATGGGCCCCGCCAGCAAGATTGAGGCCCGGATCTGCCGGCAGAGTTGGGGATCCAGCTCAGCTTGCCGGATTTCCCGAGCGTGGACGCGAAGACTGTGGGCATCCAGCCACTCGATCTCCACACCAAGGCTCTCGAGCAGGCAGGTCATCGTACGTACGTCGCCGATGTCGGGGATGTTGTGCAGCACAATGGGCTCTTCGCTCAGCAGGCAAGCGGTGAGGACGGGCAGGGCGGCGTTCTTGTTGCCGGAGGCAGCCACCTGCCCCTCCAGTGTGCGCCCCCCCCCGATCTGGAAGCTCTTCATGCGGTTAATCCATCCCTTCCATCACGATCTCTTCCCCTGGTCCGATTTTGAGCTCACGTGCCGCATCTCCCTGATTTACGGCGATCTCCAACATTTCGGTGCTGCCGACATACGCCAGTGGGGCGCCCGGAGGCACAGCTCCGAAGGTCCGCCGAAGTTGAAGGCGATCCCCTGTCGGCAAGACCACCATGGGCTGATCCTCGAGCAGATCGAATCCTTCCACCCCGGCCAGCCAGGGTTCAAATTGCAGCTCATCCCCGTGAAATCGCAGGCGCCCGATGCTGGTCACAAGATTTCCGAAATGGTCGCCGTATAGCACTTCCCCTTTGAGCATGGCAGGCGGGACGACGCTCAGGGCAGGTGGGGGGATGCGGGCGAGATCCGAGATGGAAGCCCCCAAGGCCTCGAGGGGAACGCCGGCGGCCAGATGGGCGCCTGCAGGCGCGAAAATATCCCGCCCGTGAAATGTCGCGCTCACATTTTCCAGCCAGTACTCTCGCCTGCTGATCTCTACCGCACGCTGGGGCGCGGAATCAATGAAAAGGTAGCTGAGCACGCCGTTATCCGGAGCCACGAAGAAATATCCGCCCCACGTTGCCGCGATCGGCCGGCGCGCGGTGCCGACGCCCGGGTCGACGACGATAACGAACACCGTGCCATCCGGGAAGTAGGGCACTGCGCTCCATAGTTTGAATGCCGCCTGACGGATATCCCCTCGTGGGATCCCGTGCGTCAAATCCACAACGGGGCTGTGAGGGGAGATCTCCGCACAGACGCCTTTCATGACGCCCCCGTAAACATCGGCGTATCCGAAGTCCGTCAGCAAGACAATCAAACTGCTCATTCCCTTCCCTCTCCCTCTCAAGGGACCGCGATTGTAATTGAGCCCTCAGGGAGCGTCAAACCCTCTCTAGCGGTGCGTGCGGGGCGGGAGAAGTCTACGGGCTGTAGGTACCACGTTTGAACGTTCAAACGTGGTAACGTTCCAACGTCTGCGTTCTGATCCCTTTTCACCACTCATTACTCGCCAATCTCTGCACACTGTCCTTCTCGGACCGCGCACCCCGCTTTGCTCTTACCCCCTTCGGGATGGTAAAATACTATCCCGTGACACACTCAATTCGACAGCTTCCAGACAAGCGAATCGGCGTCATCCGCTCCTTGATGGGGGGTTTCGAACGCATCGCAGAACATCCGATATTGATCCTGCCGCCGCTGCTGCTCGACTTGGCGTTCTGGCTCGGCCCCCGAATGAAGGTGGAGAGCATTGTGGCTCGTTTCCTGCGTGTGATTGACGGTGCCTTCCTGCCCGTGGATCCCCAGGGGGAGTTGGCGGCGCAGATTGAGGCCGTAAGAACGTTGATGGCCGACTTCGGGCAGCGGTTCAATCTGCTGACCTCTTTGAGCAGCATGCCCATCGGGGTGCCCAGCCTGATGAAGAGCCGCATGCCCCTGGGAAGCCCCTTGGGTGCCACAGAGACCATGCAGATTTCCGGGGTGGGAAGCATGATCTTGCTCTGGCTGGCTTTCAGCGTGGTCGGGATCGCACTGGGGACGCTCTACCACCGCATGATCGCCAACCTGGACGTACTGCCGGGAGACAGGCGGCCGATCGGACCGCTGGTCGGCAGGCTCATGCTCTTCACCGCGGCGGTATACGCGGCCGGTGCGGCGCTGATGGCAGGAATGCTCATCATCGTCTCCATCGCTGGCCTGCTGAGCGGCGCCTTGAGCGTGGTGCTCACCGTCTTGGGCTTCAGCCTGATCTTCTGGGTGGCGCTGTTCTTTGTCTTCACGCCTCACGGGATTGTACGCTACGGCCTGGGATTTTTCCGGGCGGTGGTGGAAAGCGTGCAGTTGGTGCGGTGGAACGTGCGCAGCACGGTGTGGTTCATCACCCTGGCATTTGTCATCGTCTGGTTGACCGGGCAGGTGTGGTTCCTCCCGCAGGAGGACTCCTGGTTCAGCCTGCTGGCCATACTGGGGCACGCATTCGTGGTGACGACGTTGCTCGCAGCGAGCTATGTCTTCTATCAGAGCCGGCGGGAGTGGTTGGTGCGCCTGCAGACCTCTCTGCTGGAGACCATC
The DNA here is from genome assembly GCA_964388955.1 of uncultured Anaerolineaceae bacterium. GTDB lineage: Bacteria > Chloroflexota > Anaerolineae > Anaerolineales > E44-bin32 > CAYMCO01. The sequence goes on along the minus strand of CAYMCO010000034.1, from coordinate 16,752 downwards.
CAGGCTGGGAATCCCCCGGCGGAGAGCAGGGAAAATCCAGACTGAGGAGTGTGTATGGCAGCGAAGAAATCGAGCAGGAAGGTCAGCAGCTACGCCGCGAAGGACATCCAGGTGCTGGAAGGCCTGGAAGCGGTGCGCCGCCGCCCGGGCATGTATGTGGGCGGCACGGACATCAAGGCGCTGCACCATATGGTCTACGAGGTGGTGGACAACTCCATCGATGAGGCGCTGGCCGAGGCGTGCACCTCTATCAACGTGATCATCCATCCCGACAGCAGCGTGACCGTCGAGGACGATGGGCGCGGAATCCCGGTCGGCATGCATCCGGAGAAGAAGAAGCCCGCCCTCGAGGTAGTCATGACTACCCTGCACGCCGGGGCGAAATTCGGCGGCGAGGGCTACAAGGTTTCCGGTGGCCTGCACGGCGTCGGCGTCTCGGCGGTGAATGCCCTTTCCGAGTGGTGTGAAGTGGAGGTCAAGCGGGGCGGCAAGCTCTACTTCCAGCGCTACGAGCGCGGCGCACCTATCGCTCCCGTCAAGGAAATCGGCAAGACCAGGAAGGGCGAGACCGGCACCAAGACCACCTTCCGGTATGACAGGGAGATCTTCGAGAAAGACATGGACTACCGCTTCGAAACGCTGATGCAGCGTTTCCGGGAGATGGCTTTCGTCACAGGCGGCGTCGCCATCTGCCTCCTGGACGAACGCAAGGACCGGGAGATGACCTTCTATTTCGAGGGCGGCATCGAGTCCTTCGTGCGCTACATCAATCGCAATCGGAGCACACTTCACCCGATCGCCTTTGTGCAGAAAGAGGTCGATGGCACGGGGATCGAGGTGGCGCTTCAGTACACGGACGCGTTCGCCGAGTCCGTCTACTCCTTCGCCAACACCATCAACACCGTCGACGGCGGCACCCATATGACTGGACTGCGGGCGGCGATCACGCGCACCATCAACGATTACGCCCGCAAGGCATCGCTTCTCAAGGACTCGGACGACAACTTCAGCGGCGAGGACACCCGCGAAGGCTTGACCGCAATCGTGAGCGTCAAGCACCGTGACCCGCAGTTTGAGAGCCAGACCAAGGTCAAGCTGATGAATCCCGAGGTGCAGACTCAGGTGCAAAGCGTGCTCGGGGACTATTTCAGCACCTTCTTGGAGGAAAACCCACGCGCCGCCAAAGCGATTGTTTCCAAGTGCCTGACCTCGGCTAGGGCGCGCGATGCAGCCCGAAAAGCCCGTGACCTGGTGATCCGCAAGAGCGCCCTGGAGAGCCTCACCCTGCCGGGAAAGCTGGCGGATTGCTCGGAGCGCGATCCAAACAAATGCGAACTGTATATCGTGGAGGGTGACTCGGCCGGCGGCTCCGCCAAGCAGGGCCGTGACCGCCACTTCCAGGCCATCCTGCCGCTGCGCGGCAAGATTCTGAACACCGAGCGGGCGCGGCTTGACAAGATCCTTTCCAACAACGAGGTCAAAGCGCTCATTTCCGCCCTTGGCGTCGGGATCGGAGAGTCCTTCGATCTGGAAAACCTGCGCTACGGGCGCGTGATCATCATGACAGACGCGGACGTCGATGGCAGCCATATCCGCACGCTGCTGCTCACCTTCTTCTTCCGATACATGCCGGAATTGATCGAGGAGGGGCACCTGTTTATCGCCCAGCCGCCTCTGTACCGCCTGAGCCACAATCGGGACACGCAGTACGTGTACACCGAAGCCGGTTTGAAGAAGGCGCTGCAGAAGTTGGGCGCTTCTCGTGAGAAGGCCGGCTTGCAGCGATACAAGGGCCTGGGGGAGATGAACCCCTCCCAACTGTGGGAAACGACAATGGACCCTGAGAACCGCACGCTGCTGCAAGTGACTGTGGAGGATGCGGCCGCTGCGGATCGCACCTTCGATATGCTGATGGGATCGTCAGTCCCCCCACGCCGGCGCTTCATCCAGACACATGCGCATGAGGTGCGAAACCTGGATATCTAGCGAAGGCCATTGTCTTCGCCTACCCTCAGGGTGGTGAAGCGTTTGCCTCGAAAGAGAACTCAGTCAAGTGCCTCGGGCGCATCGTGCCGGGCGGGTATGGTGCGCGATCGCCGTTGGGGTCAATTCCTTGCGCAAGGGGAGGGAATCGGGCTGGGGGCCGAAATGCCCCCGTGGCGTGTCGGCAGGGGACGGTCTCTAGGAGGCGGCGTGCTTCCACTCGTCGTCGGTGCGGTCCAACTCCATGATGTTTCCGGTAGCAACGAAAATAGTTCGCTCGCAGATATTGGTGACTCGATCGGCCAAGCGCTCCAGGTTGTGAGCCGCCCATTGCAGGTGATTCGAAGGGTCAATCGCTGCTGGATCCTGGATCATGTCGTCGACGAGCTGATAGTAGATCTTGTTGAACATCCCGTCCACGAGATCATCATCATTGGGAATCTTGCGCGCCGCTTCGGCGTCGTACTCGAGAAATGCAGCCACGGCGCGGTCGAGCATATCCACCGCCAGCTCGGCCATGCGCGGCAGGTCCTTTATCGCCGCTGGCATTTTGCTGTCCCCAATCATGGAGTTGATGCGAGCGATTCCTTTGGCGTAGTCGCCCATGCGCTCGAGTTCTCCGGCCACCTCCAGAATAGAGGCCAGGATGCGCAGATCGCGGGCGATGGCCTGTTGAGTGGCGATGGTGATCAGGCTGTTGATCTCAATGTCGAAGCGCTTCCGATTGATTTCCCGGTCATTGACGTATACCGTATGTGAGGCGGTCAGATCCCGATCCTTGAGCGCGGCCACTGCGTCCAGGGTCGCCTTCTGCACCATGCCGGCGAGGACCAGCAACTCGTCCTTCAGGGTCTCGATGTTCCGATCCAACGTTTCTCTTGTCATCATGCTCACCTGCCAACATTGTACATTAAAGGAGATTTATCCGAAGCGTCCGGTGACGTAATCCTCTGTCCGGTGGTCGGATGGCCGGGTGAAGATCACATTTGTGTCGTCGTATTCAATCATTCTTCCGGCGCGGCTCTCGTCCAGCATCATCATACCGGTGAAGTCGGAAACGCGCGCCGCCTGCTGCATGTTGTGGGTCACAATGACGATGGTATATCGCTCGGAGAGTTCGCGCATGAGCTCTTCGATCCGCAGGGTCGCGATCGGGTCCAGCGCTGAGCAGGGCTCGTCCATCAGGATGACATCCGGCTTCACGGCGATGGCGCGTGCGATGCACAGGCGCTGCTGTTGACCGCCAGACAAGGACAGCCCGCTCTGGCCGAGCTTGTCCTTCACTTCGTCCCACAGCGCAGCATCGCGCAAGGCGGTCTCGACCAATTCGTCCATATCGCCCCCTATGCCGTTGATGCGCGCCCCCCAGGCGACATTCTCAAATACACTCTTGGGGAAGGGATTTGGCTTCTGGAACACCATCCCGATCCGGCGGCGGACTTCCACCGGGTCGATATCCGGGTGGTAGATATCCTCGCCGTGATAGCTGACCCGGCCGGTCACTTTGGCGCCCGGCACCAGATCATTCATGCGATTCAGAGAGCGCAGCACGGTCGATTTGCCGCATCCGGAGGGGCCGATGAGGGCGGTGATCTTGTTGGTGCGGAAGTCGATGGTCACGTCCCGCACTGCCCAGAAGTTCCCATAGTAGACCGTGAGGCCCTCTGTGGAGATTACGGCTTCTGGGGGCTCCGCCGGTGCGGCCGAGCTCGCCCCCATCGCCGGCGGGCTCATTCTCAGGATGGATTTCAAATCTGCCTCCCCAATGGTCTCATATACATTTTGCTTTGCGCTTCCCTGTTTGTCTCCCTGCAGCGCCATCAAGAGCCCAGAGGTGCGCTTTATGGCCCTCCCGCCTGAGATCTGCGCCCGATGAAACGGGAGATCAGGGTCAAGATCAACACCAGCAGCATCAACTCCAGCGCCCCGGCCCATGCCCGGGCGTGTGCCGGTTCGAAGGGGCCGCGCGCTTCATTGTAGATAATCAGCGGCAGGGCCGCCTGAGGTTTTCCGAGCAACTGCGGGACGATGGTGAAGGCGCCCAACGCGGTAAGCAGCAGGGGAGCGGTCTCCCCGGCGGCGCGGGCGACGGCGAGCATCATCCCGGTGATCAACCCGTCGAGGGCGCTGGGCAGCACCACCTTCATTACCACCTGCCAGCGGCGGGCGCCCAGCGCATAGGCCGCGCTGCGCAGGTCATCGGGGACGAGACGGATGATCTCCTCCGACGCACGCGCGATGATGGGGATCATCAGCAGGCTGAGCGCGAGCGCGCCCGCCAATGTGGAGAACCCCGGCCCGGGCTGGACGAATACGGCGTAGATGAACAAGCCCACAAAGATCGAGGGCACGCCGGTCATCACGTCGGTGAAGAACCGGATGAGCGGTGCCAATCGGCTGTCCGAATATTCAACCACGTAGGTGGCGGCGGCGATCCCCAGCGGGCCGGCAAGGGCCGTAGCGATGGCGACCATATACAGGGTGCCGATTAGACCGTTCAGATAGCCGCCCCCCTCCCGGCTGAGCGAAATCAACTGCACAGAGGTGAGAAACTCCCAGGACATCGCGGCGGCCCCACGTTGGATCACCTGGTAAAGGATCAACCCCAGCGGGATGAGTGCCAGCGAGACGGCCATAAAGAGCAGGGTATGGACCAACAGATCCCGACGCCTGCGGGCATTGGCGTTCGGTGTGCGCTCGCGCAGGGGTCGCAAGCCTGGCCTCGGATGGATGGGCGTGGGTTTGGCGGCTCTCACCGGCCCCCGCCTCCCGCCAACCGGCCGCCGGTGAGCGATATGATCCACCGTGCCGCCATGTTGACGATCACGGTGATCACAAAGAGGGCAACGCCAACGCCGAGGAGCGCCCTGACGTTCTCGGGAGAGGCCTCCTGAAAAGTGATGGCGATGATGCCCGCCATCGATTGCCCACCCCCAAAGATGCTGTGCGGGATCTGCTGCGATCCGCCGATCAGCATAGCCACGGCGATGGTCTCCCCCAACGCCCGGCCCAGCCCGATCATGGTCGCGCCGATGATTCCCGCTCGGGCTCTGGGCAGCACGACCTGTCGCAACATCTCCCAGCGCGTGGAGCCCAGCGCATAGGCGGCGAAGATCTCCGAATTCGGGGTATTGGACATCACCTCGCGAGCAATCGCGGTGATGATCGGCAGGATCATGATCGAGAGGACCACTCCGGCGGCAAAATAGTTGTAGGTCACCACCGGCCCGCCGAGGAATGGGATGAATTCCCCCAGCGTCCCGGCCAAGAATTTCATGATCGGCCGAAGGACCACGGGGACGAAGAAGAGCAACCCCCACAGCCCATAGACCACACTTGGCACTGCGGCCAGCAGCTCGACGGCATAGGTGAGCGGGCCGCGCAGCCACCTGGGTGCCACCTGAGTGAGATAGAGCGCGTTCCCCACGGCCAGGGGGACGGCGATCAGCAGCGCGATGGCCGAGGTGACGAGAGTGCCCACGATAAAAGCCAGCGCGCCATATTTGCCTGTAACATCCGTGCGCGAGATTCCAGGGTCCCACTGGCTGCTGGTGATGAAGGAAAGCCCGCTTTCCTTGAACACCGGCCAGGCGTCCGCGGCCGTCGAGACCAGCATCCAGCCCAAGACAAGGAGCACGCTCGCTCCCGCGACCATCAGGATCCAGTGGAACCATTTGTCCGCCTGGGATTTCGAGCCCGCATGCGGTGTGCGCGTGAGGAGACTTCCGGTTTCAGTTGTCATGAACCCTTTCCCATGGATACGGCTTCACGACCGTGAACGGGTTGGGCTTGTCTCAGCCCCACTCCGTTTGCGGCCCCTTCGGTCTGAATGCATACTCGCCAGGGGCCTGCACACGATCGATGCACAGCTTCTGCGCCTGCGGTACAACGAACTGAGCGCATGATCGTTGCCGCTATCCTTCCGAATTGATCAGGTCGACCTTTTCCAGCGCCCGCTGTTGAAGCGAGTCTGCCAGGGGCGAGTACAGCAGCTCCTCGGCGAGGGCGTCGCCCTGGGTGAGATCCCACGTGATCCAGTCCTTCAAGGCAGCGGCGACGTTATCCTCATAGCCACAGTTCCAGGCGAGCAGCCAGGTCGCTCCCGCGATGGGATAACCCTGCCCGCCGACGTTAAGAATATTGAACCGAAGGTCATCGGGGATGTCCAGGCCGTCAGCGGCGGCGGCGGTGGAGGCCAGCGTTGGCTCGATGGCATTGCCATCGGCGTTGATTATCGCGGCGACAGGAATGTTGTTGGTGATGGCATAGGACAGCTCGATGTAGCCCACTGCGCCGGGGTTCTGCTGGATCTGGGCCGCCACCCCGTCGTTCTTCTCCCCGCCCACGGAGTTGGGCGCCGGCCACTCCACTTCCTTGCCCGCGCCGGGCCCATCGGCCCATTCTTGGGAGACGCTGCTCAGATAGGTAGTGAAGATGTTGGTGGTCCCGGATCCGTCGGAGCGGTGGGCGACGATGATATCCTCGTCCGGAAGGGTCACGCCCGAATTGAGGTCCGCGATGGCCGGATCGCTCCAGTTATTCACATTCCCCAGGTAGATGTCCGCCAACACAGGGCCGGACAACGTGAGGCTATCGACACCCTCGAGATGGTAGCCGATAGACACGGCGCCAAATACGGTCGGGATGTGGAGCGGGGAGCAACCGCGCGCCGCGGTGGCGTCGGCGATTTCGGCGTCGGTCAGGAAGGCGTCGGAGGCGCCGAAGTCGGTCTGCTGGCCGATGAATTGCTCCACGCCGCCTCCCGAGCCAATGGATTGGTAGTTGATGCTCACACCGGGCTGGACGTCCGTCGTGTATTTGGCGATCCACTCCAGGTAGATGGGGGCGGGGAATGATGCCCCTGCGCCGAGCAGATCGGCGTGCAGCTCCGTCCCGGGCATGGCAGTCTGCTGGGCTTGTGGTTGCGAAGTGGGCTCCGCAGTGCCACCGCCGCCGCAGGCTGCCAGGATCACAGTCAGCAGCAGCGAAAGGATGAAGAACGTGCGGATTTTGGACGTCATTCTTGGATTCCTCCTCCAAATGACCTTGGGTTTGTCTGTCAGTGGGCGATCATAAGCCACAGCCGTTAACGTGAGGTCAAGGTGGCATTAAGGGCCCTTAACCTGGTTCTGTGGGATTTCGAAAACCTGCAAGTCCCCAATCCGTTGACTTCGTGCGAAGGCTTCCCGGAATATGGCCTTGGCGCCCCTCGGCCATACGGCCTGATGCACCCGCAGGATGAAGCGCGGATGCGTCAGGAAGAGAGGAGATTGAAATAGAGAAGATGTAGAGCTGAACCAGCTCAAGTAGGTTTGATGCTTGGTTTGTGAGGTTGACCGGGCCCCGACAGTCATTTCCGGATCTGTTGGCCAGTCTCTCCCTGCACGATCGCACACCAGCGGCCGTCGGTTAAGTCGATATCCAGGCGGGTTCAAGTACGCGCTCGAGCTCATCCGGATCCAATCCAGCACCGTTATCTGCTATCGTGAGTACAACTTGGCCGCTTCCTGTGTCGCGAGCGCCGCTGATGTCGATGCCGCTATCTTCCGGCGAGTACTTCACCGCGTTGTAAAGTGCGTTCTGCACCGCGCGCTGCCGGGGCCTTATCGGCCAGGACGATTAACCCTTCTCCAACTTCGGCCCTGATCTTGGCCCCGGTGTTGCGGACCTGTTCCTGCACCCGAAGAAGGGCCTCAGCCGTGATCTCATCCAACGGTATGGGCTCCACGCGGGTGACCTGCTTCCCGGTTTCAATCGCGGCAAGGTCGTGCATCCCGCGTGTGATCTGCTCCAGTTCGGCCGGCTCGGTCGAGATTTCAGTGGGCAGTCGCTCTTCGATCTTGGGGCCTCGCCCTGCGGCTTCATTGAGGGTCTCGGTCAGCAGCCGGAGAGAGGCGAGGGGCGTGCGCAAGTCATCTGCGAGGTTCGCGATCAGTTCTTTCCTCGATTGACGCAGCCGCTGCAGTTCGGAGATGTCGAGAAGGGCGATATGAACCGCTCCTTCGGAGGGTATCGCGCGCGCCCTGAACAAGAGCCCCCTGAGGTTGATGGTTTTCTCAGCTGCACTGCCGTGCTCAACCGCCTCCTTGGCCAAGTCTTCCAACTCGATGGCTCGACAGTAGCGGATGAGCGATGGATCCCCTCGAAGGTGGCCGAAGATGCCCTGTGCGGCGCTGTTCGCGTAGGTCAAGCGCAAGTCCTTGTCTAAGCGCAGGAGCAATTCTGTTCCGCTATCCGCAGTTGCCCGCATTCTGTCCTGCTCTGTGTAGAATTGCCAGTAGGCGGTTTCAAGTTCTCTGGTCACGGCGCCAATGCGACGGCGGAGCGCAGCCCGTTCGTAAGAGTCCTGTCGCCAGCAATACGTCAAATAGAGCACCAAGGCTACCAGACCTATTACAATCCAGATTGCCCTCGGCGCCTCTCAGAGATTCCCCACCACCATGCGCGTGAACAAGCGACAGCCAAGCCCTGTTTGTTCAGTCACGTGGTTGAATGCAACTCTGCCGTCCACCATGACTGGCAGGTGGTGGGATGGCCATTCATGTGCTTCGGCTATGTTTGCGCCTCAGAAGCCGAGATCATAGCCGCTATGGCAATGATCTCCTGTTGATCACCGAGCGTGGAGGGGCCGTTCAAGATCTGCTCGAAAACCTTCGATCCCGGATAGGCTTCCACATTGCTCGTCCTCGGAAACAGCCCTGCCAGGGTTTCTGCGACGCGCGCAAGTATCCTTCTTCTCAGCGATGTTTCCATCATCCGCAGGCTATCTCCCCTGACTTAAGCCAGGATCAAGAGATCGTTAAGCTACGTTAACGCGTACCGGTGAAGAGGACACACTCGATCGAGGCTGCCGTTGTGCCCATCATCGCACGCGAAGGCTCTCTCCCCAACTTCCGTCACGTCAGGGAGGCCGAGCTGAAGCTGGGGAGGGGACAAGGGGGTTCACAGGTGCGTCTATCTGAATTGGCGGGCATCTGTCCGAAGTGGCTGGGTCAAGCCTGGGAGGGAGGTACTCTTGCCTCAAGTTCGCATGCGCCGATCCTATCCCGGCTTTACATGCGGCAAAGCGTAGCGTATATTGCAGATAACCGCGAAGCGGAAGAGAAGGAGGCGAGCATGGATCGTGTGAGAAGAGAATTCACCACACGCGCACTGGTGATGATCCCGGTCGCGATCGCGATCAACATCGCCGTCGGCCAGCTCGTGCTGGCGGTGAAAGTCCCGCTTTATTTGGATTCCATCGGAACAGTGTTGGTCGGCGTGCTCGTCGGCCCATGGGCAGGTGCATTGACCGGATTCCTGGCCAACTTCGTATGGACGCTCACGGGACTATTCCCTGAGGCCGTGGCGTGGGCAGGGGTAGCCGCCATCATCGGCGCGCTGGCCGGCGCCTTTCGGAGCGGGGATTGGATGCGGGTCTGGTGGAAATCGATCATCGCCGGGTTGATCACTGGGGTGATCGCCGCCATCCTCTCCGCCCCCATCGCGGCCTATGTCTTCGGAGGGGTCACGGGGAGCGGGACGGATGCCCTGGTCGCTATCTTCCGGGCAGCCGGTTTGGATATGCTGGGCGCCAATATGGCCCAAGGGGTCGTCTCCGATCCCCTGGACAAGGCGGCCACCTTCTTCATCGTCTGGGGCATCTTGCGGGCGCTTCCGAGTCGGCTGCAATCGCGGTTCTCCGTCGGATAGGTATCCGACGATCCCCCTGCGGGGAGTGAGCGGCTTGTTCCAGGCGGGCAGCATCGCTCTGGCAGTGCAAGCCTATCCCGCTGTTGGGCCTGACTCTAGATGCAAACACCCACGCTCTATATTGACCGTAACAGCGGATTGCATCGCCTGCATCCGCTGACCAAGCTGACGGCCGCGGTCCTCTTCGTCGTGGCCGCGGCAACACTCCCGACCATCGCGTCAATTCTATCGATGTACATTGGCGGCCTGCTCCCGCTGGCGCTGTGGGGCAGGGTGCTGAAGCGCTTCCTGCGGGCGAGCGCTCTGATCGTCTGGCCCTTTGCACTTTCCCTCTTTCTCATCCAAGGCTTTTTTGCGGCCGGTGAGCAAGTCCTGTTCCAGCTTGGCCCTCTTGCCTACAAGCTGGAAGGCGCGAACCTGGCGGCGGCCTTCACTGCCCGTCTGTTGGTATGGCTGGGCACGGCCATCCTGTTGATGTTGGTCACCCGCCCCGACATGCTCATGTCCTCACTGACCGAAGCCGGGTTGCCGCGCCAGATTGCCTATATCGTCCTGACCTCACTGCAGATAAGCCCGCGGTTTCAAAACCGCGCCCAGACCATATTGGACGCGCAGCGCTCCCGGGGTCTGGAGACGGAGGGCTCCATTTTCCGTCGCGCGCGCACTCTGGTTCCCTTGGTCGCACCGCTGGTGCTGAGCAGCATCCTCGAGCTGGACGAGCGTGCCATGGCCCTGGAGGTGCGCGCCTTCAGCCGGCCAGGCAGGCGGACCAACTATGTCCAGCTAGTGGACAATTCCTGGCAGGTCTCGGCCCGTTGGGGGATGCTTCTGATCGCTGGGCTGCTGATCCTCCGCCGCATCCTCGGAGTGATTTCAGGGTGATCCGAGTCAGCGGGTTCACCTATACCTACCCGGGCGCAGCCCGCCCCGCGCTCGAAGCTATCGACCTAGAGATCCCCGCGGGGCAGCTCTGCGGCGTCATCGGACCCAACGGCGCGGGAAAGTCCACCCTGTGTTATGCGCTATCGGGGATGGTACCCCACTACTACGGTGGAGATATGAGCGGCGGGGTGAAGCTCGATGATGTGGACATCTCCCGGATCCCTCTAGAGGAGCATTCGGGCAAGATCGGCTTGGTTTTCCAGAATCCGTTCAGCCAGATCACCGGCGCGCGATACAGCGTGAAGGAGGAGGTCGCCTTTGGGCTCGAGAATCTCGGGATTCCTCGATCTGAGATGCACTTGCGTGTCGAGGAAACGCTGCATCAGTGCGGATTGGAGGCAGTGGCGGACCGCTCCCCCTTTGCGCTTTCCGGGGGTCAACAGCAGCGCCTGGCCATCGCCTCGGTCCTGGCGATGCGGCCAGAAGTGCTGGTGTTGGATGAGCCCACTTCCCAGCTAGACCCAATAGGCGCCCGCGAGGTCTTCTCTCTCTTGCATGACCTGACAGAAACTCGCCGCACGACGGTGATCCTGGTCGAGGCGAAGCTGGAGTGGCTGGCTGAATTCGGGGATCGGATCTTGTGTTTGAATGGAGGCCGGATTGTGGCGGACGGAGCGCCGCCCAAGGTGCTTTCGGAACCCTGGATCTCGGAAATCGGCGTTCATCTCAGTCGTTACACGGTTGCAGCTCGGGAAGCCCAGGCGCGCGGTTTGGTCTCGACGGACCACCCGCTCCCGCTGACGTTGAGCCAGGCTGTGGGATTCTTCCAGACATGATCGAGGTAGAGGCGGCGAGCTTCGCTTACCCGTCTGGAGTCCAGGCGCTGCGGGGGATCAACCTCAGCGTCGGCCGCGGGGAGCAGGTGGCGCTCATCGGGGAGAACGGGGCCGGTAAGACGACGCTCGCGAAGCATTTCAACAGCCTCCTCCGGCCGACCGCCGGGCGAGTACTGGTGCGCGGAAGGAATACGCGGATGGAGACGGTCGCCCAGATGGCGCGCCTGGTCGGCTACGTGTTCCAGAATCCCGATGAACAGCTCTTTCAAAACAGGGTTTTCGACGAGGTGGCCTTCGGGCCCAAGAACCTCCAGAAATGCCATCACGAAATCGAGACCGCGGTCCGGGCTGCCTTGGAGCAGGTGGGATTGGCGGACAAGGCCGAGGCACATCCCTTCGACCTGCTCCCTTCTGAACGCAAGATGCTGGGATTGGCCTCCGTCCTATCTATGCAGACGCCGGTGTTGGTGCTGGATGAGCCCACCATGGGGCTCGACCGATTCGGAGTATCCAGGCTGTCATCTATCCTGGAGAAGAGCCGCGCCGCTGGACGCACAATGGTCGTGATTTCACACGACCTGGATTTCTGCGCCGAGCACCTTGATCGCTTCATTGTGATGGCCGATGGACGGATCCTGGGGGAAGGGAGCGGCGGACAGGTCTTCCGGCAGATGGATCTGCTGCGCGAGGCCGGATTGGAAGCACCGCAGTTGGTGAGGTTGGCGGATGGCGTGGGCTTGGGTAGTGTGCCGCTCAGTGTGGACGCATTCCTGTCCGATTACGAAGAAAGGCTTGCATCGCGGTCATGATCACAATCATCGGAGATTTGATTGCGGATTTCAGCTTGCGCGTCGACCATTTCCCTATCGAGGCAAGATCGCTGATGCGCGCAGAGTATCTTGAGCTTGGCCCCGGAGGGGCGTCCAAAGTGCAAAAGCGTGGCATGGGCCATAATGTCCCGACCCTGGATGAGGTGCGCCAACTGCTGATCCGGTTCGGCAAGGAACCTGGGCGCCTGCTGCCCTGACCCTGCCCACGCGTTCATCCTAGGCTCCTCGCGAGGAACTCCCCTTGCCATCCCAACCGAGTATGTGAGCTCGCTCCCAAAAACATTTGCCTGCGCATCTTCCATGGCCCGTGCCTTGGCTCGCCTCGTGCCGCCGACTGTTAACCGCCGTTAACCTCGACTTAAATACTGGATAAGGATACTCCAGTATGCTCTGGGCAATGTGAGTCCGCAACCCAGGGCGTGTGTAAAGGCTTGCCAAAGGCATGTTCAAGGCGGTCGAAAAGCGGCCTGGATTGATAACGGAAGACTATGGACTATCTACGAATCAACAGGAGACGTATACATGCGAATTCTCGTATCCAATGATGACGGCATCTTCAGCCCCGGATTGGTGGCACTTGCCGAGGTGGCATCCCGATTCGGGAAGGTCCGCGTGGTGGCACCGGACATTGAACAATCGGCCATGGGCCACGCGATCACAATCCAACGTCCGTTGCAGTACCACCGCGCCGAAATGGGCAATATCGAGGCTTATCGGGTAAATGGCACGCCCGCGGATTGCGTTGCTCTCGGTCTATACCGCTGGGAGGGCGCGGACATGGTGCTCTCAGACATCAATCTGGGCAGCAACCTGGGGCACGATATCTGGCACTCCGGGACGGTCGCGGCTGCGAAGCAGGCCGCGCTGCTGGGGGTCAGATCGGCGGCTTTCAGCCTACATTTGAACGGCGAGGCCCCAGATTTCGCCCCACTGGAGGAGTACCTGGCGCTGGTCATTCAAATGATGATCGAAGGGCAGGCGCCCGCACTGGTGAACGTCAACTTCCCTCAACATCCCCACGGCATCCGTTGGACGCACCAATCTGTCCGATCGTACAACGGCAAAGTCGTGAAGGACACGATCCCATGGGCAGGCAGCACTTCTGGTTTGCCGCTGAGCCACTGACGAACCCGGATCCACGCAGCGACCGCTGGTCGGTGGAGAACGGGTTGGTCTCGCTCACCCCCCTGAGGCTGGACCTCACCGACCGGGATTCGCTCCGGTCGATGGGCAGCTCGCCAACCGACATCGCATTGGAAGTAGATTCCGCATACCTGGGATAATTCCAAGCCGTTTCGGCTTCCAAGCGGGCGCGGGGCTCATCTTACATCGCGGGAAGATGGAGGGGGAAGTCTAGGCAGTTTGAAATGCGAGATGGAAGACCGCACCGCTCCTAGGGGGCGGCTGGTTTTCGGCCCAGATGGTGCCGCCGTGCGCGGCCAGGATATGTCGGGCGATGGCCAGGCCCAATCCGGTGCCCGGGGTCCCTCGAGCGCGGTCACCGCGGTAGAAACGTTCGAAGATGCGTTTCAGCTCGTCCGGGTATACGCCGGGCCCGCTGTCCTCGATAGAGACTACAACCAGCGCATCCGACGGTCCATGCGTCACCGCTACGGTAATCTGCCCTTCGTCGGGCGTGAACTTCAGCGCGTTGTGGAGCACGTTCTGCACGGCGCGCGCGGCTTGAATTGGGTCCGCGAGGATCTCGATCCCTTCTGGGGCCTCGACGCGTAGACGAATCTGCTTGCGCTTGACCTCCGGCGCCAGACGGCTGATCGGTTCGTCCAGGATCTCTTGCACCGGGAGCGGGACGAGCCGCATGGCTTGACGTCCGGATTCGATGGCTGCCAGATCCATCATTTCAGTGGTGATCTGCTCCAGCGCGGTCACTTCGCCGGCGATCTTGTCGATCAGATCGGGCGCGACCTCCGCTTTCTGCCCGGTGGGGGTCTGCAGGGTGTCGGCCAGCAATCGGAGCGAGGTAAGCGGCGTGCGCAGCTCGTGGGAGAGGTTGGCGACCATATCCTGTCGGGCCCGGCTCAGGCGCAGGAACTCGGAGATGTCCGTCATGGCGATGCTCACCCGATCCATAGTGGGCAGTGCGCGCGCCTGGTATGTGTGACCATCGATTTGGATGTCCTGGCTGGTGCATTCCTCTCCGAGCTCAATTGCCTCCCGCGCAAGACGCTCCAATTCCAGGTTCTGGGTGAAGCGGATCAGAGTTCGGTGATCCTCGGGAGGACCGAAGAGTTCCTGGGCGCCAGGGCTCGCGTACTCCAGATAGAGCCCCTTATCCACGAGCAGGAAGGTGTCATTGCTGGCCTGGATTACCGAGTACAGCCGGTCTGCCTTGTGGCGGCTGGCTTGTAGCGCCTGCTCGGCGTCTCTGACTCGCCTGCGCATCTGGCGCGCGACCTCTCGCCGCGCGGATCGCTCGCGCAGCCACATCCCCGCGAAGGCGGTTACCAAGACCCCAAGGATCGCGATCCACCCCCATTCCATACCTCACTCCTCAAACCGGTAGCCAACGCCCCGGACAGTGACGATGCGCTGGGGATTGGAAGCGTCTTGTTCGATCTTCTGGCGCAGCCATCGGATGTGCACGTCGACGGTGCGCCCATCGCCCACATAGCTGTCGCCCCAGACGCTCGCCAGCAGCAGGTCGCGCGTCAACACCGCCCCCTTGTTGCGGATCAGAGTGGAGAGCAGCTCAAACTCCCTCGGGGCGAGCTGCAGCTCCTGGTCTCTCAGGTGGGCGCGCCGCCCGATCAGGTCGAGCCGGATATCGCCGGCCTCCAATTCGTCTCTCGGCTCGGCCGCCCGTCCGCGCCGGAGGGCGGCGCGCACGCGGGCGAGAAATTCCCCCAGGGAAAAGGGTTTGACGATGTAATCGTCCGCGCCGGTTTCCAGTCCGATGATCTTATCCGTCTCCGTGCCGCGCGCGGTGAGCAGGATGATGGGCACCTGGCTCTCGCGACGCAAGATGCGGCATACAGTGAGCCCATCCAGTTCGGGAAGCATCACGTCGAGCACCACCAGATCGGGCTCGAGCTCACGGGCTTGCCGCAGGCCCCCTTCACCATCGGCCGCGGTGAAGACCTCATAGCCCTCCGCCCTCAAGTTCAGGGCCAGGGTGTCTCGTACCGTAGCGTCGTCCTCGACGATCAGTATGCTCGTCATGGGGGCATTATAGCCCGGCCAAGAAGGGGGGCATAGTGGAGGGATGCGCCCATAGCGCGCATCTCCATAAACGGCCAACGGCGACGAACATGGGCAATGTCCCGCATACGGAGGGGCCGTTGCTGGGTGGGGAGCTGGAACGCGCAATGGAATGAGCCAGGGGCCTTGGGACAGACCTAGGATTCTCGGAGACGGATTGGCCCCACATCAGGAAGGATAGGAAACTCATCTTGGGAGCGCCGGTATCATTATCCTTGTGGCACGCCAATCGCTTGTGCATAATATGTCTGTGAAGAGCGGCTGAGTCGCCGAGCGAGAATTCAGCGGGGCGAAGCCACGCGTTCTGGCCCAACCACGACCAAGGGGAGAAATCATGACTGCGAAGATCATAGACGGGAGAGCCATCGCTGAGGAACTGCGCGCCAATGTCGGCAGGGGGGTGGAGGAGTTGCTCGCCAGCGGGGGGGAGCGGCCTGGGCTGGCGACCGTGTTGGTGGGGGACGACCCGGCCTCCCACACTTATGTCCGGATGAAGCGTAAGGCCTGCGCCGAGGTGGGTATCGAATCGCTCCACCATGAACTGCCGGCCGACGCCAGCCAGGCTGAGGTGGAGGGTCTGGTGAAGGAACTGAATGCCAACCCCAAGGTGCATGGCATACTGGTGCAGCTGCCGCTGCCCGCCGGACTGGACGAGGAGGCCGTCCTGCGAGCGATCAGCATCGAGAAGGATGTGGACGGTTTCCACCCCATCAACATTGGCCGGCTGGCGCAGAAGGGCCGGGAGCCGCTTTTCGTGCCCTGCACCCCGGCGGGTGTCATCTATCTGCTGAAGGAGTCGGGGGCGGAGCTGGAAGGGGCCAATGCGGTGGTGCTGGGGCGCTCCAATATCGTGGGCATGCCCGTCGCCCTGCTCCTGGTGAAGGAAAACTCGACTGTGACCATCTGCCACTCCCGCACGCAGGACCTCGCGGGCAAGTGCCGGGGGGCGGATGTGCTCGTGGCGGCCATCGGGCGGGCCCAGATGGTGCGTGGGGATTGGATCAAGCCGGGTGCCTATGTGATCGATGTCGGCATCAATCGGGTGGATGATCCCAGCGCCAAGCGAGGCTACCGGCTGGTGGGCGATGTGAACTTCGATGAGGCGGTGGAGGTGGCGGGGGCCATCACGCCCGTGCCGAGGGGTGTCGGCCCCATGACCATCGCCATGCTGTTGAACAATACCCTGCGCTCCGCCCGGCGTTCGAGCGGCTGAAGCCCAGCAAGATCCTATTCGGAGATCCGCTGCGGCGCGGGGCGGCGGGACGCGGCGCCCCCGCACCCCCGGGCGGCGCGGGGCGGGGCCACCCCCC
>CAYMCO010000033.1:10709-65810 GCA_964388955.1 uncultured Anaerolineaceae bacterium | reverse complement strand
TCTCAGTGCCGGAGTCGGGATTTGCCGGGTAGCAAACCCGGCCTACAGGCTCGTCGCCGCCGTTGCACCCTCGCCCGGGTGTGAGAGCCCGGGTGCACGATCGTCCACGGCTCCCACACAACCACGCGGTGCCGTTCGAATGCAGACGGTCGCGGCAGAGGGGGAGCGCAGCGCAGGCGATTGAGCACTGCGCGATGCGGTATGCGCAATGCGCATGGGAGCGGTGGTGCTGGGGACCAGGGGATCAAGCGATAAGCTCTAGGCCGTGAGCACTAAGCTCCGGCGAATTCGCCAGCGTGGCCCTTATCCTCATTGATTGTGTGAGTGAATTGCGTAGCGAGATCGCAGTAGCGAATTACCATCCGATATGGCCCGGCCTTCGAAAGGAAGATAAGCCTATCGCTCATGGCTTATGGCTTAGGGCTGTATGGGGGCGAACTGGGGGGTTGACCCTGATAGATGATCATCAAGACAGCCGGGACACCGGTGCGAGAACACAAGATCCGCTGTGGGCCGGAATCGAGGGGGTTGCCCCCAAGCTAGGACGCACTCGAATGCCCTCCTGTCTTGCTCCGCAGGAGAAATTGGTATAGTCTCGCGGTGCTCGATGAGACGGACACGGATGTCGATTGTCCGGCTCATCGTGGGCCTGGTTTCTTGCGGGGCTTGTTCCTGTTGATCTGATAAGCCGAACAGGACGCTCATCGGGCCAAAGCGTTTCAACCGGAAGCGACATAGGGGTCAAGACATGCATCTTGAAGATGGTTCACGCGTGGGGGTCATCGGAGGGGGGCCGGCAGGCTCATTCTTCAGCATCTTCCTGTTGGATGCTGCTTCAAGAATGGGGATCGATGTGAGTGTTGACATCTTCGAGCCAAGGAATTTCGACAGCCCTGGCCCAAAAGGGTGCAACATGTGCGGCGGCATCATTTCCGAGTCCCTCGTTCAAATGCTTGCTGCAGAGGGGATCAACTTGCCCCCCACGGTAGTTCAACGAGGGATCGACTCATATATTCTGCATATGGATATTGGCAGTGTTCACATCAAGACGCCGCTGCAGGAGAAGAGAATCGGTGCGGTGCACCGGGGGGGTGGGCCAAGAGACGTCAAGGTATCCAGTTGGCGGAGCTTTGATGGTCATTTGCAGAAGCTGGCCGAGGAAAAAGGTGCGAACACAATCGGCGAGCGAGTGAGCGATGTAGCATGGGCCGACGGAAGACCTCAAGTCCGAACGCGAGATGGTATTTCAAACCGATACGATCTTCTCGTTGTTGCGGTTGGCGTCAACTCGTCTGTCGACAGGTTGTTTGCAGATAAAGATATCGGATACCGGCCCCCCGGGACGACGAGAACTCATATCCAGGAGTACTTCATAGGGCAAGAAGAGATAGGACGGACCCTGGGCAGCTCCATGCATGTGTTCCTGTTGGATATTCCGAAGTTGGAGTTTGCGGCGATCGTGCCCAAGGGAGACTATGTATCGGTTTGTCTGCTGGGAGCGGATATTGACGCCGAACTCGTAGAGACGTTTATGAATTCAAAAGAGGTCAGAAGCTGTTTTGCGGAGGATTGGAGCTCTGAGAATCGATCGTGCTGGTGCTCGCCCAAGATCAACGTACAAGGCGCCGTCCAACCTCTCGCGGATCGAATTGCGTTCATCGGTGATTGTGGTTCGACGCGACTATACAAAGATGGGATAGGGGCCGCGTACCGCACCGCGAAAGCTGCAGCGACGACCGCGGTGTATCAAGGGATTTCACAGTCGGATTTCAAGGAATACTACGGGCCCGCGTGCCAGCGTATCGAATCTGACAATGCGATCGGCAAATTGATCTTTCTATTCACCCGTTTCATTCAAAAGTCACGTGTTGCGAGACGCGCTGTTCTGCGTATGGTGGCCGACGAGCAAGAGCAGGCTGGCGATCGGAGGAGAATGAGTACGGTCTTGTGGGACATGTTCACGGGGAGCGCGCCATACAAGGATATCCTGATTCGCACCCTGCATCCTGCCTTTTGGTCCCGGCTGATCATGGACTTCGCCGTATCGATCGTCGACCGCAAATGAGCCGTTGAAACAGGAATCGAGGAAACCATGGATACCGGCGCTCTGGGAAAAACGTATCAGGATGGCGAGGTGATTATTCGACAGGGTGAAATCGGGGATTGCATGTACGTTATTCAGGATGGGGTGGTTGAAGTGGTCTTGGAGGAAGATGGAGAAGATACGCGGATGGCCCTCTTGGAATCGGGTGATTTCTTCGGTGAGATGGCGTTGTTCGATCACGAGGTTCGGTCGGCGACGGTGCGTGCGAAGGGACCAGCGCGAATTCTCACGATAGACAAGAAGAATCTCCTGAGAAGGATTTCAAAAGATCCATCCTTGGCCTTTCGCCTCGTCGAGACGATGTCTCGAAGGATCAGGTCGCTCCAATCCCAATTGACGCAGGAGTAGAGATCTGGCTCGGACACGATGTTCATTGGTATGATTCTCAAGTGAGTTCGTTCAGGGTGGAGTGGAGGTAGGGATCATAGAGGACTTGACACGTGGACGGCTGCTGGTTACAGGCGCGACGGGCTACGTTGGCGGGCGATTGGTGCCTCGGCTCTTGGATGAGAACAAGCATGTTCGTGTCTTCACGCGGGATATTTCCAGGCTGCAGGGACGATCGTGGATCGACCAAGTAGAACTCTCCGAGGGGGATATCAACGATCCGGCCTCCCTGGTCGCGGCCCTAACAGGTGTGGATATCGCATATTACATGATCCCTGAGGGCCGAGGATGCCCCGGGGCATCGGGAGATCGAACAACTGCCGCAGAGGATTTCGCACGTGCTGCAAGACAATCGGGCGTTCAGCGGATTGTTCACCTTGGGGAGAGAAGCGCCCTTGACGAAGGATCCTCGACAAAGACCGCATCAAGCATCGGTAATGAGCTGCGCAAAGCGGGCCTTCCCATTACGGAGTTCCTCACCTCACTGATCGTCGGATCCGGAAGCGTTTTCTTTGAGCTCATTCGATACCTGACAGAGCGAGTGCCCATCGTCCTCCTCCCGAATTGGGCGTTTGCCAAGGTCCAGCCGATAGGCATCGGGGATGTGCTTGACTATCTCGTGTCGACATTGGATGTCCCTCAGAGCCAAGATAAGATCATTGAAATCGCGGGGGCGGATGCTCTCACCTTCAGCGAAATGCTCGCCATCTGCGCAGACCTCAGAGGGCTGCGTCAATGGCAGTTCAGAATACCCCCGGTGCCCGCCACTCTTTCGGCGAACTGGATCCATTGGACGACCCCGGTTCCCAAGGATGTCGCCTGCCCGATTGTGATGGCCCTGCAGAATGCGTCCATCATGCAAAGCAATCTGGCTCGGTCCATCTTCCCTTCCATCCGGCCAACGGGCTTCGAAACAGCGGTGGGATTGGCCTTCGAGCGCTTCGATGTTGGCCATGTGGAGACCTCTTGGTCGGACGCGCTATCCACGAACTCGGCAGCGGCTTCCGCGATGGAGAGTATCGATAAAGAGGCCCCTCTGACCCAGAGGCGTGAAAAATCCGTATCGGCGCCCCCTGAAGAGGTATATCGTGTGATCGCGCTGCTTGGGGGCCGAACGGGGTGGCTATACTTCAATTGGGCGTGGCGCTTGCGCGGCATCATGGATCGCCTGTCTGGAGGCGTTGGCCTACAGAGAGGCAGACGAACGCCGGAAACCTTGCGAGTTGGCGATGCGGTTGATTTCTGGCGCGTTGAGGCGCTGGAGCCAAACCGTCTACTCAGATTCAGGGCTGAGATGAAATTGCCGGGAAAGGCTTGGCTTCAATTTGCGATAGAGCCGTTGGATAATCGCATGACTGAGATCCACCAAGTGGCTCTCTTCAAGCCGGAAGGGCTCTTGGGATATCTCTATTGGTACTTACTCTATCCAATCCACAAGATCATCTTTTCCGGCATGGTGAAAGAGATATCCCGGCGGGCCGAATTGGCTGCCCAGACGACGCCTCAAGGAAAACCTTCCGCTGGCGGCCGCTGACTGCCATTACGAAATGCTGCTTTCCAGCTTGTCATCATGGGTTGTTCCAGAAGTTATATTCCTCAAAGCTGACGCGGGCATCCCCTTTTTGGCCGGTTCCCAGGAAGAGTGCGAACTGTCCTCTGGGATTGGACCAGGATCCCGTGGCGGTCGTCCCCCAGAAAGTCCACTCGTTGAAACCATCGACGTAGTTGCCGTTGACGTACAGGCTGATCTGCCCGCCTTGAGCCATGACGCCGATGCGGTTGGCAGCGCCCGGGCCCGTGGCGATATAGGAAGAAGGAAGGTAATAGGAGCCATCGCAGTCCCATGACGAGCCTCCATCCCACATATAGCACACCCAACCCATGTTCCCTGGCCCACCGGTGACGGCCATGAAGTAGTTGCCGCCGCACGTAATTCCCAACAGGTAGCCGAAATCGACGTCCGCTACGTTGCCGAAGAATCCGCTCGAACGCACCCCTCGAACGACCATTCCGGTGCGATCCCACTGAACACACTTGTCGCCGTTAATGGCCACCACTTCCGCATAGAAGTCGCCACCATCATGCTCGGTCCAGTACCAGGTGTAGAGACCTCTGCTGGAAAAGGCGATATTGTAGCGCCCATCCGCGTACCACGATCTGCTCGCGCCGTTCGACTGTGCGGCAAAGAGCCCGCTGTTGCCATCGAAAGCGTCGCTCACGCTGGGCGGACCGTAGCCTGCCGCCGGGTCATATGCGGCGCGCTCCATGCTGCCTTCCACGTATTGCGCGCCGGCCGGGGGCGCGGCTGTGGGAGCCTCTACCGTGGGCTGGACGGCCGTCGGCTGGGGAGGCGGCGCGGTGGGGGCAGGCGGTTGAGTCGGCGCCGGCGGCTGCGTAGGTGGCGGCGGATCGGTCGGATCTGGCTGTGAGCCGGCAGCGAGAGTGGCGGACTGGATCTGCATCGCCAGGGAGGTCGATTGGATCGCGAGCGCGATGCGCGTCTCCTCGATGCTTGGATCGCCTCCTCCAGAGGGGTTGGTTTGCGCAACAGGGAGCATACAACCCGCCAGCAGAGAGGAAATCAACAGGAGACTGATCGCCGATGCCACGCGGAGCGCCGGATTCCCCGACGGACGCTCGGGAACTCCGGAATGCGATTGTGGGATTCTTGACTTCATCCTGAGCCCTTTCTTGTGATTGCCGTAGTCGTGCTCGCGCTGGCGGTGGCAAGGCGGGGCTGAGCGAAATCTGCCCCTGACGCCCGGATTTGCCAGCGGGTAGCCCTGGGCATGACTAGGGAAGATTCCAGACGTTGAACTCCTCGAACTGCACGCGCGCCCTATCCCGCTGATGTGTTCCAAGGAACAAGGCAAATGGCCCTCTGGAGATGTCCACGAATCCCAGATACGCCCATTCGGAGAAGCTGTCCACGTAGTTGCCGTTCACATAGAAGCTGTAGTCGCCTCCCTGCGCCATGATTCCGATTCGATTCACGGCGCTGGGGCCCACCGCAATATACTCACTGGGGGTCATCTTGGGGTAGGAACAATCCCATTCAGATCCTCCGTCCCATATGTAGCAGACCGAGTCCCCGTAGTAGTCGGATGAGTCGGCAATGAAATAGTTGCCGTCGCAGGTGACTCCGAAGAAGTACGCGGTGTCCGTTGTGATATCGCCGCGGAAGAGAATCCCGCCGCGATCCCACTGGACACACTCATCACCGTTGATCATCACTGCCTCGGCGTAGAAGTCCCCGCCATCCTCGTTGGTCCAATACCACGTGTATCGCCCAAGGGTTGTGAAGCTGATGTTATAGCGGCCATCGGCATACCAGGCGCGAGCGACCCCGTCCGAGCGGCTGGGGAAAATGCCCGAGCTGCCCTCAAAATCCTCGTGCACGATCGGCGGCCCATAGCCGGCCGCGGGGTCATAGGGCGCGCGCGTGAGGCTGCCTTCCGGTGCCAGCTCACCGGCGGGCGAGTCAACGGCAGGCGACTCGCTGGTCGGTTGGGGGGCCGTCGGCTGTGCCGGGGCGGAGGTCGGCGCCGGTTGGGTCGGGGGCGGTGCGACGGTCGGAGGCGGTGGGGGTGGTTCCGTCGGCGGAGGTTGGGCGGCCGCCATCTGGGTGGCAGATTCGATATCCATGGCGAGCGCAGTCTCTTGAATTGCCAATGCAATTCTGGTCTCTTCCAGGGAGGGATTCACATCACCTCCCCCCGTCTGGCCCGCCGGCATCGGCAGCTGGCAGCCGGCGGCGAGAAGGAAGACCAGGGCGAGTGAGACCGCTTTCCAGACTCTCATTGTGTTTGCTCCTTGATTATGCGGCGATGTGTCAGGCCACGGGCGACGAACGGCCCGCCGCCCGCCGCTCCGACATCTGAAACCTTCTGCCGCTTGCGGGTTCGCGATCGGTCCATCGCCCTCCCAATGGAGCAAGCGTCGGACTCGGCGGTGAGCCCCTGCCGGCATTCATCCCGCAATTGGATTCAGATACGGATATCCCCGAGTGTATTCTTGGGGAACGAACCTCGCGGAGCAATAGGACTATCCCCCTATGAGGGGTAGGTCGATAGTCATATCCCCGAGTACCGCCCAATTGAAGGGACAGATGGTCGGTCAGACGGGGATGCTCAGCGGGCGAAGAGCGCGAGGCGGGTGATGGTCAACCAGGTCTGCAAATGGGAGCCGTGCGGTGCGTCACCGGAAGACTCGGCGGAGCTTGAGCGCTCGAAGGGGGATTTCTTGTGTGAAAGTCCCGAAAGTATCAGTGAATGCGCCGCGACATCAGCGCCTTTCGATACTCTGCAAACCGTATGCACGCGCGATGCAGATGTTGATCCAACGCTCGGGATCCCTGGAGACATCCCCCAAGTCCGCCATACGCGGCAGGCGCTCCACTGCCAGCGAAGTCGCGCCCGCGCGAACGGCGCGTTGGATCTCGGCCTGCCGCTGGTCCCAGCGGCGTGCATATCCCCTCATTTCAGGCAGCCGAACCCAGATCCGCTGAGACGCCCAAAGGCAGCTGGCCAGCAGGACCACTGCCAGGGAATAGGGAAGCCCTTTGCTGTGAAGCAGGCGCCTGCCAAAGGATGATTCTGGGTACCCTCTCGCAAGCAGGCCAAGCTGGAATCCGCACACGGTCAGGGTGCCGTTCAAGATGTACTGGGCGGTAACCAGCACGCGGTCATCGGGATAGATCCCAATCGTGTATACATAGGGCGCAGTGGTGGCCAGGATGAGCCCATAGCCGACAAGAGCGGGTAGCAGGACCGGCAGGACGATGCGCCATTTTCCCCCCAAAGGAATGTCGAACAGGCTGGGTTCGCGCTCGGGATTGGCATGAATACCCCCAAACAGGAACGCCGGCGCCGCACAAACCAGGGCGGTGAGAGGCGAGGCCAATAGCGCTTTGACGCTGAACGCCGCAGCGTATCTGTTGGACAAGTATATGAGGGAGAATAGATCCGGGGGAGGGGGCATTTCGGCCTGACGGTTGGCGTTCCCGGGAGCGCCGATCACGATGGCCATGGCGATGATCGATCCGGCCAGACAGGCGATGGCGAAGGCGCGCGGGAGGGTTCGGGAGCGATAGACCGGATTCCAAACCAGCAGAATCAAGAGCATGATCAGCGCAGCCGTCTGCACGCTCACGATCGTCTCGGAGTACCCGCCGATGATCAGCGCCAGCGGGACACCGGCAAAGACGGCGGCCACAACCCGGGGTGAGCGCCTTTCCTGGAATCGGAGCCAGCCTGCAATCGCCAGCATGCCCGTGGCCAGCAGCAGTGGGAAGGCATAGGTCAGCATTCCGGTCTGCCAATAGAGGGATTGGAAGACATTCGGGGTCGCGTCGAAGGTTCCCACCAGCAGGGCCTCGGATAGCATGAATGGGAGCAGCAGGGCCAGCCGCCTCGTCCGGAACTTCGTCCACTGGCGAATGCAAAGGCTGGCTGCTGCCAGCCAAAGCGCCAGCGCAGCGCCGGGGAGGAATGGGACGGCGCTAGGTCCGATCAACTCGAGCAGGTTGATGGTGAAATAGAATGCATAGCGGCCCGACCAAGCCGTATACCAGTAGGCTTGGCTCCCCAGCAGCCCTTTCTCATACAGAATGCCGGAGGTGCAGTAGTCGTCCGCCACATACCGCGAGAAGGTTCCGACAAATGCATGGCTGACCAGCGGGACCATGAGCAAGATGGCGGCCAGCGCAAGCAGGAGAACACCTCTACTGGAAATGGTCCTCACCGTCACTCCCTCGCTGCCGCTCCCTGCTGCTCGTTCTGCGACCCGCAGCGGCGGCAGGCCTTTGCAGCCGATTCTAGCAAGCCCTGCCCCTGGGGTCCAGCCGCCTGATGCCCCGCCTCAAGTGGATCCGGTTGTCCACTCGGCACTCCATGCCCTCTCCCTTGCATCCAACCTGGATCCCGGCGCCCGATCAGCGCCGTGGAACCAGCTCCGAGCAAGGTACGTCGAGAGGCTTGGTTTTGAGTCTTGTCGGATCCTCAGTCTATAATACGCCTGTCCAAACAAGGGGCAATCAGAGATAGACCTGCATTGATGACATGTCTGGGCTGATTTCGGTCGATCGACAAAAGGGGCGATTCCATGGGGGGTCGGCGTGCTAGGTGAGTTCCTGGAAGCATATGGCTTCGTCGGCATATTCCAGGGGATTTCCGTGGTATATGGATTCCTGCGAACAAAGATCCTCGCAATCTGGTTGGGGCCTGGCGGCGTCGGAATCTTCTCTCAAGCGGACTTGCTCCTCAAATCCCTCCGGCGGTTGATGTCCTTCGGCGGCGCCGCCGGCATCACAAAACAGGTCGCCGAGTACCACGGCGATTCCCAATATCGCCGAATCGCGCGAATGCTGACCACGGTCGTGTATGTATATCTGCTGATCGGATCGCTGATGATCGTGGCCGGATTGCTTTTCTCCCGCACATTCTCGGTCTGGGTCTTCGGGGACGAGCGATATCGAGGCTTCATCAATATCACCTTCTTCAGCGCGGTGCTGATGCTGGAGTATGTTGTGCTGCTGAGCGCCTTCCGCGGGCTGCTGCGTTGGCGGGATCTGGCGCTCTCCGCCCTTGCCGGCTACTCTGCCAGCCTCGTACTGACGGCGGTTCTGATCCTTCGTCTGCGGATCTATGGCGCGGTCCTATCGCTGCTGCTTTCGCAAGCGGCTCATCTGCTTGTGGTGGCGTTCTTCTTCAGACGCGGGCCTGCACGGGAGCACGGCCTTCGGCTACTCGCGGCCGGGGCAGATTGGCCGGAACTGCTCTCCTTCTGGCGCCTGTTCCGCCCGCTCTTCGTCATTTATCTCATTTCGGCGCTGGCACCCCTGTGGGTGCGCGGCGAGATCATCCGCCAGCTTGGGGCCGACGCAAATGGGATCTACCAAACAGTGTGGGGCATCTCACTCGTCTACATGGGCTTCATCTCCAACATCACCTCGACTTATGGGATGCCTCGGGTGGCAATGACGCGCCAGAACTCGGATCTGGTCTCGCGGATTCAGAACAATAGTCTGAGGATCAACCTGCTCTTGTTGGCCCCAGCGGTCGCCGGTTTGTTCCTCCTCAGGGACGCGTGGATCCCCATCCTGTATCGCCGAGACTTCCTTCCCGCGGCCGACATCATCCTTTGGCACTTCCTGGGAGATATCCTGCGTGTGGCCCGTGAGAGCTGGAGCATATCCTTGATCCCACTGGAACGATTCCCATACCTTACCGCAGAGACCTTTCTGCTGTGGGGCGGATGGGTGCTGGCATCTGGCCTCATGATGCCACACGTGGGGCTGCTATCCGTGCCGCTCGGGTATTTTCTCGCCAACCTCGTAGTCATGGTTCCCAATCTGCTCTATATGACCTCACGGACAGGTTTTTCGCTCTGGAAGCGGAACCGGACGTTCCTGGGCAAGGCCGCCCTGCTGCTGGCCGTCGGTCTCATGGCAGGGGTTGTCTTCAAGGCGTTGCTCTGGCGTGGGGTCGCCCTCGTCCTGGTTCTGCTGGGAATGGCTTTCTGGCTTCCGGACAAGGGGGAGTATGCGCAGGTCATCGGATGGATCCAGAGCAGGATTTCCAAAGGTCCCACGGGCACGAAGCCCGACGATGTGGAGACCGACCGAGGGGACCGATGAATGGGCTGAACCTGTCCCCACCCCGGCGAGGGCTGCCAGGTGCCTTCGAGACCGGAGGCCCTGCTTGATGATTTTGGCGCACTCAGCATACGGTCGATGAAAGTACTTCACCTGATCGATCATCTGAGTCTGGGCGGAGCGCAGCGGGCGGTCACCGATCTTCTGGAGCGGCGACCCCAGGATCGCGCAATTGCGCTCCATCTGAAAGCGCCCGAAGCCAGAATGGCCCTTCCTCGCGAAGCGCTGCTCTATGCGGGGGCGAAGACCCCCGTGGGCTATCTATGGCTGCTGCCGAGAATATGGCTCGCTTGCCGCCAAGGGCACTTCGATCTCATTCACTGTCATCTCCCGGTAAGCTGGCTCTTCGGAATCTTGCTCGCGCAGGTCGAGTTCGCCAGCCGGCCGGGGCTCGTCTTTCATGAGCGGGGAGGGGTTCTGAATTCCCGGGGCCCCTATGATTGGCTGCTGCGCGCTGCCGCCCGGCGGGGGCCGATAGTCTGTGTCTCGGGATATATACGCGACCGGGTCGCCGGACGAGGGATTGACCATGAGGACCTGCTGGTGATGCACAATGCGATCGACTTGACCTACTTCCACCCCGATCCGGATAGTGGAAGGACCTTTCGACGTCGTGTCGGGCTGGGGTCAGAGGATATCGTGGTCGGCTTCGCCGGCCGTCTGGTCCCTGAGAAGGGATGGCGTGTCCTTGTCGAGGCCTTTGGGATTTTGAAATCCAGATCCGGGGCAAGCCTGCTGATCGCCGGAACAGGTCCGGAGGCGGGGACACTGCAGGACACCTTGCGCGCGGCCGGATTGGCAGATCGGGCGACCTTCTTGGGATACACGCAAGACATGCTGGGGTTCTATAACGCGCTGGATATGTGCGTCGTGCCTTCACAGGTGGAGCCCTTCGGGCGCATCCAACTGGAGGCGCAAGCGTGTGGCGTTCCCGTAATCGCCTCCTGCATCTCAGGGATCATGGAGACCATCTCCTCCCAGGATGCGCTCTTGGTCACCCCCGGGGATCCCGATCAACTCATGCGGGCGATCCTTCGACTTGAATCGAATCCGGGGCTGCGAGAGACTCTCCGCCGGGCCGGCTTGGAAAATGTGCAGCGGTTCGGTTTGCCAAACTACTTCGCGGAGATGGCAGCGCTTTATGCCAAACTCGCCGCATAGGATCCGCATCCTGAGCTATCATCGCACCACCAACCCGGGCGGTGCGCTCTTCAGCCTGTCCCTGGCAAAATTGCTCGCCGCAGAATTCCCGAGCCAGGATGTTCGCATTCTGGATCATATGTCCGCCCGCAAACGGCTCTACGAGTGGCTCAAGATCGTGAAGCCCCAGCCGGGCATCCCCTGGTTCAATGCGTGGCGGTTTCTCCGCTATCGCCGATATGTGGCACGGGAGCTCCCTCTAGACACCGGTTCCCCGCGGATCCCCACCACCCGCCGGCTGGTGGATTACCTGAACTCGATGGGGCTCTCTGCCGTCATTGTGGGGATGGATACGTGGAATGTGGCGGATGAATGGTTTTTGGAGCGATTCCCGAACATCTACTGGCTCCCCCGCCGATTACGCGGGGCGAAAATCGCCTATGCCGTCTCAGCGCACCGTTCCAAACGAACGCGCATTGCCGCCAATAGGCATCAGCTCCGAGAGGCGCTGAACGCGTGGGACATGATTGGCGCCCGGGATCATTTCACCAGGGAGATGATCGCTCACCTCGGTCTGAGAAGCGATCTTCCGGTGCGCAAGCTGATGGACCCAACCTTTCTGTTGCCGATCCCCCGGCCGGCAGGATCCGCAGAGTTGGAAGGCTGGGGGCTGGACCCTCAGCGCCCCGTGTTGGGGCTCCTGGTTCACGGACACGAGGCGCTGGTGCGGGCGGTGAGCCAACACTTCCGAGCCGAGGGGTTTCAGATCGTGGCACCGAGTATTTTCAATCGACACGCCGACATGAACCTGGGCCACGTTCTGGATCCCGACCAATGGGCGGCGTTATTTCGGCATATGGCGTTCTGCGTAACCGATCGCTATCACGGGGCCGTCTTCTGCCTGAGATCGAGGACGCCCTTTCTCTCCATCGAGCCTGGGACCCTGGAGAGCCCGCTGCACAGCAAACACCGCAGCCTGCTGCTTGATTTTGGCCTGCTGGATTGCTATTTGGCGCGGGACTGCACGGATGTGGGTGAGATCAAGGAACGCGTGGAGCATGTGCAGGCTCATTGGCGGGGCTGGCTCCCTACCATAGAGGTGCGGATCGGGGAGGTGAAGCGTCAACACGCGGAATTCTTGGCCGAGATGAAGGCGCTGTTGTCTTCGCGAAAGTCGCTCGCGGACTGAGGGGAAGGGTGGATAGGTCCGAGGGCGCCAGGAGGGCGGTGCGCGGAACCACCTGAAGCGGGAATGTCAGTGTGCGGGTTGCCCCCGGCGAGTCAGCCGAGGGCAGCGGCTTCCTCGTCTGCGATCCTCCCATCCGGGGCGGGGATCACGTTGAATTCCTTGGTCACGATCAGATCCGCCTCGACCTCCAGGGATTGCACCACTTTGTGCTCCTGCTCCAACACCTCCATGCGGAATTCGTCCAGGGTCTCCTTCCCTCGGAGAACTTGGGCGCTGATGACCTCTCGATACGACAAGTCGATGAACACCTTCAGATCGGCGTTCGCTTCGAGCGTGTAGAGCCCTTCGATAATCAGGTATGGCAGCCCATCGAAGTCGGTGATCAACGTATCCACTTGATCCGTGCGCATGTCGATGAATGGCAGGGTCGATTCACGGTCGTTTCGGAAGTCCTCGATCGCGCCGTTGATGCAATCCCAGTCATATTCGGAGAGACCGATGCTCTCGATCCCACGCTCCCTGCGCCATGAATTGCGCTGCTTGGGAGGCACTTTGTAGAAGTTGTCGATATGCAGCACCTTTGCCGGTGTCCCTTCCTGCTTCAAGAACCGGCTCAGAGTGTGCGCAATGCCCGACTTGCCGGTGCCGGAGTCTCCCGCGATGGCGATGACATACTTCTCACGCGGCTCGCGCTGGATGTAACCGAGGATCTGCCGGGCGGCCTTTTCGTGGTTCTGAGTGATATAAAGCAGCTCTCCGAACATCCGCTAGTCCCCTCTCTCGCTCAGACCAAACTGGTGCGCTTCGCCGGCGGGGATGCTGGAGATTTGTCCGCCGACAGCGATTTCCAACCCGCCCCCGCCGGCGTGAGCGGCTTCGACCCGGGCTGAATCCGGACCGGCCCATACCCCGAATTGTGATTCGCGGTATTCCGCCTCAAACCCGATGCCGCGCCACGGCTCCGGAAGGGCGGGATTCAACCGGGGGATTTCCCCGTGGAGGTCGAGCCCCCCATACCCCCGCATCGCGAGGTGGACGCTTCCCGCCATGACGCCGATGTGCGTTCCTTCGGCGGTGCTTTTGCCCTGAATGTGCGCATAATCGCTTCTGAGTGCTTCTCGGTACAGCTCCAGGCTCTCGCGCTCGCGGCCGATCAGGTGCGCGATATAGGCGTGCACGAGCCTGCTCAGGGTAGACCCATGTGACGTGCGCTGGATGTAATAGTCGTAGGTGGACGCCAGATCTTCCGGTCTGAACGAATACCCCGCAGCCTCCAGCAGCCCGATCACCTCATCCAACCCGAGGTTGTAGAAGGTCATCAAGGCATCCGCTTGCTTGGTGACCTGATACGCATCGGGGCTCTTGCCCTCCGCCTTCAGGATGCGGTCCATGCGGTGGATATCCCCGTACTCCTCGCGGTAGGCATCCCAGTCCAGATCCTCCAGGGCGAAGTAGCCGGCGAACTGCTCCAGCAGCCCATCCTCGGAAATCGGAATGCTGATCTTCCGGCGGATATCGGCCCAACGGTCCAGCTCCTCGTCGCCCAGGCCGATCCGCTCCCGCAGCTCCTCTGCGGCCCGAGGCCCGATCGCCTCAAGGATCTCGGGGGCTCTCGTCAGGGCCCAGACCAGCATGATGTTCGTGTAGCTATTGTCACGCAATCCACCGCTTTCCGCGCCCGGATACTTCTCATGATACTCGTCCGGACCCATCACCCCCGCGATCTCGTATCTGCCGCGTTCGGGATTCCAATCGCATATGCTCGAGAAAAAGCGGCAGATCTCCAGGAACATTTCGGCGCCGTAGTCTCTCAGGAACTCCCGATCCCGAGTCACCCAATAGTAGCGCCAGGTGTTGTACGCGACCGCCAGGCCGACGTGACGCTGGTTGCGGCTGTAGTCGGGCCCCCACTCGCCGGAGATCGGGTTCAGGTGGATCACCTGCGTCTCGTCGCGACCGGAACTCCCGCTCTGCCACGGGAACATGGCCCCCTTATGGCCACCTTCCCGGGCATACTGCCGAGCGGCATCCAATCGACGATAGCGGTACATCAATGCGGCGCGGGCCGTCCGAGGCAGATGCATGTTGTAGAGCGGGAGGACGAAGATGTCGTCCCAGAAGATATGCCCGCGGTATGCTTCGCCGATCAGGCCGCGGGCGAGGATACCCGCGTCGATCTCTGCGCTGTGGGGCGAGGCGGTGATCAGGGAGTGATAGGTATTCAGGTGGAGCAACTTCTGCGCCATCCGGTCCCCCTCTACCCGAACGTCAACGCGGTCCCAGAGGTCCTTCCAAGCACGGGCGCTGTCCGCCAGCACGGCGTCGAATCCCCCCATGTCGGTCAGGGCATCCCAGCCTGACTGCGATGGATCATCGGTTCGCGGGTCCTTGGAGGCGTAGATGGTCACCAGCTTGTCCACCTGCACCCGGTCGCCCTTCTCGACATCGAGACGGAAACGGGAGATCACCTTGCCCGCCGACTCTTCGATTTCGAACGCCGGATCCAAGACTGCACCATTATGCCGGACCTCGAGCCGTGCGCATTCGGAGATCGTTATCCCGGATTGCGTGGTTCGAACCGTGACCGTGCTGTCACGCCCAGCGCCACCCTGTTCCACAGGTTCCAGATGCCTGGAACTCAGGGCCCGGTACCGCTCGACCCCAGCGTTGATCACCGTTCCGTCAAGGACCGAGCGGAAGGAAAGCGGCCCGAAGTAGTTGATCGGCGTGACAATGTAGCGCAGCGCAGCCCGGTGTGGGTCGGCCATGCTGGCAAGACGCTGGGATTCGATGCGCGTCTCGCATCCGGTCTCGTCCCGGATGACGACTTCTCGGTGGAGGACCCCGGTGCGGAAATCCAGTTTGCGATGGAAATGGAGCAGCTCGAGGGAGTTCAGGTCGATCCATTCCCGGTTTCCAATGCGGAAGCTCACAGGCAGCCAGTTGGGACAATTGACGAAATCCTCGTTCGTCACCGTCCTTCCGGCCACCTCGGATTGCAGGCGATTGTAGACTCCGGCGATATAGGTGCCGGGATAGTTGATCCCGTTCGCCTGCGACTCTTCCAATGCGCCCCGGGTGCCGAAGTAACCGTTGCCGATGGCGCACAAGGACTCGCGAACGCCCTCATCTTCCGTCTGATACTCCCAATACTCAAGCGACCATTGGTCCTCGATCAACCCGTGCTCGAACCATTCCTCGATATCCTGAAGGGAGAACGCCTCCAGGTCGCGGACCACCACATCCGCGCCACTGGCCTTCAACTCTCTCGCATCCTGGCCTCTCGATACACCCAGCACCAATCCGAAATTCCCCGCCTTACCCGCTTGAACCCCCGCGACCGCATCCTCCACAACCATGGTCCGATCGTATCGGGCGTTCAGCTTGTCGGCCGCGGTAGTGAAAATGTCGGGTTCGGGTTTGCCTCTCAGGCCCAGCTTGGCCGACTCCACCCCGTCCACGGACACCGCAAACAGGCTCTTCACGCCTGCGATCTCCAGAATAGTCTCGCAGTTCTTGCTGGATGTGGCGATGCCGACGCGCACCCCCCGATCATGCAGGGCGCTTATGAATGCCAGGGTCGAGGGGTAGACATCGACGCCATCGCGTTGGATGATCTCGTTGAAGAGCTGGTTCTTGCGATTTCCCAGGCCGTGAATCGTACGCGCGTCAGGGGGGTCTGAGGCCTCCCCCTCAGGGAGTTCGATGTCCCGGGAGGCGAGGAAATCTGCCACTCCCTTGTAGCGCGGCTTCCCGTCCACATATGGCAGATAATCCGCCTCGTGGTCGAATTCTCGGAAGGGCTCGCCCGTCCGCTGGGAATGTGCCTTCAGGAATTCATCGAACATCTCTTTCCAGGCTCTGCTGTGGACCGCCGCCGTCTTAGTGACCACCCCATCCAGATCGAAGACTGCGGCCTCAAGAGGGAAGTCGGGCATAGGCTTTCCTTTTCCGCTGGACCTTGGGATCGTGAAGCCTGTGCGCAGGCAACCTCCCCATTGTATACCACTTGCCGGATTGCCGGGAATCAAGGGGACGGGGGCCAAGGCGGAGGGGGCAGGTCGAAGCGCAATGCGGGAGGAGGGGGCTCATCGAGCCGGCAGGCTCGCCCATCCCTGGGATCGCACCGCGCAACAGAAACCCGGACGCGCACGTGCTGTTGGAGTTGTCAGATGACACATCCCGGCTGTGCGTCTCGACGGGGCGCTTGCGAAGCGATGGATACTCGTCATAAGTGGGACTATCTACCACTGACCCCGGAATCTATGCGCTTTCGCGCAGGTTGGAGAGCAGCGCGATGTCGTCGAATTGGCCAGCCTCGCCGGTGAATGCCGAGAATGCCGAGAGAATGCCCGCCTCGATGTCGCACACGGATCTCCTGAGGCTGGCTTGCAGCGCGCACACCACCCTTGTCTCGCCGAGGAATTCGCCCCCTGTGTTCTGGGCTTGGGTGACCTGATCTGCATACGGCACAAGCACATCCCGAGAAGGAATCTGCAGAGAAATCCCCCCCAACGCTGCTCCGGGATCACTCGCAGGGGAGGGCCGGGGCGCGCAACGGGGCGAGCCGGCGCTTCGGTTCCAGACTGATGCCGGGAATTGGGCATGCCGCAATCCGTTCGGGGGTCGCTCTATGAAGCGGGGTGAGGGTGGCGGGTGTAGGGGAAAACGGAGGGTCCACGCAGCGAGTGTCAGCAGGTCTTGAGAGTTGGGGTTTGAGCGCGCACTGAAATCGCTGGCGGCAGCGGATCAGGAATGGCTGACGGTCGGATGGGACTTCGGCTCGTTGGAACGAAGGCGGAGACTGCGCCTACGATCGGATGGATCGGCGACCGCTATTCAGCGGTTTCGCACCCAGGCCTCCAGCCGGCGGACGTGCGGATCCACCAGGCGTACAACCAGTGCGCTCACCATCAGGCAGAGAAGGTACTCCAATGTCCACAGTATCATGATTCTCCCTCCGGGATCATTTCGGTTTGATCTTCCAGACCGTCCTGGACGTGTGGGCAACCTGACGGCCTCATCTCCATGGTAGAGCGAAATGGGGGGCGGGGGCCTTGCGATGTGCTTACAGATGCCCTCCATAGGGGTAGGACCGAGGGATGCCTTCCCCCGTTCGTCGATATTCGCTGCGGGGTGCGGCCAGCCTCCGGCCGGATCACAGGATGGCTTGGGTTTGCGGAAGGGAGGCCCGACGCGCCGCCGCCTACGGTGCCATAGCGCAATCCCTCGCCGCTGTCGCCGCAGGATCTTTGGGATCGAGGAGCAACCGCCAGCAACGGGGACTGCGGCTGGTAGAAATGCCATTCAACGCCTTCGTGGTCCAAGAGAAGGGGCGACGACCGGAAACGCCGGCGGGCGTCGGGAGGATGGATCCCCCGCTTCACAGATCGGAAGACAGGATCTCAGCCGCCAGACGGGCGGGGATTTTGGCCTGCGCGCGCAGCTCCTCCAGTCGCTGGGTCATCCTTCGCTTCAGCGCGGGCCGCCGTGCCTGCAGCTCCGACAGGACCGCCGGCGTGCGCTCGGCAGGCGGATCCGCCTCAAGGATGCAGTATCGCTCCATCTCCATGGCCGCCATGATACCCTCGTGTTTCGGATCGAAGGCGTACATGGCCATGGGGGCTCCGCCAATCATGGCCGCGATGCTGCCGTGCACTCGGGAAGTCATGCTGAGATCGCACAATCCGTAGATCGCCGGCGCGCTGGAGGGCATCACCGCCTCGTCGACCAGCAGCGCTTTCTCCCCGTTTGCCGCGGTCGCGACGACCTGCCTGGCTGCAAGGCGGTCATCGTCCGGCGCCTCACTGTTCATCGGAACAAAGATCGGCATATAGCCTTGATGCCAAGCCCAATCGAGCGCTGCGGCATAGCATTCGATTTGATGCTGGATCTGCCATGATCGTTTGGGTGTGTAGTGCGTCTCGGCTTCACCGTCGGCCCCCCGCAGATAGCGTGGGGTGAGCGCCAACAGCGGCCGCGCCGGGGGAAGGCCACCGGAAGCGCGCCGGATGATTTCATTGGCGCGGTTCTCCGATTCCGACTGGAGAAAGAACCCGGAATCTGCCACCAAGTGCATCTCGCGTCGGATCCCACATGCGCGAAAAAGGTCGTGCGTGTGCTGATCACGGTAGGTGATAGCCCGAGCGCCGCTCAGGACCCATCTGAACACGAGCTTGGCAAAGCGCCGCCGAACCGGTTGGCTGGATACCGCCCATGTCATATATGGTGTGCCGGCTGCTCGGGCGATCGTCGTCAGGCCAAGCATCACGATGAGGTGCCTGGGCTCATCGAAGAAGGGCACGCCTCCGCCGAATACGAAGAGATTCGCTTTGCTCAGCAGGCCTGCGATGCTGGGCAGCTGCCGGCGGTTGTGCCAGGCGCGGACTCTGGCACCCGTCGCCGCTCTTGCGTAGGCATTCACACGTTCGGGATCATCCGTGAGCACATGAAATTCGAGGTCCCCGGCGGCATCACGCAGCAGGTCTATGATGGTGATCAGCAAGGCCTGATCGCCCACGTTGCGGCTCCCATACCACCCTCCCCAGAGGACGACTCGCTTCATTCGGCCGCCCTCCTGCCCGCCCGGTCCCGCCTCCCGGATCGCGGCCTCGCGGATTCGCGCCCGGCAACCTGCAGATCCTCGGCGGATTTCCCGGTGCTGTCCGCGAGGTGCCGGGCGAACGACTCCGGGGGGAGCGAGAAGTCGCGTGGCAGCTTCGCGATGGCAAATATGAACTCGTTGGGCGCGGTCGAAAGACGGATCCGAGCAGTCACCCGGCGCTCGTCAAGGCGATACACCAGCAGATGGGTTCCGCTTCCCAAGACCAATGTCTTTCCATCGATCGCGGCGGCGCCTCGCAAGAAATCCTTTGTCACACGGATGGTTGAGATGACCTCCCCCGCCATGGGATCGAAGCGAATCACGCTGCCCGAGTTCGTATTCAAATAGATCACGGTGCCATCGAAGAGCCGGAGCAGACTGTGGCAAGGTGCGGTGACGTCAGGCACAATCAAGGGGACGGCGGCGCCGCCATCAGGGGAGAAGCGCACTACAGCCGAGTACGCCTTTGCCGGCCGGGCGATGAGATCACTGTGCAAATCCCTGCGCAGCTGCAATGCACCCGCAATTCTGCGATTGATATCGAGTAGCAGCGGCCAAACGTTGTGCCGGACCAGCGCATTCTTCACCCGGATCCAGCCTGCATACCGCCCGGAGATCACCTGACCCAGCGACACAAGCCGGTCGCCCTGTGAAAGAAGGCAGACGCTATTGAGGTGCGCGCGATCATAC
Organism: uncultured Anaerolineaceae bacterium; assembly: GCA_964388955.1. Taxonomy (GTDB): domain Bacteria; phylum Chloroflexota; class Anaerolineae; order Anaerolineales; family E44-bin32; genus CAYMCO01. The sequence continues at coordinate 46,042 of CAYMCO010000033.1, read as the reverse complement.
ACCTCGGCACGGTGAGTGCGCGGGTCGCGAAAATCGATTTCCCCTTCGATGAGCCCCCGCTCGCCCAAGGATGGTGGAGCGTCCCAGACCAGCCCTCGAATCTTGCGGGTCGAAAGCCGCAGATAGTCGTGATGAATCAACCGGCCATCTAGGTCGAATTGGAACAGGGTGTCGGTTCGGGAGGACGTCACCCATAGGCGGTCGCCTTGGAGAGCGATATCGTGGATCGCAGCGCAGGAGGGATGGGTGATGTATCCCAGCAGATTCCATGCACGATCGTAGCGGAAGATGATGGAGGGGTTGGCGATCGCGATCTGGTCCTCACGCGCCGCGATCCCCTTCGCCCCACGCAACCCGCCGCGAGGATTGGAGTCTTGTTCTCTGAATGGGGCCTCGATGATCTGGGATCGCTGGAGAACCATGCCCCGCTGCCAGTCGACAACATAGATGTACCCGGAGGGCTCGTCAGGACCGACGTGACGCTTGGTGGTGGTGACGATCAATCTGCGCATGTCAGATGCCGCGCCCGCAATCTCCGGGGCGATCGACGGTCCCGGTGAGCTTCTGATAGGCCTCCATATGCCGGCCCATCGCTTCCTCCAGCCCGAAGACCCGCCGGACGTACTCGTATCCCCTCTCGCCTTTCGTGCGCCAGAGATCCCCCTTGAGCAGCGCTTTCAGGCCGGCGGCGAAATCCTCATCCTTCACTCGATGCCCAAACCGGGAGACAAAACCATCCGGATCAAGAGCGCTCAAGATTGCGCATTTGTGGGCGCTCGCCTCGACGAAGCTGTTGGGGAGCGATTCGCGCGCAGAGGTGTTCACCAGAATCCAGCTTTCTCCTAAGAGCCTGGAGAATGATTCGCCTCTGAATTGGTTGATGAAATCCATCATTTCGAGGTTGGGGATAGACTGATACCGTGAGCGCAGATAGTGATCATATTCCCGATCTCTGCTGTTCCCTGCGGCGATGAATTGCACATCCGGAAAAGCCTCCGGCAGACGTAAGAATATTTCTGGCCGTTTGCGGCGGTCCCACCGCGAGACGAAGGCCACAGTGGGCCGGGCCGCTTTGATGACCTCATCCGGCACCAGAACTGGCGTGGGCAGGAACGCTGGCGCCTCATCCAGGTGATACTTGCGCTGGGCCTTCGGAATCAGGAGCTTGGAGGCGGCGAAACGGGCATCTGCAGCGCGGACCGCTCGATGCACCAGGAAGTTGTCCTCGAACATGCGGTTGAACAGCACTTGAGGTCGGCTGAGGCTCGGAAGCCGGAGTTCGGTGCGCCAATCCTCATCGTCGCGCGTGTCTCGGAACGTCACCATGTGCCGTTTATCGGGTGCCGCCATTTGCGCAAGGAAGCTGAGCAGGGAGGGCTCTTGCGAGTGATAGATGTCAGCATTCACATCGCGGAACAGCCTCAGCGCATAGGGCAGATTGGAAGGAGCAAAGCTCAGGACGCGAATTCCATCCAGCCATTCTTCTGCGCGCTGTCCGGAGCGGCGCGGGACAATCGCGGCCACATCCACACCTCGGAGGGCAAGTTCCCGCCCGATAAGGCGCGTCGCCCGGCCGAAACCGCCATACTTCCCCCAGGCGAAGATTTCAACACAGATCATGCAGATCCGCACACCACTTCTCCGTGATTGCCTCAGTTCTCTCGGTCCCCGCCGGCGCCTGTGCGCCGCTCCCGCAGGGCGACCGCGGCCTCCCATCCACCGCCGATGGCGGCCAGCAGCACCCACCGCAGGAATTGTAGCAGTGAGAGCGCCAACGCGCTGGCAGCCGGGATACCTTGGGTGGGGAGCAGGGCGACCAGGGTCGCCTCTCGCAGGCCGAGCCCCCCTGCCAGCCCGAAAGGCATCTGGGTCGCTAGCAGGACCGCCGCGTTGACCCAGCCCATCTGCAAGAAAGTCAGATCGATGCCCACCGATTTGGCCAGACATAGGGCGGAGAATATGCTGACCAATTGGGAGGCGACGCCCGCGACGACGGCCAGCGCAAGCTCTCTGGGAGACGCTTCGGCGTATGCGGCAAGGGCGGCTATGAAGCGGGCCGAGTGCTGCAGCGTCCTCCCGGCGAGGCCGGTGTATTGCTCAGAAGAGGCCCATCCGTTCAACCAGTGAACAACCTTGGCGCTCAGCTTGGTGGCCGCCGCCCAGCCAAGGACAAAGAGGATGAGGAGCGCTGTGAGCCAGGATGTCCCTTGAGGCGTACCCTGGCCACCAAGCAGAAAGAAGCCGGTCCCAAGCGCTACGGTTAGGAAGAATTCCATCAGGCGGAAGAAGGCCAGTGCAGCCAAGGATTCGACCGGCATGGTCTGGGGCGCGGAGATCTTCATCCAACGGATCCCGCTGCCGATGATCGATCCGGGTGTGACAAGCGTGTAGAACTTGGTCGCCAAATTGATGCCGAGGATCTGAGACACCCCCAGTTGAATACCCTGCAATCGCACCAGGAGTGTAAGCTGCACACTCGTGAGCAACGAAGCGGGGATGCCCAGCAGAAGCCCCAATGTCAGCGGACCCAGTCGGGCGCTGAGAAGCGTGGCGGCGAATTGGTCGAGTGGGATGATCTGGAATAGCAGAATGAAGAGCAGGCCAAGCAATCCGACCTTCAGCCATCCGCGAGTTTGCCGCGCTGCTTCACCCCTATCCGAGACGAACCAACGGAGTCGATCGATTATGGCGAGCCAAACTCACAAATCGTTCTGAAGAACCCGATCATGCTTCGGTCTCCTGGGAGTGATCTGCTGGTTATATTGGACGGTAACCGCATTCTCCGCAACTCAAGTCCCGGCGTTGCGCGGCCCTGACCTCCGCCTCGGGCGCGGCCATCGCGACCACTGCTGCCCCCTGAATCTTTAAGTAACTCGCCTCGCCTGTGCCCGTTCTATTAGCCGGGGAGGACGCGCGATTCTTCCTTGCCTCGCGGGCGCGGCCGGTCTGTCTGCGAAGCGCCCAGAAAGATACCGCCCTACGGTCTGAGGAGTACGGCATGTCTGGAACTTGGGAATATCGCTATCTGAAGGACGGGATCGTCTTCCGGGTGGGTGAGGATGGCAACGGGAAGGTGGTGGAAGGCATCCCCGAGCGCGAGGGCGACTTTTTCAGCTGGACGATTCAATTGATCGAATCCCAGGCAAGAGAGGATTGGCAGTTGATTTCCTTCGATTGGCAGGGAGCAGAAAGCACCGCCCTGTTCCGGCGCGCCAGCAACGGCGCCGAAGAGCCAGAGAGAGTTGAAGTCATGCGGACATGGGAGTATCTATCGGTTTTTGCGGACGACGAAGGGTACGTGCTTCGGGTGAATGATGATACGCGAAGTGTCATCGCGAACCGTGAATTGATCCATGATTTCATGAATCGAAAGGGCAAAGAGGGCTGGGAGCTAGTCTCCCATGCCACCTGGAGCGGGCCCAACGGCGCCTCCAACTACTACAGTTTCAAGCGGCCCATCCTCGAGGGCCCGCACGGCAAGAGCCGTATGCCTCGCATGGACGAATGATGGGAGATGAAAGGAGAAGCTGGCAAAGGATTCTCCTTGCCAGCTTCTCTGATTCGCTCAGCGCAAAGACGGTATGCTACTCCGAGGCGTTCCCCTTCTCGACCAGCAGCAGGTAGCCCGCTGCGAAGGGGGCTTCCCCGGGCCGGTTGGCGAAGAACACCGTGGCGCTCTCGCGGTTCAGGCCACTCGTATCCACGCTTGCGCCGATCATCTCACCCCCGGTCGACGCGTTGCCATCCGCGTAGTTCCACTCCAACTCGGCCTGCTTGCCGCGGTCGTAGATCGGGTTGACGTACCCCGCGATCCAGTCGTTGTCGAAGAGGCCCGTCGTCACTGACCAGCCGCCCAGCGACCAGTTTCCAGATCCACCCTCGAAACCGTCGCTGAACCCGTCCACATCGACGTCGTCGATGAACCACCCTTTTCCGTTCACCGCCTCGTCGGTGTAGTACGAGAAGCGGACCAGCACGTCGCTGGCCGCCGGCAGCCCGAAGGACGCCTCCACCCAGCCATCGCTGCTGCCGGTGATGGCGGTGTCCGTGCTGGCCTGCCCGCCGACCAGGGAGTTGGCCCAAGCTGTGGAGTCGTTGGGGTTGCTGCTGGAGCGGGTGATGCTGCCCGCCAGCGGCTCCCAGGTCGAGCCGCCGTCCGTGGAGGCCTCTACGAATCCGTAGTCCCACTCCTCCTCGATGTCGAACCAGGTCCAGAAGACCAGGGTCCCGCCGACAGAGGGGTTCAGCGCCAGCATGCGGTCGGTGAGCAGGTGGCCGCCGCCGCTCGCGGCTTCCCATGTGCCTGTGTTGGGCGCCACACCCGATTGGCCATCTCCCCGGAGCGTGATGTTCATCTCAGGCTGGATACCCTTGTACAGGCCGTAGATCCCCGTGTAGGGCGGGGCTTCACCCAAAGGATACTCGACGGTGCCGGAGATATAGCCGCCGTAGTAGCGGGAGACCGGCAGGTTGCCGTGGTGGCCAGCGCCGTAGATGTCCGTGATGGAGCGCTCGATGGACCACGGGCTGTAGGAAGCGCTCACATAGGGGGTTAGATCGATCTCTTGATAGCCGATGGGGAACCCGCCCGCGCCATCCTGGCCGGGATCGTCGAGGTAGTTGGCCACCATCCAGGCGTCGAACAGGTCGTTGAAGTCCGCACCGGTGGCCGCCTCCACCCCCGCAGTGCTGTTCTCCTGCTCATCGATTAATGTGCGGGTCCAGCCGGGTGCCCAAGTGTCTCCGCTCTTCGTGCCAAAATTCTCCAACAGGTATAGCTGGAACAGGTAGGAGGCGCCGTAGTCCTCGAGCGCGCTGCCCCACAGAGTGAGCGGGGTGCGGTGATAGGCCAGGAAGTAGACCACGTGGCTGTCCGGATGGCCGAAGCCGTTCAGGTATTCCGCCAGGTCCGCCATGCCCTCGTCGATCCAGGATTCCTCGTCCGCGTCATGGTCGAAATGGATCAGGTGCTCCAGCTCGTGCGCCACGGTGCCTTCATAGAGGTTCGGGCGCCAGAGCGACGGGTCGTCCCCACGCCAGGGCGAATCGTTCGGCCCCAGGCGGTTGGCCCAATCCAGGCTGTCGATAAAGATCATGTTGCGATCGAATTCCAGGTTGACGCTGGCCCAGAAGAATCCGGCGACGTAGAAGGGGTATTCCGGGTCGAAGTAGCTCTCATCGACGATGTTGTAGATCATCACATCGATGTTCTCGTTCCCCGTCGGACGCTGGACGTAGTCGCCGTAATAGTAGACATCCGTGTCCACGATGCTGTCCATCTGCCCCTGCAGGTATTCGAGCATCTCGCAGTCGATCACATCTTCCCGGCCGTACTCGGTGGTCAGGAAATCCCATGCCACCCACAGCGTGGCGCTTCCGGTGTGAGCCGGGTCACTTTCATTCCAGAAGACCACGTCCTGCGATCCTGGATTGGCGGGATCGAAGCTGGTGAGCGTGATCGTCAGCGTCTCCGTGCTTCCAAAGCACTGGCCGGAGGTGGTCGAAGATGCCGTCACCACCGCCTCCGCCTCCTCGGAGGAGAGCTGGGCGGGGGCCGGGCGGTCCTTCAGGCGCGAGTCGATGTCCACGGCGATGGGCAGTGGTGGGTCCCCGTCGCGTGCCATCGCCGCCCCGGCGGGCAGGAACAAGGCCACCAGCAATATGGGGATCATGGAAAGCGAAAGAGATCTTGACTTCATCGGTACCTCCATTTCGGATGGTATGAGTTTGCGCTGTCTCTGTCTCCTCACAGCTCGTCGGACCTGGCCACCTCCTTCCGGCGAGCCGCGCCCCGGTTTTGGCGGGGTGTCTCGCTCGCGAAGATCGTGGTGGGCGACAAGGGGGAAACGGCAGCAGAATCCGTCAATCCCGCTCGAAATGGCCGAGCTTGCTGGCGTCTCCGGGGATTGGAATCGCTGCACTTGCTAATGCGCTTCATGCCCCCGCATAAGAGGTGAGATGAAGGTCAACCGATCACCCGAAATGGCAACCCCAGCAACACCACACATCCCGCTCCGAGGTGAGCGGGGAGATGCGCAGATGCAGATCGGGTATCGGGTATATTGTGAACTGCCTACTCAATGCGTATAACGGATTAGGTGTGTGTCCCGTTACGCGCAGGTTGGGGCTGCAGGTCATTCAAGGCGACCAACCGAGGACGACCTTGGTTCGATCGCTCGCCTCACTGCGGCCCGAAGGGCAAGCGCCGGGGGAAGCGAGTGCCCCTCTCCATTCGCAGGCTGCTTCGGATAGAGTGACGGCCAGGGTCGGCGAGAGCGGAGAACCGGAGGCCCGATTCTCACTTGATGGGCTTGGGGACAATGGTGCCCGCTTGGATCGGTTCGTTCGGATGCCCGTCGCGGATCGTGCCCTCGATGCCCTTCGAACTCCCCCCTTCATCCATCCACGGGCTGCAGAATTCCACCCGTCCATCCAAATCCGTATGCAGCGTATAGACTTTGCCTCCATAGGAGAACCGCAGACGAAATCCGGACACAATGCCCTGCGCGTAGCGCTCGCCGGCGTTGGGGCAGCCAAGGCTGGCGTCGGGCCGGTCAACTGGCTCCAGGTCCAGGAATTCAATCGCCTCGGCCGGAGCACCGGTGATTTCGGATAGAATGCGTTTTGCCCGTTCAACCAAAGCAGATGCCTTTTCGTGGGTTGAAGCAGGCGAGAGGAGCGGGGAGGGCTCTGGACTCAGGTGTGGCACCGGGGTGGCGGCTGCAGGGGGCCCGGCTGCAACCTCAACAGCCGGCTGATGTGCGCATCCCGCGAGCGCCAGAATCAGGATCCAGCACGCTATGCTTGGTGTCGATTTCATCGTATCCTTCAGACGAATTTGGGTTCCGATAGGTTCCCCAACCAAGGATCCTCGCTCTGCCAGGTTCCCTGGACCTTTGGTTGGGCCGCATGGGTGAAGGGCTCGAATGATTTTGACAAGTGGCCGGACACGATTGGCCGTCCGATTTGCCACCGATGAATCCTGCCTCAACTGGCGCGAGGACTCCTGGGGGCCCGGCTTGTGATCCTGCACCAACCGGAGATCGATCGAATCGGGGAGGATATCTGCGTGTCGTCGCGCGTGGAGACCCGGACGACTCTGGATTATCTGCCCTCCAGATTGCGCTATCGGTTTCCTGCCCTGTCCACGCACTCACCTTCGACGCGCGGTGACGCATTCTTGGTCAGCCTTCTGCCACTGGCGATGAGCCTGGGTGAGCCTATGGATGTCCGCTGCGCGGTCTCCCCCAGACTGATCCTGGGCCTGCGGTCCTTGCAGGAACACTTGCACCAATGGTACCCATCCCGGTTCAAGATGGTCACCATTCGCGCCGACCGGCTCGAGGCGCCCATTGTTCCAAGTGGGCCGCGCGCCAAGCTGTTGGGCTTTTCTGGCGGCGTAGATTCATTCTTCACGCTTTGGTGCGCCACCCACACGAGGCCGGATCACCCGTTGCACATCCCGCTGACGCATGCCTTCTTCGTCCACGGATTCGACATTCCGCTGGAGAGCGAGGACGCCTATCGCAGAGTGCTGTCATCGTTTGAGCCGCTTTTTCAGGGCTTGGGAGTCACGCTGATACCGATACAGACCAACGTACGATACTTCTCCCAACTGCATATTGACTGGCTCCACATGTGTACCTTCGCGCTTGTCGGCGCAGCGTTGAGCTTGAGCACCCTGGCGGACCGGCTTTTCATCGCTGCGGCAAACCTGCACCTGGCCATGCGCCCGCTGGCTTCTACCCATTTCTCGGATCCTTGGCTATCTACGGAGGGCCTGGAGGTCGTTCACCATGGAGGCGGAATCTCCAGGATGGAAAAGATGGGGGTCGTTGCCGGCTGGCCATCGGCCCACGATCGCCTGCTGGTTTGCAGCCGCGAAAACCGGGTGGGCATTCGCAACTGCGGAAAATGCGAGAAATGCCTGCGCGTGATGGCCAATTTGGAGCTCGCCGGGCACTCGGGGACCTTCTCGACTCTCCCCAGGGGGATCTCGGGATGGGATTTCCTGCGCTGGGCCTTGTCCCTCAAGATGAAATCGGAATTCAGCATCCCCATTATGCACAGAGCGTGGCGAACCCGGCGCTATGGGATCGGACTTTGGATGCTGCTGATAATCGTCGTGGGCACGCTTCGCAAGGCTCTGCGCGAGCTGGTCGTTGGAGCCATCCCTGAGGCGGTTCGTTTCCCCCTGAAGACGATCATATATGGGGTGAAACAGGACCCCCTCGACGAGCTGCAGGTTCGTGACCGGCGCTGACCGATTCCGACGAGGTCTGGAGCCCGTATGCCGCGATGACGGGCTCATGAGTGAGACTTCCGGGCGCGGATTTGCCGGGCCCAGAGCGCTCAGCCTAGCTCGATCGCATTAGCAACATGGTCAAGCTGCGAAGAATCGAGCCCTTCCTTCCCGATCTAGACGTGGTCGGATATGAGCGAGCGATCCGCGCCTCTCGCCGCAGCTCGGCCTGACGTTCCTTGATAATGTCCATAACAAACAATCGGCTGTACATTCCGGGCCTCCGGTCATCCATCGCTGGAGGCGCCCTTACCTTAACAGAAAAGAAGGGCACCGTTCCCAAGTCTGGTGTCCTCCTCCAACGCCTACGGGGTTAGCTGTCGGGCTTGGGCCGGAGAGGTTGGCCCTACGCTGCAATCGCTGTGCGTTTCGCCCCTAAAACCGGGTCCTCCGTTGCATCCGCATTCGGCGCTTCGACGGGTCAATTGTCAGACAATTCCTTCTACCGCACTTATAATCCCGTTGCAGGCGAATGTCAAGGGGCAGATGGAGCCGGCAGGCTCGCTCATCCCGCGCATGGGGGGAGCGGATGAACAGAGCCGCCGAGCCATCCTTGACCACGGCGGACACGTTCCGGGCTATAATGGGGCCCGTGATTGACCGAAGGGTGTGGAGCTCCCTGCAGCATGCGATGCGGGAACGGCTCCTCGGGGGCACACCGAATTCCAGTGCTTTCCCCCAAGCCTTAACATGGGCCAAGCCATCGTTGTTCCAGTACGGTCGATGTCCACCGCTTCGCGAGTGGGAGGTCGTATTTGGTTGCGTCGCGTTGATACGGCGCCCATGCGGGAGAGCCCTCGGGAGAAATTTCATTTTGCGCGGGTTCCGCGATCCCGCAAGACATCGAACCCATCAACAGGACAGGGAAGCGGATGAACATAGTGGCCGCAATTTCTCAGAAGGGGGGCGTCGGAAAGACCACCACAGTGGTCAATCTGGCCGGCATACTGGCCGAGCGATCGCGTGTCGTCCTTCTGGATATGGACCCGCAAGGCTCGACAAGTTGGTGGATCGACCGCTCGAAGCGGCCGCCCTTCGAAGTCTATCAGGAGACGGATCTCGAACTCATTGCCGCGGTCAAAGCTCGCCTTCGATGTGATTGGCTTTTCATCGACACTCCGGCATTTCGCGGTGTGGAGGAGATGCTTCCCATCATTGAGGTCGCCCACGCACTTATTCTCCCCAGTTCACCGGCCCCGCTGGACGTCAGCTCCACCACGCGCATCGCCAAACAACTGAAAGGCGTAGCCAGGTACAAGGTGTTGTTGACGAAGGTCGATCCACGCAGCGTCCGGGAGGCCATGGACGCGCTCTTTGAACTGGCGCTGGTGAAGATCCCCTACTTCCGGACTTTCGTCCGCAGCTACAAGGTTCATGAGCGGGCCGCCTCCGCGGGGCTGCCGATGAACTTGCTGAGCGGCGCGTACCAACGTAAGGCGCTGTTCGATTATTGGGGCGTCTCAAACGAGCTCATCCGCTGGCTGCGCAGGCCCTAGCTGTGCGACGGCTGGGCAACCGGATGCCTGGCTGTTGATTGCCAGGGCCTTGCCTCCCGGATTGAAACACAGCCATCCCTTGCGGAACTGGCGCGGATGTCCCCACGAGCGCGATAATGCGCATGATATGATCAGGGCGGGCTGTCCTCAGCATTTCCGGAGCGTGTTTGTCTGCTTAGAACGGAGCGAGGTGAGCAATGGAGCGGGGGAGCATCAGCGTACGGGCCTCGAAGGTGATCTTGCGTGACACGGATGAGCTGCTCCAGCGGATGTCCAGGCTTCTCGAACAGGTGAAGGGAACGCTCGAGGCCGCCTGCGGGGATGATCTGTACCGGATGCGCCAACACATCAGTTCTCAGACCGAATGGGATATGGAGCTCTACAGCATGCTGGATTCCCTGGACGCGCGCCTCACAGATCTGCGCGTGCAGGTGGACCCAATGGACCGCGCGTTGGAGCTGCACAAGGAGCGCATACGAGAGTTCGAGCAGATTCCTACTCCTGAGAAGGAGATTGGCCGGGCCGAGAGGGTGGAGCGTGACAGCCTGATGGCCCGGATCCGGGCCCGACTGGGGAACGACTACGATCCGCGCTGGGGGGGATAGCGAGAGGACGCCGCCATGTCTTTGCACCTTTCGCCCTGAGGGCCATATCCCGTATGGGGTCTCAATCTTGATCCGCAACTTCGACGAAGCACGGGATCCCCCGAGGCTGAGGAACGCCGCGCCTCCGGATCGCGGTCGACGTCGAGCTCCCGTCCCTCCCTTGGCCGGTGTGGGATGGCTCTCTGCTCGCACTATGGTGCCCCCTGTTGGTCGAGCCTCGCGGTCAATAGCCCCGCGGTGATCCTCCCCCATTTGCAGCCCTGCAGAGCCGCCGTATAATCCCCGAGGGGCATATCTTGCGGCGGGCGATCGTTCTGGGATTTCGCCTGCCGTCGAAAGGGACCAACTCCATGCCATCAACCCGCCAGGACAAAGAAGTGAGAGTCGCCGTGGTGCAGCATGCTCCGGTGTTCTTGAATCTGGAAGCGAGTGTGAAGAAAGCCATTGAGCTGTTGGAGCAAGCGGCCGAGGAAGGCGCCGAGCTGGTGGTGTTTCCCGAAACCTGGCTGCCCGGCTATCCCGTTTGGTTGGATGTCGCTCCCAGGGTCGCCAATTGGGATTATCCGCCTGCCAAGGCTATCTATCGCACATTGGCTGAGAATGCGCTCGGGCTGGGCGACGAACACTTCAATGCGCTGCTCGAAGCCGCTGGAAGCGCCGGCGCATATCTCGTGATGGGGGCCCACGAGCGCCGCGGCGCCACGCTGTACAACAGCATGCTGTTCTTCGATCGGGACGGCAAACGATTCAAGGTTCATCGGAAACTGGTCCCCACATATGCGGAGCGCCTCGTCTGGGGGCGGGGGGATGGCAGCACCTTGGAGGTCCTGCCGGCCGAGTTCGGTAATCTGGGCGGGTTGGTGTGTTGGGAGCATTGGATGCCCCTTTCCAGGGCGGCGATGCACGCCCAAGGGGAGGTGATCCATGTGGCACAATGGCCGTCAGTGGAGGACAATCATCAACTCGCCAGCCGCAGCTACGCCTTCGAGGGGCAGTGCTATGTGCTGGCCGCCGGTTCGGTGCTCAGCCGGGAGGAGATGATGTCCGGCCTGGGGTCCCTCGGTTCCGTCGATCCGCGCGCCCGGGAGCTGCTCGAATCAATTCCGGCTGCAGGCGGGGGTCTAATGCTCGATGGAGGTAGTGCGGTGATCGCGCCGGATTCCTCCTATCTGGCCGGACCGGTGTTTGGAGAGGCTCGCATCCTGTACGCTGACCTGGATCTGGGGCGCATCGACGAGGGCCATCTGGTGATGGATTCCAGCGGGCACTACACCCGGCCGGATGTGTTCCGATTGGTGGTCAACAAACGAGCCCAGCAGGATGTGTCTTTCGAATCGTGAGCCGGGCCCCCGGGATAGAATCCCGTTTTCATGACTTTTCCGGCGCGGGCCGTCGGGTCGGTTCTACGTGCACGAACACCCAGTCGACCTCCGGCAGGTCCGCTACGCGTTTCTCCACTTCTTCTCCGATGGCGTGCGCCCGCTCCAGAGTCAGCCGGCCGTCAACGTTGATGTGCATATCGATCCGCAATTGCGGACCCACATAATCCGAGATCACCCTATGGACCAGGTCGACCCCTTCAACGGCCGACGCGATCTCGTAGATGCGGTCACGCAGCTCCGGAGCAGCCCCGCGCCCTGTAAGATACCCGAAGTTCTCCTGCAAGATTTCACGCGTGGTCCGGAATATCCATAGCGATACGACCAAGCCCGCCGCCGGATCCAGAACGGGATGAATCAGCCGAGACCCCCAAACGCCGATCAGGGCCGCCGTCGAGGCGCCGACATCGGCGAGGTTATCGCGCGCGCTGGCTTGGATCGCGGGGCTGGCCGCTTGGCGTCCGATCTCGCCGACAACCCGGAACATACCGAACTTGGCGGCCGCACTTAGAACCAGCGCGACCGTTGGCCACAGCGGGTCGATTTCCATCGCTCCCTCCATGAACCGCTGTATGCTCTGCCACAGGGCCGTGACTCCGGCGGAGATCATCACCAGCGCGATGAACATGGCCACAAAGGGTTCAAACCGGCTGTGGCCCTGCGGATGGCTCTCGTCCGGCGGCCGGAGGGTGAGGTATAGCCCGACCGCCATGAAGATGGCGTAGAGCGTGTCGGCACTGGAGTTGGCGGCGTCTGAAAACAGGGCGCTGCTCTGGGAAACCAGGGCGATGGCGCCCTTGCCGCCTGCGAGCAGCGCATTCCCCCCAACGGCGATCCAGATCGACTCGCGATAGAGACGCTGGCGATGAGGATCGGGCCTGGATGTGCGCACGTGCTTCATTGTGGAGCCGCTCCCTTCAACGACGAGGCGACGGTCTCGCGGGGAATTCGCCCGGGTTATGCGCCGGCTTAAGCTGAATTATGCCATGCTCACGGCGAAGATGGGTCCTCCGAGCGCCACTTTTCCAGGCCGAATTGATGTTCCTGCAGGGCAAAGCCGAGGGAGCGGTAGAGGCGCTCTGGGGGTGAGCCCGCGTCCGCAACGATCACCAGGATCTGGATTCCGAAGTCCCGCATCGCCAGCTCTCCGGCCCGGAATACCAGATTGCTGGCGACCCCACGGCGCCGGAAATCGGGGTGCGTTTCGACCGCCTGGAACCTGCCCGTCTGACCACGCCTGAATATACCCAGGTCGGCTACCAGTTGCTCGCCGGCAAAGGCCCCATACCAGGCGCCCAAGCCCCGCGCAGCCATCACCCGGTAGCGGGCCATCTGGCGCTGACGGAAGAGGCGATATCCAGCCTCGGAAAATTCCGGCCCTCGAGAGGCGACTTGATTTTCGACCGCGAGATCCCAATCCTCAGGGGATCGTAAGGGCCGGATCGCAACCGCCAGCGAGGGCTCCCGGGGAGGGTGCAGCTGGCTAGCAGTCAGCACGTGGGCGTGATTGAATTCGAATCCATCCTCCAGAAATGGGGTGAAATCACCGCCACCGGGCTCACGGCTGTCCCAGCCGAACGTCTGGTGGCTCACCTGCGGAGGCGCTCCGATCTCTCTTTCGAAAAGTGCGGTCCATCTCTCGTGATCCGTTTCCTTCGGCGGACGGGAGAAGAGCAGGAAGTTGCCCCAGAAATAGCCCGGGTTGAGCGGCGTCCGGATCACCACGTAGTCCCCTCGATCGACGATCTCGCCGTCGAAGGCGGGGAAGATTAGATCCGTCTGATACCCAAGAGATCGGATTTTCAATTCTCACTTCCTATCGAACCCAGCGGCCGCTTGGCTTGTCACCCCCGGCGTCCACTTGACGCACAGCCATCGAGTGGTCAGACCTGAACGACCCGGGTTTGACGTTGAGCGGGCTCGGGCGCACGTGAGGCCTCCCCTTTCACCGGCGCCACGGCCGGCGGAGGCGTTCGGTGACGGCAATGGCGAGAGTGATCCGGAAGAAGGCAGGATCTGCGGTTGGCAGGCCGGAGAAGGTCAATCCTCCGAAAGGATCATCGCCCGCAGTTCCAGAAGATCCTCCACACAGACATCAATATGCTCCAGCCAAGCCGAGTCGGGTTCGCGGCCGAGAAGAATCGTGGCGACCCCTGCGGTCCGGCCAGCCATCATATCGAATACATAATCGCCCACGATCGCGGCCCGGTCGGGGTCGATTCGCCAAATCTGGAGCAGCTTGTGGATCCCCTCTGGATCGGGCTTCGGGGCTACGGACTCCCGGCCCAGGATGGATCCCGGCTCGAAGAAGTCCAGCAGCCTGCAGACCCGCAGTGTCTTGAGCGCGTTCTCTCGACTGTTGCGTGTCAGGATGCCCAATCGCGCGCCACATCCCTTCAGGGCAGCCAGCAGCTCTCCAGCCCCGTGCCTCGGCTTGGACCGGGAGGCGATCTGGAATTCAATCTCATCGAGGCGGGCGAACACTTCCTTCGCCTGCTGCCTGGGAAGGGATGCGATCGTCTCCAGGATTGGCCGGCCTGCGGGGAGCCCCAGGCGCGCTCGAATCTGATCGAAGTCGTGCATGGGGACTGTCAGCGTGCCGTCCATGTCGAAGATCCAGCCTTCCACGCCCTGCAAGTTCATGATTGATTTGCCCCAGGAACGACCTCATCCGGCCGCCGATGAGTGTGCACAACACCTCGGACGTCTCAGGCCATCGCAGACCACACTTCCAGCTTACCGGTCACCCGCTGGATGACAGCCTCCGTCACCTCGCTGGTGCTCGCGTGGCCACCCAAGTCCGGAGTGGCCACTCCCTCGTAGATGGTCTCGAAGGCGGATTCGTAGATGGCGCGAGAGGCCTGGTCGGCGGCCGGGGTGTCGACGTACCGCAGCAGGCCCGCTGCGGCCAGGATCATTGCCGTGGGGTTGGCGATGTTCTTCCCCTCCAGCGCCGGGGCCGTGCCGTGCACAGCTTCGGCCAGCACGGCGCTGATCTCCGTCGCCGACTCGTCCAGGCTGAGCACCAGCGATTCGGAGCCAGCGATGGATCCGTACATCTGCAGGACCAGGTCCGATAGACAATCTCCATCCCGATTCAAGGTCGGAATGACCAGCGCCTCCCCCGCGCTGCGGAGCAGCATGGCGTAGGTGGCGTCGATGAGCAGCGGCTCGTATCGCACGGAGGGGTGGCGTTCGGCCGCAGCGTCCAGCTCCTCCTTGAACATCCCCTCATATATGGGGCTCACGGTGAACTTGGGGCCTCCAAAGATCTTGGCCCCCGTCTTCTCCGCGTGGCGGAAGGCGAATTCGGCGACCCCTCGGCAGGTCTTGCGCGATATCCGCTCCGTGCGGAATGCGGCCTCATCCCCGCCCGCATTCGTCTCGCGCCACTCCTTGGCGCCGTATGCGCCGCCAACCGCCATACGGACGACGGAAATCGGAGCGTGCACCCCGCCCACGGGCCGCTTCTTAGGGATGCGCCGGCCGGTCCTGAAGATCACCTTCGCGTCGATCGCCTCACGCAGGATGGCGTTTGGGCTGCCCACATCGTCGGGATCGCTGGGAGTGATGGTAGCCGCCTTTATGGCCAAGCCATGGCTGAGCATGGCAGCGGCGGCTTCTTGGATCACCTGGTTTTTCGTGGCGCGGCGATTCTCCAGGCTTAAATCGAAGGTCTCGAGGCGCAGCGGAACCCCGCAAACAGCGGGGTCGAGCAGCCGCAGCGCCTGCTCCAGAAGCTCCTGGCCGGTCTGGTCGCCTTGCAGCACAACGACCGTTCGTCCGTCGTCCTGGCTCATATCCTGCCTTTCCAATGCATGCGCAATTCTCCGTGCTCAAATGGGTCCGAGACGATTCGGATCCAGCCGGTCAGCCCCCCGTCACCATGGAGCGCAGACTGATCCCCGTGAGGAACAGGCAAAGGACACCGTAGATGAGCGCCGCGGCTCGGTCTTCCCGGCCCCTGCTCAACGCGTAGTAGAACGGCAACGTGATGATCGCGACCGCGCCATAAAGCAAGTGGATTGCTGGTCGCAGCGGCCTTGCCCCTCCCAGCCAGAGCACTCCCCCTATGATGCTCTGCGCGACGAAAAGGATCTCTGCAATGGCCAGGATTCCCCAGTAGCTGCCGCCCACTCCCCGGCCGCGGACATAGGTGACGATCCCCCACAGACCGCCGATCAGCATGAACAAGAACGCGGTGTTGGCCAGATTTGCGTGAATGACACTCACGATGCACTCCTCAATGCGAGTCGGCGTATATTGTAGCATTATGGGGGTTCCAGGCTATTCGGACGCGGCATAGATCGAGCATGAGGCGCATCAGCCGTGGCGGCCCGGATATCTGCAATCAGCTCTCAGCCCGCAGCTTGAGAATCCCCGGATCGCCGGCAAAGCTCCTCACCTCCCCTGGCGAGCCGAAAGCTGGATGCTGACCGGTGGTCGCTTGCCGGGCGGCTCGCGCCGAGCTCTGGTCTATGCTGGCATCAGAGTCTCGAGAGATGTGCCGGCCAGGGTGTAGGTGATCACCGGCTGGCTGCGCCCCTTCAACGTCTGGCTCCGGGGCTCGAGACCTTGCGTGTCGAACCCAGCAGCCATCCGCGTGGCCTCGCTGACGACGATCTCGCCGGGTGCTGCGAGGGAAGCGAGCCGCGCAGCCACGTTGGGGACGTCCCCAAGCGCGGTGATATCGATGGCGCCCTTCTCTGACCCCACTGTGCCGACATAGCTCACCCCGGTGTGCACGCCGGCGCCGACGGGGATCCAGGGGCCCGCCTGCTCCGTGTGGCCGGTGACGCGCAGGATTCGCGCCGCGGCCCCGAGGGCCTTGCTGGCGTGCGCCGCTCCCGCCAGGCCTGGAAAGAAGATGCCGACCACCTCGTCTCCGATGAGTCGGTCGATAAAGGCGTCCGTTTCCAGCAGCACATCGGTCGCCACCTTGTAGAAGCGGTTGATCTTGGCCCTGAACTCCGTCGGCGAGATCTTCTCGGCCATGGTTGTCGATCCGCGCACATCTGCGAAGAGCATGCTGATTTCTATCTCCGCGCCGCCGGGGTGGTTTCGAGTCATCTGGACACAAGGCTCGCAGAATCGGGGATCGGAGAGCGACCGGCGGCGGCCAAAGAGGATGCTCACGATGGGGGCACCGATACCTTCGAAGGGGGCGTTGCAGGCTTTGCAGCGCGGGTGCTGCGGCAGGCGTCCGAAGAGGCGTCGGAAGCGCTGCTCGAAATCACTGTTGCCCGTGAGCAAGAAGGAGTGCCAATAGTCGTCTGCATCGGAGGGATCCGGCCGGCTCTTCTCTGCCATACGCCTGTTCTCCTTCGGGCCCCCGGTCCCGCGCACCGTGTGGCGGTGGGCCGCTGAGAATTCGTCTAATTATAGTCCGTATTATCCGAGATATGGGATCCCGTGCCGGTTGGCGACGTAGGCGCTCGGAGTCTCAGCGCGAGCCCCTCAAGGGCTAGAGGAGATGCAACTGGCCTTCCTCGACGAGCCTCCTCTCCGCCAGCGCGCAATATTCATCGGAGATGTCATATCCGACATAGTGCCGCCCAAGTTGGGCCGCAGCGACACAGGTGGTTCCCGAGCCGGCAAAAGGATCAAGCACTACGTCGCCCTTGTAGGAGTACAGGTGTATGACGCGCGCTGCCAACGTCAAGGGGAAGGGGGCCGGATGGCCCACCCGCTTCGCGGATTCGGGCGGGATCTCCCACACGGAGAGCGTCGCCTCCAGGAATTCATCCCGCCCGACATCGGATTCGCCCTTATCGGGCCGGGAATACCCTCCCTTGGCGAGCACCAGAATGTACTCGTGGACATCCCGCAGCCGCGGGG
Organism: uncultured Anaerolineaceae bacterium; assembly: GCA_964388955.1. Classification (GTDB taxonomy): domain Bacteria; phylum Chloroflexota; class Anaerolineae; order Anaerolineales; family E44-bin32; genus CAYMCO01. The sequence continues at coordinate 28,422 of CAYMCO010000033.1, read as the reverse complement.
CGCTGGCGCTGAGCCAGCTTCCCCACGCGCAGCTCCCACTGGCGCCCCTCGCTTTCTGCCAGATCACCTCGCCCATGGGCAGGAATCCCAGGCCGAGATGGATCTGCCAGAAGTAGGCGTGCAGCGGGATATATGGCTGGCGCCCAAGATTGGCGATATTGATCAAATATCGGCCTCCCGGCCGCAAAACCCGATGCACTTCTCTTCCCACCACCGAAATCAAGGATAGGTATTCCTCAAGACCCATATCCTCATCGTAGTCTTTCCCCACGTTGTAGGGAGGGGAGGTGAATGCCAGGCCGACGCTGTGGTCCGGAAGTTCCCGCATGTGCTCCGACGAGGAACGATAGATCTTGTCCGCCCACGGGCCAATCTCCGGGATGTCGATCCCCTCCAATTGCTCCGGGGGAAGAGCCGGCTTGCCGAGCCTCTTCAACATGCTTCTATCGTAGAACGCGCTGGCATCATGGGATTCGCGTTTGCCCGAACCGAAGGATGAAGTGTGCGTGCCGGCCATAGGTCGCCTTCCTGGCGATGTCTGTACTTGCCAACTACCCTATTCTAGCCGGACTCGGCCTGCCTGCAACGCCCTGGGCATCGATGTGAGGCTGCAGGATGCGCGAAGGGCGGAAGAAGAGAAGCGAGGATCCGGTCCATTCTGCGGTGCTTCTTCCCTCCGCTCGCTTCGCTCGCGGCCAGCAGCAAGCTGGTGGACTCCACGGCGGGGTCCGCTCACGATCATGCTGCCGCCAGGGCGAAGAACCCTTGATGGCTCTTCCCCAGCCACGCGGTGCCCTTCCACGGCAGACGGTCGCGGCAAAGGGGGGGCGAACGGGGGGGTTGACCCGGATAGATGAACCCCAAGTCAGGCAGGGGACCGATGCGAGTATGCGAGATGCGGCATGGGCCGGAGTCGAAGGGCATGAAGATTCAGGTCATCGGGATATGCCGGGTAGCAAACCCGGCCTACAGGGCGGTCCCCGCCGTCGGGCCCTCGCCCGGGTGTGAGAGTCCGGGCACACGATCGTCGATGGTCCCTACCCAGCCATGCGATCCCGGCCGATTGCGGGCGAGCGCGGCTAAGGGGGGGGCGAAATGGGCCACGGGCGATTTCTATGACTCAAGCCGCGCAGGTGTTCCCGGACCTTCCCTCGCCATTCCCTCATCCGCTCATGTAAACGGGATCGCCATTCGATCCAGCAAATTCAACCGCCTGGGATAGGGGTGCTCCAGCGGCGTGGATGCGCCAATAAACCTCGCAAACACCCGCTGGGTGACCTGCTCGCTGAAAAGACGATCATCGATGATGAGATTCTGCTCCAGGTCGTGTCGGAAGCTGCGGTAGTTGAAGTTGGATGAGCCGATGCTCGTCCAGCGCCCATCGACGATCATGACTTTGGCATGGATCATGTGCTGGTTGTTCTCGAACACCCGGACGCCGGCGCGCAGCAGATCTTGGGTGAAAAAGCGAAAAATACGCCGGGAGATCTCCACATCATTCAACTCGCCAGGGAAAAGGAAGACCACACGGACTCCGCGCCGCGCAGCCCGCATCAGCTCCCGCAGACCGGGGAGGAACGAGACGTACGGCGAGGCGATATAGATCGAATCGCTCGCCGCCCGAATCAGCTGAAGCATGCGCGCTGCGACCTGCTCGTTCCCAGGCCGTTGGCTGAGAACCTGGACCGCCGAGCCGCCTGCCGCGGAGGGGGTTCCGGCCGCCCCCATCGCTTCCCCGCCCAAGTTCTCCCATCCCAAATCGAACTCTCGCGCGAGCTCGCTCACTGCGGGTCCGCGCACCAAGGCCGCCACATCCAGCCACTTCTCCCACGCCTCTGGCAAACCCTCACGGCGTCTGAGGTCCGCCTCCTGATCCATGCGCACCCCGAGATCGGCGGGTAGCGCGTAGAGGTATTCATTTCCGACGTTTGCGCCGCCCACCATTGCCCGCTCCCCATCCACGATCAGCATTTTGCGGTGGTCGATATGGTTGAGATCCGTGCAAGTGGCGCGGCGCAAGCGCCGCTGCCGGTCGCGAGCAGGCCCGGATGGCGCCTGCCGGCCCGAGCCCGGGCCGCCCGGGTTCTTGAGGACGGAGACCCCCGCTCGCCGGAAGTCCTCCAGCAGGGCTGCCATCGCGGCTGTGTTCCGCCGCCGTTCTGATCTCCGATACGGTCGATAGAGCGGGCCGGCCACCGTCTGGCGGACATCGAAGGAGAGCTGGACTTGAACCCCCCGCTGCGCGGCCGCGATAAGGGCGGCGGCCACCCTTCTGCCCGCCGCATCCGGTCGAAACAGCATCACCTGATAGCGAAGCGTCTTCCCCGCGCCTTGGATCAGGTCCAGAACAGAGGACAGGAGCTCCTCGCCCGCCACGAGCGGTTGGGCCGCATTTCCCCCGCTGGGCGGTGGCAGGGAGATCGCATCCTCGTCGATTGGGAACCCGCGGGCCCAACGCAGCAAGGCTGACACGCATCGGCCGGCCCGCTCACGGGCCAGATAGGCGAGCAACATGAGCAACGCCGATAGGGCCGGGAAGATCATTCGCCTCGGTTTCATCTGCTTGATCAATGAGCTACCCGGCGCGGGTGTAGATGCTGATGTGTCTTCCGCACTCGGGAGTGAAGGCGCGCCTGTCCCAATCGCCCCAGCGGTTCACCAGCTTCAAACCGGCGATCTGCGCCATGAGATCCAGCTCGGCGGGCCAGATATACCGCAGCTTCACCGGATAGAGCTTGATCCCTTCGTCGCTGAGCAGGATGTGCTGGCTGGTCACTTGCTGCGCAACTGGATCCAGTTGAGAGGCATCGAGCTGGAGGCGTTCATTCTCGAGGTGAACAACGGACAGATTCTGGTGCCGCTTGTAGCGACAGAGGTCGGGGACGAACGCTTCGACCAGGAATCGACCCTTTGGCATCAAGTGTGCCGCGACGGCCCCCAGGCAGCTCAACTGCTCCTCCTGGGTAAGCAACGCATACAGGGTGTTGAAGACGACGTATACCAACGAGAACTTGGCGCCGAGTGAGAATTCTGCGAAGCTGGTCTCGAACACCTTGATGGTCCGCCCGCCTGGCTTTGCACGCAGCTCGGCGATCATGGCTTGCGATGCATCGATCCCGGAGACTTCCAACCCCCTGCTTTGGAGTGGAATGGCAACTCGGCCGGTTCCCACCCCCAGCTCCAGGGCGGGACCGCCCGCGGCCAATTCCTGGAGCAGGTCAATCGCGGAGTCGTCGATCTCAGGGTAGAGCTGATCGTATATTTCCGCGATGCGTTCCCCATAAGTCCCTTCATCATAGGTATCCATAAGAGACCTCCTCCGTGTTGAGGACCCCAACTCTCTCAGCCAGATGGACGGCCCTCGAAAAGCAGTCGAACGGGCATATGCAGCGGAAAGCCGGTGTCTGATGATGGCCCCGTGAGCGATGCCATCGTGGATCTCCCTCGCGTTGGCAGGGCCGGCGCTGTCGCCTTCTGCTATCCGGCGCCGCCCGCGATGGCTAGAAACAGGGCGAACCCCGCCAGAAAGCTGATTGCAGACCAGCGGGTGTCCTCCGCGCTCTGATGCGCCTCGTGCAGCATATCTTCGACGGCCGCGAGCGTGTACAGTCCCGCCACAAAGACAAGCGCAGCCATTTTTGGCCCGTTGCCGAGGCCTCGCAGGACCAAGAAGGCGAACAAGGCAGCGCTGATCACCGGGATGGCGAAAGATGCGGACAGGGCCAGCCTCTTGCGGCTGCCCACACCTCTTGCGCGGAAGTTGGCGATCACCGCGTATCCTTCCGGGACATCTGCCAACACCTGCCCGATCGCCAGCAGAGAGGCCAGTTGGATGGAGACCGCCGATCCTGTGCCGATGAGCAGTCCATCTCCCAGCAGGTCGGAGGCGACGGCCAGGTAGACCATCCATGCCTCGGCCCCAGCCCCCTGCGGCGAATGGCCCTGCCAGCGAGAAATGCGAGCCTCCAGGATCGAGTGCAGGCCTCCGCCCGCCAGAAAAGCCAGCGCCAACAGCCAGCCGGGCGCAGCTCGCAAAGCCTCCGGCATGACCTTGACCGCGATGACGGCTAGGATGATCCCCGCAGCCGCATGTAAGGCCCGGTTCAAGATAGCCTTGGATGGGCGCAGCCACTCGGCCAACAAACCGCCGCCAAAGTTGCCCACGGCGGGAAGCAGCGCCAGCGCAAGCACAGTCAGGATCCCGGGGTTCACGGCATATGGCTCGTTTCCAGCTTATTCGACGACTCGGGCGGGGTGCCGGTGGAACGCCGCTTGGGGGCGCATCCCGCGGCACGCAGACAGTGCATGGGCCCCCACCGCATTTCCAGAGATCAACCCCTCTCTTCCGCTGAATACAAAGAGTGAGCGATCGCACAAAATGAGATGGCGCTCCCGAATACGGGATTGTGGGCCTTAGGCCCTGTCCTGACGCCCCGGCACCGAGATCTCCACGCCGGTATACGGACCCGTGCTGACCGCTCACTCCTGCCTCTATTCTACAACAGATGTCAAGCCAGCTCCCGGCGAGGGTGTGTTCCATTTCAGGGGGCGCGGCTGCTTGAGAGTGAATATACGGCGCTCCTCTCGATACACCTCGTGGTTTCACCACCCGGCACTCGAGATGCGCCTCCTCACAATCGGAACCTGCGAAGCAGGCCGCATATCGAGCAGCGGCGAGCGGAGCGAGGCGTGTATCCAGAGGCCTGGCCTGTGTTGTTGACAGGGTGCGGCAGGTGCGAGTCTGCCGTGTCAGATCGCCCCCCAGGATCGTCCGCACCCTCCGGCGATGGCGTTCCATGCCCCGTGAGTCGCCCCCGCCGCCGTTCGAGCCGCGCAAGCCAAGCTTCCTCGGCTCCCTCATGCACTGCGCAGGGGCGCCCGATCCTTTGCCAAGGCGGTGCCGGTTGGGCGCGCGCCCGATGATGAGCCGGAAAGTGGTGATCTCGTGCGCACCGCTCTGGTGCAGCCTTCCCTTGCCGATCCCGGTACAGCGCTGCGCAGGCACTGCATCTTCCCGCTCCAACCGGCCTCTATAACCCGCGAGCGCCGAGGAATGCCCGTGACCGGGCCTCTGAAGGCTCCCCGGGTGGGCAACACATCCACCCAAAGGGCTTTGATGGACCCCCCCGTGCGGGGCGCAGCTCGCCCCGCAGGTGCATCCGCGATTTTGTGGCGCAGGCCCGCATCCGCTGTTGGACCAAACCCCTTGCCGCAGGCCTTCTCCGATGGCAGGGAGATCTTTCCATCCGTGAGGGGCGGGTGGGGGGCGGAGGTCAGTCCTGCCCGGCGGCGTGCATTCAGGGGGCTCACCTGATTGTCCGGATCGGAGTGCGTTCCTCCATCATGCGGGTGGCCGGGCGCCCCGAGAGGTTGGAAAATCCGTCGCGTGCAGCAAATCAGCGGGCACACCCCATCCCACCGCAGGCTTGACAATGGGAGGCTCGGGAGATATCCTAAGGGTGATAGGGATGCCTAAGGAACGTAGGAATGACGGGGCGACCAAGCGGCGGGGCGGTGATGGACCGGAGGATAACGGAGGGCTTGCGAACGCTCGTGATTGCCCGTCTCGGGAGGCAACAGTGATGGAGGGCCCACCGCCATTGGCGGAGCGTCGGCAAGCGGCGCATGCGGAGATGATGGCGGCGATATTGGAGATCTCGCGCCAAATCATGCGCGAGAGAGGTGCTTCGAGTCTGAATCTGGCGGAGGTCGCCCGGCGCCTGGGAGTGCGGCCGCCTTCACTATACGAGTATTTCCCAGGAAAGGCTGCGATCTATGACGCCGTATGTGCCATTGCCTATCGAGAATTCGAGGGGCGGATGATACAGGTGTTTGAAAGGGAAGCACCGCTGTGGGATGTGATCCACAACGCCATGGCCGCATATGCGCGCTTCGCGCAGGAGAACCCCGAGCTCTTCGAGATTGGATTCTTGGACGCGGTGCGCTACGCGTCCAGCCAGCAAACCATCGAGGTCCGCCGGACCGCATTTGACAACATCCTCGGCGCCTTTGGTAGGATGTGGGAGCGTGGGGAGATGGATTCGGACTTGACGCCGGAGGAAGCGATGCACCTGCTGGCCGCGACCGCGCACGGATTGGCAGCCTTGCATGTCGCCGTGGACCCCGATCTGCCATTCGGAAAAGGGCGCTTTGGCAGGATGATTCCGGCCCTGGTGGAGATCCTTCGCCGAGGCTGGAGCCCGGAAGGCGCCCAACAGGTGCCCCAGAACTCCTGGGGGATCCGCGCATAAAGCGCGACGATCATCTTCGGCAGTGAGGCTATTGGACACGGTCCTCGATCTCCCAGGCGTGGTCCAGGGCATGCCAGGCGACTCGCCGGACGAAATATCGAGGCGGCCACCGCTTCCCACCTCGAGGGCCGACGGTCGGCAGTTCCCCGGAAGCGGCTGCCTCCAGCCCCTCGAGGATATGGCGACGAACCTCTCCCAATTGCTGCTGCGTCGAGGCTCCCCTGGGATCTTTCACCGGCCAGCCGATCCTCTTGAGATAGGCGATATCCGCCCCCAGCACGTGATCGATGATGGCTTCGAGATCCCGACCGCCGCCGCGAGGGCCCTTCTTCAGTTCCTTCCCTTGGGCCGCTGCAGCGGCGCTGTCGAACGCCGCCCAGCAGGCTTGGAGCACATTCTTCAGGCGATCCATTTCCGGAGCATCGATAGGGTCGTAGTCCGCCTTGGGGATCCCGCCGGGGGCGCCGAAATCGGTGCTCGAATCCCCTGGCAGTGTCTCCACGATGTTGAATCGCTCAGAGCCAGTTGGGAGTTCGAGGGCCAACTCCGAGGATTCCATCACGCCGGCGTATCTGGGTGCGTAGTCGGCCAAGGCCTGGATAGCGGATTCCACGTTCCGCCCTGAGCGGCACCACCCGGGCCAATCGATCGCCCCGGCGAATACTCTTCGCTTCCCAACCTCGAGATATATATCGTGTTGAGTTCTCGGCTCGGTCATTGGATTCCCTCCCGGCCCAGCAGTCGTGCCAGCCCCCGGTAGCCGCGGTCGTTGGCCTGTGTGATTCGCCGTTTCCACTTTCTTCCGTCGAGTTAGCCGCCGATGAATTGAATGATCACTTCCCGGCCGATCATGCCGACAGGCACCGGGAACAGCTTGCAGGCATCGGTGGGGAGATGGGGATCGTTGGAGTTGGCGCCCGAGGACCGGAAATCGGCTCCAACCGCCAGTGTTCGTCTATCTACGCCGTCAGGTCGAAGGGACTTCTCTCCGGTGGCGGTGCGGTGGACACAGGACCTCTGTTTGTCACGCGCCGCCCATCTCTTCGGGACGTACATGCAAGACCTGAACATCGACGGGCTCCGTCCGACCCTTCAGCTCCAGTCGGCGGCGCTCATAACCCCCTTCCGGGAGCTGCGCAGCGTCGAAGGCTGCCTGGCTGATGACCGCCTCCCCGCTGGAGGCCAGGGAGGTGAGCCGGGCGGTGACATTCATCGCATCCCCCATGGCGGTGAGATCGCTCACACCTCCATCCGAGCCCACCAGTCCGACGTAGGCCACCCCGGTATGCACCCCGACGCCGATGGGCATCCACGGGCCGTCTCGGTCGGCGTGCCCCGTGGCGACCAGCAACTGCCGGGCCGCCTCGACGGCCCGGCGTGCGTGGTCCTCGCCGGCAAAGCCCGGGATATAGAGCGCCACCACCTCATCGCCGACCAGGCGGTCCACCCAGGCGTCCGAGCGGACGAGCACGGTCATAGCGCTGTCGAAAAACCGGTTCATTTGCCGGGTGAAGCTCGAGGGGCTCATGGTCTCGGCCAAGGTTGTGGATCCGCGCACATCGGCGAAGAGCATCGAGATCTCGATCTCGGTGCCAATTTGCTCGGTGACCGTCAGGCACCGCTTACAGAACTTGGGGTTCTTCTCGAATGGCTCCCGGCCGATCAGCTTCATGGCTGCGCCGCCGATGCCCCGGAAGGGCGCGTTGCACACCTTGCAGCGTGGGTTGGAGGGCAGCATCCCGAAGAGACGGCGGCCGCGGCGCATGGCGGGGTGCTCCCCGCGCAGCACGGAGCGGAATTCCTCTTCTGAAAACGTATTGTATGAATGATCGGCCAAGCGAAGATACCTCGAATGGGCTTGCGGCCCGGGGCGGGCGCGCGTGAGCCGGCGCGCCAGCTGTGGCAAGTCGATGGATTCGTGGCGGGCATCCTTCGATGGTCAGCGGTTCGGCACATCATTTCGGAGGCGCCGTGTCCACATTATGGCTATTATAAGGCAGAGGATCGGTTTCGGGGATGAAGTATCGCAGTGCCCTGCGGGCCGCGCGGAATGCGGGGAGCCCTGCGCCTCTCAATCCCCCTGATACTGGAAACTCGGAATCGCGATCAAGTAGCCAGCCATCCTCATCCCCAGCAGAACCAGGATCGGCATCCTTACATCGCCCAAGGTGGCGCGTTCGTGGGTGAGCGAGGTGAGGCCGTCAGTTTCCCAAGCTAGTTGGTAGCCGGCTGCAGATAGGATCGGCGCGACGGGAGAGCAAAGAGAAGGGCGCCGGAGAGCGCCGGCGCCCTTTTCCTTCGCTCGATGCGCGGCTCAGTCTTCTGATTCGCCACCTGCTTCTGTGTGCAGAATGGCCGCAGTCCCTGCATCGACCTTCACCTCGGCGCCGTTGCTGAGTTCAACGCTGTAGACCACGGCCCCGTTCTCATTGTCAAGCTCCACCTTGAGGACTGTCGCATCCGGGTTGGCCGACAGCGCAGCCGATTTCGCATCATCGGAGCTGATCTTGGCCAGGTCAGCCAGGGCTGCACTTTCCTGTTCCTCGGTCATTCCTTCGTATTCTGTCTGACCAACTGAGATGCTGCCGGCATAGTTGGGCTCCTGCACCTCCACGCCATCCGCATCCGTCGCCTCATCCTGTGGCCCGCCCACCTCTTCAGACTGTATGTCATCCGTATCCGGAGTCGTGCCGTCGGGAGCCTCTGCCTCATCGTCCTCGGCATCTGATACCTGGACCTGCGGTTCTGGGGTGGATTCCGCCTGAGCCGAGGCCCGATAGGATCGAGCCGCGATGGCCCCAAACAGCAGCATGAGGATCAGGGCCAGCCCGAGATAACGAGGGGTCTTCATGGTACTGCCTCCTTTCGGTATTCCCTTTGATTTTTTTCATATTCGGAATACCCTGGGTTGCCCTCAATGCTAGGCCGCAATCTTATGGAAACGGTAAGAATGACCTAAGATGGTTCTCAGGAAGAGCATAACCAAGAGGGGACAGAGCTATTTGGAGTACGAGTTCTCTTGAGCGAAGTGGAGAACCAAGAGGGGAGCTGATGAATTCACGGCCTTAATTGTGCTGCTTTGTGGGCATATCTATCAGAAAGACCAGCCCTTCCCCCGGCAGCCTTTCCGCGCGAATTTCGCCCCCGTGTGCATGGACAATCTCCTGGGCGAGCGACAGTCCCAAGCCCGCGCCGCCGGAATGTCGCGAGCGCGAAGGGTCGGCCCGGTAGAAGCGTTCGAACAAGTGCTCCGCTTCGCGCGCCGTGAGATCTTCTGTGCTGTTGAAGAGCTCTATACGCACGCCTCCCGAGTTGACGCTGCCTTCCAGGGATATTCTGCCACCAACCTGTGTGTATTTGACCGCATTATCCAGCAGGTTGAGGAACAATCGCAGGAGATGGTCGCTGTTTCCCTCCATTTCGATGTTCCGGGGGAGGTGCACGGTCATATCCAGTTGTTTGTTGGCGGCCAGCGGCCGGTACTGATCCACGACCGATTCGATGACATCGGTCAAGTTGATGGGGGAAGAATCGATTTCCATCTCCCGCTGCTCCAATCTTGACAGCATCAGAAGGTCATTACTGACGGAAATCAGCCTCTCGACTTCCGAGCGCAGTCCCTGCAGCGCGGCGCGATATTCCTCGGAAGACCGGTCGGACTGCAGCGTCACCTCGAGCCTCCCCTTCAATACACTCAAAGGGGTTCGAAGCTCGTGGGCGGCGTCTGCAGAAAAGCGGCGCTCACGGTCAAATGTGGATTGGAGTCTGTCGAGCATGGAGTCGAACGTGGCTGCCAGGCGACCCACTTCATCCATCGGCCCTTGGAAGGCGATCCGCTTGGAAAGGTCGCCCCCCGAGATCATCTCGGCGGCGCGGGTGATCCGATCGATGGGCCGAACGGCCCGATAGGCCAAGAAGTATCCTCCTGCTCCCACAAAGAGGAGCAGCAAAGGGATGATGAAGGAGAGTTGATCGCGGATATCCTGTCGGGCGCTGGTGAGGATGTCCAGGGCTTGTGTGACTTGGAGCCAACCGGCGACTCTGCCATCGCCGCTCAGGATGGGCTGGGTGAGCGTGCGCCACTGGGTGTCATCGCCCGCCCTTGAGGCGGTATGGTAGCCCGATATCGTTGGGCCCCATACCGGCTGTTCGCCCGGGCTGCCTCGCCGGTCAAGCACCTGCCCCGAGAGGTCGAGAAGACGCATGGCGAAACCGCTGAAGGAGAGCTGGCCCGCACCCAGGGTCTCTGCATCGGGGAAGAGCATGCTGTTATTCTCAAGTTCGATCGTCGACAGGGTTTGCGTGGCGGCGATCTGCAGGCCCATATCGATCGAGTTTGCGAGGCTATGCTCGAACTGCACGGACAGGAAGAGACTCAGCGCAACGAGGGTTGCGCCCATCACGCCGACAAACCAAAGAGTAAGTCGGACCCGAATGGGCATGCCTGTGACACGGCGGCGGAGCTCATTCATCACCTTGCTCCTCCGCCGTGAGCAGGTAGCCAATCCCGCGCACCGTATGGATCAAGGGGTACTGAAAACCACGATCGATCTTGCGACGAAGGTATCCGATATAGACATCAACCACATTGCTTTCGGCGTAGTAGTCGAGGTTCCATACTCGTTGGGCGATCTGGGTTCTGCTCAAGACCTGATTGGGGTGCCGGAGGAGCATTTCCAGCAAGGCGAATTCCCGCGGGCTGAGGTAGATCTCTCGTCCTTCGCGAGACACCTTGTGCTTCGCCACGTCCATGCTGAGGTCTCCTACGGATAGCACCGGGTCGGCTTGAAGCGGCGGCCGGCGGAGGAGAGCCCTCATGCGGGCCAGCAATTCGGAAAAGGCGAATGGCTTCACAAGGTAGTCATCCGCGCCTGTATCCAGCCCCCGCACTCGGGCCTGGATTTCCGACTTGGCGGTCAAGAGAAGCACGGGCGTCTTGACGCCATGGTCTCGCATGTCGCCCAACACCTCCAGCCCATCCTTGTAGGGCAGCATGATGTCAAGAAGGATGACGTCATACTCGGATAGGAGAGCGTACTCCAAACCCTCCCTGCCATCCTTGGCGACATCGACCACATATCCTTGCTCATGCAGTCCCTGGCGAATAAACCCCGCCATTCCCGGCTCGTCTTCCACAACCAGTACACGCATTTCCCAGCCTTTCGATTATGAGAAGTGTAGCAAGAAAAGATGTGAAAAGGCTAAGGAAAGGGATGTTGACATGAGCGGTGCTTCGAAGGGCAAACAGGACCTTTGCTCCCCGCGAGCGGCAGCCTGTTGCTCCGGCGAAGCATTGGGATCGGAGGCCACCAGCTTCCCCGAGATTCGCCTCTCGAGACGCACCTGGCGTGTGTAGACCGCGTTCAATGGATTCACATCCCGCATGCGGAAGCAGGCGGAATGCTCGCTCCCGTCGGACGTCACCTGCAGCGCGCCATCCTCTGGCCATGGTTCCGGGAGCGCATCCCGGCCTTCGGGGGGCGAGCGGTTCCACCACTCCGGTTCATTGTATTCCGCCTGGATGTTCACGATCAGCGCGCCGCCTTGCGCCAATACCCATCACCTACTCTCGAGCTGCCGCCAAACAAGCTGGGTCGTTCCATGAAGCAGCTCCCAGTGGCTGAACGCCAGTCCTTCACTTCCTCCCTGCGGGCCGTCGCTTCAAGGGGACTCAGACTTCCGGCCAAGGATCATTCCGTAGCCCATGTAGCGGCTCCGATGTCACCGGCATCTGGACTAAACACCCGGATCGCCGCCGGTCCGGAAGTGGGGCACTTGTACTCGCATATGCCGCACCCGATGCAGTCCGCCTCGATCACCTTCGGGCGCAGAGTCGCCGCAATCCCCAGCGGATCGCGCTCCAGCAAGATGGCCTTCTTCGGCAGCGGACACATTTCCTCGCAGACGATGCAGTCCACATCCTCCGACCAGGCGATGCAGCGGTCGCGGTCGATGGATGCGCGCCCGATGACGGTCGTCTGCTTCACCTCGAGCTCCATGAGGGGGATGGCCCCCACCGGGCAAGCCTGCCCGCAGGCGCTGCAGGCATAGTGGCAGCAGCCGAGGCGGGGTATCAACACAGGGGTCCATAGGCCTTCGAGTCCCGCCTCGCCCATCGCGGGCTGCAGACCGCCCGTGGGGCAAGCGGCGAGGCAGAGCCCGCAGCGGACGCAGCGATCGAGGAATTCCCTCGCCTGGGCGCCTGGGGGGAGAATCCAGTGGGGATCCTGTCTCTTCTCCGACGAGGTGGATCGCAGTAACGCGATGCCGGCCACCGCGCCTCCCAGGCTGAGGAGGGCGGCCCGGCGGGAGGGGTCGTAGTGACGCCATTCACCGACCCCAAGACGGAAGGGAAAAGCCGTAGCCCCCTTGGGGCAGGCGGGCAAGCATTCCAGGCATAGGGTGCACTCGCCGGGATCGCTGCGGAAACCGCGCTGGTGTTGGATGGTCCCGGTGGGGCAGATCGGTGCACAGCGCTGGCACCCTCCGCAGTCGGGGCCCACCTGCCGCTGGATCAGACCCGCTTTGGCGAGCAGCCCCAGCAGACCCCCGAGCGGGCACAGATAGCGGCACCAGAAGCGCTGCGCCAGGGCGTTGAGCAGGATCATGGCCAGGAACGCAGCCCCATAGAGGAAGGCGGCCCGGGACAAGACAGGATTCTGGGGCAGCAGTGCCGGTCGGAGGAGGTCATCGATCCAGCCGACCCAAGCGCGCATGACCGGAATGCGGTAGAGAGCGAATTCGAGTCCTGTGACGATCGCGTTGAGGGCCGGCATGGCCGCGGAGCCGATTGTGCGCAGCATCAGCGTGAGCGGGTCCAGGATAAGCAGGGTCAGGTTGCCAAACACCGCCCCGAAGATGATCAAGAGCAGCAGTGTGTACTTGGTCCCGCGCCACGAATCAGCCGGCGCCTTCCGCTCCTCGTGCGCCCGACGGAGAGGAACCAGATCCAATACTGTCCCGAGCGGACACAGCCAACCGCACCAAGCGCGGCCGAGCAGCAGGCTGAGGCCCACCAGGACAAACGCCAGAGCGATTCCATCGACCAGCGCGCGTCCGGCCAAGCTGGACGCCAGTGCGGTCAGTGGGTCGACCTGCATGATGCGGGTGGAGAGCGTCCCCGCCCAGGCGGCGCGACCTGATCCGATCGCGGCGAAAAGGAAACCCGCCAGCGCCAGATACTGCACGATTCGCCGCGCCGATATCCAGCCAGCATAGGGCCGGCGGCCGGCCGGACGGCTAGGCATCGGTATTCACCTCTTCGATCCTCAGATCAAGCAGGTCGGTCCGGCCCAAACCCATCGCCGCGGCGACCGGCAGATAACCCAGCGTTTCCGGCTGAAGGCCGAAAAGCGTGGCAGCGTAGCCGTCGGCAGCGACGATATCTGGACTGATAACCAACGTATTCAGCTCCTTGACGTCCGCCAAGCTGCCGCCGGTGGGCCCGTTCGCCATCAGGATGCGCACGGCGTCGATCACGGTCAGCGCGGGCCGCACCCGGCTGGTCAGGTCCGGCAGGCGCTGCGCCAGATTCTGATGCATGGGCGGGCGATCCTTGATGGTGCCCATCAAGTTCTTCATCCCCAGGGTCAATCCGGCCAGGCTGTGGTGCTTGGCGATGGGAACATTGATGACTACGTCGGCGGCCAAGACGTCCTCATAGATCGCGCAGCGCTTGAGATCCCGCCCGTCAGGGATTTCCGTCGGGGTGAATTTGAACAGGGATATGGCTTCCATCTCCCCCCCGTTGGCTTCCACCTGGTCGCGGATGCCGCTGCGCGCATAGGCCTCTTCGCAGGTTCCGCCGAAGGGATAATCCATCACGCGCACCCGCTTGGCGCCCGCCTCTAGAGCCATCTCGACCAGCGCGCCGACCACCCATGGGTTCGTTGTTGCCGCATATTCGTAGCTGCGGTAGGCGACGCAGATATTGGGCTTGATGATCACCTCCGAGCCGGGCTGGACGAACCGCCCCAGGCCGCCCAGCGCTTTCAAGCCCTGGCGCACCAGCCTCCTGGGTTTCCGGCCGCGTGCCACGATCAGATCCGGGTAGGCCAGTGTTTCGTCGGTGGCAGATGCCGGGGGAATCTCGGATGCTTCCGTAGTGCCTGCTCGAGTGGGCACCTGGAGCGGTTGAGATCGGGAAGGCTGCGATGAAGGGGGGGGTTCCGAGAGGGGTGAGGCGGCCGGGGGGAGGGGGAGACCCCCTTGAGCGGATTGTGCCTGCTGTCGAGCGCAGGATGACGCCAAGTTTCCACCGGCGAGCGCAGCAAGCTGGAATGCCATCCAGCGCATGAAGCGACGTCTGGAGAAGTGAGACATGGGGAGCCTCCGCGGCCATTTTGCTCGATGATACAGCAGAGTTGGGATGTTTCAATCCCATCGAATGGTCCGACCTGCACCTGACGACTGTCCCGACCGCAGCCTCACCCGGCGAGGGACCGGACGAACTTTCCTCCGTCCTGCTGAGGGTCAGGTACTGGTTTATTGTTCGGCTCGAGTGGAAATCTCGACGCTCCTGCCCGATGAAGGGGAGCGCAACTGAGGCGATTTCACCATTGAAATGAAACCGGACATAATGTATCCTATTGAGAGTTCTCCATGAGCGCTGTGCAGAGCGAGAAGCGCGGCAATTGCCAAACGGCCTGTGGCCCTGCGACAAGGCGGGTCGTGACGGTGCGCATAGAATCTCAACAACCCCCGAAATGGGCCGGTGAGGATTCATGCGGTGGGAGGGGGTAGGGAGTGTCCGAACCGTAGCCCGCCAATTTGGCTGTGTATCGGAGCCCGTGGCGAGAGTCTGGAGGAATGGAAGGATGGTTGATAAGGAAATGCTAGAAGACAAGCTGCTCAGTCAGGCTTCCGAGAGGGCGATCGACTACCTGCGGGAGATCCAAGAGCGGTCCGTGCAGCCGTCAGAAACGGCGGTGGGCGAGCTCTCCAAGCTCGGCGGTCCATTGCCCGGCTCGCGGACCAATCCCGCCGAAGTGATCGATCTTCTCGACAGGGTTGGCTCCCCGGCCACGATGGCATCCGCCGGCCCGCGCTACTTCGGATACGTCGTCGGTGGCTCATTGCCGGTGACTTTGGCGGCGCACTGGCTGGCCGGAGCCTGGGATCAGAACGCGGCAGCTCAGGTGCTTACACCGACTGGGGTGGCGTGCGAGCAGATCGCCATCGGATGGCTGATCGAGCTTCTTGGCCTTCCCGAGGGGACCTGGGGAGGGTTGGTCACCGGCGCCACCGCGGCCAACTTCACCTGCCTGGCCAGTGCCCGGTACGGCACCCTGAAGCGTCAGGGCTGGGACCTGACCAAAGAGGGCATTTTCGGTGCACCGGCCATCAAGGTTGTCATCGGCGAAGAAGTGCACGTGAGCGTGCTGATGGCCCTGCGGACGCTGGGATTCGGCCAGGAGAAGCTGATCCGCGTGCCAACCGATGATCAAGGGCGCATGCGGGCGGACGCGCTCCCGGAGTTGGATTCCCGGACGATCGTATGTGTCCAGGCCGGAAATGTGAACAGCGGCGCCTTCGATCCAGTCGGCGAAGTATGCGCCCGAGCTCGGGAGGCTGGCGCCTGGGTTCACGTCGACGGGGCTTTCGGGCTATGGGCGGCGGCGGCGCCAGAGCGTCACTATCTGACCGAAGGGATCCCGGATGCGGATTCATGGGCGACGGACGCGCACAAATGGCTCAATGTGCCCTACGATTGTGGCATCGCGCTCTGCAGGAAGCCGGAGATCCAGGCCGCGACAATGGCGCTCGATCCGGCCGGGTATCTCGACGCCGAGAGCGGGGATTGGGAACCAGAATTCTTTTCCATGGACATGTCCCGCCGGGCGAGGGGTGTTGAAGTATGGGCAGCGCTGCGCGCATTGGGCCGCGATGGAGTGGCGGAGCTCATCGAGCGCACCTGCCGGCACGCGGAGCTGTTTGCGGAAAGATTGGCGAGCGCTGGCTACGTGATCTTGAACGACGTGGTCATCAACCAGGTGCTCGTCAGCTTCGGGGAAGATGAAGTCACTCAGGCCGTCATTGATGGGGTTCAACAGGAAGGGACCTGCTGGATGAGCGGTACGACCTGGCACGGTCGCAAAGCGATGCGTATCAGCGTCTCATCCTGGGCGACGACGGAGGCGGACGTGGAGCGGAGCGTCGATGCCATTGTACGGGTCGCGCAGGGGGAGATCTGAAGAGATCCGGAGCATTAGCAGGGTTGCGCATAGCCATACGAAGTCAGCGTCCCATCATGCATCACGCAAAGACGTGCAACAAGCCACGAGTAGTCTTGCGGTAGCGGCTGTCCTACCGTCTGGAGTGGAGTAATGGTTCGATCCACAAGGTCATCTAGGGCGAATCTTTTCAAGCGGGCAGGACACCGAAGAAGGACAGGAGACTTGGTGAGCGAGGGAGGCCCCATTGGTTCGGTCAGACCATGGGAGATGGGTCAGGGCAAGGGGACCGGCGGTCTGCCGCGATTCGATCCGGCCAGATTGAGCCCGAAGTGTAGGGGACAATGGCAGCGGACTGATTCCGCCCGGATTTCTCGCGGCTGGGGCCGGGGCCAGGGACGAGAGGATATTGAGAGTGACTGATTTACTGAATGAAGACGAGATGGTGGAGCGTGTTTGGCGGACCTATCTGACCAGCGGCGAATCCGAAACCGAGCGTCGCCGGCGGGCTTTGTTCAAGATCCTCCCGGGAGACCCGCGGTGCAAGAGCTGCTACGCTCCCTTTCATGGGCCCGGAGGCGCTCTGGTGAGGCTGCTGTATGGGAAACGACCTTCCAGCCTGAACCCGCACCTCTGCAACGTGTGCGAGAACTTCGCCAGGGAACACCAGGGCGGGGCGGAAATAGAGCTGTCATTGCTCTTCGCGGATGTGCGCGGCTCGACAGCCATGGCCGAAGGAATGAGTGCCCTGGCATACAGCAGATTGATCAACCGTTTCTACAACACCGCAACCCAAATCTTGATTCGCTCCGACGCGTTGATTGACAAGATCATCGGCGACCAGGTCGCCGCAATGTATGTGCCGGGGTTCGCGGGTTTGGCCCACGCGCGACGTGCCCTGGAGGCCGGGCAGCAGATACTCACGGCGACAGGGCACACAAACCCCGACGGCGCATGGATCCCAGTCGGAGTAGGGGTTCACACCGGCACCGCCTTTGTGGGTTCGGTTGGGTCGGAAGGCGGTTCCAGCGATATCACAGTGCTGGGGGATGCGGCCAACACTGCAGCCCGGCTGGCGTCGAGCGCGAGCGAGGGGGAACTCTTGGTCAGCGAGGCGGCCTATGTGGCTGCCGCTGTGGATCTAGGCAAGCTGGAGATCCGCCAGCTGAACCTGAAGGGCAAACGTGAGGGGGTGCGCGTGCACGTGCTCTCCGCTACGCCGCAGGTCGAAACGGGCCTCACCGAGGGACCGTAGGTGTTCGGACGCGCCCGCTCTCGCCGATCAACGAA
>CAYMCO010000033.1:0-10609 GCA_964388955.1 uncultured Anaerolineaceae bacterium | reverse complement strand
GCCTCACCGAGGGACCGTAGGTGTTCGGACGCGCCCGCTCTCGCCGATCAACGAACGTGGCGCATCGCGATGCGCCCGCCGAACGTGATTTTCAGAATGATGCGGGACGGATCGCGATAGCCCACCCTGGCAGACCAACCGTAGGGGCGCACGGCCCCGCGCCCCCCATCGCCAAAGGGGGCGAGCAGTGTCCGGCGACAAACACAGGCCCAAGCGCAGATCCATCCGCCTGAAGGGATACGATTACACGCAGCCGGGTGCGTATTTCGTGACGATCTGCACCCACCATCACCAGCCGATATTCGGACGCGTCGAAGGCGACGAGGTAATCCTAAACGAGTTTGGGATCATTGCCGAGAGTGAATGGATTCGATCGGGAGACTTGCGCGAGGAATTGCAGTGTGTCGAGCATGTGGTCATGCCCAACCACCTGCACGGGATTGTAACGATCGCCGTGGTCAACCGTCATGTCGTGAAGACCGTAGGGGCGCACGGCCGTGCGCCCCTACACCGTCCGGCGCGTTCCCTGGGCTCATTTGTCGCCGGATTCAAGTCTATTGTGACAAGGAGAGTCAATCGATTGAGAGGCCGCCCAGGGGAACCGCTCTGGCAGCGCAACTACTATGAGCGGGTGATCCGCGATGAGGAGGAACTCAATCGGGCCCGGGAATACATCCGGGACAATCCGTTGAAATGGGCCGATGATCCATATCATCCCGACGCGGGCGATCGTCGGGATTGACGGAAATCGCCGAAGAGGATACACGGGCCACCGCCGAGAAATCCGATCCCATGAATAGAAGCCCCCGGGTTGGCGGCCGTGCGACCCCACGCCCATAGTTATGCAGCGCGGTTCGAGAGTCGCCCGCTGATACCGAAATGCAGAGGGGAGCACGGCGGTGCGCCCGCCATCGCCAAAGGGGGCGAGCAGTGTCCGGCGACAAACCCAGGCCCAAGCGCAGATCCATCCGCCTGAAGGGATACGATTACACGCAGCCGGGTGCGTATTTCGTGACCATATGTGTGCAGGGGCGCAGGCAGCTATTGGGGGAAATCGCTGGCGATGTGATCCGGCCATCGAAGGCAGGCATTATCGTCTCCGAAGCGTGGAGATGGCTGGGCGACCAATATCCTCAGGTCACCCTGGATGAATGGATCGTCATGCCCAACCATCTGCATGGCATCATCATGATCAATGAAGGTAGGGGCGGTTCGCGAACCGCCCCTACGAGGATTCGGCGGAAGCCGCTTGGTCGTTTGGTCGGGGCATTCAAGACGGTATCAACGAAACGCATCAACAAGGCGAAAGCCACACATGGTGCGAGATTCTGGCAGCGCAACTACTATGAGCGGGTGATCCGCGATGAGGAGGAACTCAATCGGGCCCGGGAATACATCCGGGACAATCCGTTGAAATGGGCCGATGATCCATATCATCCCGACGCGGGCGATCGTCGGGCCTGATGCAGCCGATACCGGTCCGTCAGCAGTCGATCGGCCTGGTGAATTGTCCCGGGGATGCGGGCCAGGCGAAGGATGCCCCCTGCCCGGCTCTGGCGTTGCGAAAGATGGGTCCCACATCTAGAATGCATGGAGGGGGGATATCACAGATCCTGGACGTTTGGCACCTTTCTCCCCCGGGTGTCCCCGTGAGGCCGCATCGCCTATCGGCATCCGACAAAGGAGCTTCCGATGTCCGACTCAATTCCCGCGCACGCTCAAGTGGTTGTCATCGGTGGGGGGATCGTGGGCTGCAGCACCGCCTATCACCTGGCGAAGTCCGGCTGGCGGGACGTCGTCCTGCTTGAGCGCAAGTCGCTTACCAGCGGGACTACCTGGGCTGCCGCCGGCCTTGTCGGCCAACTGCGCGCCTCGAGCGCGCTCACCAAACTTGCGCTCTACGGCACGCGCCTCTACGCGAGCCTGGAGGCGGAAACCGGCCAACACACGGGGTATCGGGCCAACGGATCGGTCATGGTCGCACAGACGGAAGAGCGGAGGATGGAATATGAACGCGGGCGGGCGATGGCCCGATCCTTCGGCATCGAGATGGAACCCATCGACTTCGGCGAGGCCAAGCGGCTCTGGCCTCTACTCAACACCGACGATCTGGTCGCTGCGTATTACTTCCCCAAGGATGGTGTCACGGATCCGGTCGATACGGCCAGGGCGCTGGCGAAAGGCGCCCGGCAAAACGGCGTGAGGATTTTTGAGAATGTCTCCGCCCGGGATGTGGAGGTCGGGAATGGCGCTGTCCTCGGCGTGAGCACAGACCAGGGCCACATCGCTTGCGAGCGCGTCGTGATCGCCTCGGGCATGTGGAGCCGTGAGATCGGGAGGAAGTTGGGCGTCAGCATCCCCCTTCACGCTGCTGAGCACATGCATATCACGACCCTGCCGATCGAGGGGGTCAGCCCCGGCCTGCCCACGTTGCGCGACATGGACGGGTTTATCTACATCCGGGAGGAAACCGGTGGATTGCTGATGGGGGGCTTTGAACCGGTGGCCAAGCCGTGGGGGACGGCCGGAATCCCGGAGGACTTTGAGTTCACCGAACTGCCTCAAGATTGGGGGCAGTTTGAGATCTTCATGGACAACGGGGTCAAGCGGGTGCCGGCGCTCAAAGATGCGCAGATTCGGCACTTCACCACCGTCCCGGAGAGCTTCACCCCGGACACGGCCTACATGCTCGGCGAGGCGCCGGGGATCCGAAATCTCTACGTCGCCGCCGGGATGAACTCGGTCGGAATCGCCAGCGCGGCGGGCGTAGGGAAGTCCATCGCCGAGATTATGACTCAAGGATATCCGGAATTCGACCTCTGGGATGTGGATATCCGACGCTTCCAACCCTGGCAGATGAACAAGTGGCACCTTCGTGATCGCGTCGTGGAAGCGGTCGGACGCTTATATGCCGACCATTGGCCTTTCCGCCAACCGGACACCGCTCGGGGCGTGCGCCGCTCTCCCATTCACCATCGTCTGGAGGAGCTGGGCGCATGTTTCGGCGTGGTCGCCGGATGGGAACGGGCGAACTGGTTCGCTCCGCAAGACGTCCCGGCAGAATATATGTATAGCTGGAGGCGTCAGAACTGGTTCGAATACTCCGCCGCCGAGCATATGGCGGTTCGCGAGAATGTGGGCCTATACGATCTGACTTCCATGGCGAAATTCCGCATGCAGGGGCGCGACAGCCTGGAGGTCTTGCAGCATATCTGTGACAACGACATCGACGTCCCCCAAGGGAAGGTCGTTTATACGCAACTGCTCAACGAGCGCGGCGGCATAGAAGCAGATCTGACGGTGACCCGTCTGGACGAACGGGATTTCTGGATCGTGACAACGGGGGCGATGGAGAGCCGCGATTTTGATTGGATCCAAAGGCATATCCCTCAGGATGCGGAGGCCGTGATCATGAATGTCACCTCCGCCTATCCCATGTTCGGCATCATGGGACCGAGAGCCCGCGATCTGCTCTCAACCTTGACGGACGCCGATCTCTCCAACGCCGGATTCCCCTTTGCGACGGCCCAGAAGATCGATGTAGGCTACGCCCGCCCACTTGTCTTGCGCATGTCGTACGTGGGTGAACTGGGTTGGGAGCTGTATATCCCCGCTGAATTCGCAGCAAGCGTGTTTGAAGACATCCTACATGCCGGGAAGGCCTTCGATCTCCGGCTGGTCGGACTGCATGCGGTCGACTCGCTGCGGCTGGAGAAAGGCTACCGGCACTGGGGGTCCGATATCACCCCCGATGACACGCCCTTTCAGGCCGGGTTGGGATTCTGTGTGAAGCTGGGCAAGGGCGAGTTCATCGGGAGGGATGCACTTCTCCGGCAGAAGGAAGCCGGCATGGATCGCAAGCTGGTGATGTTCACGTTAAAGGATCCCGAGCCGCTTCTCTATCATGACGAGCCCATATTCCGGAATGGAACCCTGGTGAGCGAGGTGACCCACGGGGCATATGCGCATCTGCTGGGATGCTCCATGGGGATGGGATATGTCGAGAAGCCCGAGGGCTTCGGCGACGAATGGATTCTCGAGGGGGAGTATTCCATCGATGTCGGTGGGGTGCAGGTGCCCGCGCAGGCTCACCTCAAGGCGCCTTATGATCCCGACGGGGGAAGGGTGAGGATGTGATCGCCGGCCCGTTCGAGCCTGGATCGCAGCGGCGTCATCCCCGAGAGCAATCGGTGCGCCGTCAGCGATCCCCCCGGTTGGTTTGTTGTGAGCGGCCCGAGGGGGCGCAGCCTGCTGCGCCCGTACAGGCCCAAGCGACCCGGATCCTAGGCGCTAACCAGGTGAATACTCAGCCCGATTAGACGCGCTCAGAGGAGAATCCGATGCGGGGACTGAAGGGCAAACGCGCCTTGATCACAGGCGGGACGAGCGGCATAGGGGCCGCGACGGCGGCGCGATTCCTGGGGGAAGGATCCCGAGTATGTGTTCTGGGGCGCGATGCAGGACGGCGAGAGAGGATTGCGAAGGATCTTCCCGGGCTTGCGGGTGTATTCCGATGCGATGTTTCGGTCCATGAGGATGCCCGGAACACCTTCACCGACGCGGTGAGCGCTATGGGTGGGGTTGATATCCTGGTCAACAACGCGGGTTTGAGCATCCGGCACAAGTTCATCGACATCACGCCGGAGGAATGGGGCCAGGTACTGGCGGTCAACCTGACCGGTGCCTTCTACATGGCGCAATTCGCCGCGCGGCACATGCTGGAGAAGGGTGGGGGCGTCATTGTCAACATCAGTTCGACCAGCGGGATGATGGCCTATCCGTTCTATGCGGATTACAACGCTGCCAAAGCCGGGCTGATCGAACTGACGCGCACGATGGCCCTGGAACTCGCACCCGATGTGCGGGTGGTCGCGGTCGCGCCGGGCTATGTGCTCACCCCGATGCAGAAAGCGGAGTATACGCAAGAGATGCTCGATGATGTGAACCGCAGGATACCGCTCCGGCGTCACGCCACCCCGGAGGAAATCGCCGCCATGGTGGCCTTCGTGGCCTCGGATGAGGCGGCGTACAGCTCCGGGCAGGTTTACGTCGTCGACGGGGCGGAATCCGCAGGCGCCTTGACAAGCCGGTAAGGGCAACCAACCCTTCGCGGAGCGCGATCCTCGGCCGGCGTCGATTCGGCCGCAGGCTGCCAAGGATCGCCAGGAGGAGCTTCTATGTCTCCCGCCTCCGATCCTGGCTCGCTTTGGGTCGGCACTGATATCCCGCCACCCACACATATTCTATTCCGGCCGGCTGCGCCTTCTCGGCGAGCTACCCCGATACGCTGGCCATCTCGGGAGACAGGGACGATGCGGCCCTATGGAGGGGCCGGGGCACCTCCTTGGCAGAAAATGGAAGCCTAGGAAGCCAGGATCGTTCGCAATCGTGTTCTCTGCCCCAGATCGATCAAGGATCCGACTCTCGGTCGGATGGCCCTGGCGATGTCGGCCTTTTCATCTGCCGAGGAGGCGGACCAGATATTCTCGATATTATCCAAATCGGTGTCAGATACCCAACCATCAAGCAGCGAGTTGATGGCAGCGATCTTCTTTTCCGTTTCAGTGCCTCTCACCGCCGTGGCATAGCGTTCGAAAAAGGTGCTCAACCACTCCCAGTTCCTATTTCGCACTTCGAGGGCGAAGCGCTCGAAAACCCCCTCTCCGAGGCGTGCTTCCATCATGCTCCTCAACCCGCCGGTGCCGCCGAAATAGGCGTTCTTCATCGTGTTCTCGCCCACCAGCGCGCTGACTTGACCCACGACCGCGATTTGACCGGGGAAGAAGCCGGTCGGCGGATCGTAGCCGCTCCTGGCAAAGGCATCTTGCGTGAGCTTCTCGGTCATGCCTTCATCCAAGTCCTTTCCCAAGGTCTCGCCGAACTCACCCGAGGAGCTGGCGTGCAGCAGTTCGTGGACCATTGTGGCCACCTGCGCATCGGGTTTCTTGCTGAGATCGATGAAGACCTGGCCACTCTTCGGGTCGAAGAATCCGCTCAGCTCAGCGCTCATATCCGGGTGCTTGAGCGAATCGCCGGGCATCCAGGGCCGTTTGGTGCCATCCGGTTCTACAAAGACGCGCCCCATGCCGATCATGGAGAGGTCGTACATGGCCCGCAGCACGCTCTCATTTGCCATGCCGTTCACCTTCGTTTCCTTCTTGATCCGCCCGCCGTAGGCCTTCTTCAGAATATCAAGTGCCAACGATTGGCGGCGCTCCGCGTCCGGCAGCACGGGGATCGGCTGCGGCGAGCCGCCCGCGCCCCCGTCCTGGCGCTGTACGACTTCCTCGATCCCGACCGGCTGCGGGAGTATCGCCTCTGCTGGGCGCATAGGGTGCGCCCCTTGATGCGCTGTCCGGATGACTCTCCCGGGCGCCTCGGTAGTGGTTCTCACCACTCCCTCCACTTGACTCGAAAGGGCAGCGGATGGCCGGCCGCCGCTCCCCCTCTCTCCATTGGATCCGGGATCGACCGGCGGATTCGCCGCTGCTGGCCCTTCGGGGCCGGGGACTCCGCCTTCCAGGCTCTCGCCTTCTGGTTTCGCCCCGGCGGATGCCCCGCCTCCACTGCGGTCCTTGTTTGTGACCGTTCTCGAAGGTGATGGAAGGCCCGCTTTCTTCGCCGGCTTCGCGTCAGCGAGGGCCCTCTGGATGGTCCGGTTTCCCCCCAGCTTTCCCAGTGCGTTGGCGAAGGTCCGTCGCTGGGCGCCTTGCCAGCGATCATTGGTCAGTTCCTCCCCGCCTCCGATCGCCGTTCCGGCCGCAAACCGCAGAATCGTGCCATTGGGCATGGCGGCCAACCCCGCCGGTCCGGCGCCTCGATCGCGAGATGGGGTCGGTGCCTGCTTCTTACGGCTCCCCCGCTGTGCTTTGCTTTCCACCGCCGGTTTCTTGTCTGCCATATGGAGGATGCTCCTTCGGCTTCGGCGCCTGGTGGCGACCGAGAACGCTGATTCAGATCCCACATCCAGGATTGCTGATCAATGCATCAAGCCCCTCGTCCGCGGCACGGGTTGGAGTGCGCCGATCTCTCAAGGGCAAGGACGGGATTTGCCATTGACAAAATGGCCCTCTGCGGACAGATTTCGGCGCGCCATTCCCCCGGCCAGCGGTTCAGCGGGCCAGAATGGCGAGGCCATCCTTCGGGCTTACCATATGACTCGTAATCGATATCCGTCTTACGAGCGTCTTCCGAGGGTCTTAATGGTTCCGCCGCCCCGATCGCGCCGGAGGCTGGATTTCCAACACGGGCCATGCCTTCACCGCAGACGGGGGGCTCAACGTGGCTCCGGGACGCCCGGAGATCTGCTGGTTCCCTTCAGCCCTATCGGGAAGAGCTGCGCCGGGCCTCTATGAGAAATGGTTCGCATCGGATCGAGAACGTGTTCAAGGGGCATATCAGCAGCGTGTGAGCGGATTGCTCGATCGGCTCAGCGAGGCCGGGCGTTGGCAGGACGTGCCGGGCTGAGGAGAGCGCCGGATCCAAATGGGCCGGAGAAACCGCCATGCCAGGCCGTCCCTGTAGACGGCACGGGGTTGGCCCTAGTGGCCCTTCCACGGGATAGAGACAACAACCGTAGTCTCGGGCCAGCGCCGTAGGCAGGTCCGGGATGGTGAAGTATCTGGCAGGGCCAACAGGATCAACCCAGACACGCGGCGGCCACCGTCGAAAAGCGAGAGGCATCGTCGCAGCCCCCAGCTTGTTGTCCCAACCGCAGTGATGTTCTATCATGGTAGCGATCAATCGGCGCCGGTCTCTTTTGAATGGAGGTCCCTTCGGAGCGCTTGTAAATCCGCTCTGCGCGCCATCGCGGCCCCCATTCCGGACCGTGATGGAATATCGCTGCCAGATCGGGTGGGGAGGTGCGACCAGGGCAAATATGGAAATGAGTGAAGAAGAGATCCTGGCTGCCACGGTGGGTGGACAACGACCCCTGAACAGCTCAATACACCTTTCAGCATACGACCCGGAATGGCCTTCGCAATTTGCCCGCCTTGAGGGGCGGATCCGCGCTGCGTTGGGGGAGGCCGTTCGACTGCTGGAGCATGTGGGATCGACAGCGGTTCCCGGGCTGCCGGCCAAGCCGATCATCGATATCGTCCTGGCCGTCGTCGATTCGAGCGATGAGGCCGCCTATGTAGATTCACTCAAGGAGCAGGGTTTTACCCTGCGGATCAGAGAGCCGGGCTGGCATGAGCACCGAATGCTGAAAGCGCCGGGCGGGCGGGGGAATCTGCATGTCTTTTCGGACGGCTGCAAAGAGATCGAACGCATGATACTGTTCCGCGACTGGCTGCGAGAGAACGAGCAAGATCGAAAGCGCTACCAAGAGACGAAGAGGGAACTCGCCGCTCGAACGTGGAAGTACACGCAGAACTACGCGGATGCCAAGAGCGAAGTGATCGAGGAGATGCTGACGCGAGCTCGCGCTGGCAAGCGAGGCTTCAACTTCGGCGGTACCAAACGGCCACCCCGTCAGGGAAACGGACAGTGATCCATCCGGGCATTCCGACCAGCTATCCCTGAGATCCCATCGTTCAGGCATACGCGCCATCCCCGTGGGGATCCGGGGTGCGGCCAACCGGCGGGTGGAACGCCTTGGGTGGCAAGGCGACAACCATTGGTCTCACGCTTGGCGGGTGCCAGTTTGAAACGGCCTGAACCATTCTTCGCTTTGGTCGATAATAACGATGGACAATCCGGAGACGCGAGAAGCCACGCAGAGGAGGAAAGATGGCGCTGCAAGATCAGCTGCTGAACATCCTGATTGAGAGCAGAGAGACGGAATTGCGATTCCTTGCAGATTTGACCGATGAAGACCGCATGGCTCATGGGACCTACGAGAATTGGTCGGCCAAGGACGTGGTGGCACACGCGAACTATTGGGAGGATGTCCGTGCCGAGAGAGCCATGGGCTGGATCCGGGGCGAGGAGCTGGAAGCGCTGCCGCAATTCGACTTGGCGAACGCCGGAGTTCACGAACGCTTCTCCACGAGCACTTGGGATGAGGTCGAGGCACTTGCGGAAAAGGCGCATGCCAGAATGGTCGAAGCCGTCCGGAGTATGGATGAAGAGGCGCTCACCGGCCCCTCCGAACAAACGGAAGGCAGAAAGATGTGGGAGAGTCTGGTGGGGGTCGCTTATGACCATAAGCTCACCCACTATTCGGATTCCTATCAACGCCGGGGACGGATGAAGGACGCAGGGCGGCTGTGGAAGGAGTGGGCGGCGCTTATCTCCCCTCTCGACCAGGGCCCGGAATGGCAGGGAAGAGTGCGCTATAACGCGGCATGCGGCTTGGCGCTCGCCGGGGATCCCGAGGCGGCGCTTGCGGAATTGCGCACCGCGGTTGCGCAGCGGCCTGGCCTGAAGACCTGGTCAAGGCTCGATGCGGACTTGGATAGCCTGCACGGTCTCCGCGAATATCGGGACCTCTTCGCCCCATCCTACTGGTGGGAGGCGATGGAATCGAGTCCACAGTCGGAAGCGCTCGCAGATCAATTTCTGCGCGAGCACTCGATGCTGCGCATTGCGATCAACGGCTGCCCGGAGGAGGAATGGCTGGAGGGAGAAAGGCTATATCTGCGGCCGGCCGGGTTGGCGCTGCACATCGTCCAAACGATAGACAACTACTCGACTCGCAAGCCGGGCGCGCAACCGGACCATGCCCTCACGAAAGTCGGTTGGCAGGAGCGCGATTCCGCCAAGCTGCCTTCGCAGGAGGCGCTCCTCCGATATCTTGACCATGCCGAAGAGAGACTGGCGAGGCTGATCTCAGACTCGGACCTGGCGGCGAAGGAGGAGCTCTTTCCATGGACGGGTTCGAGTATCCTGAGCCGACTGCTGTACACCCTGCGCCACACGCAGCACCATCTCGCGGATCTGATCATGGAGCTTCAGCATCGAGGATGTAGTGCCACGGCCTGGGAGTAGTGTAGAGAGAGTGCTCCGCTGGGCCAGAAACACCATGGCGATGGTGCGCGGCGGCGGCGGTTCGCCGAGCCAGGTGGGTTCGCGAGGATAGCGCCTACCGCACTGCGGCCAGGCTGGTAGGGCGGGTATAACGGCGGAGAGCAAATAGGGGATGCCATGGAATTCACTGCGCTGCGGCCGCCTTGGCATTCCGGGGGCGGATTTGGGGTCGAACTGGATGGCCGCAGGTCGCCCGCGGCCGCTCTATCCCGGTGATGCTCAACACCGCGCCCGGAGAGATGCAGGGGGGTGCATCCGATCAATTGTTGCAGGGGCGTTGGCCTCGTGTCTCAGAGGCTGTGCCCTGGGACGGAGAGAGGAAGTTGAGTATGCATCCGTGCGGCCTGGCAGCGCCCACTTGAATGGAGGAACCGGCATTCGATTCGCGGCCCCGCGAGGTGGGCGGGATTTCGCCCCCCACCGCAATCCCCTCCCCCCACAGTTGGCGTTGATTTCTCCATACCGATGTCACTGTGGGGGGAGGGGTCGGTTAATACAAGGGGCGGGGGAGCGCCGCTCCCCCGCCCCCTAACGGATCTCTTCCCCTCCCCCTGCCTCCGGAGGAGCGGGGAAAACGGCCCCAGGAGAGCCGGGGGAGGGGGCCAAGGGGGTGGGGGCGGATCGAAGCGCAATGCGG
>CAYMCO010000032.1:0-68540 GCA_964388955.1 uncultured Anaerolineaceae bacterium | reverse complement strand
TCGCATCCTGGGGCTGGATAAGGTCCCAAGGGTTGGGCTGTTCGCCCATTAAAGCGGTACGTGAGCTGGGTTCAGACCGTCGTGAGACAGGTCGGTCTCTATCCGCTGTGGGCGTAAGGGATTTGAGGGGAGCTGCCCCTAGTACGAGAGGACCGGGGTGGACAGACCTCTGGTGTGCCAGTTGTCGTGCCAACGGCATTGCTGGGTAGCCACGTCTGGCAGGGATAACCGCTGAAAGCATCTAAGTGGGAAGCCCGCCCCAAGACTAGATCCCTCATCCCGGTAAGGGAGTAAGGCCGCAGGTAGACTACCTGTTTGATAGGCGGCAAGTGTAAGCGCAGCAATGCGTTCAGCTGAGCCGTACTAATGGCCGAGGGCTTAACCGTGATGCGGAGAAATAGGCGCTCTTCGGGCGCAGTGAACGGTGAACTGGGAACAGTGAGTAGTGCCGCTACTCACTGCTCACCACTCACTACTCGCTGACCAGGCTATTGAATTGTTAACAACTTCATAAGGCACAAAATGCCTCTTGGTGATTAGAGCGGCGGGGGTACACCCGGTCCCATCCCGAACCCGGCAGTTAAGCCCGCCAGCGCCGATGGTACTTGGCTGGAGACGGCCTGGGAGAGTAGGCCATTGCCAAGGGGCTTTTGGTCCCGGCGCCCACAGGGCGCCGGAAGGTTTTAAGAGAACAGTGAGCAGGGAGCACTACTCAGGGATCAGTCATCGGGGAGTAGTGCTGGGCGCCCGACGACGGACGCCGAACGCTGCGGGTACAGCTTTCGGCTCTCAGCGCTCAGCTTTCAGCTCAAGCTGGCGGCCGACCGCTGATTGCTGACAGCCTCCTTCACCCTGCAACCTTCACCATCTCTTCTCCCCTGGCCAGAGCCGGTTTCCGGCGACTCAAGTCGCTGCGACCAGGGCCGAAGCCCACCTTCGTGGGCTGCATGGCCCTCCATCTGTGGCCTGGATTATTCAAGCATGCGACTCATCGGCCGACTCTGTCGCTTATCGCTTGCATCTGAGGGCCCAGAGGTCGGAGCGCATATCGCAGCGCGCATGGCGCACAGCACCCTTGCCCGGAGCCGGTTTCCGGCGACTCAAGTCGCTGCGACCAGGGGCGAAGTCCACCTTCGTGGACTGCATGGCCCTCCATCAGTGGCCTGGATTATTCAAGCATGCGACTCATCGGCCGGCTCTGTCGCTTATCGCTTGCATCTGATGGCCTGGAGGTCGGAGCGCATATCGCAGCGCGCATGGCGCACAGCACCCCAGCACCCCTGCCCCGCCTCCCTTGCCTCCCCCCATGCCCCGCGCTATCATGAAATCACCATGGACGAGGAAGCGCTGATCCAGGACGCGCAGTCCGGAGACCTGGGGGCGTTCAACCGCCTGGTCCTGGCCTACCAGGATCTGGTCTATCATACGGCCTACCGAGTGATGGGCGAGGCGCATTCGGCCCAAGATGCCACACAGGAGGCCTTCATCTCCGCCTTCAAGAATATCAAGCGCTTTCGAGGCGGCTCGTTCAAGTCCTGGCTCCTGCGCATCGTCACCAACGCCTGCTATGACGAGCTTCGCCAGCGCAGACGGCGCCCCTCCACCGCGCTGGATGACTTGGAGCCGCTGCTGGGTGACGAGGAAGCGGACAGCCTCGGCTCGTTGGCCACCCAGCAAGAGAACCCGGAATCTGCTGCCGAGCGCACAGAGCTGGCCCGCGCCATCCAGGATTGCTTGAACCGCCTGCCGGACGAATTCCGGGTTGTGGCAGTGCTCACGGATATCCAGGGATATGCTTACCAGGAGGCTGCGGAGATTATCGGCTCGCCCCTCGGAACGGTCAAGAGCCGGCTGGCGCGCGCCCGGGCAAGACTCCAGCAATGCCTGCAAGCCTACCGGGAACTTCTGCCAGCCGCCTTCCGTCTAGAAGATGAACAGGTATAGACGTTGATGACTGATCTGAGGGAAATACCAAGGCGGGATCTGCAAGGGCTCTCGTCCTATCTCGACGGGGAATTGTCGCCCAAAGAGGCGGAACGACTGGAGGCGCGCCTGGGATCCGACGCCGAATTGCGAGGCGCGCTGGAGGAGCTGCGCGGCACAGTCCGGCTGCTCAAGGGGCTGCCCGAGGTGCGCGCGCCGCGCAATTTCACCCTTACTCGCGAGATGGTGGGCTTGCCGGAACCCAGGCCGGCATACCCGATCCTGAGGTTGGCGACCGCCCTGGCGATGGCCGCGTTCCTGGTCACCATCGGGGTCGATGTATTCACGCGGGGCGCCTACAACGCCCTGGCTCCCAGGGCCGCATCCGAATCCACGACCATGGAAATGGCCCAGGACGCCGAACGGACGGAGGAGGCCGCCGAGGCCGAAATGCTGGAGGCGCCCTCCATGGCCCAGGGCGCGCCCTCCGAGGAGGCCCCAGGTGAGCCGGAGGCGGGCGAAGCACCGCTCTTCCAGGCTGCCCCAGGAACGCCGCCAGTGGCGCAGGAGGCCCCGCCGGAGGCCGAGGTCAACAAGTCGGCTGCCACCGCAGAGGGGACCGGCAGGGCCATTGGATCGGGAACTCCGGGGATCCCGGCTGGTACAGGGACTCCTACGCCCAGCAGTGAAATGGCGGAACTCGAGGCCAGCGGAACCCCGGCCCCCTTGGGTGGAGGGGTCATGTCGGCTTCTGCGACACCCACTCCTTCGCCGGCAACAGCGCTGCCAGCGGAAGGACCCTCACCAGCCCCGATGCGATCCCTGGAGGTCGGACTTGGGGCGCTGGCGTTGGTGCTCTTGGGGCTCACCTTGCTGGCACGTCGCAGACCGCGATGAGCACGGCGCGCGAACAGATCAACTACTGCGCCGCCTGCGGGGCCGAGATGGAAATCCGTATCGCATTTGGGCGCCCTCGACCAGTGTGCCCTGCCTGCGGACGGATCCACTTCCGAGATCCGAAAGTGGCGGCCGCCGTTTTTGTCGAGCGGCAGGGAAAGATCTTGCTGGTGCGCAGAGGAAACACACCAGAGTTGGGGAAGTGGACTCTTCCGGCTGGTTTCGTCGATGCCGACGAAGATCCAGAGGCGGCAGCGGTCCGGGAGTGTCGGGAGGAAACCGGATTGCGGGTGCGCATTTCCGAGCTCATGGATGTGATCCACTCGACCGTGTACGAACACGGGGCGAGCATCGTCATTCTGTACCGCGCGGAGATCGAATCCGGCGCATTGTGCGCGGGCGATGATGCTACGGAGGTTGGTTTCTTTGGTCCGCAGAATCTGCCCCCGACCGCCTTTGCGGCCACACGACGGGCACTTTCGGTGTGGAGGGGGAGCGACCAAGCCGTGCTATAATCGGCGCGGCCCGCCCAGGAGGCTCGGAATCCGCAGCGGCGCAATACGAGGCGGTGGGTCCGAATTCCTCTCTTGCCCCCATGATGGCAAAGGGTACGGGGAGACGCGGCGGTGGTGACCAACAGGGGGAGAGCGAATCGAGATTCCTCACGGCTTGACGCACTGCGATATTCTCAATGGACTCGGTGAAGCAAGGACGCCCGCATATTCGATTTGAGGTCTTCACGCTGTTGCCCGATGCAATGCGCGCCTACTTGACGGCGAGCGTGCTGGGAAAAGCCCAGGAAACCGGGCTGATCAGTGTGGAGCTGCACAACATCCGGGATTACACGCTCGACCGGCATCGGACGACCGATGATGTCCCCTATGGCGGAGGCGGCGGGATGATCATGAAGCCGGGGCCTATCTTCCGGGCCGTGGAATCCGTCCTGGCGGAGGATGTGGACGAGGTGCCGGTGATCCTGATGACGCCCCAGGGCCGCCCACTGACCCATGGGGTGGCCGCCGAGATCAGCGGCCTGCCTCGAATGGCGATACTCTGCGGGCGGTACGAAGGTGTGGACGAGCGCGTGCGCGCACACCTCGTCGATGACGAGATCTCCATTGGAGACTATGTGCTCACCGGCGGGGAACTGCCCGCGCTGGTCTTGATCGATGCGGTAGCCAGGCTGGTGCCCGGGGTATTGGGTGATGAAGCGGCGCCAATGAGCGATTCCCATGCCCAGAGTTTGCTTGAGTATCCACACTACACTCGCCCGGCTGAGTTTCGGGGCTGGCATGTCCCGGAGGTGCTGCGGTCCGGCGATCACGGCAGGATTGCGGCGTGGCGGCGGGAACAGGCCTTGCTGCGCACTCTGAATCGCAGGCCGGACCTGCTCGCAGACGCCGACCTGACCGAAGAAGAAAGGGCCTGGCTGGATGGGGTTTCCGCCCGCCGTGAACCGAGAGAGGGACGCACAGGGCATGACAATGCAGGATACAGGTCGACCAAATCGCGGCAGGAGGGGGCGTGAGACACATCTCTAGCGCAAAGGGGACCATCCCGGGGATCTCATCCGGCCTTGCGCCATGGCTGCTCGCATCCGCCGCACTGGCCTTTCTGTTCGGGGGATGCGCGGCGCGCGCCGAATTGAATTTGCCCTCCACGTTGAATCCCGATGTGCTGCCCACGGACACTTCTCCGGTCCCAACCTCCACCATCCAGCCGACTCCACTTCCGCCTCCACCTCCCACGCTGGTGGTCTGCTTGAAGAACGAACCCGCCTCCTTATATTTGTACGGGGAAACCAGCAGAGAGGCCGATGTCGTCCTCGAAGCGCTATATGACGGCCCCTTCGACGTGCGCGACTACCGCGTTGAGCCGGTGATTCTGGAGCGCACGCCCTCCTTCGAGAATGGGGAAGCCCGCATCGAGGCGGTCGGAGTTGGCCTGGGGGAGGTATATTGGAATCCCGACACCCGACAACCGAAGAATCTGGCGCTGGGGGATCGCTACGCGCCGGCGGGCTGCGATGAACCGGGATGTCTCGATCATTTCTGGGGCGGTGAGGTCAGCATGGATCAGATGGTGGTGGATTTCCATCTCCGCTCCGATATCACCTGGTCGGATGGGCAGCCTCTGACGGCCGCCGATTCGGTCTTCTCGTTCCAGGTGGACGCCGACGTTGATACCCCTACCCTCAAATACCTGATCGACCGCACCGACGAATACGTTGCGCTGGATGAATCGACGACCCGCTGGATCGGGATACCCGGTTTCATGGACGGCGCCTACCAGACCAACTTCCATTCTCCACTTCCGCAGCAC
The DNA here is from genome assembly GCA_964388955.1 of uncultured Anaerolineaceae bacterium. Lineage (GTDB taxonomy): Bacteria > Chloroflexota > Anaerolineae > Anaerolineales > E44-bin32 > CAYMCO01. The sequence goes on along the minus strand of CAYMCO010000032.1, from coordinate 63,398 downwards.
GTGCTCTCGGGATTCACGGCCGCTGAATTGCTCTCTGTGCCCGAGACTGTTGAGACCCCGATGGGTTGGGGCGCCTATGTGATCGAGGCGTGGCAGCACGGCCAGCAGATCGTGCTGGAAAAGAACCCGGGATATTTCCGCGCTGAGGAGGGTCTGCCCTATTTCGACCGGCTGATCTTCCGTTTCTTGGGCGACGTTTCGCCTGACGCCGCGCTGCAGCAAGTCATCACCGGTGAGTGCGATGTGCTCGACGAAGATCTGCTGCCGCCGCCATCCCTGTCGATGATCATCCAGCAACAGGATGCGGGGCGCATGCGCCTGGCGTGGGCGCCGGGGCGATTGCTGGAGCGGCTGGAATTGATCATCTCACCTGCAGACCCCTCGGCGCCATCTTTCTTCTTGGATCGTACGACCCGCGAGGCGATCGGCCGCTGCATCGACCGGGAGGCGATCATTCGAGACTTCGTGGGAGGTCTCGGCGAAGTCCCGGATTCCTATCTTCCGCCAAACCATCCGCTCTACTCCCCTTCGGAGGGTTGGCTCCCCTACGATCCCGACCAAGCGAAGTCGCTGTTGCGGGAGGCCGGCTGGGATTTGATCGATGGCGAAGGTGAGATCTCCCTGCGGGCGCGCGTCGCCTTCGGAGTGGAGCCCGGCACCCCATTTGCCGTCTCCTTGTTGGCCCCTGATCGTCCGCTGGAGCGACAGGTGGCGGAGCGAATTCAGCACGACCTTGGGGCATGTGGTGTGCAAGTCGAGGTTCAGGCTCTTGCACCTGAAGATCTCTTCGAACCCTGGCCCGGGGGGCCGGCATTCGGCCGCCGGTCGAGTCTCGTGCAGTGGGCGTGGCCGAACTACCTGATTCCCGCTTGTGAGATGTTTTCGGGTGAGGAGCTGGCGAGCGAGGACAACCCGCTGGGGGTGGATGCATCGGGGTTGCAGGATGCCGGCTTTGACCGGGCGTGCATGGGGTTGAGCCTTGCTGCTCCCGATTCGGAGGCATATGTGCGCGCGGCGCGCGACACTCAGGTGCGCTTCCGGGACCAGATTCCCGCCATCCCGCTATACATACGGCCGCGGCTGATGGCCTATCGACCGGGGTACTGTGGGCTGGATTTGGACGCATCATCGTTCACCGGATTGTGGAACATAGAGGCAGTCAGGATGGGCACAGCCTGTGAATAGTGGATTTGATTTAATCGCCCGAGGCGAGGATAATTGTTCCTGCCTACCTGCACTGCTCGGGGAAACCGCAGTCGAGGAGCCATCATTCGCGCCCCGATCAGGTTGACATAACCATGAATTCGGTTCAAATCTGAACCTCAGCGGCTTGGGCGCGGTATATATATAGGCTTAGTATCGGGAGATGAGAGGCTTTTGAGCCGCCATCAAGATCACGAGCTTGTGCGCATGATGCAGCAAGGTGATCTGGAAGCCTTGGGCCATCTCTATGATCGATTCCAGGGGATGGTTTATCGCACCGCGCTTGGTATCAGCCACGATCCGGACGAGGCCGCCGACTTGCTGCAGGATGTGTTTCTGCGGCTTTATCGTTTCGCGGACCGCATTGATCCGGAGCGCCCCCTGCAACCCTGGTTGTATCGTATGACGGTGAATCTGGCCTATGCGCGAATGCGCCGCCGCAGCCGGCTCTACAACCAATTGAAAGACTGGGCACACGCTTTGATGCTGGAGAGCAAGCCACCGCCTCCACGCCTCATGGAACGGGACGAGCAGTGGCGATGGCTGGAGAAAGGGCTGTCCAGTTTGGCTCTGCACCAGCGAATTGTGCTGGTGCTCTACTATATTGACGACCTCCCCCTGCAGGAAATAGCCGAGATCCTTGAGATCCCGATAGGAACAGCCAAATCCCGCCTTTACTACGGTCGGAAGGCGCTGAAGAGGCGGCTTGGGCTGGATGCCGAAATGCTGAAAGAGGTACGGTATGAGATATCGTGAGCCGGACGTGCGGGATGCGTGCGACGGCATCATTGGGCGCTCGATGAAGGAATGGATGAAGGGTCGCAGGCCGCCCACCTCGACCAAACGGCACCTCATGGAAAAGGCAGCCACGCTGACCGCCGGTGGTGTCCGCGAACCGGAACTTTGGACCTTGGTGCTCGCCGGCCTTCGGGAGGCCGGCGCCGCCATATACGGGGTCTTGGCACGAGAACCACGCCTACTGTCAATGGAAATGTACGTCGGGATTGGTTCCCATACCGGGCATCATCTGCATATGGCCAATTGTGAGCTGCTGTATTCGTCTTCGGGCGGAGTCGGCATGTTATCATTGATGGGATGAGGGGCATGAAAAGCGCTTCCCGCTGCATCGAGTGCGGGAATAAGGAGCGCTCTGAGGAGAGAGACGCATCCCACCTTGGATTGGGGCAAGTGGTAGGGCGTCATGGCGCATGGAGCCGAATAGTGCGATTATCATCCAACGGGCATGACTGATGTCACCCCGCGATGGAGTATAATGGCGCACGATATTGGGCACCTTTTGTAAGACGCATACTACTAAATTCGAGGTGGGTCATCCAGTGGCAAGGACTGGGGTTACTGCCCCCTCGAATGCCACGCCTCAGCATCGAACTCTCTCCTGGCTGTGTGCGATAACAAGGGATTGCACCGACAGGCTCGCGCCTGTGCAGGTGGATTAGACAGAAGGAGCTGCGTTTTGGCGGAGCCATTGCTGCAAGTCAAGGATCTCAAGACTCGCTTCTACACCGACGACGGCGTCGTCAAAGCGGTGAATGGCGTCTCCTATGCACTGGAGCAGAGCGAGACAGTGGGAGTCGTGGGGGAGAGCGGGTGCGGCAAGAGCGTGCACGCTCTATCCATCATGCGTCTTATCCCCACCCCTCCCGGCAAGATCACCGATGGGTCTGTGATCTACCGGGATACCGATTTGATCAAACTGCCGCGCGAGAAGATGCGCAAGGTGCGCGGCGGGGAGATCGCCATGATCTTCCAGGATCCGATGACGTCGCTCAATCCGGTGATGAGCATCGGCCGCCAGATCATGGAGGTGCTGCATCTGCACGCGGGGATGGACGGCTCGCAGGCGCGCGATCGGGCGGAGGAGTTGCTCACCCTGGTAGGAATCCCGGAGCCCCGCAAGCGTCTGGATTCGTTCCCGCATGAATTCTCCGGCGGAATGCGGCAGCGGGCCATGATCGCAATGGCCCTGGCGGGCAACCCCCAAATCCTGATCGCCGATGAGCCCACCACGGCGCTGGATGTGACCATCCAGGCGCAGATCATCGAGCTTGTGAAACGGCTGCGCGAGAAGATCGGGATGGCAATTATCTGGATCACACACGACCTGGGCATCATGGCGGGCCTGGCGGAGCGCATGTTGGTCATGTATGCCGGCTTCATTGTTGAGAAGGCGCCGGTCAAAGAACTGTATGCCAACCCACTGCATCCCTATACGGAGGGCCTGCTCAACTCGCTGCCGCGCATGATTGAAACCCAGGAACACCGGCGGCTTGAACCTATCATCGGCAGGCCGCCCGATCTGATCTCCCTGCCCAAGGGGTGCCCCTTCCTGCCGCGCTGCCCATATTCAATCGAACGCTGTGTGGAGGAGAATCCGCCGCTGATGGAAGTGGCGACGGAGCATGAGATTGCTTGTTGGGTGGACGTTCGGACGGCCGTCAGGCACGAGGTGACAGGATGAGGCAGCGAGGCGACTACGGCATGGATATCCTGGTCCGGGTGGATGATCTGAAGAAGTATTTCCCGGTCTCCAGTGGGTTGTTGAGGCGGAACGTGGGCGCGGTGCGCGCCGTGGATGGGGTGACGTTCAACATCCTTCGAGGGGAGACGCTCGGGCTGGTCGGCGAGAGTGGATGCGGCAAGTCCACATTGGGGCGCACGATTCTGCAGCTCCACCGGCCAACTGCCGGACGTGTCTACTTCGAAGGGCTGGATCTGATCGAGATGAAGGGCTCCGATCTGCGGCGCATGAGGCAGAATATGCAGATCATCTTCCAGGATCCCTTCTCCTCGCTCAACCCGCGCATGACGGTGGCGGCGATTGTCGAGGAGCCGCTCATCATCCATGGAATCGGCAACGGCAAAGAGCGCCGGGCCAAGGTCGAGGATCTGCTGGAGCGCGTCGGGCTGAACCCCTTGCTGGCGAATCGCTTCCCGCACGAGTTCTCCGGCGGGCAGCGCCAGCGGATTGGCGTGGCGCGCGCCCTGGCGCTGAACCCCTCGTTCATTGTCGCGGACGAGCCGATCTCGGCACTGGATGTCTCCATCCAGGCCCAGGTGGTCAATCTGCTGGAGGACCTGCAGGATGCTTTAGGTTTGACCTATCTATTCATCGCTCACGATTTGAGCATGGTGCGGCACATTTGTGACCGGGTGGCGGTCATGTATCTTGGGAAGATCGTCGAGCTGGGCCCGGTCAAGGAGATTTATGACAACCCCCAACATCCGTACACACAGGCGCTGCTCTCCGCAGTTCCTGTGCCGGACCCCTTCGTGGAGGAGGAGCGGCAGCGGATCATCCTCGAAGGGGACGTGCCCAGTCCGGCGCATCCGCCAGTGGGCTGCAACTTCAACACCCGCTGCCCGCTCGCCTTTGAACCCTGCTTTAAAGTGGAGCCGGAATTGAGAGAGCTGCTGCCCAATCACCACGTAGCGTGCTACGCAGCGGAGGAGCGCCTATAACGATGTTGGAGGATTGGGATCGTCATCGCCCCAGTGCATCAATGCGGCGCGAATACTTGGGCGAATACTTGGAAGGAGGTGATGAGACATCGGCCATAAGGAGAGAAGTACGTGAAATGTGCAATACGGCAAGAAAGACGCAAACTAAGTCGTAAATCAACCTGAGGAGGGATTTGGAATGTTGAAGAAGAGATGGCTTGCCATCCTGTTTATCGGCGTTCTGCTTCTCGCCGCCTGCGGCCCCGCCGCGACCCCCGAGGTTGTCCAGGTGGTCGATGAGGAGGCCCAGGCGCGAATTGCTGAGCTGGAAGCCCAACTCCAGGCCGCGCAAGAAGCCGGCAATATGTCGGAGGACGAGCTATCGGCGCTTCAGTCCCAGCTCGAGGACCTGCAAGGTGAACTCCAACAGACGGAGAAGAACCTGTGCACGTTCAATGTATACCGCATGGGCTGGGTGATGGACTGGGCGGACGCCGGTAATATGGTCGACACCGTCTTCGGGGCGACATCGGACTTCCAGTACACGTTCTGGCAGCTGACGAACCCTGATGCCGCTGCCCGGTTCGAGGATCTGACAACGGCCGCCTATCGCAACACGGATCTCGAGAGCCGTGCCACTCAATGGCAGGATGCCGAGCGGATCATTGTGGATGAAGTGGTCATGGTAATCCCGCTCTTCCACTACGACCGCACCACGCTGGTCAGCACCGACATCAACTCCCTGTACCCGCCCTTCGGCGCCCCGCGCTTTGCCGACTGGAGCGCAGAGAGTGGCAAGACCACGCTGGTATACCCGGAAGGGACGGCGATTCCCACGCTGGACGTCAACCGCGCGACGGACACGACCTCGTCCGACATGATCTACCAGATGTACGACGCGCCCTACCGCTTCACGAAGGAGGGCACGATCGCACCCCTGGCGGCGGAGAGCTTCGATGTCTCTGAGGACGGCACGGTGTTCACCGTGCACCTGCGACCCGACGCGGTCTGGTCCGACGGGGAGCCTGTCCTGGCCCAGCATTTCGTAGACGGCGTGAAGCGGCTGCTGAGCCCCGACATGGCCAATGACTACGCTTACGTGATGTTCGACATCGTGGATGCGGCGGCTTACAACGCCGGCGAGATCGACGACCTGACGACCATCGCGGCGGTGGATGACTACACCTTCCAGTTCACGCTGAGCGAGCCGCGCTCCTACTTCGACAGCATCCTGGCCTTCAGCACCTTCCATCCGGTGCGCCTGGATGTGATCGAAGCCAATCCGGACACCTGGACGCAGCCCGGAATCGCTGTGGGCAACGGTGCCTACGTGCTGACCGAGCACAACCCCGGCGAGAACCTGGTCTTCGAGAAGAACCCGCTCTATTGGGACGCGGACAATGTGGCCTTCGACCGCATCGAGGTCCCGATCATCACCGAGCCGGCTACCGCTCTGGCGGCCTTCGAAGCCGGAGAGCTTGACTCCACAGGCGGCGCGAGCTTCCCACCAGAGGATACGCCGCGCCTGGTCGATACGCCCGAATTCACCCTGCTGCCACGCCCCGGTGTGTACTACCTGGGTGTGAACACGGTGGCCACGCCGACCGACAACGTCAATATGCGCAAGGCGCTGGCCAGCGCCATCGACAAGCGCACGCTGCTGGACGAAGTTGCGCAGACCCCGTGGCGGGTGGTTGCCAATGGCGTGATCCCACCTGAGATCTTCGGATATCAGGGTGAGAACGTAGGGTACCCCTTCGATGTCGAAGCGGCACAGGGATATCTCGCCGACTATATGGCCGAGGCGGGTGTCGAAGATGCCGGATCGGTCGTCGTGGAGCTTTGGTACAACAAGGGTGGAAGCAACCAGGATCTCCTCGAAGCCGTTGAGGCGATGTGGGAGGAAAATCTCGGCATCGACGTGCGCACGGTGAACGTCGAATGGGCGAGCTACCTCGACACCCTCGAGGAGTGCAACGCGATCGGTGGCGGCGGGTTCTAACCTGCTGTGACCATCGTGCATGGCTGCGGTGGTTTTTCGAACCCCGCAGCCATGCGTTCTATGCAATTATTCCCCTCGCGATCGGCGAGGGTCTTATCAAGTGTAAGAGGCGTCTTGCGGGACGCAACGGGATGTGAGATTTCCCGGGAGGCAATATGGTCGGGTTCATCATCAACCGTGCCTTGCGCTCGATCATCGTTCTGTTTCTGATATCAGTGGTGACTTTCACTTTCATGCAGTTGGCGCCCGGCGGGCCATTCAGCTCCAACGCTGGAGGTCGACCCAGGCCGCCGGAAGTGCAAGCCCGGCTGAAAGCGCAGTACGGGTTGGATCAGCCGCCGGTCATCCAATACATCAACTATATGAAGCGCCTGCTGCTGCATGGCGATTTTGGGCCCTCCATGCGCCAGATCGATTTCTCCGTGAACCAGCTGCTCTTTGGCGTCGATTTCTCGAAGGATCCCTTGGGCGCGCCGGTGATGGTCTCAGCGCAGATCGGCTTGTTCTCATTCCTGCTAGCAATAGCTGTGGGGATCCCGCTGGGCGTCATCTCAGCGCTCTATCGCAACAAGCTTCCGGATCACGCCGCCATGTTCATCAGCACGCTGGGGATCTCCATCCCGAACTTCGTTCTGGGGCTGATGCTGATACTGCTCTTCGCGCTCACCCTGCAGTGGCTGCCGGTCTTCGGATGGGGGAATTCCTGGAAGCAGGCGGTGATGCCGATTGTCACATTGGGCACCGGCGGCATGGCGATCATCACCCGTCTCACGCGGGCCAGCGTGCTGGAGACTTTGGGCCAGGACTACATCCGCACCGCGCGTGCCAAGGGCCTGCGAGAGCGCATGGTGCTGGCAGCGCATGCTCTTCCCAATTCGCTCATCCCCGTCGTCACCGTGCTTGGCCCCATGCTGGCTGCTTGGCTCACCGGCACGTTCTTCGTAGAGTTGGTGTTCGCCATCCCGGGCATCGGGAAATTCTTTATCACCGCCGTCACGGACCGGGACTATTCCCTGATCATGGCCACCATCTTGTTGTATTCCACGGTGCTGGTCGCCGCCAACCTGATCGTAGACGTGTTGTACGGATTTCTGGATCCCCGCATCCGATACGATTGATCTTGAGCGATGGATTGGGGCACATGGTCGTTTGAGGGCGAATAAGGAGACTAACCGAATGGCAGTAGGAGCGAGTGACGTCACACAAATTGGCGCCGCGTCGGTCGACCAGGATATTCTGGAGCGCCCGCGTTACAGTTTCTGGCGCGATACCCTGCGGCGGCTGCTGCGCAACCGGGTGGCAATTGCTGCCGGCGCCTATATTATCCTGCTGACATTGGCTGCTATCACGGCCGAATGGATCACCCCCTACGGGCGGGACACACCTCATTTCAGTGCCACCCGTCAGGGACCAAGCGGGGAATACTGGTTTGGCACCGACAAATTGGGCCGTGACGTGTTCACACGCACCATTTTCGGCGCCCAGGTCTCACTGGGTGTCGCATATGTGGGCTCAATCACCGCGCTGCTCATCGGCGTGGTGTACGGCGCCATCTCTGGATTCGCCGGCGGGGTGGTGGACGATTTGATGATGCGCTTCGTCGACCTGATGTTCGGATTTCCGACTTTGTTGTTCATTATCCTGATGTTGTTGATCATCCCGCCAAACTCCACCACCGGCATGATCATGGTGGGCCTGTTTGTTTCGCTGGGCATTGTGAGCTGGTTGAATGTGGCCCGATTGGTCAGGGGCCAATTCCTCTCGCTGCGGGAGCAGGATTTCGTGGAAGCGGCGCGCGCCCAGGGCGCCTCCCCCTTGCGCATCATTTGGCGGCATATGCTGCCCAACAGCATCGGCCCGGTGATCGTCTGGCTGACGCTGCGCATCCCCACGCTCATCCTGACAGAGTCCACCTTGAGCTTCATCGGGCTGGGCGTGAAGCCGCCCACCCCGAGTTGGGGGCAAATGCTGGCTGAAGGTTGGCGGGCGATGCGGGCCTCCCCCCACCTGGCGATCGTCCCGGCAATGGCGATCACCATCACCATGCTGGCCTTCAATTTCTTCGGGGATGGCCTGCGGGACGCGTTGGATCCCATGATGCGGGGCCGAGACTGAGGGCCTGATCGCGAGCTGCACCTTGGTGGATAGCTTGTTCTCCACCTCCAGCCTCATGGCTGGAGGTGTGCTCCTTCTGGGCCAGGCCCGGTCATGGGGGTTCGACCCCGCCCTGGAAAATGCATACCTATTGCATAGGAAAGGGGTGACTTTCATTCTTGGGTGGGAGGGATGATCTCTGGGAATATCGGATTTGATCGGGCGTGCTGCGACCCGGAGAGGGCGTGCGCTGACGCACCGTTCCAATTCTTGAGGGGGAGGGGAAATGGCCACTGCGGCACCTGGGATTCAGGCGGCCAGGGAGATCTCAAGCGATCGTGATATCTTGGAGCGCCCCCGGTATACGCACGGCAAGGACATTCTGCGGCGCTTCTCGCGGAATCGGCTTTCGCTCGCTGCGGCGATCTACATCGTCATCCTTATCACGAGCGCCATCGCCGCTCCCCTGCTGACCCCCTACGGGCGGGATGCGGCCGATTTCGACCACACGCGCAGCGCGCCATCCTTGGCCCATTGGCTCGGCACGGATCAGCTCGGCCGGGACTACCTGACACGGGCCATCTACGGGGCTCGGATTTCCCTGGGGGTGGCCTTCGCTGGCTCCATGACCTCGATGTTGGTGGGCGTGATCTTCGGCGCCATATCGGGCTACGCGGGCGGCCGGGTGGACGATCTGATGATGCGCTTTGTGGACCTGATGTACGGGTTCCCGACTTTGCTCTTCATCATTCTGCTCATGATCGTGATCCCGCCGAACTCAGATCCCACAGTCCTGCTGATGGGCATGTTCATCGCCCTGGGCTTGGTGAGCTGGCTGGGGGTTTCCCGGGTCATCCGCGGGCAATTCCTCTCCCTGCGGGAGCAGGATTTTGTGGAGGCCGCCCGGGCAGCAGGCGCCTCGCCGGCGCGGATCATCTGGCGGCATATGCTGCCCAACAGCATCGGGCCGGTGATCGTCATGCTCACCCTCGACATCCCCAGCCTGATCCTGGCGGAGGCGACCCTCAGCTTCATTGGATTGGGCGTTCCAGCTCCGGTCCCCAGCTGGGGCCGGATGCTGTCCGACGGCTGGCGGGCGATGCGCACCTACCCACATATGGCCATTGTCCCCGCCGCAGCCATAACCATCACCATGCTGGCGTTCAACTTCTTCGGCGACGGTCTGAGGGATGCCTTCGACCCCATGATGCGCGGCCGGGATTAGCCGGCTATTCGGAACTCAATACCATCAAGAAGTGTGAGATGGTCCTGCCGGCGTCTTCCACCAGCAGTGGGTCGAGATGCTCACGGCTGTCGTACACGGTGCCGGATTGCCCGTCGCCCGGGCGGGTGATGACGATGCCGGCGTAGCTGGGATCGGCGGCTAGCTCCCAGCCGCGCCCGCCGCCCCCCGCAAAGAAGAACTGCCAATCGCTCAGCGCCTGGGTCCCCTCTCCCATCAGCCGGCCCGATTTGTCGAATGGGCGTTCCAAAGCGCCGCCAGCGGACAGCCGCGCCAAGTCATCATCGCCTGCGCCCACCCCGTAGATCACCACTGCGGTCCAGTTGGCGTCTCCGATGCTGGGGAGGATGGGATCCTCGACGAAGTTGTGCCCTCCCAGTTCATCGAAAGCGGCGAAGACCACGGTCCGTTTGGGTTGAAAATCGATCTCCCGCCATTGGCGCATGATCTCCAGCATCACCGACACCCCGCTGGCATTCTCGTCGGCGCCGGGATAGACGCGACCTTGATACGGGGCTGGCACGCTGTAAGTGGCCGCCACGATGATGCGTTGGGTTTGCACGCGCGGGTCGGTGCCGGGGAGGTAGCCAACAACGTTCGCCTCCCGCACATTCTCATACTGCAGGCCAAAGAGGAGCCGGACGCGCGCTCCCGTGTCGAAGAGAATCTGCTCCTCGCTCTCGAGCTGGCCTTTCAAGCGGTAGTAGTCGTGACCCAATTGGCGGAGCATCTCCGCGGCTTGGGTTTCTGAGACGACGAAGGAAACCTCATCCCGCAACAAGGAAAGCGGTGCTGGGAATTGTGGGGCGATACCCTGAGCCGGCAGCTGGTCGTCGCGCACAATCCGCAGGAGCGCCGGCGACCTGAAAAGGGTATCCCCCAGCATGAACACCAGCCCGCCGGTGCGATTGTAGGCGGCGGGGGAGATGTTGCCATAGACGTAGAGCTGGCCTTCCACTTCGCCGCTGTTGTTGAAGGGTGCGATGGGATCGTAGCGGATGCCGTCCGTGAAGGTTTGGTACACATCGCCCCCAGAGCTGACGATCTCGATCTCGGGCGGGACGCTGATGGTCCCGTGCAAGGCTTGGAACGGCTGGAAATAGCTCCCGTAAGGGAAGGGGGTGAGATCCGCCTCCTTGAATTGATTGGCGATGTAGCTCGCTGCAAGATCGTGCGCCTCGGTTCCGGGGGAGCGGTTCCGCAGATCCGGTTGGGTCAGGAAGTCAATGTCCCGCCAAGCTCGGGACACATCGAATGTCCGCGCTTTGGCTTTGAATTGCGATTCGGGCCCCGTCTGGGCGAGGAAGTACTGGAAGCCGAAGAGCACGGCGGTGCAAATCACCACGAACCGCAGCACGGACCAGCCGCTCGGATAGAATCGGCCTCTTTCGCTGAAGCGCTGCAGACCAAACCCAAATACGTTGAAGCTCAAGATGGAGACGAAAAAGGCCAGTGCTGGGGCGGCGGGAAGCCAGGGGATGGCCCGGAAACTGCGCCAGGTCGTCCCCAGCATGGCGCCCCAGTCAGGGGTTTCGAAAATCACCGTGCTAGGGGTGCCGACGTCGCCGGCGATCATCGTGCCGCTACCCAGGAAGACGTTCATGAATCCCAGTTCTCCCAGGAGCAGCAGAGCGCCCCCCATTTCCAAAGCGCTCATGGATATCATCGTCGCGAGCAGATTGGGGAGGATATGGCGGCTCAGGGTCTCCAGGGAACTCAGGCCGACGGCGCGCGCCGCGGTCACAAATTCCTTGTTGCGCATCGCCAGGACATGGCTGCGCACAATCTGCGCCACCTCGCCCCAGCCGACCACGGCCAGCGCGCCGATGAAGGCGGCGCGGCCGCTTCGAATGCCGATAGCGTAGACCAACAGTATCGCCAGAATCAGCCCCGGAATGGCCGCCAGGAATCCGGTCAGCGAGGTGACAAAACGATCGATGAAACCGTCGGGCCACCAGCCGGAGAGAGCGCCCAAAACCATCCCCAACAACAGGCGCACTGCGGTGGCGATCAGCGCGATGGAGAGCGTGGTGCGGGCGCCGTAGAGCAGGAGCGAGAGTTGATCGCGGCCTTGCGGATCGGTGCCGAGCGGATATTCCGCTCTTGGAGCGATAGGTGCCCGTTTCATCTCGCCGTTGAACCACTGGATCCGCTGCCGGATGTAAGGATTGTGGGGGGCTATCTCGGGGCCGATGGCCGCCAGGACAATCAGCGCGGCCACCATGATCCCTCCCAGGATGAAAGAGGAGTTCGATGAGGCCCGCAGCAAGCGGCGCCAGAGGCTCAATCGGATCATCGCTTCACCGGCCCGCCGGAGCGCAGGCGCGGGTCAATGAACAGATACAGCACATCCAATGTGAGGTTCACCCCAAGGAAGAGCAGGGCCAGCGGCAGCACCAACAGGATCATGGTTTCGGTGTCCCGCGTCTCGAGCAGGGTCAGCCCCACACCGGGCCAAGTAAAGATATATTCCACGATCGGCAGGATAGACAAGCTGAAGCGCAGAGAGACGCCCGCGGTTGTGAGCAGCGGGATGCCTGCGTTGCGCAGGATATGCCGCCAGAAAACCATGTTGGGGGATAGCCCCTTGCTGTGTGCGGTGCGAACGAAGTCGGCATCGAAGATGTCGACCAAGCTCGAGTACGAGAGCCGCATCATGTTGGCCATGGGTCGAGCGGCGAGCACGAGCGTGGGCAGGATCAAGCGTTCGTCCCACCCGAAGCCGAAGATTGGCAGCACGCGGACGCCTGTTCGCTGGAAAATCCATACAATGGTCCAAATCAGGAACATGGCTGCCACGTAGCTGGGTGTCGAAATGCCGAAGACCGACAAGGATACAAGCAGGCCAGACATCCGGGTGTGCCGCCGTAGCGCAGCATAGGCGCCCAGCAGCAGCCCGACGCTCACTCCCAATGCCAACGCAACACCGAGAAGGCCCAGGGATTTCGAAAGCGGCTGCCAGAGGGTGTCTCCGAATGCGATCTGTCCCGAGAAGAGCGTCCCGAGGAAATCCACGCCGATCCGCCACGCGCTGGCCGCGGCGCGCGGGAGGCTCCGGATGCCGCCGCCCAGGCCCAACTCGCTCGCCAGGGCGACGAAGTAGATGAGGCCCAGAATGAGCACGCAGGCAGACAGGGCGCGCTGTGCCGCATGCAAGGCGATGCTCAGATAGGCGGGGCCACCTTCTTGCGGGACGGCTCGACTTGGCGGAGCGGGCGCGGGTTCGGGCCGGTGACGCCACTTGAGGTCGTGGTCGTCGTCGACCCGTTCCCGTCCGAGCGCCCGTCGCGCCCGGCTCGCACCGCTAGAAATCGACATGGACTGCATCCAAGGACACGGCTCCACCCTGTCCTGTATGGGAGCGTTGAAGCGGGACGAACTTCGCCCCCCGGCTGGGAGAAATTCGGGACGATTATACCTCCCGCAAACGCAATCGACCGCGGTGGCGACCTGGCGCCGGCCCGCCCCGCGGCCAGATGGATCGGCAGGCTTTGCAGTCATAATGTGACCAGCACCGGAGTCCGAGGCGGCGCAGAGTGTGCATCCGGTCGTACCCCCAATAGATATATACGGGGCACAAAGGTGATAAGTTCACCTCATCGAGTGATCAGGGGGGTCAAGGGGCAGGGGATCCGTGGGGCGTTGGCACGTTTCAACGGAAGAGCGGGAACCATCACCATCGCGCACGGGATTCGGCTTATGGCTTTCGGCTTGGGGCTCATAGCTCTTTCACACCGTACGGGAGAAGCAGTTGGCACAAGCGCCGCCTGTGCTAGAATATCAGACGATGGACGACATGCGGATACTCATCGTCGCTGGGACCGCTGGTGCGCGCGACCAATTGGTCGGGGCTTTCGCTGGTCAGACGGATCCACTGCAAATTGAGGCGGTCCCGACGGGCGAGGACGCGCTGCTGGAATTCGCCCGCCAGCCCGTCGACATCCTGATCACGGATCTCGAGCTGCCTGGCATGTCCGGATTGGAGCTGGTCGCCTGGGCTTGTCAGTTGAACCCGCGCTCCCGCAGCATCCTGTTCGCCAGTGCTCCGGATAAGGCCGCATTGGAGCAAGCCCGCTCGCTGGGGGTGACGGCATTCTTGGCCAAACCGGTGTCGCCGGAGCGTCTGGCCAAAGCGGTGCAGAGCGCCCGGCTGGAGGTGGAAGGCGGGGAAATCCCCGCAACCACGCAGCGCGAAACCAGCGTGCAGTTGATCCAGATGATGGCGCGCGCCCGCAGGGTGCTGGGCGCATGCGGAGTTCTGATCGTGGACGTGATGGGGGATGTGGTGGCGGCAGAGGGAGCGGTCGGCCCGGTCGATGTTGAAACCCTGCGGTCATCGCTAGCCAACGTGTTGGGCGCAAGCCTGGAGGTATCGTCGTGGCTCGGATCGCACGATCCGTGGGCTTTCCATGTGTTCGAGGGGGTGGGGCGTGGGTGTTATTTCACCAACATCGGGGGGCGACACGGGCTGGTGATCTATTTTGAAACTGAGCGCACTCCGGGCCAGCAGGAGGCGGCCGCTCGCTACTGCCGGGATGCGGTGAAGGGTATGGCGCCTTTGGTGAAGAGACTTGCGCAGGCAGCCGGAGAAGAGCCTCCCGCCGGCCATGAGATGATGATGGACCATGAAGAAAGTCGAGGGCTCCCCGAGCAGTTGCAGGAGAGCGGGGTTGCGCAGGGCGGAGTGGATGCGGAACGCTTCTGGGACCAGGCCCCTACGGATTTGAACGGGGAGGGCGACTATTCGGAGGGGGTGATGTCCTATGACGAGGCGAAGAAACGCGGTCTGCTTTCGGACGAGCTAGAGACCCCCGAAGAGAAGTGATTGGGCAGCGGGGTATGTGAGCGCCGAATCGGCTATGTTACAATCTCACCCACTGGAAATCGAGTGATCCAGTGGGGCGTGGTGTAACGGCAGCACACCGGACTTTGAATCCGTGGATCCAGGTTCGAATCCTGGCGCCCCAGCTGATCCGCATGCAAACTAGTTTGGATTTCTGTGTCTGACGACGATCCACCTTCTCATATTCCCCTCACCTACAACCTGCATGGTTCGCGGTCGGCCTTGGTTTGGATGACGCCGCCGACTCGGAGTCTGCTATGAAGTGTATTGCGTTGGTCCTGGCTGCGGGAGAAGGCACGCGCTTGGAATCCGAGCGGCCAAAGGTGTTGCACGAGCTGGCCGGGCGCCCGCTCATCGATTGGGTGGTGCAGGCCGTACACGCGGCCACCGAAGAGGAACCCTATGTGGTGGTTCGGCCGGGGGCGGATGCGTTGCGCCAGGCGATGGCGCCGGGGGTGGGGTTCATCATTCAGGCGGAGCCGCTTGGGACGGGTCACGCGGTGGCGCAAGCTCGTCCTGAATTGGCTTCAAAGGCGGACCTGGTGCTGGTCACGTACTGCGACATGCCCCTGATTACCGCCGAGACCTACCGGGCGCTGGTCTCGGCCCAAGAGGCGAACCAGGGTCCGCTCACGATGCTCACAGTCCATCGGGATCAATCCCGCGGTTTCGGCAGGGTGCTGCGGGACGGCGCGGGAGAGGTGGCGGGGATCGTAGAGGAAACCGAGGCCACACCGGAGCAACTTACCATTGGCGAGTTCAATGTAGGCGCCTATTGCTTCCGCGAGGATTGGCTGTGGCAGGCGGTATCTCAGTTGAAGGAGTCCGCGAGCGGGGAGTACTACCTCACCGACCTGATCGAACTGGCGGTCTCCCAGGGTCAGCAGGTGGGCAGCGTGGCGGTGATCGACCCGGAAGAGGCCATCGGGGTCAACACACGCGTCCATCTGGCGGAAGCGGAGGCGGTCGTGCGCCGGCGGATCAATGTGGCGTGGATGTGCCAGGGCGTGACGCTTCAGGATCCGGGAAGCACGTACATCGGCCCTCAGGTCCAGCTGGCGCGCGACGTGGTGATCCTGGCGAACACCCATTTGGAGGGGAAGACCCGGGTCGGCATGGGCACGCATATTGGCCCGAACAGCATCGTGCGGGATTCTGTGATCGGGGAGCGCTGCGCCGTCATCTCCTCCTATCTGCAGGGGGCATCCATGGGGGATGATGTCTCAGTGGGCCCCTTCGCTCGCCTGCGCCAGGGGGCACGCCTGGAAAACGGCGTGTACATGGGCAATTTCGGCGAGGTCAAGAACAGCACCCTGGCACCTGGGGTCAAGGCGGGCCATTTCTGCTATCTGGGTGACGCTGAGGTTGGGGCCGATGTCAATATTGGCGCAGGAACGATCACCTGCAATTTCGATGGGAAACGGAAGCACAGGACGGTGATAGAGGAGGGGGCATTTATCGGCAGCGACACCATGCTCATCGCTCCCGTTCGCATAGGCAAGGGTGCCCACACCGGCGCCGGAGCGGTGGTGAATCGCGATGTGCCCCCCTACAGCATCGCGGTGGGCGCGCCGGCCCGGGTCATTCGGAGAATCCAGCATGCCGATGAGTGAAATCGTCAGTCTGGCCACAATTGTGCTGCTCGTGGGCCTGAATGCGCTTCTCGCCGCAGGAGAGAGCGCGCTCAAGAACTCCCATCGCAGCAGGCTGCGCCAGCTAGAGGCCGAGGATGTGGCTTTCGTTGGCCTTGCGCGGCGGCTGATGGAGAACTCCTCCCGCCTGATCCTTTCCATGCGAACTGGCCGCGGATTGCTGCGGCTGCTGACGGTGGGGCTGGCGTTGAACGATTACGTTTCCCGAGCCTCGCAGGCCGGCCCGGTATCTCCGCTCGGGGTGGTCAGCGTGCTGGTCATCGTCTGGTTTTCCGTCTCGATCCTGGTATTCTTTGCCGAAAGCCTAGTCTTGCGCGCACCAGAACTGTGGGGCGCGCGGCTGGCGGTCTTGGTCTCCACGACCATCACCCTGGTTTCCCCGATCGTCTGGGTGATGATGGGGCTTGCCAACCGGGTGGTGGGGCCCTTCGGGGATCGGCGCTACCAGTTGGTCACCGAAGAGCAGATCATGACGTTGGTGGATGCGGGGCAGGAGGGCGGGGCCATCGAAAAAGAAGAGAAGGATATGATCTTCTCGATTTTCCAGTTGGATGATACGCTCGCCCGGGAGGTGATGGTCCCCCGGATCGACATTCTGGCTTTCGAGGACACCATATCCCTGGAAGAGGCCACGGATACGCTCCTGAAGACCGGCCTTTCCCGGGCCCCGGTCTACACGGACAGCATCGACAACGTGATCGGCTTGGTCTATGTGAAAGATCTGCTCCGGGCGTGGCGCCAAGGAGAGCTGGACACCCCCATTTCGGAGATCCTGCGCGACCCGTATTTTGTGCCTGAAGCGAAGAAGGCGGACGAGCTGCTCACCGAAATGCAGGCCCGCCGTGTGCAGATGGCGATCGTCGTGGATGAATACGGCGGCACCGCAGGCTTGGTCACTTTCGAAGATATCGTCGAAGAAATCGTTGGCGAAGTACAGGATGAATATGACATTGGGGAAGAGATGCCCTATCTAAAGGTCAATGAGAGGGAGTTCATCTTCCGGGGCGGCATCGATCTGGACGATGTGAACGCGATCACGGATGCAGACTTGCCCAAGGAGACGAGTGAGACTTTGGGCGGGTTTATCTATGGTGAGCTCGGCCGCGTGCCCGTTCCAGGGGACGTTGTAGAGGCGGGCGGGATGCGCTTGGTCGTAGAGCAGGTGATCGGGCGGAGAATCCGCAAGGTGCGCGCCCAAATCCTGGCGCCTGCCCCGGAAGGACCGGAGGAGAACAACCGTGGCTGACCAAGGGCGGCGGGAAGATCTGATCCGCAGGGCGTTGGCGGCGCGGGGCCGCGCGTACGCGCCATATTCCGGATATCCGGTGGGGGCCGCGCTGCTTGCGAGTTCGGGAGAGATCTTCGACGGCGCGAACGTGGAAAACGCCGCCTTTCCTTTGAGTATCTGCGCCGAACGGGTCGCCATCTTCAAGGCCATTGTCGCGGGCGAACGCGACTTCCAGTGCATCGTTGTGGCCACGGAGAATGGCGGATCTCCATGCGGCGCGTGTCGCCAGGTGCTGTCCGAATTCAGTTTGGACACCGTGGTGATCGCCGTGGGCAGAGCGGGGGAGACCGTCCTGGAATGCACGGTCCGGGATCTGTTGCCCGACTCCTTTGGCCCCGCTCAACTCCCTGGCAACTAGCGCTTCCGCGTTTCTGTCGCACGCAGCGCCATTGAAGACGCCGACCAACGACCAGCGACGAACGAACTGCGCCTCGCGCAGCCAGCGGTCAGCATTCAGCCTTCGGCTCCCCTGCAGGTTGCACGTTTGAACGTTGGCGCGTTTGAACGTGAAAGCGTTTCGACGGCCACCGGCCGCCGGCCGGAAAACCTGCAACCTTCGACCTCCCACGAGCCTTTCCCCCTCCTGCCTCCCCCCTGCACGCCTCTGCTCCCCCGCACCCCTGCATCCCCGCTCGCCCTCTCCCTCGTCGGCTTTGCTGGAATAGGAATCGGCGCCGCGCATAGGGGGTGGAAAGCCATCCGCGCTTCGGCGGGTACGACAGCGGCCTAGGACCGATGAGGCCCGGGCATTGGGTGCAGGGTAGTCTGGGCCCCCGCTGGTATAATCTCCGCATGCGCTCCAGGCAGCGTGTCTACAGCACCGAGGGGCTCGTTCTGCGCCGCCATGATTTTGGCGAGGCGGATCGGCTGGTGACTCTATTCACCCCGCGTTTTGGCAAGATTCGGGCGGTGGCGAAGGGGGTTCGCCGTCCAACATCTCGTAAGGCCGGTCACCTTGAACCGCTCACCCGGGTCAAGCTGCAGTTGGCGAAGGGGAAGAACCTGGACATCATCACCCAGGCGGAGGCCAGCGAACTCTACGCCGGTCTGCGCCAGGATCTGGCATCTATCGGCCATGCCAACTACGTCGCCGAGCTCTTGGATCGCTTCACGATGGAACGAGAGGAGAACCAATCCATCTACCAACTGGCATTGGCCACATTGGATCGCCTATCGGGGGGAGATCCGCCCACAGTCGTCGTGCGCTATTACCAGCTTCGTCTGCTGGATATGGTCGGTTTTCGGCCGGAGCTTTTTCAATGCCTCGGCTGCCGAGAGGAGATCGCGCCCGAGGACCAGTACTTTTCCATCGAGCAGGGCGGCGTGCTGTGCCCCCGCTGCGGACGAGCGGAGAGGAAAGCGCGCTCCATCTCACTCGCCGGCTTGAAGGTGCTCCGCCACTACCAACGCAGCCCCTACGAGGTCGCCGCCCAGGCGGGGATCCGTCCCGAGGTGGAGAGGGAGGTGGAAGCCCTCATGGAGGCCTACTTCACCTATCTGCTGGAACGGCAGCTCAACAGCCCGGCCTTCCTGCGCCAAGTCCGCGACCTCGAGCGTCGGGGAGATGTGGCGGGCGGAACTGTATGATCCCTACGGGGGAATTCCATGCCTGATCACCAAGAGCTGACATTTCAGTCCCTTGTCTTGCGGCTGCATCGATTCTGGGCTGACTATGGGTGTGTAATCTGGCATCCCTACCACACGGAGGTCGGCGCAGGCACCATGAATCCGGCCACCGTGCTGCGAGTGCTGGGGCCTGAGCCCTGGCGGGTGGCCTATGTGGAGCCTTCCATTCGTCCGGATGACGCCCGCTACGGGGAAAACCCCAACCGCATGCAGCTCTTCTACCAGTACCAGGTCGTGCTGAAGCCCGATCCGGGAGATCCGCAAGAGGTCTACCTGCGGTCGCTGGTGGATCTGGGTGTGGACCCTGAGCGACACGACCTCCGGTTTGTGGAGGACAACTGGGAATCCCCGGCGCTGGGTGCTTGGGGGTTGGGCTGGGAGGTGTGGCTCGACGGCCAGGAGATCACCCAGTACACCTACTTCCAGCAAGCCGGCGGGATCCCACTGGATCCGCCTTCTGTCGAGATCACCTATGGCTTGGAGCGGATCCTGATGACGCTGCAGGGTGTGGATCACTTCTCCAAGGTGCGCTGGAATCGGGACTATACATACGGCGATCTCAACCTGCTGGCGGAGAAGGAATTCAGCCGCTACTACTTCGAACTCGCCGATGTAGAGCGCCTGTGGGCCTTGTTCGAAGAATATGAGGCTGAGGCTCTCCGCTGCTTGGCGGACGGCCTCATCATTCCCGCCCATGACTATGTGCTCAAGTGCTCGCATGCCTTCAATATCCTGGACTCGCGCGGCGCGATCGGTGTCACAGAGCGGGCCGGCATGTTCGGCCGCATGCGGGAACTGGCGCGCCGGGTGTCTGAGGCCTACCTGGATCAACGCCGGGAGCTGGGCTTCCCCTGGTCAATTGAAGGGGTCGATCGGTCGCCGATGGAGATGGACGCCGGGCCCACCGGCACGGGGCCGAGGGACGCCGCCCCCCTGCTGGTCGAGATCGGCACTGAGGAGCTCCCGGCCGGCGACCTGACTGCCGCGGTCGAGCAATTGCAGCGAAGCGTGCCAGGCATGCTCGCGGATCTCCGGCTGGAGCACGAAGGAGTCCAAGTGATGGGCACCCCGCGACGCCTGGTGGTGTTCGCCCAATCGCTTGCTTTTCATCAGACGGAGACGGTGGATGAGATCAAGGGCCCTCCGGCCGGAAGGGCCTACGATAGGGAGGGGAATCCTACCAGGGCCGCGATCGGGTTTGCGGAGAGCAAGGGGGTCCCAGTCGATGAACTGCAGGTGCGCCGGATCGGGGAAGGGGAGTATGTGGTGGCGGAGGTGCGGGCGCCCGGCTTGCCCGCAGCCGAGGTTCTATCGAATGCGCTCCCCGACCTGATGATGGAATTGAATTTCGAGAAGGCGATGCGATGGAATTGGAGCGAGGTGGCCTTCTCTCGTCCGATCCGTTGGCTGCTGGCGATGCACGGTGGCCGGCGGGTCCCTTTTGAATTCGCCGGGCTGCAGTCCGGGAGGACGAGCCGCAGCCTGCGTTTCCACCAACCGGAGAGTATGGAGTTCGAATCGGCCTCCGACTACTTCCAGGCGTTGGAGGAGCAGGGCATCATCCTGGATATTGATGAGCGGCGTGAGCGCATATGGGAGCAAATCACCGCCTTGGCGCAGGAGGCGGGCGGGGAGATACCCGAGGATGAGGATCTGCTCCGTGAAGTGACGAACTTGGTGGAGAAACCGGCGGCGCTGCGCGGCTCCTTTGATGAGGAATACCTGGATCTGCCGCCTCAGGTGCTGATCGCGGTGATGAAGAAGCACCAGCGCTACTTCCCCGTGGCAGCGGAGGACGGCCTGCTGCCGTACTTCGTCGCCGTGCGCAACGGTGGGTACGAGCATATCGATGAGGTACGCCGGGGCAACGAAGCAGTCATTCGGGCAAGGTTCGCCGATGCCGCCTACTTCATTCAGCAGGACCTGGCGCGACCGTTGTCGGAGTATGTCCCGCGCCTGTCCACATTGACTTTTCAAACGGAGCTGGGCTCCATGCTGGACAAGATGGAGCGCCTTCAACGTCTCGTTCCCCGGCTGGCACCCGCGCTTGGCCTATCTTCGGAGGAGCGGAAAGTCGCCTCGGCGGCCGCCCGCTTGTGCAGAGCGGATCTGGTCACCCACATGGTTGTGGAGATGACCTCCTTGCAAGGAGAAATGGGACGCTACTATGCGCGTCAAAGCGGGGAGACGCCCGAGGTGGCGCAGGCTATTTTCGAGAGTTATTTGCCGCGCCAAGGTGGGGACCAGCTGCCGCAGTCCAGGGCCGGCCTGGCGGTTGCGGTGGCCGATCGCCTCGATACGCTGGTTGGGCTCTTCGCAGTCGGCCTTCAGCCGAGTGGGGCCAAGGATCCCTTTGCGCTGCGGCGGACGGCGATCGGCCTGGTGCAGATTCTTGTGGAAGCGGGCCAGCGGTTCGATCTGCGGGATGGCTTAAGCGAGGCGGCGAGCGGTTTGCCCATTGAGGTCCCAGTTGGCGTGCTGGAAGGGTGCTTGGAATTCGTCGCTGCCCGGCAGCGCGCGCTGCTGCTGGCGGAGGAGCACCGATACGATGCGGTTGGAGCGGTATTGGGCGAGCAAGGGAGTGATCCGACAGGCGCGGATCAGGCGGTCAAGGAGTTGGAAGCCTGGATCGCGCGCCCGGATTGGGACCGCATCCTGCAGGCTTATGCCCGCTGCGCGCGCATCACCCGCGAAGTCGGCGACCTGCCCTCGCCGGATCCGGACCGCATCGTCGAAAAGGAGACGCATCGCTTGTATCAGGCCCTGCGGAGAGCCCAGGAGGCCCCCCGAAGTCCGGGCTCCGTACAGGATCTGCTGACCGCGTTCGAGCCCATGATTCCCGCCATCAGCAGCTTCTTCGACGAGGTGCTGGTGATGGATGAGGACCCGCTCTTGCGGCAGAATCGGCTCGCACTCTTGCGCCAGGTAGTTTCCTTGGCGGATGGCGTCGTGGATCTGTCGCAGCTTGAGGGTTTCTAGGAGCAGCGTACTTTCCCAGAAATGATCGCCCGCTTGCGATTTATGTTGCTCGGTCCATTTCAGCGGGTTATAATCTTGGCCCACCCGCCGAGACCGATGCCATCAGCCAACCTGGCCTTGGGCGGCTTTATTGGATGAGGACCACACCGGGCTGTCCGCGGTTGCCCGACCGACGAGGCTTTCAACCTCTATATGCCTGGGATCCATCGAGAGCGAGATGAGCCGGAGGAGTGACGGACCAGCCCAAGCCGAACGCTAGTGCTCCATCCACGATTGTCCGAAGATCCTTAGCTAACGACTGTGGGAGCACGGTATCCAGCTCTCGCAGGAGAGCGGGGCGGCGGAGGGGTGATGCAGCATCAGCCGTCTTGGCCATGGGCTGCATCGGGCTTCAATAAGGGACAAGGGCGACGATCCGATGAGCGTCACAGATGAAATCAAGGATCGATTGGATGCCGTCGAGCTGATCGGCGAGACGGTCAAGCTGCGCAAGTCCGGCAAGAACTATACGGGTTTCTGTCCCTTTCACCCAAACACCCGCACCCCCGCTTTTGTGGTCTTCCCGGAGACGGGGACATGGCGCTGTTTTGGCGCCTGCAATGAAGGCGGCGATATCTTCAGTTTCATGATGAAGAAGGAGGGCTGGGATTTTCCCGAGGCGCTCCGGTACCTGGCTGAGCGTGCGGCTGTGGAGCTCAAACCGCTGACTCCGGCTGAACAGGAGCAGCGAGATGCCCACGAGCGGCTGCGCGAGTTGCTGGAGACGGCCGTTACATTCTTCCGTCATAACCTGATTGACACTCCGGCGGGTTCCCCCGTTCTCGACTACCTACACGCGCGCGGGCTGACCGATAGTTCCCTGGAAATCTTCGAAATCGGATATGCGCCCCAATCCTGGGACGCGAGCATGAGCTTCCTGGCGGAGCGCGGTTTTGACCAAGCGGATGTGTTGGACGCGGGCATGATCACCGAGCGGGAGTCCGGCGGCTACTATGATCGCTTCCGGCACCGGATCATGATCCCCATCCGAGACGCCCGGGGTCGGATGGCGGGCTTCGGAGCGCGGATTGTCGACCCTGAGGCCATGCCCAAGTTCCTGAACTCCCCCCAGACCGCGATCTTCGACAAGGGGGCGCTGCTTTATGGGCTTGACAAGGCCCGGAAGGCGATCCGGCAAGAGGACCAGGCTGTCGTGGTCGAGGGCTATATGGACGTGATCGGACTCTACCAGGAGGGGTTCGAAAACGCCGTATCCCCCATGGGCACGGCGATCACCGAGGTGCAGCTGCGGCGTTTGAAGAGATACAGCCGGCGGATTATTCTGGCGCTTGATCCGGATGCGGCGGGCGAGCGCGCCACGCTGCGCGGGCTCACATTGGCTCGAGAGGCGCTGTCCAAGGATGAGGATCCGGTTTTCGACGCCAGAGGGTTGGTGGGCTATGAGGGGCGCCTGGATGCGGATATCCGTGTGGTGACCCTGCCCCCTGGAATGGACCCGGATGAGGTTGTGGTGGAGGATCGCGACGCATGGCCCGAGCTGCTCGGGAAAGCGCAGACGGTGGTTGAGTTTGTCTTGGAGACGCTTTCGGCAGGCCGGGATCTGGAGGATCCGAAGACCAAAGCAGAAATCGCCCGCCAGGTCCTCCCCTTGATTGAAGACGTATCCGATTCGGTTGAACGGGAGGCGTATCGCCAAATCCTCGCCCGCAAGTTGATGGTGGATGAGCGCGCATTGCTCGACTGGCGCCCGAGGCGCTCCGCCCGCAGGTCCGCCCGACGGCCCCTTCGAAGGGACGAGGCTCGCCGTGAGGATGAGCGGCTCGCATCCGCGGCCCCCGACAGGTTGGAGAGATTCTGTCTGGGCGTGCTCCTGCGGGATCCTGAGCTGCTGTACCGTGTCGATAGGATGCTGCAGTCGCTAGAATTGGATCGCCTCTCCCAATTGGACTTTACGGGAAGCGAGCGTAGAATGATCTTCCGGATGGTGCATCAGGCGCTGGAGCAGGAAGAGGAAGAGCCGGGGGAGCACTGGCGAAACGGACTGGATGAGATCTTCATGGGGGCGGCCGAGGGGCTGCTCGAGGAGCTGGAGGGCATCGAATTCGATCGGCCGCGCATGATGGAGGAAGTCTTGGCAAACTTCTTGCGACTGCGGAAGCGCAACCAAGATGCCGAACTGGGGCACCTGCAGTTCCAACTTCAGGTGGTCCAGGAGGGGCAGGACCTGGAGGGCGAGGAACTGCTCAGCGAGATGGGCGATCTGAAGCAGCGGGTCCGACGTTTGGCCCGGGATCGGGCGCGCATCGACTCGGCGATTGGCAACCGGAACACAGCCTTGGATTCAGTCTTGTTCACGAGGAAGGCGGTTGGTTGGGATGCCTGAGGAAGACCTCGAACTGGTGGAAGCAAATCCAGAGGACGAGGGTCCCGAATTCAGCTCCGAGGAAGAACCGCTGCCCTCGGACCTCGAGGAGCTAGAGCAGGAAGAGGCCGAGGAATCGGAGGGGGATGAAGAGTATGACATCTTCTCCGCGGTTGAAGAGGCGGAGAACCGGGACAACAGCGTCCCCATAGTGGCGATCGAGTCCACCGACGATCCCGTGCGCCTGTATCTCAAGGAGATTGGCCAGGTTGATCTGCTCTCGGCAGATCAGGAGCTCTGGATCGCCAGCCGCATGGAGGCAGAGAGGCATCTTGAGCGCCTCATTGCCCGCCAGTCGGAAGTCGAGTGGGAGGAGGAGGCCCTGGCCAGCGCCCACCGCGCCTTGTTCGTGGATATGATTACGGATTGGAAGAGGGTGCGGGAAGATGCCAAGCGTATGCGGCAGAATGAGCCGGATCTGCAACTGATCATGGAGGAGGCGAGAGCGCTGCGGCGGGAGTGGAAGATGGAGCTCCCTTCCTATGTCCGCTCGTGGCTGGATAACGGCCTGTGGGGGATGGACCCGGATTGGGAGCAGGTGGCCCGCAACCTACTGCACACGTATTTGGCCTTCTACCTGATGCCAGCCGCCATAGGCGAGAGGCAATCTGCCCGCTTCGCCGAGGGCAAGGGCTTGCCCACCAAGCGGACCTACTATCGCTGGCTGGAAAAGGAGGATCACCTCGACTTGGAGAGGACTCTCATGAGCCGGCTGGCGGACGAAGCGCGCGCCGCTCTCATCCGGGCCAACCTGCGGCTTGTGGTGAGTGTGGCCAAGCGATACATGGGCAGGGGTATCGCCTTCCTGGACCTCATCCAGGAGGGAAGCATTGGTCTGCTGCGCGCCGTCGAGAAGTTCGATTCGGCGAAAGGCTACAAGTTCAGCACATATGCCACCTGGTGGATCCGCCAAGCGATCAGCCGCGCCATCGCCGACCAGGCACGTACGATCCGCATCCCGGTGCATATGTTTGAGACCATCAACCGTCTGATCCGGACGCAGCGCGAGTTGGTGCAGGATCTGGAGCGCGAGCCCACATCGGATGAGCTGGCCCTGGAGATGGATCTCCTCGAGCCCGAGGACGTCGAGGAGATTCGCCGTGTGGACGCGGCCGGGGAGCCGATGGACCCTGTGCTGGAGCGCAAGTGGCGGCGCGCCGCAGCGAAAGTGCGTCGCATCATGCGCATCGCGCAGGAGCCCATGTCTCTGGAGACCCCGGTCGGCTCGGAGGACTCGAGCCAATTGGGGGATTTCATCGAAGATGAGTCGATGCCGGAACCAGTGGACATGGCAGCCCGGGAGCTGCTGAAGGAGCAAGTGCACAATGCCCTCTCTGTGCTCACCGAGCGCGAACGCCAGGTGCTGGAGATGCGCTTTGGCCTTCTGGACGGCAAAGACTACACTCTGGAAGAGGTGGGCAAGTACTTCAATGTCACGCGCGAGCGCATCCGCCAGATCGAAGCCAAGGCTCTGCGGAAGATGAGACACCCAACCCGCAGCCGTCACCTGCGGGATTACCTTTCCTAACCTCCAGAGAGGGCCCGGTTGCTGCGATGAATTGCTGGGGCAGCCGGCCGATCCGGATACTACCTCATCCGGGAAGCCGCCATACTTTGGCAGGGTCGCGTGCAGACTGAACCTCCCCCGAGGCACCCGGCGGGTGATTCTAGGGAACCGGGCGGCCGGGCTTGGGCGCATGATTGCCGTCAAATGCTGACATTCGTCGGATCATATTTGGCGGAAGTTAAGATTAACTTTAGGGACGGCAGCTTTGCTATTTCGCCACTATCTGATACCCTTGACACCCGTGTTGTGGATCCAGCGGAGGACATGAATGATCATCGTTACACCCGCGGGGAGCAGCAATCTGTTCGCCTACGCTCCCTTCCTGATTCTTTTCCCCATCGCCGGGCTGCTGATCAACCTGCTCTTTGGGAGACGGTTTGGGGAGCGCTTCACCGGATGGGTGGCCAGTGGGGCCATCGGCCTGGCTTTCGCGACCGCGGTCGTGCAGTTCTTGGCGCTGCGCAGCTACCCGCAAGGCGCCGATGTCCTCATCGCTGAGTGGATCAGCATCGGTCCGCTGGACGTCCCGTGGCAACTGCGGGTGGACTCCCTCTCCGTCGCCATGAGTCTGATGGTCACGGGGGTCAGCATGCTGATCCACATCTACGCCATCGGCTACATGCACGATGACGTTCGCTTTCAGGGGGATCCAGGTCGATACACCCGCTTCTTTGTCTTTTTCAACCTCTTTGTGGCCGCCATGATGGTGCTTGTGACGGCCAGCAACATGGTCATGATGTTCGTCGGCTGGGAGGGGGTGGGGCTCTGCTCATATCTGCTGATTGGATTCTGGTACGAGGGTGGGGAAGGCGGCATCGGCAACGCAATTGCCGGCAAGAAGGCCTTCATTGTAAATCGGATCGGCGACGTGGGATTCCTGCTGGCGATGTTTCTCACCTACCATACCTTCCAGACTCTTCGTTTTGACGACATTTTCGCGCAGGCCAGGGCCATGGGTCCGGCCGGGCAGGGCGCACTCACCGGGATCACCCTGCTCCTCGTGCTGGCCGTGACAGGCAAGTCCGCTCAGATTCCGCTCTTCGTGTGGTTGCCGGACGCCATGGCAGGCCCGACGCCGGTTTCGGCGCTGATTCACGCCGCCACGATGGTGACATCGGGGGTCTACATGATCACCCGCACCCATGTGCTTTTCGAACTGGCGCCGGTCACAAGGGACGTGGTGGCGTTGGTGGGCGCAGCCACCGCCTTGCTCGCGGCGACGATCGCCGTGACCCAGTACGACATCAAGCGGGTGCTGGCCTACTCCACCATCAGTCAGCTCGGGTTCATGGTGGCTGCCGTGGGGGTGGAAGCCTACGCGGCCGGCATGTTCCATCTGATCGCTCACGCCTTCTTCAAAGCGCTCCTGTTTCTCTCGGCGGGATCCGTCATCTTGGGGATCGAGCACGGCCATCACCGGCATGCAGCGGCGCATTCGGACCACTCCGACGAGGGGGAGGAGGAATTCGACCCCAATGATATGCGTATCATGGGCGGGCTGCGCAAGAGGATGCCGGTCACTTTCTGGGTGTATCTAATTGGTGCGCTGGCGCTTTCCGGGGTCCCACCTCTTGCGGGCTTCTTCTCCAAGGATGAGATCCTGACCGATGCCCGGGATGTCAGTCAGTTGGTCTATATCCTGTTGGCGGCGGCCGCCTTCTTGACGGCCCTCTATATGGGCCGCCAGATCCTGATGGTCTTCTTCGGCGAAGCTCGCAGCGAGGCGGCCCGGGAGGCGAAGGAGAATCCCGGTATCATCACGCTGCCGCTGATCGTGCTGGCGACCCTGGCTACCTTGGGAGGCGCCCTGAACTTCCCCGGGGTTCACACTCTGACCAACTACCTCTCCCTCACCCTGGCGCATCTGCACGTCACGGAATTCACCCCTTTGGTGGCCCGGCTGTCGACTGGGTTGGCCCTGCTCGCCATCTGGTTTGCCTGGCTGCTGTATGATCGAAGAGGGGTCGGGATGGGCGACACCGACCCGCTGGAGCCTATCCTAGAGCCGGTCTATAGGGCGATGGCCAACAAATGGTGGGTGGATGATCTGTATGCCGCGCTGTTTGTGCGTCCCTACAAGCGGTTGGCCAGTTGGATGGTGGTCGGAGAGGGGGAGGAGAACGAGGGCGCCGAGTTTTGGGAGGAGTGGGTTCACGAGGTCGCCATCGGCCGATCGTTCAGAGCCACTTCTGATTTCCTGGCGCTGACGATCGATTTGGGATTCGTAGACGCCCTGTTCAACGGCATTGCCGGGGTGACCTATCGGATTGCCCATCGCTTGCGCAAGGTGCAAACGGGTATCGTGCGAACATACGTGATGGCGGCGTTCTTGGGAGCCATATTGATCATCGGATACTTGCTGGTATATCAAGGGTAGGAGACCAGGTGAGGATCACGGGCGCGACCCCGGAAGCGGAGTTCGTGCCGGCTGAAATCGAGTAATGCGAGGATAGACATGGATCTGCTTATTATCGTCACCTTCTTCCCCCTCGTAGGCGCGGCCATTATCCTGTTCCTCAAGGAGAGCCAGAAGAATGCGATTCGTTGGACCGCCTTGCTGACCACGGTGGTCGAATTCGGCATCGCGCTGCTGGTCCTTTCACGATTTGATCCGAATCTGGGCGAAATGCAGATGGTGGTCGATATTCCCTGGATTGAAGTGGCGGACATCCAGATTTCGTATCAGATGGGGGTGGATGGAATCAGCATCCTGTTGCTCCTCCTGACCACACTGCTGACTCCCATTTCGATCCTCTCCACTTGGACGGCCGTAAAGGATGCGGTCAAGAATTTCATGCTCTTCTTCCTCTTGCTGGAAGTCGGCATGACCGGGGTATTCCTCTCTCTGGATCTATTCCTGTTCTACATCTTCTGGGAATTCAGCTTGATCCCCATGTACTTCCTGATCGGGGTGTACGGTGGTCCGCGGCGGATCTACGCCGCCATCAAGTTCTTCCTGTACACGATGGCGGGATCCATTGTGATGCTGTTGGCCATCATCTGGCTCGGCATCGAGGCGCGCCATTTCTCCCTGTTGAGGCTCATCGGGGGGGCGAACATTCCGCCTGGCATCCAGATATGGCTGTTCCTGGCATTTGCGCTTGCCTTCGCCATCAAGGTGCCCATGTGGCCCTTCCACTCCTGGTTGCCCGACGCGCATGTGGAGGCGCCCACCGCCGGGTCTGTCATCCTGGCAGGTGTGCTGCTGAAGATGGGGGCGTATGGCTTCATTCGCTTCAACCTCTCCATGTTCCCTCACGCCGCAGTGCGGCTGGCGCCTTGGTTCGGTGTGGGTGCCGTAGTCGGTATCATCCTCGGCGCCATATTGTCATTCGCGCAATCCGACATGAAACGGCTGGTCGCCTACTCATCCATCAGCCATATGGGATTTGTAGTCCTGGGACTGTTCGCATTGAACATCCACGGTATTGAGGGCAGCATCCTGCAGATGATCAATCACGGGGTGAGCACAGGCGCCCTGTTTCTCATCGTCGGCATGATCTATGAGCGCCGGCACACGCGAGATATGGGTGAGTTGGGAGGGCTATGGCATATTATGCCGGTTTATGCGGCGCTGGCGCTGATCGTGACGCTCTCCTCCATGGCCCTGCCGGGCCTGAATGGGTTCGTGGGTGAATTCACCATACTGCTGGGCGCCTTCGATTCTCAGGTCCTCGGTTCCATCGCGTTTACCGCCGTGGGTGTTTTGGGCGTCATCCTGGCGGCGATCTATCTGCTCACCATGTTCCAGCGTGTATTCTTGGGCCCGGTTACGAATGAGGAGAACCGGTCGCTGAAGGATCTCAACATTCGGGAGGTGGTCACGCTGGTTCCGCTGCTCGTCTTCATCTTCTGGATCGGCTTGTACCCGAGGCCCTTTTTCAACTTAATGGCGCCCTCCGTCGAAAACCTGGTGTCCACGATTCAGAGCGCCGCCCTGGCATTGCATTAGAATGCAGGTGGGGCGGAAGCTGCCCTGACCGGCGAGCGTGCGGAGAGTAGCAAGGATTCCGCTTCAGGTGGGAGTGCTCCGATACGCTTTGTCCCCATAAATCGTGTGGGAGGGGGAGTGAAAGCCGAGGAGGGACGATGAAGGAGGCGCGAGCGCGTGTGTTCATCAGTGGACGGGTCCAAGGGGTGAATTTCCGCTACTACACGCAGCTGGAGGCCTCCAAGACCGGAGTCAAAGGCTGGGTTCGGAATCTGATGGATGGGCGTGTGGAGGCTGTGTTTGAAGGGGAGCGCCCCGACGTCGAACGCATGATCAGTTGGGCCAACTCCGGCCCTGCGGCGGCGCGGGTGTCGGACGTCTTGGTGGAGTGGGAGACGCCGGCCGGCGAATTCAGTGATTTTCGAGTGCGAATGACAACGAGAGGGAAGTGATGGGTTGAGTCGGCCGAGAATAGACAGTTATCAATTTGGCCGAATTCAGATCGATGGGCAAGTCTATGAGCAGGACGTCATCATCCTGCCAGACAGGGTGGTGCCCAATTGGTGGCGGGAAGAGGGCCATTCCCTGGCCATGGCGGATCTTGAAGGTGTGCTGGAGGCTCTGCCGGGAACACTGGTGGTCGGCAAAGGCGCGTCAGAACGGATGTCTGTGCCCCGCGAAACCAGGGAGCGTTTGAGCGAGAGAGGTATCACGGTGCTGGCCCTCCCCACAGACGAGGCGTGCGAGCGCTACAATGAGCTGCGGGAGGAAGCGGATGTCGGCGCAGCGCTTCATTTGACCTGCTGATGCCGACCCGGAACGATCGCCGGCGCGCCTCGATCCGGCTTCAGCCAAACAGAGAGAGGTCCTGATGGCCCACGGGCGCACCGGGACGATCCCCACAACGAAAAGAAGATCGGCCCGGATGGGCCGATCGCTGATTCTGGGTGCCGCCCGCCAAGGGATGGGCGCGAGAGGCGGGTCAGTGTGTCGCACAGGAGCTGCAGGCGCCGCCTCCGCAAGCGCTGCAGCCGCTCGAACTGCCGCCCGTCACTGCCCGGCTCTCGCTATGGGCGGCGAAGAGTGAGATCTTGCGCACGGTGTTCGAACTGTGGCATCGATCGCAGGAGATGGCCATGTCGGCCTCGGCCATTCCCCGCAGGGCGTCAAACACCGTGTTGCAGTCCTTGCACAGATACTCGTAGATCGGCATACATCATCCCGCAGTACTGACCCAGAGTGATTCTAACGCACCGCGACGCCAGGGTCAACGGCCCTCGGGTGGGGGGGCGCATCTCGAGTGGCGAGTGGTGAAACCACGATGTGCATCGAGAGGAGCGCCGTACATTCACTCTCAAGCAGCCGCGCCCCCTGAAGTTGCACACGTTTTCATGGGAGGGATTGACGCAGGGGGCAGGCCGTGCCCGTACCGAGGGGATGGGGAATCTCTTTGCCCCGGACCGGTCACTCCTCCCGGCGGATCTCGAAACGGTCGAAGTCGCGCACCACCTCTGTCTCCGGAAACACCGCCGAAGCCTCGGCGAGCACATCCGCCTCCCGATAGCGGCGCGAGATATGGGTCAGGAAGAGGCGCCGCACACCCGCCAGAAGCGCCAGCTCAGCCGCTTGCTTGGCCGTCAGGTGCCCGAACTTGCGTGCCAGATCCGCCTCGTATTCGAGGTAGGTCGCCTCGATCACCAGCCCCTCCGCCCCCTCGCATATCCCCACCAGCCCTTCGACGTGGCTGCAGTCGCCGACGTGCACCAGACGAGCGCCGCGACGGAATGGCCCCAGAACGTCATCCGGGCTGACAAGGCGGCCATCCGGCAGTCGCACAGACTTCCCATCGACGAGATTCCGGCGGATAGGTCCCACCGGAACTCCCAGCTCTTCGGCGCGCTGCGGGTTGAAGGGGCGCCTGCCCTGTTCCTCGAAAAGGAAGCCGAAGCTATCAGGACCGCGATGCTGCACCGGGAAGGCGGAAAGACGCAGGCCATCTTCCTCCAGCAGGATCCCCGCCTCGATGGGGATCAACTCAATACTCATCGGGGGGCGGGCGCCGCGCAGGACCACACCATAGATCAGGTTTCGGATGCGTTCCAGCGCCCACGCGCCGGCCCATATCTCCAGGCTTTCGATGGCCTCCCAACGGGCAAAAGTGGAGATCAACCCGGCCAGGCCAAGAATGTGATCCAGGTGTCCGTGGGTGATCAGAATCCGGCTCATCCGGCGGAAGCCGATTCCGGAGCGCAGGATTTGGCGCTGGGTCCCTTCGCCGCAATCGACCAGAAAGCGGTAGTCCCGAAAGCTGATGACCTGCGCGGACAGGCCGCGGTGCAGAGAGGGGGCCGAAGCGGATGTTCCCAGGAAGACAAGTTCGAACACAAAACCCCCGTGGGGTGGGTAGGGCGGTTGGCGGACGTCCATTTTACCTCATTCCCTGTGGCAGAGCCGAATCCGGCCGCGGGGGACGAGTGTGTTCCAACTTGTGAGGGCGAGGCCCTCCGGGGTGCGTTTGCCCCCTGAAGTGGTGCGCGGCCTCGCGGATCGAGGGGCGGCGCCAGCCCCAGAGAGGATGCCTGAGCTGGTCCCTTTGCGGGCGGCGATGGAACCCGGTTCGTCTGCGGGGGAACGACTCGTCGCATGGGATACCGGCGCCGGGAGGCAAGGCCTGAGGGTCATCCGCTGTGAGTTGGGCCTCGACCGCGAGGCGCGACATAAGTTGGAGGGGCGATTCTTGACGCGCTCAGAAGCGCGATGGTAATATCCTCCTCCCAGGGCAGCGTCCACACCAGCCCAATGGATGACAGGGGCCCGATGTACCTGAGCGGCAGCAAATGGAACATGCGCAAGAAGCGCCGGCCATCCAATCCGTGGCGCATATTGCTCTTGTTGCTGCTCATTGGGGGCGTAATCTATTTGGAACGGGTCATCGTGCCCACCATTCCTACGCCCTTTGTGCCCACCGAGGTGCCCACACGCAGCCCTGCATCCTTCCTGCTGGAGGCCCAGAGCCTCTTCGAGGGGGGGAAACTCGAGCAGGCTTCGGCGGCTTACGAGCAGGCGATCGCCGCCGATCCGAATGAGCCCGTCTACTATATCGAACTGGCCCGGCTCAACGTCTGGTCGGGTGAGTACGACCGCGCGGAAGAGAACGCCCGGAATGCGCTGCTGATCGAGCCGGAATCCCCTCAGGCGAACGCCACACTGGGCTGGATTCTGGACTTCCAGGGCGATATGGCGGGGGCCGAGGAGCACATCCTGCGGGCGTTGAATTTGGATCCCAATTCTGCGATGGCTCATGCCTACTACGCCGAGATCCTCATCGACACGAGCCTGGCGAATTACGAACAGGCCCTGGATGAGGCGCGGACCGCGGTGGCCCTGGACCCGGATTTGCTGGAGGCCCACCGGGCTCTGGGGTATGTGTGGGAGTGGACCGGAAACTACGACCAGGCGATCGACGCCTATTCCACCGCCCTGGTGATCAATCCCAATATCCCGCCGCTCTATCTCCGTTTGGGGAATATGTATCTGGCGCGTGGCTTTGAAGGCGACGTAGATCTGGCGACCGAGAATTACATCAAAGCCATCGCCAAAGATCCGACGGACGTGCGCCCCTATCAGCTTCTGGCGCAGGCGAACGCGCGCGTGGGCGAGTATGGCAAAGCCAGCCAGTACGCCCGTGAGGCGATGCAGCAGGATCCCTCAAACCCATATCTGCACGGGGACCTGGGCAGGATGTACTACAAGAACGGCCAGATCGAGGAAGCCGTCGATGCCCTTGGCTTGGCCATCCGCGGCGGCCAGGTCGAAGTCCAAGGGGAGATGGTGACTGTTCCTGGGCTGGAGTTGGATCCGGGCGATGCGCGCGTGGTGGAGTTCTACTACTTCTACGGCCTGGCGCTCGCAAACAGCGGCAACTGCTCGCAGGCGCGCCAGATCGCGCAATCGCTGCTGGTGGGGGCCCGGGACGACGAAACTGCGGTGACCAACGCGGAGGAGGCGCTGAACATCTGCGGCGTATTGAGCCCCACACCTACCCCGGAGATCACAGCGACGCCAGAGTCATGATCGGGAGATAACCGCGGATGAAGCTCACCGGGGAGCGCATGCCCTTTGGTCGGGACGGCCAGCGGAACAACCCCTATCGGATCCTGGCCTACATCCTTGCCATCGGCGCCGGTCTGACAATCGCCTGGCTGGTGCAAAGCGGACAGGTCGAGCCCGCGTTTGTCGCTACCCCCACACCGAGCCGGCTCCCCGGCACATATGCCGAAGAAGGTTCGGTGCGCTTCGCATCCGGCGATCTGGAAGGCGCCATCGCAGCCTTCCAGAGCGCCACCCAATACAAGCCGGAGGAGCCCGACTTATGGTGGCAGCTGGCCCGCATACAGACCTATTCCAGCGCCCTTCTGACGACCGCCGAGGACCGCATCGCCCGTCTGCAGGAGGCCAAGGAGTCGATCGATCAGGCGACCGAGATCGCCCCCGATGACAGTCAGGTGATGGCGATCCGGGCGTTGGTTTACGATTGGCTGGCCGCTTCTGAGAAGCGTGGTTCCACCGAGCGGGACGAGTTTCTGAACGAGGCCTTCGAATCCGCTGTGCGGGCCAACAGCCTGGACAACGAGAACAGCATGGCGCTCGCCTTCTATGCGGAGGTGCTGCTGGATCAGCAGAAATATGTGCAAGCCGAGGAGTTTGCTCGGCGCGCGGTCGATGGAGCGGAAAGCCGGGGCCAGCGGATCCTGGATGTGTATAGAGTCTATGGAACGGTCCTGGAGGGCGTGGGGAAATACAACGCCGCCATCTCGGCATATCAGCAGGCGCTGGAGATCAACCCCAATCTGACCTTCATCCATCTGCTGATCGGCGCCAACTATCGGCAGCTGCGGGATATTGATCGCGCACTGCAGTACTTCGCAGAAGCGGAGCGCATCAACGAGCAAAATGGGGTCGAGGACCCCACCCCTTACCTGGCGATCGGCAAGACCTATATGCAGCAGGGTGAGTTCTTCATCGCGGCGCGGAACATCGAGCGGGCGCTGGAGATCGATCCAAGCAACCCGGATATCTATGGCCGCCTGGGGATCGTCTATTATAAGGCGCGCAACTACGAGAGCGCCGTGGATGTGCTGCGCTGCGCGGTGGATGGTTGCCCCCCCGAGGTCACCCGGCAACTGCTTTGCCGCTATGTGTACGGATGTGACGTGGCGGATGAAAGCGCCTTGGCGTACTGCGTGGACGTCCCGGGTCAGTCGCTGGTGCCTGAGAGCCTGGAACACTACTATACGTACGGCTCGGTCCTGGCGTTCTACAGCTACTGCGGCCAAGCGGAGGCGGTGTTCCAGGAGTTGATGGCCGATTTCGGCGATGACCCGATCGTGTCGGGTATCGTATCGGATGGCCGGGCGATCTGCGCGAATCCCGGTCCCACGCCGGAGCCCACCTCCACTCCAGAGGGCGAGGTACCAGCCTGCCCGCCCCCGGGGACTGCGCCAGCGACACCATAGCGGTCTGTAGTCGTTGAACATTTCGCCGGTGACCGCAGGGGCGCGGCGCGCTGTTCCCATGCGGGGAACCGATCACACGAGGCTACTCACCACGCAAAGCCCCTCACCCCTCCCCCAATTTCCGTTCTTCCCTTGACACATTTCATGGAATTCAGTACACTTATGGAGCAAGTTAGCACTCGCGCCGCAAGAGTGCTAACTTGCAAACTTCGTCACCAAATAGCGCTCTATAAACAAAATCTATCTAGGAGGGTCCGAATGGCACTCAAACTCAAACCACTGGCCGACCGGCTGGTCGTGAAGCCGATCGAGGAGGAAGAGACCACTGCAAGTGGGATCGTGCTGCCCGAGACGGCGAAGGAAAAGCCGCAGAAAGGCGAGGTCTTGGCTGTTGGTCCAGGGAGCCGGAATGACAGCGGCGAGCGGGTCCCGCCCGATGTGTCGGTGGGGGACACCGTGATGTTTGCCAAGTACGGCGGCACCGAGGTCAAGGTGGATGGCGATGAACTGCTGATCCTGCGGGAAAGCGACATCTTGGCGATTGTTGAGTAGCAATTGACCGAATTCCGAACACGAGCCACAAAATCCAGATCTAGAGGAGTGAACGAATTATGACTGCAAAGCAACTCGCGTTTTCCGAAGATGCCAGGATGCGCCTGAAAGACGGGGTGGACATGGTGGCCAAAGCGGTGGCCACAACATTGGGGCCGAAGGGGCGCAACGTGGCGTTGGATCGCAAGTTTGGATCCCCGAGCATCACCCATGACGGCGTTTCGGTGGCCAAGGAAATCGAGCTGGAGGACCCCTTCGAGAACATGGGGGCGCAGCTATTGAAGGAGGCCGCGACAAAGACGAACGACATCGCTGGTGATGGTACGACGACCTCGACCGTCCTGGCTCACGCCATGGTGACGGACGGAATGCGCAGCCTGGCTGCCGGTGCCAACCCGATGATGTTGAAGCGCGGTATTGAGATGGCCTACAAGGCCGCTTCTGGCGAGATTTCGAAGCAGGCGATCGACGTGACCACCAAAGAGGAGATCGCTTCCGTGGCCGCCATTTCTGCCCAGGACCAGGAAATCGGCGATTTGATCGCCGAGGTGATGGACAAAGTGGGCAAGGATGGGGTTATCACCGTCGAGGAATCCAAGGGCCTCGAGTTTGAGACCGAGTATGTGGAAGGCATGCAGTTCGACCGGGGCTATATCTCAGCATACTTCGTCACGGATCCCGAGAACATGGAGGCTGTGATCGAGGAGCCCTATCTGCTGATCCATGACAAGAAGATTTCCGCTGCTGCCGATATCGTGCCGCTGCTCGAGAAGCTGGTCCAGATCGGCAAACGCGAGCTGGTGGTGATCGCAGAGGACATCGATGGGGAAGCATTGGCCACTCTGGTGCTCAATAAGCTGCGGGGCATGCTCAATGTGCTGGCAGTCAAAGCCCCAGGCTTCGGCGACCGCCGCAAGGCGATGCTGCAGGATATCGCCGTGCTGACCGGCGGTACAGTCATCTCCGAGGAAATCGGCCGCAAACTCGAGTCGGTGACCGTCAGCGACTTGGGTCAGGCCGGCAAGGTTGTCGCCACCAAGGACGATACCACGGTGATTGAAGGTAAGGGGGATGCGGATCGGATCAAGGGCCGGATCGAAGAAATCAAAGTGGAGATCGATCGCTCGACGAGCGATTACGATCGCGAGAAGTTGCAGGAGCGGCTGGCCAAGCTTTCTGGTGGTGTGGCCGTCATCCGCGTTGGGGCCGCCACCGAGACCGAGTTAAAGGAAAAGAAGCACCGGGTCGAGGACGCGCTTTCCGCGACGAGAGCGGCTGTCGAGGAAGGTATTGTCCCCGGAGGTGGGGTGGCCCTGATCAACGTGCTGGAGGCCATCTCGGACTTGGCGGACGAGGACCAGGATATCAACACGGGCATCAAGATCGTCCGCAACGCGCTGATGGGCCCCATGAAGAAGATCGCCCAGAACGCTGGGCAGGACGGCGCGGTGGTCTTGGAAACCGTTCGCCAGAATCAGAAGTCAAAGAAGAACAAGAAGATCGGCTATGATGTGATCAAGGGCGAATATGTCGACATGGTCAAAGCCGGCATCATCGACCCCGCCAAGGTCACCAAGGGCGCCCTGGAGAATGCGGCCTCCATCGCCGCCATGATCCTCACCACAGAGGCGCTCATCACAGAGCTGCCCGAGGACGAGAAGGCACCCTCCGCGCCCCCGATGCCGGAGTACTGAGCCGGCGACCCGGCCGCGGCCGGAGGTCATAGCAAGCGAGAAGAGAGCGGCGCCTCGATTTTCGAGGGGCCGCTTCTCTTCGTAGACGGGCGCTGGGAGGTCAGATCGGCCCCTCTTGCGATCCGGCGGCCCGGCACAAGGACATCAAGGGCGCTGGCATGCGGGCGCGGTCCGTGGGGCCGGGCTGAGGAATTCGCTTTACCGGTCGCGCGAGGCCGCTAGCCCAACAAGCCGACCAGCCATGCCAGGCCGACCAGCACGCCCAGCGCGAGACAGCCGATCGAAAACAGCCGAAAAGTGAACTTAAGCGCGGATTTCAGGATCGTCCAGACCACAAACAGGGCGATGAGCGCTAACGCCACCCTGAACACCGTTGCTGGGGTCAGGAAACCCATCTGTGTTCTCCATTCCTGATGACGATTTTTCCCCCCTTGATGACCATCGAGACGAGATTAGTGCCGAATCGATATCCAACATGCCTGTAGTCGGGAATTTCAAGCAGGATCAAGTCTGCCTGTTTGCCGATCTCCAGACTGCCAATCCGGTCCTGACGGCCGATGGCCGCCGCGGCGTTGATCGTCGCTGCGGCGATCGCCTGCCCTGGGGTGAGACCCAGATAGCGGCATGCCAAGGCAATGACAAACTGCATGCTCTCACACCAGGCCGTACCCGGGTTCAGATCCGACGCGATGGCGAGCGTGCCTCCTGCTTCCAGGATGGACTTGGCCGGCGTGTAATGGGGCTCGGCCAGACCGAAGGGCGTGCAGGGAAGGGAAACGGCCACGGTATCTGAAAGCCCCAGCGATTGGATCTCCTCCGGCGGCGTGCAAACCATGTGATCGGCGGACACCGCGCGGCGCGAAATTGCAAGTTCGGTGCCGCCCAGGCTTCTAAATTCATCCACGTGCATCTTGAGCGGGAACCCCAGCTTGCGCCCCCGATCGAGGATTTGACGGCTTTGCTCCAGGTCGAACGCGCCGGGCTCGCAGAATACGTCCACGAATGGCAGAGGCCGCCCCTGGGCCCCACCTTGCCACCAATCCAGGATTTCCGGAAGCATCTCGCCGCAAATCAGGTCAACATACTCTTGGCCCCGGCCGCTGAACTCGGCCGGGACTGCGTGCGCCCCCAGGAATGTGGGCGCAAGCTCCATCGGCCCTCGGCCATCCATTGCCAGAATCGCCTCCAACATGCGCAGCTCTGCGCCCGTTTCGAGCCCATACCCCGTCTTGGCCTCCGCCGTTGTGGTCCCATGGGCGAACATTCGTTTCAAGCGCGGCATGCTCGCCTCCGCCAGCTCCCGCACGCTGGCCTCCCGCGTCTGCCGGACTGTGGAAAGGATCCCTCCACCCGCTTCCATGATTTCCATATAGCTGGCGCCCGCGATTCGCATTTCAAATTCCGCGGCGCGGTCACCTGCCCATACGACATGTGTGTGGGAATCCACAAATCCGGGCAGGACGACGGAATTCGAAGCGTCCACCTCCTGGCCCCCGCGGAACTGGGACCGGATTTCCGCAGTCGGCCCCACACCCGAGATCAGGCCGCCGTCCATGGCAAGCGCGCCGTCCTCGATCATGCCGAGGCGCCCCAAGTCGGCGCCGCGCTGCGGCCCCCCTGCCATGGTCAGCAGTTGGTGAGCGGAATGGATAATCAGGCTGACAGTCTGCATATCGTCCTCCGTTCGGATCATCCTCTCGGTTCATTCTACCCGCACGAAAAGCAACAGAATCAGGAGCCCGATCAGATAGACGCCCAGAGCGGCGAAGCCGTTGGCCGACATGCCGAGTGCGAACAACGTTGGGCCGAGCCAGGCGCCCAGGGCGCGACCGGCCGAGAAGCTGGCCACAAGGCCCGCCATGTAGGTGCCTCTCGCTTGGGGGACGAGTTCGGTCATGAGCGGGAAGGAGGTTACCAGCATGAATTCGAAGCTGGTGTAGAGCAGGAATAGACCGATCAGAGACCAGGCCAGCGAGCGGCCCATGAAGGGCAGCGCCGCGCTGGTCGCGGCACTGGCGAGGGTTCCGGCCACCAAGCCGCGCTTCTTGCCCACCCGGTCGACGAGGACCCAGACCAACACCTCTCCGGCCAGCAGCGCCAGGCCGACCACGGTGGACGCCAGGCCAAGCGCGGCCACCTGCAGCCCAAATTCCGCCTCCAACCAGGCGCCATAGACGATGGCGACCAAGTCATTGGCCAGGCTGATGCAGGCCCCATAGCCAAGCCCCGCAAGCGCCTGCTTTTGGCCAAAGATCGCAGCCAGGTTTCGGAAAAAGGGTGGCTGAGCGCTCCGCACCTCGGAATTCGACGGCAGCCAGAGCAGCAGCAGCGACCCCGCCGCGATGGCGACGAGCGCCAGCCATCGAAAAGGTGCGTTCCAGCCCTCCCGGGCGATCAGCAAGCCGACCAGCGGGATGATCAAGAGGAAAGACCCGGACCAGCTCAATTCCACCAGTGCGAAGACGCTCCCTCGCTGTGCATAGCGAACATGGTCGCCGACGTACGCCTGCAGCGCGGGGTCAAAGATGATTCTCGCCAGATGGGCGATCAGCAGAGCGGCCACGAAGGTGGTATAGGAGGGGAACGCTGCGACGATGGCCATCCCGGCTGCGAACAAGAAAGTGCTGGTGACCAGAGAGAATTTCCGCCCCCTCAGATCTGAGACGGGCCCGAGCAAGGGGGCAGCCATGCCGACGATCGATCTGGCGGACACCGCCAGTCCGGCGGTCTGCAGCGAAACGCCCAGGCCGCGAGCGAAGACGGGCAGAAATGGATACACGAGGTGATACGCGGTGATGATCACGGAACGAGTGGCGGCGATGGAGGTGATGTGTGCCGCGAAACCGGGGTCAGATTTGCGATTCATGGCCGGTGGTCAGGATCCCTTGAAGCCAGCGAGACAGCTGCCAGCCGGCGAGCAGGCAGACGGCGAGCATCAAAGCAAAGAAGCCCTCGATGAGGGCCGATCCGGACGAGGTAATCGGGGAGGGAGGATGCATTACCTGCTCAGCGCGCCCGAGCGAGAACCCGAGCGAGAACACGAAGATGATGTTCAGCGCGCTGGCGAGCGCCTGACTTTGCGTGACCAGCGCAGCGAGCTGAAAGAGCGTCCCGATGATCGCGAAATCGATCCCGATGCGCCAGCGTGGCTCATCAAGGAAGAGCCCATTCCAATTGACGCGCATTGTCCATAGGCTGATGGGAAGGTAGGTCACCCAGAACAAGGTCGCCGCCAAGCCGATGGATCGGGACCAGGCTCGCGCCCATCTCCGCCTCATCACCAACCCCAGTGCGCCCAGCGCCGCCGCCAAACTGAAGCCGGCCAGCGCCGTCCATACCCAGGCTCCGTGCAGGTACACCCATCGCACCCCCTGGCCCAGCGATCGTTCCGAAGGGCCGAAGGACGAGAGCAGGAACAGCAGCAGCATCAGAAAGAGAAAGCCAATGAGGGGTGATGATGCGCGCTTCAGCATAGGCCGCATTGTACACCGATCGCCGAGAGCCTGGGAGAACAGGGGAGGGGGCCAGAGGGCGAACCAACCCCGCAGCGGTCATCGATCAGCCATCCGTCCCAGACTCCCGGGACAGCTCCAGGGGCATGTGAATGTTGCAGCTAGCTGATAGCCGACCGCTGAAAGCTCACCACACGTGGGCACGGCCCACTCCCGTCGATGGCGAACGGCGGCGCTCCCAATCCGGGACCCGACAGATGGCCGGTGTCATTCCGATCCCGGCATCTTGAGACCGAATTCCTTCGCGGCTTCAATTGCCCGCGCATATCCTGCGTCCGCGTGGCGCACGATGCCCAGCCCGGGATCCGCTGTGAGCACCCGTTCCAGGCGCCGGGCTGCCTCCGGCGTGCCGTCCGCGACGATCACCTGTCCGGCGTGCTGGCTGAACCCGATCCCCACGCCTCCGCCGTGGTGGAAGGAGACCCATGTCGCGCCGCTGACCGCGTTCAACATCGCGTTCAGCAACGGCCAATCGCTTATGGCGTCGGAGCCGTCTTTCATGCCCTCCGTCTCCCGGTTCGGGGAGGCGACGGAACCCGCGTCCAGATGGTCCCGGCCGATCACGATCGGCGCTTTCAATTCCCCGTTCGCGACCATCCGGTTGAACTCCAGCCCCGCCCGGTCCCGCTCTCCATATCCCAGCCAGCAGATACGGGCGGGCAAGCCCTGGAATGGGACGCGCTCCCGAGCCATTCTCAGCCAGCGATGCAGATGTTCATCTTCGGGGAAGAGTCTGATCACCGCCTCGTCCGTGCGATAAATGTCCTCGGGGTCGCCGGATAGCGCGACCCACCGGAAAGGTCCCTTGCCGAGGCAGAACAGCGGGCGGATGTAGGCCGGCACGAAGCCAGGAAAGTCGAAGGCGCCCTCGACGCCCGCCTCGAAGGCGCGCTGGCGAAGGTTGTTCCCATAGTCGAATACCTCGGCGCCCCGCTCTTGGAAATCCAGCATGGCACGCACATGAGAAGCGGTGGAGGCCAAGGCGCGCTGGGAGTATTCCTCCGGGTCCGAACGGCGGAGGGCCTCCGCAGCCTCGACGGTCAGGCCCTGGGGAATATAGGAGAGCAGGTCGTGAGCCGGGGTCTGATCGGTGACCACGTCCGGGACCACGCCACGCACGACGAGTTCGGAATAGACATCGGCCGCGTTTCCAATCACGCCAATGGATCTGGGGGTCTCTTGATCCAATGCCTCCTCCACCAACGTCATGCCTTCTTCCAGCTCGTCCACGACCAGGTCGACGTACCCGCCCTGAAGACGGCGATCGGCCCGCTGGGGATCCACCTCCACGATCAATCCCACCCCTTCGTTCATCGTGATCGCCATCGGCTGGGCGCCGCCCATCCCGCCCAAACCCGCCGTGAGTACGAATTTCCCGCGCAGTGACGGCCACCCGTTTTGGCGCGCAAGCGAGCCGAGGGTCTCATAGGTGCCCTGCAGGATCCCCTGGGTGCCGATATAGATCCACGATCCGGCTGTCATCTGCCCGTACATGATTAGCCCCTTCGCCTCCAGCTCGTCGAAATACCCCTGAGTCGCCCAGTGGGGGACGAGGTTGGAATTGGCGATCAGGACGCGCGGCGCGTCGGCGTGAGTCTTGAAGACCGCCACGGGCTTGCCGGATTGAACCAGCAGCGTCTCATCCGTCTCGAGCGTTTTGAGGGCGCGCAAGATGGCGTCGAAGCTCTCCCAATCGCGCGCCGCTTTGCCCCGCCCTCCGTATACGACCAGATCCTCCGGCCGTTCAGCGACCTCGGGGTCCAAGTTGTTCTGGATCATGCGAAAGGGGGCTTCCGTCTGCCATGACTTGCAGTTCAACTGCGTCCCTCGGGGCGCGCGCACCGTTTGTCTCTCTGCCATCAATCCCTCCAGCCTTCTGTCCCAATGCCTTCGCCGTCAGGTCCTCTTGGGGGCCTGACGGATGGTTGCCGCCGAGCTTGCTCGCAGATCCAAGCCGCGCATCACGGATGGTGGGTACGCCTGCCTCGACCGGATGGGCCGAATCCTACCAGCGGTCGAAGTGAAACATCTCCTCCTCCGGCCGGCGTCCCGGGCCGC
The DNA here is from genome assembly GCA_964388955.1 of uncultured Anaerolineaceae bacterium. GTDB lineage: Bacteria > Chloroflexota > Anaerolineae > Anaerolineales > E44-bin32 > CAYMCO01. The sequence continues at coordinate 19,757 of CAYMCO010000032.1, read as the reverse complement.
GGGGAGGGGCGCTCAGCGCCGCAGGATCCTGCGGATAGCCGAAGGATATGGCCGCGTTGAGATACCGATCGGGGGGGAAATGCAGGAAGTCGCGGGCCTTTTCCGGTTCGTATATGGTCGCCATACATGAGGCAATGCCCTTCCCCCAGGCGAAGAGCTGCATATAGGCGGCCGCTTGCCCGGCGTCGAACATGATCGACCAGCGCTGGGCCGGGTCCGGGGTCAGGATGGCGACAGCCATGGCTGCCCCGCCGAGATGCTCTGCGTACTTGCCGAGCTTGGACAAGGCCTGCAGCTTCCCTTGATCGCTTATGGCGATGAAGTCCCACGGCTGCTGATTCTTCGAGGATTGGGCGCGGCGCCCGGCGCTCAGGATCCGGCGCGTGATCTCCTCGGGGATGGCAAGGGACGAAAACTGCCTCACTGCGCGTTTGGTGCGGATGGCTTCCTCGATCTGCATGCGGGCTCCTTTCCACTTGTCCCTATAATACCCCGGTCGGAGGGGGATGTTCAACTGCGTTGCGGAGTGGGCTGCCCTGTGGGCAGCGCGCAATGCGGAGTGAGCCGTGATCAGGGGGCAGGGGGAGGGGCTAGGAACGTTATGATGTCAAGATGCGCAACCTGCGGTGGAGCTGAAAGCCGATAGTCGATCGCCACCCACCGGAACACGTAAGATCGCCCTCTGCTGCGAGGAGAGTCGGCAGAGGGCGGGCGCTTCAGCCTGCGACGATATCGATGTCGAATGCCAATCCGGCCTTGATGAAGGCTAATTGCCGTTGCTGGAGAAGGACGTGCCCTGCAACCGCTCGACCAGGTCAGCCTGTGCGTCGCACCATACCGGTCGCATCGCGCAGTCGCTCCCAAACTTGCAGGCCGACGGGTCATCGACGCACTCGTTGAGCGTTATCGGCCCATCGATGGCCTCCACGACCTCCAGGAGAGTGATCTTCTCCGGATCGCGCGCCAGCGAGACTCCGCCTCGCGCACCGCGCGAGGTTTGAACGACACCGGCGACGGAGAGCTGGGACACGATCTTCGCCAGGAATGACGGTGGGATGTGCTTCTCGCGTGCGATCGTGCTGGTGGCGGCGCGGGAGCCTTCGTCCATTTTCGCCAGATACTGCACCGCGCGAACGGCGTAGTCGGCTTGCCGGGTGATCTGCATCCAACTCCTCCTACAAAGATCAAACTTGTCTACTTCTACCATAGAGTGTATTGGAGCGAATGGGACTATACAAGTGAAAGTTGTCATAGTGGAGATATGACCTTTGGACGGGCTACCCTCGCCGGTTGCCCTCCGCTTCCGGGGTGGTATCATTGGGCGGCAACCTTTCGCCCCCCAAGAGATGGAGGAACAGTGGAGAAGATCGCAGTCATCGGTGTTGGATATGTCGGACTGGTGACCAGCGCTGGCTTTGCCGATCTGGGGAACCAGGTCACCGCACTGGACATCGTGGAGGAGCGCATAGAGGGCCTGAAGCGGGGTGAGATGCCGATCTATGAGCCCGGTTTGGAGGAGATGGTCGAAAGGAACGTGGCGGCCGGGCGCTTGCGGTTCACCTCATCCTATGAGGAGGTGCTGCGGGATGTGGACTTCGCCTTCATCTGCGTGGGCACCCCCTCCAAGGTGGACGGCGAGGCCGACATGCAGTACGTGCGTGCCGCGGCGGAATCGATCGCCGGCCATATGAATGCCCCACTGATTATCGTGAACAAATCCACGGTCCCTGTGGGCACAGGGGACTGGGTGGCGGATATGATCCGCGCCAGCCAGCGGGAGCCTATCGCCTTCTCGGTCGTCTCCTGCCCGGAGTTCTTGCGGGAAGGGTCGGCGATCCATGATTTCATGAATCCGGCGCGTACCATCTTGGGCTCTCTCGACCCAAGGGCCGCGGAGCGGGTGGCGCAGCTGCATCTGCCGCTGCGGGCGCCAATCATGATCACCGATCTGCGCACCGCTGAGATGATCAAGTACGCATCCAATGCCTTCCTGGCCACGCGAATTTCATTCATCAACGAGATCGCCAACATCTGTGAGGCGCTGGGGGCGGACGTCAAGGAGGTGGCCACGGGGATGGGATATGATCCGCGGATCGGGCCGCATTTCCTGGAGGCCGGTTTGGGCTATGGGGGGTCGTGTTTCCCCAAAGATGTGAACGCGCTTTGCCATATGGCGGAGGAGAAAGGGCGCCACCCACAGATGCTGCGGGCCGTGATGGAGATCAACGATGACCGCCGGATCCGGGTGGTGGAGAAGGCCCGACATCTGCTGGGCGGCCTGGAGGGCAAGGTCGTCGGGCTGCTGGGCCTGACCTTCAAGCCCAACACCGATGACATGCGGGACGCCCCAGCACTGGATGTCGCCAAGGAGCTGCTCAGCGCCGGCGCGAGGGTGCGTGCCTACGATCCGGTGGGGATGCCCAACGCAGCGCGGATCATGCCGGAAATCGAGATGGCCTCGAACGCCTATTCGCTTGCAGAAGGCACCGACGCCCTTGTGGTGTGCACCGAGTGGAACGAGTTCAAGAACCTTGACCTGGCACGCGTCAAAGAGCTCATGGGGCAGCCAAACTTGGTTGACGGGCGGAACATCTATCAGCCGGTGGAGATGACGGATCTGGGATTTCACTATTTGGGCATGGGCCGAGGGTACGGTCCGAACGGGGATCCCATCAGCGAATCGCCGGCCGACGCGGTGGTTCAGGCATGAGCGTGGGGGAGGGAGCGGTACTGCGATCACGGCTGCGAAATGGGCTCGAGGTGCGGCTGAAGGAAATCCATTCCTCTCCGTTGATCAGCTTCTGGATCTGGTATCGAGTGGGGTCCCGCAACGAGCGCCCCGGGATCACCGGCTGCAGCCACTGGGTCGAGCACATGTTGTTCAAGGGGACGCCCAGGTTTCCCGCCAATATGCTCGATCGGGCCATATCTCGCGATGGGGGCTACTGGAACGCCTTCACATGGATGGATTTCACAGCGTACTTTGAGACCTTGCCCGAGGCGCGCATCGGTCTGGCCTTGGAGCTCGAATCCGACCGCATGGTGAACAGCTCCTTCGAGGAGAAGGAGTTCGAATCCGAGCGTACCGTGATCATCGCAGAGCGGGAAGGCCATGAGAATGAGCCATCCTTCCGGCTGAGCGAAGAGGTGCAGGCGGCCGCATTTCGGGTGCACCCCTATCATCACGAAGTGATTGGGGACATGGCGGATCTGCAGGCCATGCGCCGGGACGATCTCTTCCAGCATTACCGGCGCTTCTATATCCCCCGCAACGCAATCGTGGCCGTCGCGGGTGATTTCCGGGCACGGACCATGTTGAGGAAGATCCGGGAGCATTTTGGCGGCCTGGAGGGGGGCGCCGCACCGGAGCATTTTGCCCGCCCGGAGCCGCATCAAAGAGGGGAGAAGCGGATTACGGTGGAGGGCCCCGGGGAGACACCCTACCTCCGCATCTCATACCATGCCCCGCCCGCCCGGCACCCTGATTTCTTCCGTTTGGCCGTGTTGGACAGTGTGCTCTCGGGGGCGTCGAATCTCAACATGTTCGGTTCGGGCATTTCCAACAAGACTTCGCGCCTCTATCAGGCCCTGGTGGAGACCGGCCTGGCGGCTTCGGTGAGCGGCGGCCTGGCAGCCACTGCAGATCCTTTCTTGTACACAGTCGGCGTAACCGTGCGTCCGGATCAAGATCCGGAGGCGGCCCTGGCGCGCTTCGATGACGAGATTGCCAGGATGCTGGATCAACCTATCGGCGACCAGGAGGCGGAGAAGGCGAACAAGCAGGCTCGGGCCCTCTTCGCCTACGGCAGCGAGAGCATCACCAACCAGTCCTTCTGGCTCGGATACAGCGAGATCTTCGACAGCTACGACTGGTTTGAAGGCTATTTGGATCGGCTGCAGCAGGTTGGGCCGGACGACGTGCTGGAAGTCGGCAGGCGCTATCTGATCCCTTCCAATCGGATTGTAGGTGTCTACCGGCCCGTCAAGGGAGGCAGCGATGCTTGAATCCCAAACCGGCCTCCCCGATCTCGATGTGAATTCGCTCCCGGGCCCGGACGATATCAGCCGCCAAGAACTGCCAAACGGCATCGTCGTATTGGCGCGGGAGAGCTTCACCAGCCCCTCGGTGGTGATCTCCGGCTTCGTGAGGGCGGGATCCGATCAGGTGGCTACCGAAAAAGCCGGGCTGTGCGACATGACCGCCTACGCGCTGAGCCGCGGCACCTCCAACCGCTCCTTCGGTGAGATCCACGAATCGCTGGAATCCATCGGCGCCGGCCTGGGGTTCGGCACGGGCAACCACAGCACCGGTTTTCGCGCCAAAGGCTTGGCGGAGGATCTCGACCTGCTCCTGGATGTGCTGTCGGACGTGCTGCGCCGCCCCACATTTCCGGCCGAACAGGTGGATAGGCTGCGAGGCGAGCGGTTGACAGCGCTGGCAATCCGGGATCAGAATACGAGCGCCGTCGCGCAGCAGACCTTCGACGCGCTCATCTATCCCCACCATCCCTACGGCGTCCCAAGCGATGGATATCGAGAGACGGTGGCCGATCTGTCGCCGGAGGACCTTCGGGATTTTCATCGGAACTGCTACGGCCCCCGGGGTATGGTCATCACTGTGGTCGGCGGGACTGAGCGACGCAGGGCCGTCGCCCGCGTCCAGGAGTTTTTCGGCGACTGGGAGAATCCGGGCCAAATGGAAGCAGCGGATCTGCCGCCAGTGGATGCGCCTCCCGGTTTGCTTCGGGAGCATGTCCCTCTGGAAGGGAAGAGCCAGTGTGATATCGTGCTGGGCGCGCCAGGTCCCAGCAGAACGGATCCCGGCTATCTCCCCGCCTCCCTGGGAAACAATATCCTGGGCCGCTTTGGACTCCAGGGGCGTATTGGGGATGTGGTGCGGGAGAAGGAGGGGCTGGCTTACCACACCAACAGCACCGTCGCCGGCGGGCCGGGCCCGGGACCGTGGCACGTGGACGCGGGCGTCAACCCCGAGAAGATCGAGCGCGCCATCGACCTGATCCGGTCGGAGATCGGGCGCTTCGTCACCAAGCGGGTGACCCGCGGCGAGCTCGAGGACAATCAGGCGCACTTCATCGGCCGGCTCCCGCTCCAACTGGAATCCAACGAGGGGGTCAGTGGTGCATTGCTCCAGATTGAGCGCTACCAACTCGGCTTGGATTACCTGCGGCGCTATCCGGATCTGGTCGCGGCGGTTACTCGTACTCAGATTCTGGAGACTGCGGCCCGATTCTTGGCTCCGGATCGCCTGGGAATTGGCGTTGCCGGACCGGTGGGACATGAATAACCGGGCACTGCGCACAGGCGTGGATGTCATCGAGGTCGAACGGATCGACCGAGCCATCCTGCGCTACGATCGGCGCTTTTTCGATCGCTTCTACACGGCTCGCGAACTGATCGACTCCGGCGGGCGAACACCGGCTCTGGCTGCTCGCTTTGCGGCCAAAGAGGCGGTGGCCAAGGCGCTGGGGACGGGCATCGGACAGGTGGCCTGGAAGGAAATCGAAATCGCCCAGGGCCCGAAGCGTGAACCTTACCTTGTGCTGCACGGCAATGCGCAGCGGGAAGCGGATCTGCTGGGGCTGGACAGTTGGGCGATCAGCCTTTCCCACACCCATGAGCACGCGGTGGCAGTCGTTGTGGCGGTCCGCTCTGAGGACTTCGGTCCGGATGAGGAGGCTTGACCCCATGTCGGAGGTCGGCGGGATTCCCGAAGGGTTGGTTGTTGAGGCGTCGGAACGTGTGGGCCCTTCCGAATCGGCCAGCCATGTGGGAAGCGGCGGGCTGCGGGTGTACGCAACGCCGGCGATGGTGCGTTTCGTGGAGCGGAGCTGTTTTCGGCTGCTGGAGGCGCGGCTGCCGGAAGGCAAGACAACAGTGGGGGTGGAAATTCAGCTTCAGCACCTGGCTCCCACGCCGATTGACAGGGAAGTGCACGTGCGCGCCGAAGTCACCGCTGTGGATGGCAATCGGGTCGAGTTTCAATTCGAAGTGCGAGATGACTTGGAGGCCGTGGGCCGGGGGAAACATACGCGTGCGATCATAGATGTCGACCGTTTTCTGGCGCGCGTGAAGTCCAAATCCGATCAGCTCGCATAGCTCTCCTATACGAACCCTCCGTGCCCATGGTATACTCTGGAGCGCTCCCGCCAAGAGCACTGCCTGGCGGGAGAGATTCTGCCCCTGTTGGAGGGGCACACTGCACACGCCTCCGGACCCCGTGGAGCGTGCCGGCCGGCCAGCCGGTTCCCAGGGGGAATGATGGAGGCGGAGGAAAAACGCGAAGGAGGCTATCCTCATGGCCATCGTCAGTATGAAAGCGCTGCTGGAAACCGGAGTTCACTTTGGACACCGGACCCGCAAGTGGCACCCGAGGATGAAGCGTTACATCTTCACCCAGCGGAACGGGATCCACATTATCGACCTGCAACAGACGTTGAAATCCCTTGAAAGTGTATATGTCTTGGCGCGCGACACCGTCATGGGAGGCGGGACCCTGCTGTTTGTGGGAACAAAGCGGCAGGCGCAGGACACGATCGAGGCGGAGGCGCGCCGCTGCGGCATGCCCTATGTCAACCAGCGCTGGCTGGGAGGCACGCTCACGAACTGGCGCACGATTCGGGGCCAAATCGATGAGCTCAATCGCCTGGAGAGCCAGCGGGACGAGGGGCTGTTCGACCACCTGACAAAGAAAGAAGCCCTGATGAAGGACCGCCGCATCGGCAAGCTGCAGTCCCGATTGGGCGGCATTCGCGAGATGGGCCGTCTGCCGGAGCTGTTGTATGTCGTGGATGTGCGCCGCGAGGAGACCGCTGTTCACGAGGCCAATCTGCTCAAGATCCCGGTTGCCGGGATCGTAGACACGAACTGCAACCCCTCCAAGATCGATTATGTGATCCCGGCCAACGACGATGCCATCCGCGCCATCAAACTGCTGACATCCATCATGGCGGATGCCGTGTTGGAGGGGGCGGCGATGCGCAAGGACGTGGAAGAGGAGGCGGTCGAGGAAGGGATGGTCCCTGTGGAGGGGCTCGCCTACGCTGAGGCCAGTGATGAAGAGCTGCTGGGAGAATCCACGCTCGCCAAGCTGAAGAGCGGCGCCTATGATGAGAAGGGGGCCAAGGCCGAGACGGAGGCGGAAGAAGAAGAGGCAGAGGCAGAGCCGCCGGTCGAGGAAGAGGAGACCCCGGAGGCGGAGGCTGAACCTGCTGCGGAGGCCGAGGCTGTGCAGGAATCCGGAACAACTGAGGAAGGCGAGGAAGCGGCCGGGGAAACAGAGGAGGCATCCGAGGCATGAGCATCACGACCGCCCAAATCAAGGAGCTGCGCGAAGCGACTGGCGCTGGCGTACTGGCATGCAAGAAGGCGCTCGAGGACGCTGGTGGGGAGATGGAGGAAGCGACGCGTCTGCTGCGCGAAAAGGGCCTGGCGAAGGCGGAGCAGCGGGCGGAGCGGGAGGCCTCTGATGGCGTGTTGGAATTGTACAGCCATGGCAATGGCCGGATCGGCGTGATGGTGGAGGTCAATTGCGAGACGGATTTCGTCGCCCGCACGGAGGCATTTCGGGAATTTGCGCATGAGATCGCGCTTCAGATTGCCGGGGCCTCGCCGCGCTGGATCAAGCCGGAAGATGTGCCCGCAGAGTTGGTAGAGGCGGAGGCGGCGGCCATCCGCAAGACGGCTGTCGAAGAGGGCAAGCCCGGGCACGCGGTGGATCAGATCGTCGCCGGACGCATGGAGAAATTCTACCAGGAGCACTGCCTGCTTTCCCAGGCCTATATTCGCGATGATTCGATGACGGTCCAAAAGCTGCTGCAGGAAAATGTGCTTGCCACTGGGGAGAACATCGTCATCCGGCGGTTCGAGCGCTGGGAGGTCGGGGAGCCGACTCACTGACTACGCTTCCCCGCACCCCAAAGGCCGGCTGCGCGAGGGCTGGCTCCTCGTGCAACGGGAGGGCTATGGAACAGGTGGCCTATGATCGTATCCTTCTGAAACTGGGCGGCGAAGCGCTCGCCGGGCCGAAGGGTTTTGGCATCGATCCGCACCGGGCGGAGAAAGTCGCCTCCAAAGTCCAGGAGGTCAAAGACCTGGGCGTGCAGGTCGCCATCGTGATCGGCGCGGGCAACCTGTGGCGGGGGCGGGATGGAATCGAGCGCGGGATGGAGCGCGCGACTGCGGACTATATGGGCATGCTGGGCACGGTGATGAATTCTCTGGCTCTAATGGATGCGCTCGAACGCGCCGGGATCGTCACGCGGGTGATGTCGGCGATCGAAATGCGCGCCGTGGCGGAGCCCTACATTCGCCGCCGGGCGATCCGCCATTTGGAAAAAGATCGCATCGTGATCATGGGGGGCGGCACGGGCAACCCCTATTTCTCCACGGACACGGCCGCCTCGCTGCGCGGCATGGAGATCGAAGCGGACATCGTGATCAAGGCCACCAAGGTCGATGGGGTCTACGACAGCGACCCCGAGCTGAACGAGCACGCCAAGCGTTTCGACCACCTGACCTATATCGAGGCGCTCAACCGGCGTCTGCAGGTCATGGACAGCACCGCCATCTCCCTGTGTATGGACAACGATCTGCCGATTCTGGTTCTGGATATGTGGAAACCGAAGAGCCTGCTCCGGGCAGTAAAGGGCGAGCAGGTCGGCACCAAGATTTCCGGCTAGATTCGTCAAACCCGAGGCGCCTCCCGCCTGCTTCGCATTTTTCCGGTTTTGCGCTATGCTATAAGGGCGACTGGCACTGCCACCCAGCGCGCCACGGGAGAAGATGCATGGTTCAAGAGGCCCTACGTGATGCGGAATCCAGAATGATCGGCGCGGTCGGCGCCCTGGAGGATGATCTTGCAGCCATCCGCACGGGGCGCGCTTCCCCGGCATTGATCGAGAAGCTGCAGGTGGAATACTATGGGAGCCCCGCCCCCCTGGTGCAGTTGGCGACGATCAGCGTGCCCGAGCCTCGCCTGCTGCTGATCCGGCCCTTCGACCCGGGCTCGCTGTCCAATATCGAACGCGCCATACTCGCCTCCGATCTCGGCTTGACCCCCGGCAACGATGGCAAAGTCATCCGCCTGGCCATCCCGATGCTGACCGAGGAAAGGCGCCATGAACTGGTGCGCATCGTGAGGGCCCGGCTGGAAGAGGCGCGCGTCTCCGTCCGGAACGTGCGCCGGGATGTGCTGAATGATCTGCGGGAGTTCGAGCGCGAGAAACTGATTTCGGAAGACGAACTCCACCGTGCGGAGGGCGATCTGCAGGAGATCACGGATCGACATATCGAGAGAATCAATGAGGCCGGGAAGAGAAAAGAAAACGAAATCCTTGAGGAGTGATCGAGATTTCACGCGGGACGAACAAGTCTAGACAGGAAGAACTGCCGGCCAACATCCCCTCCCATGTCGCCATTATCATGGACGGGAATGGGCGTTGGGCCAGGGAGCGCGGTTTGCCGCGCCATGCCGGCCACCGGGCCGGCGTGGACAATCTACGGCGGGTGATCGAGGCCGCGGTCGAGTTCGGCATTCGATATCTCACCATTTATGCCTTTTCCACCGAGAATTGGAGCCGCCCACCCGCCGAGGTGCGGGGCCTGATGAACATCCTGGAGGAGGTCATCGATCGCGAGCTTCAGGAACTGCATGCGAATGGCGTGCAGCTGCGCCATCTTGGTCGGTTGGAGGGCCTTCGCCCGGGTCTGCAGGAGAAGGTGCTGAACGCGATCGATCTGACCAAGGACAACCAAAAACTGATCCTCAATGTCGCCTGGAACTACGGCGGCCGGGATGAGATCGTGCACGCCATCCATCAGATCATCGAGAAGGGTGTGGACGCAGAGGATGTCGACGAAGATATGGTCAGCCAGTATCTGTACACGGCGGGCATCCCGGATCCTGATCTGGTGATCCGCACCTCGGGGGAATCACGCATCAGCAATTTCCTGATCTGGCAAGCGGCGTACGCGGAACTCCTGGTCACCCCGACATACTGGCCGGATTTCGGCCGCAAGGAACTGCTTGAGGCGCTGTGGGTGTATTCTCACCGCGAGCGCCGCTTCGGCCGCGTGCCAGGGCACATCTCCAAAGGCTGAGATGTTGCCAGAGCGGGTCATCATCGCCCTGGTGCTGCTTCCATTTGTCTTTTGGGCGATCGCAGCAGGAGGTTGGATCTTCTGCGCCGCGGTGGTGATCGCGCTTTCTCTGGGCGGTGTCGAATTCGCTGCCATGTTCCGCTCTGGGGGCCACCGTCCTGCCGCGCCCCTGATGATCGCGGGGATCGTCCTCCTCGCCGCTGGGCGTTTTCTCCATGGCTTTGCATATGCACCCGTCATGCTCACCATTCTGCTGCTGGCAAGCGTGATGTGGCACGTGATCGACTATGAGTCGGGCGCGCCGACATCGGGTACAGACGCGGCCTTGACCATCGCCGGGATGATATATCTTGGGTGGATCGGCGCTTATCTGATTTCACTGCGGGAAATGCCGGGAGGGGAATGGTGGCTGCTGATCGTGCTGCCGAGTGTTTGGATCTCGGATATGGCCGCATACTTCCTGGGCCGGGCACTCGGTCGGCACAAGCTGGCGCCTCGATTGAGCCCCAAGAAGACGTGGGAAGGCTATCTCTCCGGGATCATCGCCGGTGGGCTGTCCGCTTGGGCATTGGGCGCCGTCTGGCGGATCGCGGCGGGCCCGAACGCGGGGCTGATCGGGGGACGCGCCGCTGTATTGGGGGTCATTCTGGGGGCTTTGGCGCCTTTTGGCGACCTGGGGATCAGCATGATGAAGCGCGAGCTGAACCTCAAGGATTCGGGCTCCTTGCTGCCTGGACACGGAGGCGCGTTGGACCGGATCGACTCCTGGCTGTGGGGCGGGGCGCTGGGCTTCTACATCATCAACTTGATGATCGGTCGGTGAGAATCGCAGCCGCCGGCCCGCCGTCAATTCTATTCGCCCTGCCTGGCGTGTGACATTCCTCTGCGGGACATTCGCGGGAGCGGGCAGCGGCTGCCCGGGGATGAAAGGGAGGATGAGGAACTGGCGTTTCCCGGCTATGCGGAGGATAATTGCAGATACCGCTAGGATTACCAGCGCGAATCAGTGCCATTCCACATCGGATCATTCCATTGAAGGGGAGGAATAGGCCGCAATGATGGATGAACATCCAACCAGGAATCTAGCCCTTGAGTTGGTGCGCGTCACGGAAGCCGCTGCCATGGCGGCAGGACGGTATATGGGAAAGGGGGATAAGGAGGCGGGCGATCAGGCCGCAGTGGATGCCATGCGAACCATGTTGAGCCGCGTGGATATCGACGGGATTGTCGTCATCGGGGAGGGCGAGAAGGATAAGGCCCCCATGCTGTACAACGGGGAGAAGCTCGGCACCGGCAAAGGGCCGCAGGTGGATATCGCCGTCGACCCGGTCGATGGGACACGATTGCTGGCCTATGGCCGCACGAATTCCATCTCCACGGTGGCCTTGGCGGAGCGGGGGGCCATGTTCAACCCGGGCCCGCTGGTTTATATGAACAAGATCGCTGTCGGGCCGGAGGCCAAAGGCAGGATCGACATCGACGCTCCCATCGCCGACAATCTCAAGGCCGTCGCGGAAGCGAAGGGCTATGACGTTGATGACCTCACTGTCGTCATGCTTGATCGCCCCAGACACGAGGGATTCGCCCGCCAGATCAGAGAGGCGGGGGCGCGCATCCGCTTCATAACCGATGGTGATGTCTCGGGGGCCATGATGGCCTGTCGGCCTGAATCGGGCATCGATATCTTGATTGGTATCGGGGGCACCCCCGAGGGGGTGCTTGCGGCTGCCGCTCTGAAGTGTATGGGCGGTCAGATCTTGGGGAAGCTGCATCCCCGCAATCCGAAGGAGGCCGAGCAGGCGCGCCGGATGAGTTACGACCTGGATGGCGTGCTGACCACAGACGATCTGTGCAGCGGCGAGGAGATCTTCTTCGCCCTCACGGGCATCACGGATGGTGAATTGGTGGAGGGGGTGCAATATACAGGCACAGGGTGCACGACCCACAGTCTGGTGATGCGCAGCAAGACGGGGACCGTGCGGGAGATCATTGGCACCCACCGATGGGATAAGCTGATGGCCTTCAGCGAAATCCAGTACGATCGCATCGGCTAGGGGATGTCGCAGCGCGAAATGGTCCCCGACGAACAGCCAGCGCCTCCCGAGCCCGAGGGCCACCGGCCGCGAAAGCGCCTGCGGCCTGCAGCCGGTTCACGGCTGATGGCTAGGGTTGTCCGCACAGCGGGCGCTGTGGGCATGCTGGGCGGTCTGATTGCCCTGCTCGTCACGCCGCTCTTGGCCGCCAAAGGGATTGGGGCCGCGGATCGGGCGCTCGGTGTCGTCATCTCACAGGCCCGGGCTGGTGCTGAAATCCTCTTCCTTGCGTCCGATTCGCTTGGGGGAGCGGCGGCCGGCCTGCGCCAGTCCGCCACCGTCGTGACCAGAGTACAGGTTTCCCTGCAGGAGTCAGCCCCTATTCTTGAGGGGACGGCCAACCTCCTAGAGGATCAGGCGCCTGCGACGATCATCGAGACACGGCAGGCGATCGTGGGGGCGCAGGCGGGCGCCAAAGCGATCGATTCCTTTCTGCGGGCGCTTTCCGTGCTGCTCCCGTTCAGCGGGCTGGATTACAGCTCCGAGGATTCGCTGGCGGATGGCTTGGCGCAAACCGCCGACAGTCTGGCCCCGCTGCCAGCAGATTTTGCCAGTCTGGGCGGGCAGATTCGCGAATTCTCCGAAGATCTGAACCTCATGGATGAGGAGTTGAATTCCCTGGGGGAGGACATGGGAGACTTGGTCGATAGCCTGACGGATGCATCGACATCGCTCCGTAGACAGGCGGCCTACTTCGACGATCTCTCCCAAGGGTTCGAAGCATCCAAGCCAGCCATCTTACGTTCCATCGGGTTGCTGGCCTGGGTCTGGGGGATTGTGGCGCTCTGGTTCCTGATCAGCCAATACGGCCTGTATGCCCTGGGAAGTGCGCTTCTGGAGGCACGCGAAGCATCAGCGGAGGGGCAAGAGGATACTCGTCCGGAGGGGGCCTGACCGCTTCCGGCGCCACCAGAGGGGAAGGAAATTCATCTTGCACCGGCTCATCGATAATGCTATAATCCAGTCGATTTGGTCGCAGCAGATCATTGGGTATTCCCCCCCGAATAGAAAAAGAACTGTCCATCACTTTGCCCTCAGCGGGCCGTAGTGGGTCTGTCGCAAATCAACCTTCTGTAACAAAGCCCCTGAGGGCGGCATAAAGGACGTCTTCGGCACGGTTTTCCTGCTATTGGAGTCTTCTACAATGAATATCGCGCAATTGGAATCCATGACGTTGGGCGAGCTTCGCCGGCTGTCAAAGGATATGGAAATTCCGAGCGCCAACCGCATGAAGAAAGAGGATCTCATCCTGCGCATCATGCAGATCGAGGCGGAGCGCAAGGGGTTAGAGCTCCGCGGCGGCGTGCTTGAGATCATGAACGAGGGCATGGGTTTTCTGCGTGCGGAACACTATCTTCCGGGTCCAAACGACATCTACGTGTCGCAATCCCAGATCCGCCGCTTTGACCTGCGGACCGGAGACATGGTGATCGGGCAGATTCGGCCCCCGAAAGATTCTGAAAAGTATTTCGGGTTGCTGCGGGTCGAGTCGATCAATGGCCGAGACCCGGAAGAGACGCTTAACCGGCCGCGCTTCGAGAGCTTGACGCCGATCTTTCCCGATGAGCGTTTCAACTTGGAGACCGATCGCTTCACTGTGGCCACCCGGTTGCTGAATCTGATCGCGCCCATCGGGAAAGGGCAGCGCGGCTTGATCGTCTCGCCTCCGAAAGCGGGCAAAACCACCGTGCTGAAGCAGATTGCCAACGCCATTTCGACGAACTACCCCGATGTTCACCTTATGGTAACGCTCATCGGCGAGCGGCCGGAGGAAGTGACGGACATGGATCGCTCGGTGGATGCCGAGGTGATCTCTGCCACCTTCGACGAGCCGGTGCAATCCCATGTCCGCGTCTCCGAAATGGCCCTCGAGCGCGCCAAGCGGCTGGTCGAGCTGGGGAGGGACGTGGTGATACTGACGGACTCGATCACCCGCCTGTCTCGCGCCTATAACCTGATGGTGACCCCCTCCGGCCGGACGTTGTCCGGAGGGCTGGACCCGGCGGCCCTCTATCCGCCGAAACGCTTCTACGGAGCGGCGCGCAACATCGAGGAAGGCGGCTCATTGACGATCATCGCGACCTGCCTGGTGGACACCGGCTCGCGCATGGACGACGTGGTTTACGAGGAATTCAAGGGCACGGGCAATATGGAACTGCACCTGTCCAGAAAGCTGCAGGAACGGCGGGTCTTCCCCGCTTTCGACATCGACCGATCTTCGACACGCCGGGAGGAATTGCTGCTCGGTCCCGATATCACCCAGCGCGTGTGGCTTCTGCGGCGCATGTTCTCCCAGATGGTGCAGTCACCGCCGAATGGGGCCGGCATGGATTCGGCCAACGCCACGGAGGCCATCATCCAGCGCTTGACCCGCACGGAGAGCAATCAGGAGTTCCTGGAGACGCTCACCGAGCAGGAACCGTGATATGCGAATTGCCACCCCGGCGTCGCGCCAAAGGCGGTGGATCCGCTATTTGCCTTGGCTGATGCTCAGCGCAGCGGCCTTCCTGGGCGCGGCATGGGCGACATGGCTGAATATCCACAGCGCCATGGCCGCGCAAGCGTCTCCAAGTCCGGCTCCCACAGCGATAGTGGAAGATGACCAACCCATCGTGCTGCCTCCCTTTCAAGGCAATCCCGAAACCTCTGCCTTGGTGCGCCGCGCGGATGTGCAGACCCTGATCCCGAACCGCCCCACCATGGGGGTGCGTCACTACACGGTGCAGGCAGGCGACTCCGTATTCGGGGTGGCGCAGAAGTTCAACCTCAAACCCGAGACCATCCTGTGGGGGAACTACGAGGTGTTGAATGATGACCCCCATTTGCTGCGCCCCGGCCAGGAATTGAATATCCTCCCCGTCGATGGTGTTTACTATCAATGGCACGAGGGAGATTCGATACGGCGGGTGGCGGATACTTTCAAGGCGGATGCCGAGGAAATATTGGATTGGCCGGGAAACAACCTGAATCCGCTCGAGCCTGAGATCGCCGACGGGACTTGGTTGATCATCCCCGGTGGGAAGCGGGAATTCCGCCAGTGGCTTGTGCCCACCATCGCGCGCGGCAACACGGGCACCGGGGCGGCCATCGGCCCGGGAGCTTGCTCCGGCGAATATTCCGGGGCGGTGGGCACAGGCGGCTTCATCTGGCCGGTCAAGTCTCACAGCTTGTCGGGAAACGACTACTGGTCGGGCCACCTGGCGATCGACATCGCCGCCGTGGAGGGGGAGGCGGTTTGGGCGGCGGACAGCGGCGTGGTCGTCTTTGCCGGTTGGGCCAACGGCGGCTACGGCAATACGGTCGTCATCGACCACGGCAACGGCTGGCAGACCCTGTACGCGCATCTTTCAGCGGTCAGGGTGGGCTGCGGGGGCAGTGTACAGCAGGGGGGAACCATCGGGGCGGCCGGTTCCACCGGAAACTCCACCGGTGCGCATCTGCATTTCGAAACGCGCAACCAGGGGGGGTTCATCAACCCCTGGTTTGTGCTCCCCTGATTTGTCAACATAACACGTCCATTGACGCCTCGCCCGGCGGTTGATAATATGTGCTGTGGCCCTGCGACCCCGCGGGCCGGGACCTGAATCGAACGCGCGAGAGAGCGGCACAGTGGTTGAAAGATTGCGGTCAGCCGCAGAGAAAGTCAAGCATTTCGTCCAGGGCGGCAGCCGCGGCGTGTCCCGCGCCGCCTCCCGGCGCCTGATCAGCCATGTGGCGGTCCTGGTGGTGGTGGGCTTGGGGATCTGGGCGGCGAAAATGGGCTTGGGGCGCCTGCCGGACACCGTGGCCGGCGCCGCATCTGGATCCGCAGCCGGCGCCTCCGGTCAGCCCGCCTCCACTCCAACCCCGTCCCACTCCTTGACCGTCCAGGATCTGCCCGCCTTCTCCCAGCCAGCCGCTTTCGTAAGCGGAGTTATTCGCTTGGCGGATGGACACACTGTTGTCCCCTCTCGCCCGCGGCTCACGATCAAGAAGTACGTGGTAAAGAAAGGGGACACGCTGTTCGGGATCGCCGAGCGCTTCGGGCTGAAGCCGGAGACGATCTTGTGGGGCAACTGGGAGACGTTGGCGGGCGATCCGCACTTCCTCAGCCCCGGGCAGGAGCTCAACATCCTTCCCGTCGATGGGGCGCTGCACACCTGGAGCGCAGGCGAGGGCCTGAACGGCGTGGCGGAATTCTATAAAGTCGACGTGCAAGACATCATTGATTGGCCCGGAAACGAACTCGACCCGCTCATCGACCCGGAAGATCCCGGTATCGAACCGGGCACGGCGTTGGTGATCCCCGGCGGCCGCAGGGAGGCACCGAGCTGGCGCAACCCGCGCATCACACGAGACAACCCTGCGGCGGCCAGCATCCTCGGCCCCGGATACTGTGGTTCGGTATATGATGGGCCGATCGGGACCGGCACGTTCGTATGGCCCACAGCCTCCACCTACATTTCCGGCTTCACCTTCGATCCGGACTACCATCCCGCGATCGACATCGGCGGGACGATCGGCATGCCCATCTACGCCTCCGACACAGGCGTGGTCGTCTACTCTGGCTGGAACGACTGGGGCTACGGCTATGTCGTGGTCGTCGACCACGGCAATGGCTGGCAGACCCTGTATGCGCACATGAGCTCTATCAGCGCGGGGTGCGGCCAAGCGGTGTATCAGGGGAACCTGATCGGCGCCATGGGGGTGTCAGGCAACAGCACCGGACCGCATCTGCACTTCGAGATGATGAGCGATCGATGGGGCAAGGTGAACCCCATCAACTTCCTGCCCTAGACACAGCATTTGCGCCCCAACATGAATCCCGGAGACCAGCGGGTCGGATCACCGGTGATGCAGTTCACATGGGTGGTCCGCCGGCGGGAGATACGAGGATATCGCCTCGTGTGGAATATCCATCTCCTCCGTCCGGGCGCTGGATACGGCGCCTCCGGGAGGGTCGCGCCAAGATGAATCTGGGTGCGCCCCATCCAAAGTGAATGGTGCAGCCATCGACCTGTGTCGTCGCAGGTTAAGGTCCCGGAGCTCCACAGCCGGGGCGGTCATCGGGGAAGACGGTAAAATCGAAGAAATCGTCGGCGGTGGAATGATAGCTGACGTCCTCCAGCAGCTCCAGATCTGCGCCGAAGTAGGCGTCGAAGATCAGCCGGAAGGAATTCACCGGGGTGACCGTCGGGTACAAACCGGCAGCCCCTTCCCCGGGGAGGAAATATGCGTTCAGGATCTTCATGCGGTCCGGGTCCCGCTCGGTCCCGGGCGCGCCGTGATCCCCTTGCAGGACAATGACGGGCGCAGGGCGGGAGCCTTCGATGATCTCCGGAAGGATGCGGAGCAGCCGGTCGTTCAGATAGCGCACTTGTTCGACATAGGCCGGCTTGCTGTCGTTTGGCGTCTCGGCGACGAAGTCACCTTTGTGATCGAAGACATACGGCCAATGGGGGCTGACGATATGAGCGAAGACGAAGAGCGGCTTATCGATCTTCGGCAGCTCGGGGAGGGTGTCCAGCACGAACATGGTGCGTTCATTGTGGGCGATGCGCGGCTGGTTCGCCAGCGTCACCGCCGTTGTTGTGAGCACACTGCCCGGGAACAGCCTGTCGAACAGCGTCCCCGACAGGTCGAAATAGGCGCGGAATAGGGTGGATTTGAGGAACAGGACCTCGAAGTCGTTGAGGACGACTTCCTCGAGATGCTGGGCCGCGACCTCGACGCCGGGAGTCTTGCGGGAGAGGAAGAGGTCGGCATCCTCCCACTCCGTCCAGTAGAAATTGGTCTCGAAGGCGACGCTCGTATACCCCAGTTCTTCGAACGCCTGGCGCACCAGGTTGTCTCGGATCAAGCGTGCCGTCTGCCCGGTCGTCCGATTGTCCGTCACACCCAGGGTGTCCAGATATTCCATGTTCAATGTCGAAGTCAGCGAGATGCGCGTCTTCGCATAGTTGCTTCGGCTGCACTCCGCCACGAAGAATCCCAACGCTCGCAGACCGTCCAGGAACTCGGAGTTGTCATAGTCGAAGACCTCCTTCAGGGAGTCGTCTCGAGCGTACCCGTCCAGCACGATGTAATAGACATCGCGTCTCTCCTCCGGTGCCGTCGGCTCGAGGGTCTCCAGGAAGGATGGTGCCTCCTGGGAGGGAGTTCCACCGAGGCTTTGGCGCAGGAAGTAGAAACCCATTTGGATGATGGGCAAACAAAGGGCGATCAGCGCGAAGGTGGCGGCGGCGCTTGTGATGGCCTCAAGGTCCCGGATTCGTCGCAAGATAACCCATGTCCCGAATCCAAAGAGCAGCAGCCAAACGGGCAGGAAGTATCGATGGCGGGCGAGGGGTTCTCCAAAGGCCTGTATGCCGTCCAGGGCCTGATAGAGATGCCCATAGGAGAAGAAGAGCAGCAGGAAGAAGGCCGTCAGCAGCGAGCCCGCCAAAGGACGTCTCACGACCCGGCGTGTGATGAAGAGCACCAGGGCAGCCAGCGCGAGGCTGAGCGCGAGCGAGCGCAGCCCATCCTGAAGGCGAACTTCCGCCATGTTGCTGGCAAGCAAGGCGAGTGGTGGATAGAGGGCGAACAGAAGCGGGTAGAGCGTCCTTAGACGTTTCAGGCCCATGATTTACAGCCCACTTATCTTCGACATCGTCCTGGATTCTTTGCCGTCGCCATAATGGGGCGTCAAGCCCCTTAACAGCGTGATTTTCTGCTGCGACCCCTCAGCTACCTCATTTCGCGGAGCGCAGTATACAAGGCTTGTTCCGGATCGGAAGCCGCAAACAAACAAGCCCCCAGGCGATGGCCTCGATACGAGGCGGACCATTCTGCGGGCTTCTCATGAATGGAAATATGCTTATCAGGCGCCCTCGACAGGATTCGAACCTGCGACCCCTTACTCCGCAAGCAAGTGCTCTGATCCACTGAGCTACGAGGGCAAATTGTGTCCCCGGCTGGGCCGGTTACAGGCGGGGAGGGAGGGATTCGAACCCTCGGTAGAGGTTATTGCCCCTACAAGCGCTTAGCAGGCGCCCCCGTTCAGCCGCTCCGGCACCTCCCCAGGGGCTCATCAGGCGGAGGGAGAGGGATTCGAACCCCCGGTGGGTCGCCCCACAGCGGTTTTCAAGACCGCCGCCTTCGTCCACTCGGCCATCCCTCCAGGCGCGTATCCCTTCCGTCCCGAGCGATGGCATTCTACCATGAGCGAACCGCGGGTGTAAAGCGGACAGGTCGCCTGGTGTGTGTTCGATTTCAGGGGGCAGCTATGTTCGAAAACTGGCCCGTTACTCGGGCTGAAGGCCGCCAGTAGGCCGGGTTTGCTACCCGGCATGATCACTCTATGGCATCCTCGGCGGCTGGCAAAGCCGCCCTACACAACGGGCTTGCTACCCGGCATCGCCACCCTATCGGGTTACCTGTAGGCCGGGTTTGCTACCCGGCATCCTCACCTTCGTGGGTCATAGGCGGCTGGCAAAACCGCCCTACACAACGGGCTTGCTGCCCGGCATCGGGTAGTATCTCATTGAGTGGTGTAAATACGGGCTTGTGAAAGTGGCCATCGTG
>CAYMCO010000031.1:0-68800 GCA_964388955.1 uncultured Anaerolineaceae bacterium | reverse complement strand
GGCAAGCTTGAAGGGGTAGGCCGTCGGGATATGCCGGGTAGCAAACCCGGCCTACTGGGGGGGGCCTGTCCTGAGCGAAGCGAAGGATCTCGGGACGACGCAATGGTCCCCCACAGCCCCCCTTTTCACTCCTCCCTTGTCCCCTATAATATGCCCAAAATGCTGACATCGCCCCGGAAGCCCCATGCCTGATGTGAAGATTTCCGTGATCGTGCCCGCCCGGGACGCGGCCGGGACGCTCGAGACTTGCCTGGCCGCGTTGGGGGATCAGACCCTGCCAGGGCCCGACTATGAGGTCATCGTGGTCGACGACGGCTCGCAGGACGAGACGACGCGCATCGCCCAGGGCCACGCCCAACGTGTCTTGCGGCAGGCGCCGCTCGGCCCCGCCGCGGCCCGCAACCACGGCGCACAGGAGGCGGCCGGCGACCTGCTGATCTTCACCGATGCCGACTGCGCACCCGCGCCCGACTTCCTGGAGCGCCTGAGCGCGACCTTCCACGATCCGGACGTCGCCGGGGCGAAGGGCGCCTATCGCACCCACCAGCGCGGCTGGGTGCCGCGATTCGTGCAGGCCGAGTACGCGCACAAGTACGACCGGGCCGCGCGTCGGGAATCAATCGATTTCGTTGACACGTATGCGGCCGCCTACCGGCGGGATGTCTTTCTGGCCAATGACGGCTTTGACCCCCGTTTCCCCACCGCCTCCGTCGAGGATCAGGAGTTCTCATTCCGTCTGGCGCGCAAGGGCTATCTGTTGAAGTTCACCCCCGGGGCGATCGTATATCACATTCACGACCGGGATCTCGGTGCGTATGCGCGGCGCAAGTACGGCATCGGCTTCTGGAAGGCGAGCTTGCTCCGCCTGCACCCGGACAGGCTCACCGGGGACAGCCATACGCCCGTCCCACAGCGGCTCCAGGTGGCGCTGGCCCCCGTATTGGCCCTGCTCGTGGCTTTCACCCCCTTCGCTCCGCTTATGGGCCGCCTGGCCCTGGGTGGGATGGGGATCTTCTTTCTGTCGGCGATCCCGGAGATGGCCTCGCTGGCGCAGCGGGATCCGGCGCTGCTCTTGATTTTTCCGCTCATGGCCGCCCTGCGAGCCGTTGCGCTTGCCGCCGGTCTGATCGCCGGTGCGGCCCACCCCCGATCGGCGGAGGCGCAGCGACGCTGGCCGCCGCTCAGTCCCGCCCAGCGCCTGGTAAAGCGAACGATGGATATCGCGCTCAGCGCGATAGGCCTGGTGCTGAGCGCTCCCCTGATGCTGCTCGCCGGTCTTGCGATCCGCCTGGAGGGGCAGGGCGGCGTTTTCTTCCGCCAGGAGCGGGTGGGCGAAAGGGGAAAGCGCTTCACCATGATCAAGCTGCGCACGATGGTGCCGGACGCCGAGGCGCGGCTGGACGAGGCCCTGGCCGGGAACGTTCTCGACGGCCCGGCGTTCAAGATCCCGGACGACCCGCGCGTCACCCGCGTGGGCCGGTTTCTGCGCCGTTGGAGCCTGGATGAGCTCCCGCAGTTGTGGAATGTGCTCAAGGGGGATATGAGCCTGGTGGGGCCGAGGCCGGAGGAGGCGCGCGTGGTCGAGCGGTACGATGACCTGCAGCGGCGCCGCTTGGCGGTCCCCCCCGGGCTGACCGGGCCGATGCAGATCGCCGGGCGCGGGCTGCTCAATCTGGAAGAGCGGCTGCAGATGGAGATCGAATACATCGAGGGCTACAGCCTGCGGCGGGACATCGAGATCCTGCTGCGCACCGTGCCTGCCCTGCTGGATGGAGAGGGGGCGCTCTGACCTGCGAGCCCGAAACGGGTCCCGCGCCGAAAGAAGCGCTGCTCGGCGGCCTGCTGGTGGTTTGCATGCTGGCCGGAATTCACCTCGGGCTCTCCCGGCCGGATGCGCCGGCGGGAGGTGGGTGTGCGTTCGCAGGAAACTTGACCCCCAGCGCCTCGGACTCCGCCGGGGGGAGTGCGGAAGCGCCGAGGGGTGAGGCCGGCGGGGCGCCCGCAGAAGACATCTTGGAGCCGCTCTGGCGCCCGGACTCATGGCGGGTTGGCTTCGGGCTTGCGCTGGCGGCGGATGCCTCCTACTGGGGCCCGCGGCTGGGCGCGGGATGGTACATTGATTGGAGCGCTACCCGCCGGCCCCGCTACCTGCAGCCGGACCACTGGCAGATGGTGCGCGTGGCGGCTGATTGCAGCTCGCTCACGCCCGAGGGCGCGGCGCGCCTCGCGCTGCGCTATCCCGGGAGGGTGTGGATTATCGGCAACGAGCCGGATGTGATCTGGCAGGACGATGTGACGCCTGAGCGCTATGCGCAGGTGTATCACGACTTCTACCACGCGTTGAAAGCGATGGATCCGCAAGCCAAAGTCGCGGTCGGGGGCGTCTCACAATCCACTCCGCTGCGCCTGGAATACCTCGATCGGGCCCTGCGGGCGTATGAATCGCGATATGGGAGCCGCATGCCGGTGGATATCTGGACGGTGCACGGCTTCGTGCTGCGCGAGCAGCGCGGCAGTTGGGGGGTGGATATCCCCCCGGGGTTGGATGCCGACCAGGGGCAGCTCTATGAAGTGGCGGATCATGGCCGCATGGACTTGCTCGAGGACCATCTGCGGGCCTTTCGGGCGTGGATGGAGAGACGCGGCTACCGGGACGTCCCCCTGGCGGTGACGGAGTTCGGGATCCTGATGCCCCCGGAGCACGGCTACTCCTCCGAATTCGCCGCCGACTACCTGGTTCGCAGCTTCTCCTTGCTGGCTTCCATGCGCGATCCGGACACCGGGTACCGGCCCGATGATGACCGCCTCGTTCAGCGCTGGGCCTGGTTCAGTCTGGCGGATAGCGCGTATCCCACCGGCGACCTGGCGGATCTGGATTCTGGCCTCCTGACGCCCGTGGGGCGCGCATTCCGCGCTTATGTCGAAAGCCTGGAGAGGTAGGGGTTCACGGCGTGGAGAACCTGGAGCTCATCGATTGGCGCATGGTGGGTTCCGCCTCCCTGTGGATCACCGGGCTGGCGATCCTCCTGGCGTCCTTCGGGTTTGCAGATTATCATGCGCGGGGGGATGCGGTCAGTCTGCGGGAGGTGTTGCGGCGCCGGGGATACCAGGTCAGCATCAACGTGGCCCTGGTGCTGTTTTGCCTGGGGTTGATGGTCTCGACTGCCGCCTGGTGGGAGGCCGTTCTGTGGGGCCTGTTGGCGTGCGCGTGCGGCTATTTCACGATACAGGCCGCCCGCCCCGGAGCGGATGACGAAGGGGAACAGTAGCATGCCGTCGGTCCTATTTGTGTGCACCGCAAACCAGTGCCGTTCCCCCACTGCTCAGGCGTTGTTTGCGCGCAAACTTGTGGAAGAAGGATTGGAGGGGGATTGGCGCGTGGGCTCTGCCGGGACCATCGCCCTGCCGGGCATCCCGCCCACTCCCAATGCTCAGGCGGCCGTCGGCGAATTGGGAATGGACATATCGGATCACCGATCGCGCCGTATCGACGCTGAGCTGCTGGCCGCCTTCGACTTGGTGCTCGTGATGGAGAGGGGGCATAAGGAAGCGCTGCAGTTCGAGTTTCCGGAGGCGGCGGAGCGCGTCTTTCTGCTGTCAGAGATGGCCGGCGCGGTCTACGATATCGAGGACCCTGTCGGCAAATCGATCGAGGAATATCGCGCCATGCGCGCGGACCTGCAGGATCTGATCGAACGCGGCTTCGGCCGTATACGGGAGCTCGCCGGAGGATAGCCTTGGCTGGCTTTTACGATTCCCAGCGCCCATTCGGGCGCTGTTCGTTTAATTGGGACCGGGGAAGAGGCCATAGGCCGGTTGATGGCTGCAGGTTGGAAAAGGCCGTCAGCGGTCAGCTGGTAAGCAAACCAGGGATCGCCTTTGCTGTTCAGGGTGCATGTAGCTGATAGCTGATTGCTGACCGCTGACGGCTGAAAGCTGACAGCCAAATGCGCGAAGCGCACGCCGTTCGTTCGTCGTTGGGCATTGGTCAGATATCAGCGACCAGCCCTTGGCTCACTGCCCGAAGTCACCGCTCATCGCTTGCCGCCCTGCGCAAACCGCATGGCGCCCTGCGCATACCGCAATGCGCATGCCGCGCCGCCTATACAGCCTCGCCCGTCATGATCGGGCGGGGAGGTATAATGACCCCGTGTCGAGAGACCGTGAGCCATGCGAGAGGGGGGCGGGCCGATGGCAGCGGTTCGGACATCCGGGCTCCCAAGCCCCGGCGCCCGGCGGGAATTTCGCGGCAAACGCAAGAGCCAGGATTTGGAGCGAGTGGAGCGGCGGCGCATGACAAGCATCGATTCTTCCGGGCTCGAACCCCTCACACTCAGGGGAGTACGTTCCATCCTCGACAACCTGCCGGAGGGGGTGATCGTCGCCGGCGCGGATGGCAATATCGTCGAGTTCAACTCCGCTGCAAAGGAGATACTCGGGGTCCCCCTGTACGATGTCCCGCCTGCTGACTGGGCAGTGGCCTACGGCTGCTATCAGGTGGATACGGTCACGCCGCTGCCGCCGGAGGCTTTTCCCCTGGCGCGGGCGATCCGTGGGGAGGTCACCGGCGAGGAGTTGATCTACATTCGAAATCCCATCCGGCCGGCCGGGATGTGGATCCTGGCATCCGGCCGGCCGCTTCGAGAGGCCTCTGGGGAGATCGCTGGCGGAATCGTCATCTTTCGGGACGCCACCGAACAGATGCGGGCTGCCGAGCAACTCCAGGCGGAAAGCCTAGGGCCGGTGGATCAAGGCGGCCCGGGCGCGAAACGGCCCTTGGACGCGCTCACCGCATATTTCGAGAAATACCGTCAATCCTACGATCGATTTGCCAGCGTGGTGATGGGGACGGCCGACGGCATAGTGATCACCGATCCCACCGGGACGATCGAGTTCGTCAATCCGGGGTTCGAGAAGACCACGGGCTACTCTTGGGAGGAGGCCATCGGCCGGAACCCCCGGATTTTGCAGTCGGGCCGTCATGACCGGGAATTCTATGAGCACATGTGGGGGCAGATCACGCGGGGGAGGCACTTCCGGGGCACGA
The DNA here is from genome assembly GCA_964388955.1 of uncultured Anaerolineaceae bacterium. Lineage (GTDB taxonomy): Bacteria > Chloroflexota > Anaerolineae > Anaerolineales > E44-bin32 > CAYMCO01. The sequence continues at coordinate 63,753 of CAYMCO010000031.1, read as the reverse complement.
TCCTCAACCGTAGGAAGGATGGAGAGCTATTCTGGTCTGAGCAGACCATCTCTCCGGTGCGGGATGCCGCGGGCAACATCGTCCAGTATGTCTCGGTGTTGAAGGACATCACAGAATTGCGGGAGAAACACGCGCAGGATATCCAGCTGCAGATCGCCCGGCGGGTGCAGCAGGGCCTGTATCCGGCGCCCGTCCCTGTGCCGGGTTTCGACATCCACGGCGCAGTCACGCCGGCCGATGAGACGGGGGGCGATTACTACGACGTCATCGTCTCAGATGACTATGTCTGGATCGTCATAGGCGATGTCAGCGGCCATGGCCTCGGTGCCGCACTGATCATGGCCACCACTCGGGCGTTCGTGCGCTCCTTCTTGAAGTCATCCATCGATCTGGGAGAAGTGTTGTCCAATGTAAATCGCGAGCTGTTGGCGGAGGCCCACGATGACTTCTTTGTCGCCCTCTGTCTCGTACGGCTGAGGCTGAGCGATCGATCGATGGTATATGCCAATGCCGGGCACTTTCCGGGTTATGTGCTGGATGCAAATGGCCAGGTGGAACTCGAACTGCGCAACACGGGGATGCCGCTGGGCATTCAGGCCGACGCCGGGATAAGGTGCAGTGAAGAGCTGCACCTGTCTCCGGGCAGCCTGGGGGTCTTCGTCACGGATGGGATCCTGGAGGCGGTTGACTCCGACGAGCGTGAGTTCGGGATCGCGCGGGCGCTGGAGGTGGTGCGCGAGCACCGGGACGAGAGCGCGCAGCGGATCGCAGTGCGGGTGCTCGATTCGGTCAAGTCGTTTGTGGGCAATCAACCCCAGTCCGACGATCTCACGTGCCTGATCTGCAAGGCGGATGGCGGCAAATAAGGCGGGCTGGGCGCATCGGGCAGTCAGCTTTCAGCGGTCGGCCATCGGCAATCCGCTTACTGCTTCGAGCCAATCGCTTGTTGCCCGCCGCGCATTGCTTGCCGCCCGACTTTGGCGGATGCACGAGTGTGCTCATAATGAAACAGGTCTGGTATATGCAAATAGCGGGGGGAGTGGAGAGGTCGCCGCTGCGGAGTGCGCATGCAGCGCACCTCTCGGTGCACCTCGCCCCTGTGTCGCTCGGTGTTCGAGATGCGCCTCATGTTGCGCAAGGGAAGTGCGGAGCCGCGCCTCTCGACACACCTCGCGCCCGAGACTGACCCCCAGAAACGGGAGGCATCTGCTTTTGCCGCGTGGCACTTTGCGGATGCGTCGAAATGTGCTTTAATAAACGGGTTGCGTATTTCACATCATGAGGGGACATGTGGGAAGGCCGATCAGACTCTCAAAGCGGCTCAAGGTTCTTCCGGCAGAGGGGCACGCGCTGAGGCTCCCCCCTCACCCCATGTCTTTGTGATGCCAGCGAGATGACGTTTTTCCATTCAGGAAGCCGCGCAATGCAGATATGCTTACGTCGGGACCGGCGTCCCTTATGGGTTGAGATCGACGGCAGGAGCCCGATTTCCATTCGAGCAGGGAGAGGCACATGCTCTGGCCACTAGTGGCGTTCTTTTTCGGTGTGTTGGTGGTGGTCGGGGGCATGATGGTCATCTCCTTCTTGCTCGGCGAACGCCACGAGGACCGCGCGACGGGACAGCCCTATGAGTCTGGGATCACGACAACCGGTTCTGCTCGGCTTCGCATTTCCGCCAAATACTATCTGGTGGCCATGTTCTTCGTGGTTTTCGACCTGGAGGCGGCCTTCATCATCGCCTGGGCTGTGGCTGTGCGGGAGGCCGGCTGGCCCGGCTACATCGAGATCGTGATCTTCATATTGCTGCTGTTGGCGGCGCTGGTGTATCTCTGGCGGACGGGTGCGCTGGAGTGGGGCCCGCGCGGTTATCTTCCCGGTCGGCGGCGGGAGCGCGACTGAAGGAAGGAGTCTATCCGTATGCGATGGTGGATGACAAAGGCGGACGGTGAGGCGCCCATCGAGGGGGGCGGATCGCTGGATCAAGTCTTCGAACGCATTCTGGCGCTGACCCGCCTGCAGGACTTGATCGCTTGGGGCCGGGCGCGCTCTCCGTGGCCCTTCAACTTCGGCCTTTCTTGCTGCTATGTGGAATTGGCGACCAGCATCACCCCAAAGTACGATATTGCGCGCTTCGGCGCGGAGGTCATCCGCGGCACCCCGAGGGAGGCCGATGTGATGGTTATCGCCGGCACCGTCTTCAAGAAGATGGCGCCCGTGGTGCGCCGCCTGTACGAACAGATGATGGAACCGCGCTGGGTGATCTCGATGGGCTCGTGCGCCAACTCCGGCGGCATGTACGACATCTACAGCGTGGTGCAGGGCGTGGATAAATTCCTGCCCGTCGATCTGTATGTGCCCGGATGCCCGCCGCGGCCCGACGCCTTCCTGGAGGGCCTGACCCTGATGGCCAAAGCCATCGGCGGCGAGCGCCGGCCGTTGAGCTGGGTCGTGGGGCCGCAGGGGGTGGAGAAGGGGAAGCGGCCCGCATTGCGTGATCTGAAACGTGAGGAAAGACGCCGGGCGGATGTCCTGCGCCCGATGGACGAGGTGTAACGAGTGGGAGAGGATAGACGGAGAAGCCCTCGCGAGCGCTCCGCCAGGCGGGGGCGGCTGCTGCGGATCGGCGCGCTCGTTGTTGTGGTTGCGGCCATTATCGCCGTCAGCGGGACTGCCTATGCGCTTGACCGGGAGAATCACGACTCGTTTTGCGCATCGTGCCACACGGAGCCGGAGGTGACCTACTTCCAGCAGTCGCTGGCCCAGGATCCGGCCACACTGGCGGCATTCCATGCCCAGAAGTCCGTGCGCTGCATCGACTGCCACAGCGCCGGCGGCCCCGTTGGGCGCATCACCGGCCTGGAGCAGGGTGCGCACGACCTGTATACCTACAAGATCGGGCGGTTCCACAGCCCCGCCATCACCACGAACCCGCTCGGTGATAGCTCGTGCACAAAATGCCATGGCGATCTGGCGTCCAACAGAACCTTCAACAATCACTTTCACGTTTTTCTGACGCGTTGGCAGCAGGTGGATCCAAACGCCGCCGGCTGTGTGGATTGCCATACCTCGCACCTCTCCGGAGATCCCAATCAGGGGTACCTGGACGAGGCGACGGTGACCCCCATTTGCCAGGCGTGCCACCGCGCGGTGGGCGAGGGGTGATCGGAGCCGTGGATCCTCGACGGTCCTCAAGCCGTTCAAACCCGGGCCGTGGGCAATCGCGTATCGATAGGGCGGAAAGCCTGTATGACTGACACTGACATCGTCCGAGAGTTGAGAGATAAGTTCGGCGACGCCATCTTGGCGGAGCAGCCCACCAAGGACAAGATCCCTACCTTGTGGGTGTCCCGGGATCGCGCGCATGAGGTGGTGGGACATTTGAAGACCCAGGTGCCCCAGCCATACCGCATGCTGTACGACCTCACCGCCATCGATGAGCGTGTGCGCGGCCATCGGGAGGGGCAGCCCGCCAGCGACTTCACCGTGGTCTACCATTTGCTGTCCTTTGACCGCAACTCGGATGTGCGCCTGAAGGTCGGTCTGGAAGGCGAGCGGCCCTCCATCCCCACCATCACCGATATCTGGCCGGCGGCGAATTGGTATGAACGCGAAGTCTGGGATATGTTCGGCGTGGAGTTCGAAGGGCACCCCCATTTGCGGCGCATCCTGATGCCGGTCACCTGGGAGGGCCACCCGCTGCGCAAGGATCACCCTGCGCGGGCCACCGAGATGGCGCCCTTCTTGCTCCCCGACGAGATTCAGGATCGCGAGCAGGAAGCGCTGGAGTTCAAGCCCGAGGATTGGGGCCTGTCGAGAGGCGGAGAAGAGGCCGACTTCATGTTCCTGAACCTCGGCCCCCAGCATCCCGGCACCCACGGCGTTCTGCGCTTCATCCTGCAGCTCGACGGGGAATTCATCGTCGACGCGGTGCCCGATATCGGCTTCCACCATCGCGGTGCCGAGAAGATGGGTGAACGCCAGTCATGGCACACCTACATCCCCTATACGGACCGGGTGGAGTACCTGGGCGGGGTGATGAACAACCTGCCCTACGTGATGGCGGTGGAGAAGCTGGCCGGGATCGAAGTGCCGGACCGCGCCAAAGTGATCCGGGTGATGATGTCGGAGTTCTTCCGCATCTCCAGCCACCTGGTTTTCTACGGCACCTTTGCGCAGGACGTGGGTCAGATGTCCCCCGTGCTATACATGTTCACCGACCGGGAACGGGCTTTCACGGTCATCGAGGCCATCACCGGCGGGCGCATGCACCCCAGTTGGTTCCGCATCGGCGGGGTGGCGCATGACCTCCCGAAGGGGTGGGACCGGCTGGTGCGCGAGTTTGTGGACTATCTACCCGCGCGGCTGGATGAATATGACGACATGGTGATGCGCAATAAGGTCTTCCAGGCGCGCACCAAGGGGGTCGGGAGCTACACGGTCGACGAGGCCATCGAATGGGGCGTCACGGGGCCGGGGCTGCGCGCCGCCGGGATGGAATGGGATTTCCGCAAGAAGCGGCCCTACTCCGGCTACGATCAGTTCGAGTTCGACATCCCCACGGGTACGAATGGCGATTGCTACGATCGGGCTGCCGTGCACGTGGAGGAGATGCGCCAGAGCCTGCGCATCATCGAGCAGTGCCTGGAGAACATGCCCCCCGGGCCATATAAGTCGCACCAGACGCCGGCCACCCCGCCGGACAAGGCTCGCACAATGGAGGATATCGAGACCCTGATCACCCATTTCCTGAATGTGAGCTGGGGGCCGGTGGTCCCGCCCGGGGAGGCGCTGGCGAGCGTGGAGGCGACCAAGGGCAACAACGGATACTATCTGATCAGCGACGGGAGCACGGAGGCCTATCGCGTGCGGATCCGGACGCCCTCCTTCCCGCACGTCCAGATGGTCCCGATGATCAGCCGGGGGTTCATGGTGCCCGACCTGCTGGCGATACTGGGCAGCGTGGATTTTGTGCTTTCCGATGTGGATCGGTAGGATCATGCAGAAGGACTCGCGATGCTGACGGAAGCGGAGAAGCAGGCCATCCTGGAGGAAGCGACCCACTACGCGCACAGGCAAGGCGCGGGGATCGAGGCGCTGAAGATCGTGCAGCGCGGCCACGGATGGGTGTCCGACGAACACTTGCTCGAGGTCAGCTCCCTGCTGGAGGTCACGCCGGACGAGTTGGAGAGCGTGGCCACTTTCTACAGCTTGGTATTCCGCAAACCCGTGGGCGAGCATGTGATCTTGATTTGCGACAGCGTGAGCTGCTGGATCATGGGATATCCAGGGCTGCTGGAGCACCTGCAGGCGCGCCTGGGCGTCGAACTCGGCGGCACCTCGGAGGACAACCTCTTCACCTTGCTGCCGATACCGTGCTTGGGAACCTGTGATCACGCGCCGGCGATGATGATCGATGAAGAACTGTACCAGGACCTGACGGTCGAAAAGATCGACCACATTCTCGACGGCTATCGGGCACCGGAGGCTTGATGGAGACGCCGCTGACGGGCAAGATCCCATCTGATGGTTCGGCCCTGGACCGAAAGGGCTACGAGGCCGCGGGCGGCTACCAGGCGCTTCACAAGGCCCTGAGCGATCTCACCCCCGCTGATGTGATGGGCGAGGTGAAGGATTCCAATTTGAAGGGCCGCGGCGGGGCCGGGTTCCCCACGGGGTTGAAGTGGAGTTTCGTGCCCTCCGGTCCGCATGCCCCCCGCCCCAAATACCTGATCGCCAACGCGGATGAGATGGAGCCGGGAACCTTCAAGGATCGGGTGCTGCTGGAAGGGGATCCGCACGCCCTGATCGAGGGCATGATCCTGAGCGCCTATGCGATCGGCGCGGAGGAGGGATATATCTTCCTGCGCTGGGCTTACAAGGAGGCCGCGCGCCGGCTGCGGGCGGCCATGGAGGAAGCGCATCAGGGCGGATACCTGGGGGAGAATATCCTCGGTTCGGATTTCACCTTCAACCTGCACCTGCACGTCAGCGCCGGGCGCTATATGTGCGGCGAGGAGACCGGGCTGCTTAACAGCCTAGAGGCCAAGCGCGCCAACCCGCGCGCCAAGCCGCCGTATCCGCAGACCAGCGGCCTTTGGGGGAAACCCTCCATCGTGAACAACGTCGAGACTTTGTGCAACGTGCCCCACATCATCAATCACGGCGCCGAGTGGTTCAAGGGGCTCAGCCACTCCGAGGACGGCGGGACCAAGCTGTATGGCGTGAGCGGAAAGGTCAACAACCCCGGATGCTGGGAGCTGCCCATGGGCACCACCGTCCGCGAAATTCTGGAGGAGAAGGCGGGAGGTATGCGCGAGGGCCTGAAATTCCGGGGGCTTCTTCCCGGCGGGGCATCGACCGATTTCCTGGTCGAGGAACACCTCGACGTGAGGATGGATTTCACCTCGGTGCAAAAAGCGGGCAGCCGGATGGGCACCGGCACGATGATCGTGCTGGATGATCGGACTTGCCCGGTGGGGATGATCCTGAATATGGAGCGCTTCTTTTCCCAGGAATCCTGCGGATGGTGCACTCCTTGCCGGCAGGGGCTCCGCTGGGCGGCGAAAACGCTGGAGGCGATTGAGAACGGCGCCGGGCAGGAGAGCGACCTGGACCTGCTGGAGAAGCTGGCCAAGTGGATGGGCCCGGGCAACACGTTCTGCGCCCTGGCTCCAGGTGCCGCCGAACCCCTGCAGAGTGGTCTGAAGTACTTCCGAGAGGATTTTGAGCGCCATATTCATGACCAAGCATGCCCGTGGAGGTAACGCGTGGCCACGATCTATGTCGATGGTAAAGCCTATGAAGTGGACCCGGATCAGAATCTGCTGGACGCCTGCCTGTCATCGGGGCTGAACATCCCCTATTTCTGCTGGCATCCGGCCATGGGCTCCATCGGCGCATGCCGCCAGTGCGCGGTGAAGCAGTACAAGGATGAGAACGATACCCGTGGCAAGATCGTGATGTCCTGCATGACCCCGGCCGCCGACGGGACCCGCATCTCCATCGATGACCCCGAAGTGGTCGAATTCCGCGCCTCGATCATCGAGTGGCTGATGATGAATCATCCGCACGACTGCCCGGTCTGCGACGAGGGCGGGGAGTGTCACCTGCAGGATATGACCGTGATGACCGGGCACGCATACCGCCGCTACCGATTCAACAAGCGGACCTACCGCAACCAATACCTTGGCCCCTTCGTCAACCACGAGATGAACCGCTGCATCCAGTGCTACCGCTGCGTGCGCTTCTATCGCGACTATGCCGAAGGGCGGGATTTTGACGTGTTTGGGGCGCACGATGCGCTTTACTATGGCCGCTATGAGGACGGTGCCCTTGAGAGCGAGTTCAGCGGCAACCTGGTGGAGGTGTGCCCGACGGGGGTGTTCACGGACAAGTCCCTGAAGCGGCACTACACACGAAAGTGGGACCTGCAGACCGCGCCCTCCATTTGCACCCACTGCTCGCTGGGCTGCAATATCACTCCGGGCGAGCGATACGGTGCCTTGAGGCGGGTGCGCAATCGCTACAACTGGGATGTGAACGGGTACTTCATATGCGATCGAGGGCGCTACGGCTACGAATTCGTCAACAGCGAGGCGCGCCTGCGGGAGCCTGCCGTCCGGGATGGGGATGGAGAACGCCGGGGGACAACCGGAGCGGAGGCAGTGGCGCGCATCGCGGATGCAATCCGGAGCGGGCGTCCCGCGTTCGGCATCGGATCCCCCCGCGGCTCGCTGGAGGGCAACCACGCCCTGCGCCGGCTGGTCGGGGATGAACGATTCTTCGCGGGGCAGCCCGAGGCGGAGCTCGATTTGGTGGCCGCCGCCGCCCAGATCCTGCGGGAGGGGCCCGTCCCGACGGCCTCCCTGCGCCAGGTGCGGGAGTCGGACGCCGCGCTGGTGCTGGGGGAGGACCTGACCAACACCGCCCCTATGCTGGCGCTGGCTCTGCGGCAAACCGCCCGCCAGGCACCCATGTCCATCTCCCGCGGGCTGGGGATCCCAGATTGGAACGACGCTGCGGTGCGGGAGGCGCTGCAAATCGAAAGGGGGCCCATCTATCTGGCCACGGTCGCGGCCACCAAGCTGGAAGATGTGGCGCGGGAAACGTACCACGCTGCACCCCAGGACCTGGCGCGGCTGGGCTTTGCCGTGGCGCACGCCATTGACCCCGCGGCCCCCGCCGTGGCGGATCTCTCGCCGGAGGTGGAGGCGCGCGCCGAGGCGATCGCCTCGGACCTGCTGGCGGCCGAGAGCCCGGTGGTCATTTCAGGGGTGAGCGGCGGGGAGCCCGCGGTGATTGAGGCGGCGGCCAACGTGGCGCGCGCGCTGCACGCCCAGAAACCCGCGGCCAAGCTGTGCTTTGCCATGACCGCGCCAAACGACTTTGGTCTTGCCCTCTTTGGGGCGGGCGGGCTGGAGTCGGCGCGCCTTGCGCTCGAAGGGGCGGAGAAGCCGCTGCTGATCGTGCTGGAGAACGATCTCTTTCGGGCCGAGGTCGCCCTGGCCGAAGAGCTGTTGGGCGCCGCGAGCATGCTGGTGGTCGTCGATGCGCTGGAGAGCCGGACCAGCGCCCAAGCGGACATCGTCTTGCCCAGCGGGACCTTTGCCGAAAGCGATGGCACCTTTGTGAACAACGAGGGGCGCGCGCAGCGCTTCTTTCAGGTGTTCATCCCGGAAGGGGAAATCCGGGAGAGCTGGCGCTGGCTGAATGCCGTACAGGCTGCCGTCGAAGGCGGCGGTGCGGCGGCCGAAGTGAACCTGGACGACGTGACCCGGGCGATGATCGCGGACATGCCCGTGTTGGCGCCGGTGGCCGATATCGCGCCCGACGCGGACTTCCGCGTGTCCGGCGAGCGGATCCCGCGCCAGCCGCATCGATACAGCGGGCGCACGGCCATGTACGCCGACGAGGATGTGAACGAACGCCGGCCGCCCGAGGATTTGGACTCCGCCCTGGCGTTCTCGATGGAGGGGTACCGGGGAATCCCACCGGCCGCCCTGCTGCCGCGCGTCTGGGCGCCGGGTTGGAATTCGGTCCAGGCGCTCAACAAATTCCAGAGCGAGGTTGCGGGCCCGTTGGTAGGCGGTGATCCGGGCGTCCGCCTGATCGAGGCGGGGAAGGCCGGTTTCTCCTACTTTGACACGACCCCGGAGGTCTTCGAGCCACGGGAAGGGGAGAAGCTGCTCGTCCCCCTGAACCACGTATTTGGTTCAGAGCCGCTGAGCGGGCATTCCCCAGGGGTTCAGGAGCTTTCCCCTGAGCCGTACTTCGGGGTCAATCCGGAGGATGCGGAGGCGCTGGGCCTCGAGGAAGGCGCGGCGCTGCACTTGACGGTGTCCGGCCACGGGGCCGCATTTCCGCTGCGGCACATCGCTTCGCTGCCCCGTGGGGTAGTTGGATTTCCATTTGGCCTTCCCCAAACCGCCGGCCAACTGACCGCCGGTTGGGCGGCGCAGGAAGTGGATCAGGGAGAGTGATGTTCGGTTTGAGCCCGGTTCTCACACACGTGATTATTCTGCTGGTGATCTTGATGGGACCACTGATGGTCGCCGCGGGGCTCATTTGGTTGGAGCGGCGTTTCTTGGGGTTGCTCCAGGATCGGTATGGCCCGAACCGCGTCGGCCCGTTCGGTGTACTTCAAGTGCTGGCGGACATGATCAAGATCTTCACCAAGGAGGATTGGATTCCGCCCTTTGCGGATAAGCCCGTCTTTGTCCTCGCTCCGGCGATCGTCATGAGCACCGTATTGCTCTCCTTCGCCGTCGTGCCCGTCTCTCCTGGCTTCTATGTGGTCGATCTGAACATCGGCCTGCTTTTCTTTCTCGCCATGTCCTCCATGGGTGTGTACAGCATTGTGCTCGCAGGCTGGTCGTCCAACAACAAGTACTCGCTCATGGGAGGGCTGCGAGCGGCGGCGCAGATGTTGAGCTACGAGGTTTTCATGGGTTTGTCGGTGATGGGGGTCGTCATGCTCTCCGGCTCTCTGAGCATGCAGGACATCGTGGCGGCGCAGAAGGGGATGTGGTTCGTCGTCCCCCAGGCGCTCGGATTCGTGGTCTTCATGATCGCCGTAATGGGGGAGATGCGGCGGCCCCCCTTTGATCTGCCAGAGGCGGAGTCGGAGTTGATCGCTGGCTTTCACTCCGAGTATTCGGGCATCAAATTCGGCATGTTCTATGTCGCTGAATACACTGGTCTGGGGCTCATATCGGCCATCATTGTCACGCTGTTCTTCGGCGGATGGCAGGGCCCGATCCTGCCGCCCATCGTCTGGTTTGGCGGCAAGACTTTCGCATTCATTCTTCTCTTTATCGCCATCCGGGCCTCGGTCCCCAGACCGCGCTATGATCAACTGATGTCCTACGGGTGGAAGGTGATGCTGCCCCTGGCGTTGTTGAACATACTGTTGACCGGCGGCATCCTGCTGGCGACGGGTAGTTGAGTAAGGGGTAGAGCATGCTGAGTTCGCTGCGGTCCGTTTGGGAAGTGGTCAAACATGTCTTCACCCCGCGGGCGACGGTCGAGTACCCGGAGGAGAAGCCCTATCTGCCGCCGAGGTGGCGGGGGCGAATCGTCCTATCCCGGGATCCGGACGGGGAAGAGCGCTGCGTCGCCTGCTACCTGTGTGCCATCGCCTGCCCGGTGGACTGCATCGCGCTGCAGGCGACCGAGGACGAGCATGGGCGCCGATACCCGGAGTTCTTCCGCATCAATTTCTCGCGCTGCATCTTCTGCGGCTTGTGTGAAGAGGCCTGCCCGACCTATGCGATACAACTGACCCCTGATTTTGAGATGTCGGAGTACGACCGGCAGAATCTGGTGTACGAGAAGGAGGATCTGCTTATCTCGGGACCCGGGAAATATCCCGGCTACAATTTCTACCGTGTGGCTGGATTGGCGATCGGGGGCAAGGACAAGGGTGAGGCCCGAAAAGAGGATCCACCGGTCGACCTGAAGACTCTGCTGCCATGATGTCGGTCGACAGATAGCGAAGAATCGATATGGAAACTGCATTCTACATCGTGGCGGGTATCGCGGTTCTCTCCACGGTCATGGTCATCAGCCGTAACAACGCCACGCACGCCTTGTTGTACATGATCGTCTCCCTGCTTTCCGTGGCGCTCATCTTCTTTATCCTCGGCGCGCCCTTCGTGGCGGCCATGGAAGTCATCATATACGCGGGGGCGATCATCGTGCTCTTTGTGTTCGTGGTCATGCTCCTGAACCTCGGCCCTTCCGCCGCGGATCAAGAATCGGAGTGGATGCACCCGAGAATCTGGCGTGGCCCGGCCCTGTTGGCCATCATTCTTGGGGCGGAGCTGATTCAGTTCTTCCTCAGCGGGGAGGTGCGAGGCATTGCCGGGGGCCAAGCCATCGGTCCAAAGGAGGTTGGGATTTCCCTCATGGGGCCCTATCTGATCGGTCTGGAATTGGCCTCCTTCCTGCTGCTGGCCGCGCTGATCGGCGCATATCATCTGGGCTGGGGGGCGCACGGCCCCACCACGGAGGCGGAGAGATGACGGGCATACCCGTAGAACACGGACTGCTCTTGGCGGGGATCCTCTTTTGCCTGGGGGTGGCCGGGGTGATGCTCCGGCGCAACTTGTTCTTCATCCTACTCTCCATTGAAGTGATGTTGAACGCGGCCGGCCTGGCGTTTGTGGTGGCGGCTTCCGAGTGGGGACAAGCCGACGGACAGGTGATGTTTCTTTTCATTCTGAGCATGGCCGCGGCCGAGGTATCAGTGGGCTTGGCGTTGGTGCTGCGCTTGCACCGGCATTTCAATACGATAGATGTGGACAGCGCCAGCGACATGTGGGGTTGAGTTCGGCAGGGGCGCCGGTCGCGAAGCCCTTGGGTATGTGTAAAAGCCCACAGGCGTGCAGATGCAGCCCTTGCCCGCGGGATGACCGAAAGGACAATGCGAGACGCAGCCTATGTCGGGAACTGATTTGATCGCCCTGGCTCCTTTGCTGGTGCTGGCAATCACGGCGGTGGTCGTGATGCTGGCGGTGGCATTCTATCGCCGGCACGTGTTTGTGCTATCTCTCACTTTGTTTGGGCTCGGGGTTGCCTTCTTGAGTCTGTTTTTCGCTTCAGGCGTCTTGCCGAGAACGGTGACTTCCTTGTTCAGGGCGGACATCTACGCCTACTGCTTCATGGGTCTGATCTTCGCGTCGACGGCGATCGTGGCCGTGTTTTCCCATGGCATGTTGCGAAGAACGGATGATGTGAACAGGGAGGAGTTCTACATCTTGCTGCTCCTGTCGGCCGTAGGGGCGAGCACCCTGGTGCTGAGCAGCCATTTTGTCTCGTTCTTCCTCGGGCTGGAGATCCTCAGCGTGACGCTATACGCCATGATCGCCTATATGCGCGAGGATCGACGCCGGCTGGAAGCCGCGATCAAATACCTGATCCTGGGTGGGGCCACCTCGGCTTCCCTGCTGTTCGGCATGGCGCTCATCTACGCGGAATTCGGAACGATGTCCTTTGAGGGGCTGAGGACCGAAATCGCCGACATGGGTACAGGGACCGGTTTGCTCTGGATCGGAACCGGGATGTTGATCATCGGCGTTGGCTTCAAGCTGGCGCTGGTTCCTTTTCACATGTGGACCCCGGATGTCTATCAAGGCGCGCCGGCCCCTGTCACGGGTTATCTGGCGAGCGTCTCCAAAGCGGCCATGTTCGCGCTGGCGCTGCGTTACTTCACAGACACAAACCTTCAGGCAGGAGGGCCGCTCTGGGCGGTTTTCGGGGCCATTTCCTTGGCGTCCATACTGACCGGGAACATAATGGCCGTCATTCAGGATGATCTCAAACGCCTCCTGGCCTATTCCTCGATCGCGCACATGGGCTACGTCCTGGTCGCCTTCTTGGGCTCCGGGCCCTCGGCGCAGCCGGCGGTGGTCTTCTATCTGATCGTCTATTCCATCACCACGCTGGTGGCGTTCGGCGTGATCAGCATGTTGTCCGAGCCGCATGACGAACGGGAGGCTCTGGAGCAGTACCAGGGCTTGTTCTGGGAGCGGCCGGGGCTGTCGCTGGCGCTCTCCGCCTCCCTGCTCTCCTTGGCAGGATTGCCGCCGATGGCGGGGCTGATCAGCAAGATATATGTGGCCGTGGCGGGTGTGGAGTCTTCTATGTGGGTGCTGCTCGGAACCCTGGTGGTCGGCAGCGTAATCGGCGTCTATTACTATGTGCGCGTGCTTGTGCAACTGTTCCGACAACCCGAACAGGAGACCGAGCCCCGACCTGTATCCCCCAGCACCTTGGCCTCCAGGGTGGCCCTCACCCTTCTTTCGGGCCTGCTGATCCTATTTGGCCTGTATCCGACCCCGCTGCTGAGGTTCATCAACGGCTTGGTACAATTCTAGACAGAAGAGGCGATATCCCTCAGCGGAATGTGCAGATCCGGCGAGGGGTCGGGGTAGGCTTGAAAGTCGCGGCCGAGACGATGGTTGGGTTCCCTGCAGCTCTTGGGGATCGGCTGGGCGCCGGTGTTCCTCCCGCTCGGGGTCCGAGTCGCGACCGGGCGGGGCCGTTCATTTTTCTGTATGGGTTGTCGCCAAACGGCGCCTCAAAGCGGGGTGCAGGCCGAACAACCCCTGGCGCACCCTGGCAGGTGGACTTGTGATAACGATTGATGTTCGGCTATACTCCATCCTCCGGGAAAAACTGCCGCGCGAGACGGGGGGCCAGATCTCGCTCCAGTTGGGGGATGGGGCGACCGTCGAAGATCTGTTGGCGAACTTGGGGATCGAACGCAGGGTGGTGATCAGCGTCAACGACGAGCACGCCCGGGAAACGAACCGGAAGCTCCAGGATGGGGACCGGGTACGGATCTTTTCCTCGATTTCCGGAGGTGAGGGCCGGAGACGTCGGGTGTTGTCGAAGCGAAAGGAGAGTCTCTGATGCCTTACGGATACAACGGCAAGATTCTGCACGTGGATCTGACCAGCGGGGAGATCGAAGTTGAGCAACCGGGGGAGGCGTTCTACCGGAAGTATATGGGCGGCAGCGCGCTGGGGATGTACTATCTGCTGAACGAGACCGAGGGCGGGGAGGATCCGCTGGGCCCGGACAACGTGCTGGTGCTGGCCTTGAGCGTGCTCACCGGCGCACCGATCTCCGGGCAGAGCCGCATGACCGCCGTGGCCAAGTCGCCTCTGACGGGAGCGGTCGGGGATTCACAATGCGGCGGATTCTGGCCGGCGGAATTCAAATTCTCGGGCTATGACGCGTTGGTGATCAAGGGGAAATCGCCCGCCCCTGTTTATCTGTGGATCAACAACGGGGAGGCCGAGCTGCGCGACGCGTCGCACCTGTGGGGGAAACTCACGGGCGAGGCGGAGGCCATGATCCGCGAAGAGCTGGGGGATGACAAGATCGAGGTGCTGCAGGTCGGACCGGCCGGTGAGAACGGGGTGCGTTTCGCGGCCATCATCAATATGTCGAACCGGGCCAACGGCCGCACCGGCATGGGCGCGGTGATGGGCTCCAAGAACCTGAAGGCCGTTGCGGTGCGCGGCAAGAACCGCCCGGAATTGGCGGACAAGCGCGGCGTCATTGAACTCGCCCAATGGGGCGCCAAGAACCTGGACGACTCGGGGATCGCCGGGCTGTCGAAGTACGGCACGGCGGAGACGACGGGGGCCAACCAGACCATCGGTACCCTCCCGGCCTACAACTTCAATCAGGGGGTGTTCGACGAGTGGGAAGCCATCGACGGCACCACCATGTACGATACCATCTTGAAAGGCGCCGCGGAGGGCGACCAGGACCGCCAGGGCCGCGACACCTGCTACGCCTGCACGGTGCGCTGCAAGCGGGTCGTGGAGGCCGAGAACGAGAAGTACGGCGTGGATCCGCATTACGGGGGGCCCGAATACGAAACCACCTCCACCTTCGGCAGCTACTGCGGCGTCGATGATCTGATCGCCATCTCCAAGGCGAACGAAATCTGCAACAAGTACGGCATGGACACCATCTCCTGCGGGGCGACGATTTCCTGGGCTTTTGAGGCCTTCAACGAGGGCCGCATCACCCTGGAGGATACGGGCGGCTTGGACCTGACCTGGGGAAACGCCGACTCCATGGTGAAGCTCACCGAGATGATCGGTAGGCAGGAGGGCTTCGGCGCCATCCTGGCGGAGGGTTCGGAGCGCGCCGCCCGGAAGATCGAGCGCGGCACCGAGCAGTTCCTGATCACCTCCAAGGGCCAAGAGGCGCCCGCTCATATGCCGCAGGTGAAACGGTCACTGGCACTGATTTACGCCGTCAACCCTTACGGCGCGGATCACCAATCCAGCGAGCACGACCCCGCTTACGAGGAGGACTACGAATTCTACGAAGACCGCCTGGCGCCCATGGGGTTCTCCGACCCGCAGCCGCCGCAGTCGCTGACCCGGGAGAAGATCCGCTACACCGTCGCAATGCAGCAGCAATACAGCGCCCTGGACAGCCTGGATCTGTGCCAGTTCGTGTACGGTCCGGCCTGGCAGCTCTTCGGCCCTGACCGGATGGTCAAGACCGTGCGGGCGATCACCGGATGGGAGGATGTCGATCTGGATGAGCTGCAGCGGTTGGGGGAACGCCGCCTGAACATGCTGCGCGCTTTCAACGCCCGTGAAGGGCTCGACCGGAACCAGGACAAGCTGCCGGAGAAGTTCTTCAAGAAGGCGCTGAAGGGCGGCGGGCCGAGCGACGGCTTCATCCTGGACCGCGAGGAGTTCGAGCGGGGCCTGGACACCTATTTCGAGCTCAGCGGCTGGGAGATGGACTCCGGGAATCCGACCCGGGAGAAGCTCGAAGAATTGGATCTCGGGTGGGTGGCCGACAAGCTGGGGTTGTAGGGGCGATTCGCAGGGCGCCTCGGTTGGCTGTGCGCGCTGCGCGCCGCCGCGGACGATAGACGACTAACTTCGAAGGACGAACGACCAACGACAGACGCGTTGGCCGTTCGTCGCGCTTTGGGGTGCCGTCGGTGGCTCTCCGCCGGCCGGAAGCGAAATGCGTAGAGACGTTGCATGCAACGTCTTACGGGGTGGGGGCCGCGACCTCGCCGCCCGGCCATGGGCCCGGGCGGCATATGGATCCGTTGGCCAGCGGTCGTTCGTCGTTCTACTCGCTACTCGATCCGGTGCAGCAGGGTGAAGTTCGGCGGCCCCATGGCGCCGATGGGCAAGCTGGCCACGAGCACGACCTGCTCTCCGACGCTGACGGCTCCGGATGTCAGGCAGGCGAGGCGGACGTGCTCGATCATCTCCTCGACCGAGTTTGACATGGGCACCAGGTTGGGGTGCACCCCCCACAGGGTGGCCATGGCCCGATAGGTGGTCTCCTCAGGGGTGAAGGCGTAGATCGGGACGCGCGGGCGCGCCTTGGACATCAAGCGGGCGGTGCGGCCGGAGCGAGTGAAGACGGCTATGGCCGCCACATCCCGGTCGTGAGCCAGCGATCGCGCCGCATGCGTGGTCGCCACAGCATCGTCCTGAGTGCCGGTGGGCGCCTCCGGCGGGCGATACCCCCACTCGGGGGCGTGTGCCTCCGCGTCCATGATGATGCGCGCCATGGTGTTCACGGAGGCCACAGGATAGTCCCCGATCGCGGTCTCCCCGGAGAGCATGAGCGCGTCGCTGCCGTCGAAGACTGCGTTGGCGACATCCGATGCTTCGGCCCGGGTGGGCCGGGGGTTGTGGATCATGGTCTCCAGCATTTGGGTGGCGGTGATCACCAGCTTCAGGCGCGCGTTGGCCCGATGGATGATGCGCTTCTGCAGGGAAGGCACCCGCTCCGGTGAAACCTCCACACCCAGGTCCCCGCGCGCCACCATCACGCCGTCGGAGATCTCCAAGATCTCGTCGAGCTGCTCCACGGCCTCCGGCCGCTCCAGCTTGGCGATCAAGAGCGGTTTGGCCCCCTGAGATTCACAGTCGGCGACGGCCTGCCGGAGCCGGCGCATGTCCCCGGGGCCGCGCACAAAGGACATGGCGATTGCGTCGACCCCCTGGGCGAGGCCGTAGTCCAGATCCGCCAGATCCTTCTCGGTGAGGGCTGGCGTTGAGATGGCGACCCCGGGCAGGTTGATGCCTTTGTTGCTCCCCAGGGCGCCGCCATTGACGACCTCGGTCTGCACCTGGGCCCCCTCCACCGCGGTGACGCGCAGTTCGATGGCGCCGTCATCGAGCAGTATGCGATCGCCCGCGGAGACGTCTTTCGTCAGGTCTGAATAGTCAACGAAGACGCAGCGTTCGGTGGAGGCGCAGGGTTCCGTGGACAGCGCCAGTGGGTTTCCGGCGGTGAGGTGGATGGGCTCTTCCCCCGCCAGCCGGCCGGTGCGCAATTTGGGTCCGCGCAAGTCCTGCATGACGGTGACGGCCTTTTCCATCTCGCCGGCGATGGCCCGGATCCGGTGGATCATCTTCCCGTTCTTTTCCGGTGTGCCGTGTGAGAAGTTGATGCGCGCCACATCCATGCCGGCGGCGATCAACTGTCGCAGGCAGTCCTCGGATTGGCTCGCGGGGCCGATCGTGGCGACAATCTTCGCATGTCGTTTCACGGTGATGAGCACTCCTGCGTGGTGCGGTCGGTCCCTTTCCCCGGCGCTGGATGGGCCCGGGGGTGCTGCGGCTTAAGGGTAACACGACCTCGGAGAACGGGGGCGTATGTCACTCCGGGAATGGCGACAGGGGCTTGGTCTCCCCGACGCCCTCCCCTCGAGCTGTCAGGCCCGCAAGATAAAACCGCAGCTCCGCAGCGAGCCCTTCCGCCGAGAGCCTCCGGTGTTGCCGCAGGTACTCGGCGCCTTGTTTGAGCTGTGCCAATTCCTCCCGGCTGGGTTGTGCCGGGATGAGCCCCAGGAGGGGCACTTCTGCGGTCCGATCGGACTCCTTCAACGCCCTGAGGGTCTTGAACGCGTGCCCAGCCGCCATGGTGAGATCCAGCAGGATCAAATCGGGGACGTGGGCATGGATCTTGGCGAGTGCCGAGCCCCCGGTTTCGGCGAGCGCCGCGCGCGCCCGGCCATGCGTGTCGATGGCGGTGCATATGCGCCGCATCTCATCGAGCTGGTCGCCGATGACCAGCACCGCAGCGGTATCCCGATCTTCCAGGCTCCAGCGGCGTAGATTGCGCAGCAGTTCGCCCTCGTCCACCGGTTTGGATAGGAAATCCGTGGCCCCCAGAGAGAACCCACCGTCCTCCGGGAAGAGCGTGCACATTGTGATCATCACCTCACGCGTCTCCCCGGCGCGTTTGAGCGCGGCGAGCGTCTGCCAACTTGCATCCTCCGGCAGTAGGGGGTCGAGGATCAGCACATGGGGCTTGCGTTGCAAGGTGAACTCCATGGCCCGATCGGGATCTGCGATCGTATTGAATTCCACCCCCTCCGTCCCGATGAGTTTCTCATAGCGTGCCGCTGCCTCCACCTGATCATCGATGATCAGCAGGCGGGCCAGAGCCTCCCCTGCTAGGGCGGCCGCCTGTTCTACCGGAAGCGTGAACAGGAAGCTGCTCCCTTCACTCGGCAGGCTTTCCACCCAAATCCGCCCTCCGTGCAGTTCGATCAGGTGCCGGCAAATGGAAAGACCCAACCCGCTGCCTCCCGGAACGGTCGGGGTGAGGCTGTCGATCTGGGTGAAGGGTTCGAACAGGCGATCCCGGTACTCGCCCGGGATTCCCGGGCCGGTATCCGAGACCGCCACCAGGACCTCTGCGGGCTCACGATCTGGGAGTTCCCGGGCGGAAATCATCACATATCCTTCCTCGGTGAACTTGATCGCGTTGGAGACCAGATTGAGAAGCACCTGCCGCATGCGGGTGCGATTGGCGTGCACTTGCGGAAGGGTATCCGGGATATCCACAACCAAATCGAGCGGCTTGTTCCCGATCAGGCTGGATGTAGTCGAAACCACGCTGTCAACCAACTGCTTGAGGTCCATCTCGGCAAAAGTGAGATCCATGCGGCCGGCCTCGATGCGGGTCAGGTCGAGGATATCGTTCACCATGTTGAGCAGATGCATCCCGCTCTCATAGATGGCCTGCAGATCCTGCCGCTGCGTGTCGTTGATGGGGCCATCGATCTCTTTCAAGATCACGCGTGAGAACCCGATAATGGAGTTCAACGGCGTGCGGAAATCGTGGCTCATATTGGCCAGGAATTGGCTCTTCAGGCGGTCGGCCCGGCGCATTTCCTCCAGGGCCTGCTCGGTGATCTCCCGTGAGCGGGCCTCCTGCAAAGCCCCCGCTAGCTGCTGGGCGACCGCCTCGACGAGCAACCGGTCATCATCTGTCCAAAGATGGCCCTCCGGCGCATCCACCTCCAGGACCCCCAGCGGCCCCTCCGGGCTCTCTATCGGAACACGCAGAAGCCCCCCTGCCGCCTCGGGCCCGGGAGGGATGTCCTCGGCCGCAGCCTCCAGAGGGTTCGGGGTTTCTGGCCCCGTTTCGACCCCGATGGGCGTCGCAACGGCGCGAGGCCCGGCGTTCTCGCGCAATGGTGGTGAAGGAGGGCGGTCGCGAGACGCTTTCCCGGCTGTGCCGTCGCGCGGAACCTCGGGCCCCCCGATGCGTGCGGCGCCGCCATCGGCATCCGGGCCTGCCCGCTGGGAGGCCTCGTACAGTTGGTTGAACCGGTCGCGCAGCGCTTTCAATGAGCGGTCACTCATGCGGGACGTCTCCCCGGCCAATTGCGCGATGGACCCCTCGTGGCCGAATGGGCCCGCGGGGCGTTTCTCCCGAGGGCCACCGCGGGGAGGAGGCGCCTGGCCGACTTTGGACAGCTCGCGTGTTCATTGACCCCTACTCACCCTTTCCGTCTTCCTCCAGGCGGAAGCCCGGGCGCAGGCGGATGCGGACTTCGGATGCGCCCAGATGGCTTCGGAGTTCTTGAGCGGAGATCTCGAGGATCTGTCTCGTATCCCCGCTGCCCCAAATGCTGCCGCCGATCTCGGCCACCGCCTGCTCTCGCTCCGCCCGGTCCAAGGCCTCATCGAAGAGAAGGGCGTTCTGAACGGAAATGGCGATCTGGTCGGCGAGAATGTGGAGCACGTCCACCTCCTCCTGGTCGAAGGCGTTGGGGCGTGTATGCTGGATGTCCAGCGCGCCGATCACGCGATTCCCGATCTTGAGCGGAACCGCCAATTCGCTGGCGGTTTCTGGGACCAGTGGGTGAGGCTGGAAATTGGGGTCTGCGCCCACATCCTGTGCCAGGTAGTACTCGCCGCTTTCCGTCGCCTGGCCAATAATCGAAGCCGAGCCGACATTCAGTTCCAAACCTTGGCGTGTCAGCCGTTTCCCGATTTCACCGCTTGACTTGCGGATGAACGCGGTCTTCCCGGGCTCGTCCAGCAGGAAGACGGAGACGAGGTAGTATCCAAATCGATCGCAGATCAGATTGGCCGCCCGACCCAGGAGCGTGTCCAGATCCAGAAGTTGGGTAGCATGGGTGGTGATCTCCGAGGCGGTCTGCAGGTGTGCAGCACGACGTCGAATGTCCTCCATCAAGCGGATTTGTTCCAGTTGGTCCCCCACCTCCTCCGCCACGGCGCGCAGGATTTCCAAATCGTCCTCGGCCTGGATGGAGGGCCGCTTTGGATCGAGCATAATCTCCCCGATCACGTTGCCGCGCGAAACGATTTCGGTGTGCAGCACATCATCCACAGCCTGTTCCGGACCCGCCTCTCGGGGCGGTTCGCCATATTCCGCGAGCTTCGGGGACCTCTCGCCCGCCGGCCCTGCAAGAAGGGTTTCCCAGGCCTCCCGCGTCTGCTCCCGATAGAGCACATCGAGTTGCCGCAGGCTCCGTTGGGTCTCAGACACCAACCGCATGTTCTCCAGTGACACAGCCAACTGGCTCGCCAGCAGTTCCAACGCCTCCACATCCTCGGGATCCAATCCCCCTTCTTTGCCGGTCTCCGCCACAAGCACACCGATGACCTTCCCCCGGCTGATCATCGGGGCAGAGGCGCCGGCGTAGACTTCCCCGAGAGCGGGGTCGGCGCGTTCCGTTTCATCGCTTCCCGACGGAGTCGGCATCCGGATGGTCCTGCCCTGAGAGACTGTCCGCCCCAATAGCCCGCGCCCGAGGGCCACTCGCGCCCCGATCAAGGCGGAATGCTCTGGGTCGCGCGAGGCGCTGCTTCCGAGCACCACCTCTTCACCCTCGACGAACGCGAGGCTCACCCGCTCGAAGCCATACGCGCGCCGGATTTCTTCGGGCGCCGATTGCAGAAGCGCTCCGTAATCCCGCTCCTGGGCCAGGCTCTGAAAGATATCGATCACACGCTGTCGCTGGGCGGCGATATGAGTCTGTCGAGCAAGCAGGCGCGCGTTTTCAATGGAGACGGCGAGCTGATCCGCCATGGTCTGCAGGACGATCACGTCCTCCTCTCCAAAGTCGTTTGGCTCGGTGCTCTGCACGTCCAGCGCTCCGATCACGCGTTCCCCGACGCGTAAGGGCACCGCGACTTCGGATCGGGTGTCGGGCAGCTCCGGACTGGGCTGGAACAACGCATCCTGGGTCACATCCCTGGCGACCCGCGCCCTACCTGTGGAGGTGGTGTAGCCGACGATGCTCGCCTTGCCGACCGGGATCTTGTGGCGGCTTTGGAGCAGCCGCGCGCCCCCAGGAGACGACGCGGCGCGGAGCTGTGCAAAGCGATCCTCCCGGTCCAGCAAATAGATCGCCGCATGGTAATAGCCAAAGCGGTGGTTGATGAGTCCCACAGCCGTCTCCAGAAGGGAATCCACACCGGGGACGGAGGCCGCGTCTCCGGCCACCTCGGCGGCGGTGCGGATCTGGCGGGTGCGCTCTTCGACGCGCGCTTCGAGGGAGCGATAGAGCTGGCTGAGATCTTCGGCCATGCGGTTGAAGGCGGAGGCGAGCAGGCCGATCTCGTCGGAGCGTTCTTCGGGGACGCGGAAGCGCCACTCACCGCGCGAGATGCGCTGGGCGAACTCGGTGAGCGTGCCCAGGGGGCGGAGCATGCGGCTGGTGGTGACGAGCATGACGATCCAGGTGAGGGCGGCGGCGAGGACGACGAGGCCGAGGGTGTAGGGGACGAGGCTGGAGAGGCCGGCGAAGACGTCGGACTGGGGGAGTTCGACGAGCACGCCGAGGTTGAGGTCTGGGAGCCACTGGAAGGCGCCGAGGACGGGGGTGCCGTCGAGGCTATCGTACTCGATGACGCCGGAGGAGGTGGAGAGGTGGGAGAAGATGGGGTGGTCGGGCATGGGCTGGGCGGAGGGGCTGGTGGCGTAGGTGGGGAGCTGGATGATGACGTCTGGGGCGAGGGCGAGCAGGGTGCTGCCGCGTTGGACGAGGTACGGGCCGCGCTCTTCCCAGTAGACCTGCATTTCTTCCATGAGGGCGGCGAAGCGCAGGTCGAGGTTGGCGCCGATGAGCAGGGTGTCTGGAGACTGGGGGTCGAGGGTGCGCAAGGGGACGGCGGAAAGCATGACGATAGAGCCTGGGGAGAGGAGCGGGTCATCGTAGATGGTGCGGGTGGAGGCGGAGGCAGCGGGGAGGGAGCCGGAGAGCAGGGCGGGGAGGGGCTGGCCTTCCCAGGCGGGGTTGGAGGCGGCGATGACGAAGCCGTCCGAGAGGCGGGCGACAAGCAGTTGGCTGAACATGGACTGGCCCTGGTAGGAGCGCAGGTCATCGAGTTCAGCGTGCAGGGCGTCGAGGCTGGAAGCGGGAGGCGGGGACTGAGAGAGCAGGTCGGCGATGCTGGAGCGCACTTCGGATCTCTGGGCGCCGAGCTGGAGGCGCTGCTCCCGGACCTGGATCCAGTCCTGCAGGACGGAGACCTGGGACTGGGCGGCGGAGGTCATCTGGGCGCTGGCCTGGCCGCGCAGGATGTCGCGTGAGCGCATGTAGGCCAGACCGCCCATGATCAGGATCGGGATGAGCACCAGCGGCATGAGCACGAAAGTCAGGCGCGTGCCGATGCGAACCCCACCTATGCGAGTCGAGCTTCGCGGGTCAGCGGTGGTCTCGCTCATTTGCCGTCCTCCCCGTGGCGGGAATGCCCGTGCCGGTCATTCTCCCGCGCCCCCAAGGGGCCCGGGCGATCCGGGCCGAGACCCTCCACCGCGCCTCTCAGACGCACTCGGGCATAGTTGGCGTCGAAGCTGCGGCCAAGCTCTTGCGCCGTGGTTTCCAGCACGTTCGGCATGTCAGCGGATCTCCTGATCTTGGTGGAGATCTCGCGGATGAGCCGATCGCGGCGGGCGGTGCGTTGAATTTGAGAGAGCAGTTCGGAATTCTGGATCGCGGTCGCGATCTGTCCGGCGACCGTGGTCATGAACGCCACGTCATCCTCTGTGAAGCGCCGGGCGGAGTCCTGCTCCACCAGTGCCAGGGCGATCACCCCCACGACCAGATCGCCGGCAAGCATGGGCACCCCCAGCCAGGATTGGGGCGCTTCGCCTCTGGGGACGTGCGCCGCCAACTCGGACGCCCTTTGCGAAACGTGGTCCGCCAGGAGGAGCGGCTGGCGGCTGCGGATAACGGTTGAGATCAGGTCGTCCCCGATAAATCTTGGCGCCAACTCGACGCGGTTGCCCCCTTGCAGCGCAAAGGGGAAGGTGACCCGGCTGTCACTGGGGTGGTAGCGGGCGACGGTCAAGTCACATTCTCCAACCACCTGGCTCACTTGACGCTGGACGACCCGCATGAGGGTATCCGGCTGCAGGAGTTGGGAGGCCGCCTGGCTGACCCGGTTGAAAGTCTCCAGCTCGGTCACGCGCCGGCGCTCCTCGGCATACTGCCGCGCGGTTTCCAGTGCCAGCCCCGTTTGGCCGGCGACTGTTTCCAGCAGCGCGACTTCGCTGTCTGACCACACCTCACCCGGGTCCTTTTTGCGCGCCCCGATGGCCGCGATCACCAATCCCCGGACTTGCACAGGGACGGCCACTTCCGTCCGGTCGGGGGAGAGCACCGTCGTACCCGAATCGGTCGCTTCATCCACGCACGTGAGCTCGCCGTTCAATTCTCCATCGATGCCCAATTGCACCAGTGTTCGAGACCCGGAGTGGTACAGGCGGTCCCAGGACGCCTGAGCCTGCTCCCGGTATTCTTGGGTGAAACGCCGGAGATTGGACTCCCGCTCGCTGATCAGGCGCGCGTCCTCCAGGGCGATGGTGAGCGCATTCGCAAATCCCCGAAGGGCCTGGATTTCGGCCTCCGTGAATGCCCCCACGGCTCTGCTCTGCACATCGAGCACCCCGATGAGATGGTCGCCCACCAGCAGCGGTATGGCGGCTTCGGCGCGCGTCTCCAGCAGGAGTGGATTCCTGCGGTGAAAGGGGTCCTTGAGGACATCTTGGGCGATGCGCGGTTCGCGATTGGCAGCCACCCAACCCACGATGGACGCGCTCCCGACGGCGAGGCGCTGCTCTCGGACCATGAGCCTGCGACCCGCCTCCCCGGAAGTGGCAGTGAGCTCCAGCCAGGTCCCGCTCTCATCCAGTAGAAATATGGAGCTCTGATAGTATCCAAAACGGTCGCGAATCATCTCCACCGCCTGCTGCATGAGGCCGAAGGGGGGTGTGCGCTCCACGGCGAGACGGGCGATGTCGTTGGCCGTCTGAAGCATTTTGCTCTGCCGGGCCAATTCGCG
This sequence comes from uncultured Anaerolineaceae bacterium, assembly GCA_964388955.1. Taxonomy (GTDB): domain Bacteria; phylum Chloroflexota; class Anaerolineae; order Anaerolineales; family E44-bin32; genus CAYMCO01. The sequence goes on along the minus strand of CAYMCO010000031.1, from coordinate 39,130 downwards.
CCCGTACACATCGATTTGCTGCTGAAGAGACAGCGCCTGGCGGTTGAGCTCCGTCCTTCCCTGCCGTTCAGCGCTCAGGCGCTCTCCGATCTCCCGGCTGGACAGCCAGAGCAGCAGGGCGATGACCACCAGACCCACACTCAAACTGGCCACATCACCGGTGACCGAGAGGCCCGACAGTTGTGCGCCCTCCCCAAATCCGCCCACTCTTGCGAAATGCAGTGCGACATAGGCACCGGCGTCGAGCAGTACGAAGATGCCCGCGGCCGGCAGGCCCAACAGCAATGCGCTTGCGAGCACGGCGATGGCCATGCCGATGACACTGATTCCCCCGATCCCGAGCACCCACATCCAGGCGACGACCGCGGCGTATAGTGCTACACAGGTGATTGATCCTGCGAGGCCGATGTATCCATCGCGGCCCAATAAGTAGGCGGCCAAGAACACCGGCAGCGAGACCACAGCCGCCAGAACGCCGAGCAGCGGCGCCTGGCCGAAGTACCAGAGCAGCAGCATGATCATGGACCAAATCGCCCCGGCGACGGTCAGTATCAGCAAGGTGGCGTAGAGCCGGATCTGCCGGTGAGCGATCACCGGATCGTCACTGCGGGGTGCCAGAGCGCTCACAAGCTCGTTCATGTCCCGATCCTCATCTTTCCTCCAAGCCGGAGGGCTCACCCCCGCCGCCCTGCGGCGCGCCCAGGTCAGAGGTATTCAGCCTGATGATCAGGTCCGGGTTGCCCAGGCTTCGGTGGAGGGCATCGGCGGAGGTTTCCAGAACATCCTCCACGTCCAGGAGGCCGCTCAACTGGCCGGTCAGTCGGCTGGCGAGCAGGGCCCGCTCGGCCGCCTCTGCGGACTGCTGCGCCAGGCGGGCGTTCTGGATGGCGGCCGATAGCTGGTCGGCCAGAGTCCCGAGCACTTCCAGTTCTTCGGGTCCAAAGGCTTCGGGATCGGCGCTGTGCACGTCCAGAACGCCAAGCATATTGCCAGCCACCTGGAGCGGGATGGCCACCTCGGCTTTTGCCTCGGGAAAGACGTCCGCCTGCAGCGAAAATCCCTCGGCTTCTCGCACCGAGGCGACCCGCGGTTGGTTATGGTGGCTGACCCATCCGATCAGACTATCATCTCCCAGTCGGATGCGGTGATTGCGAGACATCAATCGGCGGCCGGCCTCCCCTGTGGACTCCTGCAGAATGGCGAATTCCCCGCTGTCATCGAGGAAATAAATGGAGGCATGTCGATACCCGAAGCGATCCCGGATCAGAGTCACCGCCAGCCGCAGCAGCTCGGCCAATGCAGGGGTGGATGTCACAGCGCGCGCCACCTCGGCGGCGGTGCGGATCTGGCGGGTGCGCTCTTCGACGCGCGCTTCGAGGGAGCGATAGAGCTGGCTGAGATCTTCGGCCATGCGGTTGAAGGCGGAGGCGAGCAGGCCGATCTCGTCGGAGCGTTCTTCGGGGACGCGGAAGCGCCACTCACCGCGCGAGATGCGCTGGGCGAACTCGGTGAGCGTGCCCAGGGGGCGGAGCATGCGGCTGGTGGTGACGAGCATGACGATCCAGGTGAGGGCGGCGGCGAGGACGACGAGGCCGAGGGTGTAGGGGACGAGGCTGGAGAGGCCGGCGAAGACGTCGGACTGGGGGAGTTCGACGAGCACGCCGAGGTTGAGGTCTGGGAGCCACTGGAAGGCGCCGAGGACGGGGGTGCCGTCGAGGCTATCGTACTCGATGACGCCGGAGGAGGTGGAGAGGTGGGAGAAGATGGGGTGGTCGGGCATGGGCTGGGCGGAGGGGCTGGTGGCGTAGGTGGGGAGCTGGATGATGACGTCTGGGGCGAGGGCGAGCAGGGTGCTGCCGCGTTGGACGAGGTACGGGCCGCGCTCTTCCCAGTAGACCTGCATTTCTTCCATGAGGGCGGCGAAGCGCAGGTCGAGGTTGGCGCCGATGAGCAGGGTGTCTGGAGACTGGGGGTCGAGGGTGCGCAAGGGGACGGCGGAAAGCATGACGATAGAGCCTGGGGAGAGGAGCGGGTCATCGTAGATGGTGCGGGTGGAGGCGGAGGCAGCGGGGAGGGAGCCGGAGAGCAGGGCGGGGAGGGGCTGGCCTTCCCAGGCGGGGTTGGAGGCGGCGATGACGAAGCCGTCCGAGAGGCGGGCGACAAGCAGTTGGCTGAACATGGACTGGCCCTGGTAGGAGCGCAGGTCATCGAGTTCAGCGTGCAGGGCGTCGAGGCTGGAAGCGGGAGGCGGGGACTGAGAGAGCAGGTCGGCGATGCTGGAGCGCACTTCGGATCTCTGGGCGCCGAGCTGGAGGCGCTGCTCCCGGACCTGGATCCAGTCCTGCAGGACGGAGACCTGGGACTGGGCGGCGGAGGTCATCTGGGCGCTGGCCTGGCCGCGCAGGATGTCGCGTGAGCGCATGTAGGCCAGACCGCCCATGATCAGGATCGGGATGAGCACCAGCGGCATGAGCACGAAAGTCAGGCGCCCCCCCAGGCTTCGGCGGGGGCGGGTCCGGCGCGGGGAAAGTGTGGTGTCGGTTGTCTCAGTCATTCATCACTCCACGTCCCAAACAGGTTCTCCAGAGAGGATACGCCGCACTTGACTCGGGAAGCGATCCGGCTCCAAGGGCTTTCCGAGAAAACCGTCAAAGCCAGCTTGATAGGAACGCCGCATTTCCTCCTGGCTGGCATACGCGGTCACGGCCACCACCGGGATACCGCGCAATTCCTCGGTTGCACGAATCCTTCTAAGCGCGGCATAGCCGTCTTCATAAGGGAGCCGCAGATCCATGAAGATCAGATCCACGCTGCCGCTGGTCTGGATGAACTCGGTCACCTCCCGACCGGAGGTCTTCCACAGGCAGCGCGCTCCCATATGTTCCAACATGCGCGAGAGCAGCCCGTAGTTGGAGGCCGTGTCCTCGACGACCAATACGGTCTTATCCTTGAGTTCCCCCCTCACGAATCCCTCAGCCGGATCCACCTCTCCGTGCCCGGGGGATGGATTTGAATGCGTTGTGACCATCGGAACACCTCAATCCTCGAGCGCCGGCCATCTGCTTGTGGGCGGTACCGGTGATATTCGTCCGAGTGCGTCGGCTTCTCTTGAGGGTCGCAAGAAGCGGAGCAGCACCATCGCCGCTCACCGCGCTTGCGAAGCCGCCGGGAATCTCAACTTGGGGGCAGGATTGACCCCGCCAGGGTGGTGAATGCTCCGGGGCCCGTGATTGCACGGCGTCCTCGCGCCAAACGGCATCGGCCCCTCGCCCGGTGGAGGTCGTTGTCTGTGTCGGCTAACGCACCCTACCCATCTCGCATGTCGGCCCAAGATCCTATTTCATCTTTGGACCAATGGCAATTTACGCTTGGCGAGCATATTCTATTATATACACCGGTTTTCGAGTAATCCGCCTCATACCTCGGGGGGATCGCGTTTCTGGGGGCGGCGATCAGGGAGTGGGCGAAACCCCACCGGAGATATATGCTGATCCGGTGGGGCTGGCATTCCGGATGCGGCTTCCGCGCCTATTGGGTGGAGGGTTCCGGCATGCCGGCGCCCAACCGGCTCAATATGGCGACGACTCCGCCATGTTCATCCGCATCGGTCTTCAGAGGTTGGAGCTTTCCGTCGAACAACGCGCGTTTCCGAACCCTCGGCCTGCAAGCGAATGCTCTTCCCGATCACCGGGACCTTGGGGAGGCCCCAAACCACGGTACGGGAGGGAATTGGGCTATACTCAGTCTCGTGGTTAGTCTGGGATGATGGATCGGCGATACGTTGGACGATTCGGCGCACTGGCTCGTTTCGCCATGTGGATACTGGCGGCCTTCTTTGTCGCCTGGAATCTGCTCCGGATATGGCCAGGTGAGCGCATTGGGTTGGTGGCCTTTGTCAACTATTTCACTCTCTGGCTCGCGCTTGGCCTGATGATCCTTGTCGTCGTCGCACTTCTGCTTGGCGACAGGCCCTTGGCGATTGGGCTGACCCTGGCGGCGGCGCTGATGGGAATGCGCTTCCTCCCCAACTTCAGAAGCCTTCCCTTGACAAGGGAAAGCTTGGGTCAGATTTCCGTCATGACCTTCAACATCCACAAGACCAATCCAAACCCTCGCGAGATCGTCGACATCATCCTTTCAGCGGATGCGGATATTGTCGCGCTGCAAGAGACGAGCCAGGAGATGAGCGCCGCCCTGGTGGACTCTTTGGCTGAGACCTACCCGTACAATACGCTTGGAGAGGATCAATTTGCAGAGGGGCAAGCTCTGCTCAGCAGATTCCCGGTCACGCCTTTGTCCCCGCTGCCGGATTATCGCTATCAGAAGGTGATTATCGAGGCGCCTATTGGGCGGATCACGATCCTAAATGTCCACACACCCAAGCTGCTGCCGATCGGGTTTAGGGAGAGCTGGGAGGAACAGAAAGAATTCGTCCAGGCGCTGAGCCACGAGGTGAGCCGGGTTTCCGGCCCATTGTTGCTGGTGGGCGATTTCAACACCACGCCGCAGTCCGAGAACTACGCCCTTCTCAGCGGCGCGCTCAGAGATGCATTTGTCGAGCGTGGAAATGGATTTGGATTCACTTATCCGGCGTCCCCCAAGCTTGGCATCCAGCTCCCCTTCCCCTTGGTGCGCATCGACTATGTTTTCTGCAGCCGGGATTTCTCTCCCGCCAGCGCGCGCGTGGTCGAGCAGAACGGAGGCTCAGACCACTTCCCGGTTGTGGCTGTCCTAGATCTGGACGCGCGGCAGGATGCCAGAGTCATCGACCTCTCTTGGTGACTTCGGTTGCCAATACGGCCTCTCCCCCAGATCCGGCCCCTGCAGATCCGCCCAGCATCCGGCCGGGAAGATCATCCCCATGCGCGCTGCACTGAAGCCAGAGCTGAGCAGGGCGCACAGGGCTGAAGCCCCAATCAAGCAAGCCTCTCGGCGCATTATGCGCGAATATACTGCCCATTGGGCTGAATCCGGCTCCGGCCAGACATGAAGAAGACCTCCCGTCTATGACACCTGGGAGGTTCCTGGTCAGAATGCAATCTGAATTGGGCTCTTCAGGAGCGGGTGATGGGATTCGAACCCACGAATGGTAGCTTGGGAAGCTACTGCCTTACCACTTGGCTACACCCGCCTGCCGGCCCGACGAGCTTCCCGTCGGGCCGAGGCCTATTGTAGCATGCTCCCCGCCGCTTATAAAGGATGTCTCAAACCGGGGTGAACAGGGAGCAACAGAAAAGAAGAAGAGAGCCCGAAGTCCATGAATTGGGAATTGTTAGAATGTGCGTATATAATCCAGGGAGATAAGGTACCTCTTCGTGGCACTTTGCTCCTGTCCGAGGTATTTGGTAGACGTACACACTTGTGCGCTGTGATCGGATGTATGCCAAATGCAAGGCGGGAGGGAAAAATGAAGAGCAACCTGGCTAATCAGCGTCTCCGCGTGATACTGGGGGCCCTCAGCATCAATCTGCTTATCTTGGCCTGTAATTTCCTCTCGCTCATCTCGGGGTCCGGTTCGGGTTCAACTCCCACAGCAGCCACAGAGAACCCTCCGGTGGAAAACACCTCGATCCCGGAGACAGTGGGCGCGGACCAAGCCACGGAAGCGCCTGTGGGCGTCGAAGTCCCCCCGCCCGAACCGGGTAGCACCCTGCGCTGGCTCGATGGCAGTCTCTTGGTGTATGTGCCGCCGGGCGAATTCGTGATGGGCCAAGATGACGAGGATAACCCCGAGCACATGGTCTACATGGATGGCTTCTGGATCTACCGCACCGAGGTGACCAATCGCATGTATTTGAACTGCATGGCGATGGAAGAATGTTCCCCTCCCGCGGTTGATCCTGCCCTCCCGGACTTGGAAGATCCGGAGCTCGCAGATCACCCAGTCGTAGGCGTTCGGTGGCATCAGGCGGAAGAATACTGCCAGTCTGTGGGCGGCCATCTGCCGACTGAGGCCCAGTGGGAAAAGACCGCACGCGGCACTGAGGGAAGGATCTTTCCTTGGGGCTATTATGATACTGAGCCGAACTGCGAACTGCTGAATTTCAATGATTGCGTGGGAAGAACCAGCGCAGTCATCGATTACCCGCTGGGAGTCTCCCCCTATGAGGTACTCGATATGGCGGGGAACGTGTTTGAGTGGGTCTCGGACTGGTATCAGGAGAACTACTACAGCGAAGCCCCGTTCGACAATCCCATGGGCCCGGACCACGGGGAAGTCCGCTCGGTGCGCGGCAGCACTTTCAGGAGCGGGCCGGAAATGGTCGAATCCGCGCTGAGGTACTTCCTGGGACCGGACGAGTACCGGAATGATCTCGGCTTCCGCTGCGTGGTCGGCAACGCTCACGAATACGCCCCTCCCTGCGAAGTATTGGCACATTCCCCCTCAGACGATCTGGCCGCAAACCCTGATGAAGCCCCGGGAGGCTCTGCGGCGTGTGTCGTGCCGGAACCGGCGCTGAGTGTAGTGACCTACTGCAACGAAGCGGGCTGGCGGGGCAACAATATCTCATGGACACCGGCCGATGCCGAAATCGACTATTCCACTCTCGGGAGCGTCTCATGTGATCTGTATGACGAGGATACCCTGTCATGCGTGGGAGATTATGGCGCAACGGTAGACATCACTGCATGCAAATCCTGTCCACCTCCTGTGGTTGAACTGGGCGTGCCGGCAGCTTGCGATCTTCCCTATGTGTTGCAGGAAGACACAAGCCTATGCAAGTATGATGGGCCTCCGATCCCTGGAAGGGTAGTCTGTGCTCCAGGGTATTCTCTAGGCGATGATGCATCGTGCTGTGTGCGGAAGAAGGGCACCCCGCTCGATTTCCCCGTTTGCCCTATAGGGGGGGCTTTCGACCCCACGTCGCGGATTTGCTGGTTCACCTTGCCAAGCACGGGGGATGTGAAATGCGCCAGCCAATCCGTCTTCTTTGAGACTTGCATCGTAGAAGAAGAGAAGAAGCATGGGGGTGGGGGCCACAAACCGCGTGATCCGTGTGCGGATTATGACATTGCAGAGTGCCGCCTGCATGCCAATGAGGGTTGTGTCTGGAACTTTGAGGCTGAGGTCTGCTTCACACCGGAGTGATTTTTCAGGCCTTGGGCATCCTCCTCAGCCTCTGACCCCACGGCGCGATCTCAAAGCAGTGAGCAAACGCCGCTGTGCGTGCCGGGGCGACCTGATTTGTGGGGCCTTCTGCGGGCACTCATCAATGCTCGCGAGAAATCGGGAATTGGGCCTCCCTGCTAGACTTGTCTCCGGACCATGTCTAGCGCCATGCCGGCGGCCCAGCGAGGGGCGTTTTCAGAGGCGCCCCCATAGGTGTATTCCCGCCGCTGGTCCGCGTGTGGCATCTTCAGCAAGACGATCAATCTGTGACGCCCCTCCGCTTGGGCGAGGTGCAGGCCCAGCCCAAGCTCCGCTCCAAAGGCCGCCCTGGCGCGGGTGAGCTCCTTCTCGAGCACTCGCTCCGAGGCCGAGCTGGACAGAACGACCCCAGCGGCGAAAGGGCCGCCAATGGCCGCCAATCGCTCTGCCAACAAACCGCCCATGCCTGCTTCGACGGAGCAGACACGCCATCCCTTGCGGCGGATCTGGTCCAGGGCAACCGCCTCCAACGTGTCGCCGTCGTACCCGAAGACCAAATCTCCCAGCCGACCGAGCAAGTCGGCCTCGATCTCCGCAACCATTTCTCTGGCCCGGCCGACCGTCTCCGCTTTTGCCGTGATGCGAATATCCACCTGTCCAGGGTGCGCGGCCAGCCCGACGGTGGGATTGTCGAGCTGCTCCAAGTCCCCAATCCGGCTATCCAAAGAGGATTCCCCAACGCCCACGGTGCGCAGGGTCCGGGTGTGAATCACGTACCCCAATCCGAAGCGTTCCCGCAAATAGGGTTTCACGGCCTGCTCGAGCAGGACCTGCAGTTCGCTGGGCACACCCGGCAAGGCGATGAGCGTCGTGCCCGCCGCCTCGACGATAAACGCGGGGGCGGTGCCGACGGGGTTCTCGAGGGCAACGCTGCCACGGGGCACTTGGGCCTGCTGGCGGTTATTCTCCGTGGGTCGAACGCCGAAGCGTTCGAATCGATCTTCGATCTGTTTCCACAACTCCTCCCGGAACTCCAGTGGGAGGGAAAACGCCCGGGAGATCCCCTCGCGTGTGGCATCATCCACGGTGGGGCCGAGGCCGCCGCTGGTGATCACCACCTCGGCGCGCGTCAGCGATTCTTGGATGGCGCCGGATATGCGCTCCGCGTTGTCGCCCACGGTCATGCACCTGAAGAGATCTATCCCCAGATCGCGCAAGGCCCTGGCAATCGTAGTGGTGTTGGTATCCACGATCTCCCCGAGCAGCAGCTCGGTACCGATGGTGATGATTTCCGCCCGCACGCCTACACCACGTTGTATTCTTGGATCAGGCGTCCCTCCTCGAAGCGGGCCAGATCCAGCATGGATACATCGACCGTCTGAGGCACACCCTCCAATATATATTCGCTCATGAGCCTGCCGGCGATCGGACCGTGCATAAAGCCGTGTCCGGAAAACCCGCCCACGATCCAGAACCCTTCCACGCGGGTAGGACCGAAGATTGGATGCGCATCCGGCGTGACTTCATACAAGCCCGCCAGGCCGGATTGGCGGCCTGCACGCGCCAGCATGGGCATGCGCTCGATGGCCGCTTGCATGGCGACCAGCTCCCAGTCGGGATCCACGCGCTGATCGAATCCCGGTGCCTCGTCGGGATTTGACATGCCCGTCAGCAGGCCTTCGCCTTCCGGGTGGAAGTAGAGGGATTGGGCGAAGTCAATCACGAAAGGAAAGTCGTCCGGAAGGTCGGGGAGCGGCGTAGTTGTGACCCACTGCCTGCGGAGGGGGGTGATGGGAATCTCCACTCCCGCCATTTCCCCGATCTTGGCAGCCCAAGGGCCTGCCGCATCCACGGCCGTCCGGCAGGCAATTTTCCCGGCATTGGTGATCAGATGGGACACTCGGCCGCCCGAGATCTGGATATCGTCCACGGCGACATCGGTGAGCGCTTGCACACCGAGGGGCCGCCCGGCTTTGATGTAGCCCATGACCAGGCTGTTGGGATCGGCCACCCCATCTTTGTCATGGACGGTCCCGCCCAGCGCGTCATCGAAGCGCATCAGGGGAAGCCGGGCCCGCACGTCATCACCCGTCAGCCAGCGGGTGTCGACCCCAAGACGATGATGCATGGCGATATTCCTCTGGAATGTCTCGACGTCCGCCGGTTGGGTCAACACGAACAGGTAGCCGCATTTGCGGTAGCAGGGGTCCTGCCCGGTCTCTGCTTTGAAGTTCTCCATCATAGCTAAACTGGCGATGGAAAGGCGAACGTTGATCTCGGTGCTGAACTGATAGCGCACGCCTCCGGCGCAGCGGCCTGTCGCCCCGGCGCCGAAGTAGGACTCCCGCTCCAGCAGAAGGACGTCCGTCGCGCCCGCCTTGGCCAGGTGGTAGGCCGTGCTGGCCCCCATCACCCCGCCTCCGATGACCACGATCTCGGCCTGTTCCGGTAGTTCCTGGCTCATTTGCGGCGCCCCAATTGTCCGCTCATAACTCCACCAGCCGGCCCAGCCCCGCCGCGCGGGCTCCGTCCAGCGCCCGCCGGGCCGCGGCCGCGTCCTGGATGGCCAGCCCGACCGACTTGAACAAAGTCACCTGGCGGGCGTTCTCCCGTCCTGGCTTGGCGCCGGTGAGCAGTTCCCCCAGTTCGGCGTGCACCCGGTCCCAACTGTAAGCGCCCGCATTGATCGGGATGATCAGATCTCCCGCCTCCTCCCTGGCGCTCTCCATGCTGTCGACGATTACGAGAGCTCGCTCGAGCGTGGTTTCGTCGACCTCCCGCATCTCCGGCGTAAACGCACCGATGGCGTTGATGTGGGCCCCGGGTTTCAGGTCAACCCCGTCGAACACCGGTTCCTTGGCCGTTGTCGCGGTGCAGATGATATCCGCCCCGCGGACGGCGTCGGAGGGGCTGCCGGCCGCCTTGATTTGCTCCGGGATGGGCCCCTGGCCGCGCATTTCGTCGATGTACGCGGCTACCTCGTGCTGCACCGGGCCATACACCCAAACCTCGTCGATGCCCCGCACCGTGCATACCGCCTCCAATTGGGTTCTGGCCTGGACGCCGCTCCCGAAGATGGCCGCCACCCGCGAATCTTCCCGGGCCAGCAGGTCCGTCGCCGCGCCCGAGACCGCACCCGTGCGGATGGCGGTCAGGCTGGCGCCCTCCAACATCACCGCCGGCTGCCCCGTGCGGGCATCGATGCCGATGACCACGGCGTTGATCGTTGGGAGATCCCTCTGGGGATTGTGGGGAAACACGGAGACCACTTTGACGGCGAGGTCGTGGGTCTCTCGGAGCAGGGCGGGCATGAACAGGACCGCACCATCCTGCCCCGGGGCTTCTATCACGGTGCGCAGCGGAAGGTCAACCTGCTCTCGGGCGAGTTGAAGGAAGGCCTCCTTCATGGCCTGGATTGCGGTCGCCATGGGCAGCGCCTCACGGACCTCTTGCGCGCTGAGAATTCGCAGTTGCATCTACCCCTCCTGAGAAAGCAGTCAGCCCGACCATAGACCGCGGGGGATTGGCCGGGCTGTGCTCTGCTCGATACGCCGAGTGGTCCCTATTCCATGCCCAAATAGGCTTTCTGCACCATCTCGTTGTTTCTGAGTGCCTCGGCAGTGTCACTGAGCACAATCTCGCCGGATTGCAGCACGTAGCCGCGGTCGGCGACCCGAAGCGCCATGTGGGCGTTCTGCTCCACCAGCAGGATCGTTGTGCCGTCCCGATTGATGTCCTCGATGGTGGCAAAAACGTTCTCCACCAGCACAGGTGCCAGACCCATGGAAGGTTCATCCATCAGCAGCAGCTTGGGATTGGACATCAGGGCGCGCGCCGTCGCCAGCATTTGCTGCTCCCCGCCGCTCAGGGTGCCTGCGACCTGGTTTCGCCGCTCTTTCAAGCGCGGAAACAACTCGAAGACCCGGTCCCGATCCCGCGCGATTGCATTGCTGTCTGTGCGGCGGAAGGCCCCCATGTCCAGGTTCTCGCTCACGGTCAATTTTGAGAAGACCCCGCGCCCCTCGGGCACCATGGCTACTTCTTTATACACAATCTCATGCGCCTTATAGGGCGCAAGATCCTCATCGTTCAGCAGCACGCGGCCGCTGCGGGGCTTGAGAAGCCCGCTGATGGTCTTCAGGGTGGTGCTTTTGCCCGCGCCGTTGGCGCCGATCAGGGTGACGATCTCCCCCTGGTTCACGCTTAAGGAAATTCCCCTCAGGGCGTGGATGTTTCCGTAGAAGGCGTGCACATCCTGCACATCTAGCATTGGCATGTGAGCATCATCCCTTGACTCATGCTTCCGCAGTGGCTAATCCGGTGGCCGCGCCTCGACCGAGATACGCCTCGATCACCCTGGGATTGCGCTGGATTTCATCCGGTGTCCCCTCTGCGATGCCGGTTCCGTAGTCGAGAACGGTGACCCGTTCGGAGATCCCCATTACAACGCGCATGTCATGCTCAATGAGCAGGATGCTGATCCCGAGTTCGTCTCGCAGCCGGCGGATGAAGGCCATCATGGACGCGGATTCGCGAGGGTTCATGCCTGCGGTGGGTTCGTCGAGCAGCAGCAATCGGGGCTTGCTTGCCAGCGCGCGCGCCACCTCCAGACGACGCTGATCTCCATAGGGCAGATTCTTCGCCAGCAGATCCCCCTTGCCGGCCAGGTTCACGAAGTTCAGCAGGTGGTTCGCTTCCTCCACTGCGGATTGCTCTTCCTTGCGCGTCCCGCCTGTCGAAAACACGGCCCCGATCCAATTGGACCGCAGGAGTGGCTCCATGCCGACCAGGATGTTCTCGATGGCGGTCATATTTGCGAACAGGCGAATGTTTTGGTAGGTGCGGGAGATTCCCAGCCGGGCGATGGCATCGGGGGATCGTCCATTCAGGAGAACGCCCTCGAAGATGATTTCCCCTTCATTGAACTCGTAGAAGCCCGTGATGCAGTTGAAGAAGGTCGTCTTTCCGGCGCCGTTGGGCCCGATCAGGCTGACGATGGCGCCCTTGGGAACATCGAAATCAAATTGGCTGACCGCGACCAACCCTCCGAACTGCTTGGTGACATGATTGGCGGTGAGGATCGCCCCATTATCGGTCATCGGCTAATCTCCGGCCTCTACAGGCAGCGGCTCGGCCCGCTTGTCGACTTCAGAGGCTTCGTAGACCTCATCCGAAGCGCGCAATTCTCTGCGGCGCACAGCGGACGGCCAGAACCCCTCCGGCCGGGCCAGCATCATCACGATGAGCAGCGCGCCATACATGAGCAACCGGTATTCGGCGAACTCCCGCAGCAGTTCCGGAAGACCCACCAGGATCAGAGCCCCGACCACCACGCCCGGCAGGCTGCCCATGCCGCCCACGATGATCAGACAAAGCACGTTGATGGAGACCAGCAAGCTGAAGCTGTGAGGGAAGATCGAAGTCAACTTGCTGGCGAAGATGGCGCCGGAGAGGCCGGAGAAGGAGGCGCCGATGGCGAAGGCCAGCAGCTTGGTTTTCACCAACTCAATTCCCATGGCCTCGGCGACGTCCTCGTCCTCCCGCACGGCCATCCACTGACGGCCCAGACGGGATTCGCCCAGCCGCCAGGACACAAACCACGCCAGCAGCACACCGGCCAACACGACGAAATACAGGTATTCCGGCTGCACCAATTGGATGCCCCCGACGGTGGGTTTGGGGATCTGGAGCACGCCCTGGGCGCCGCCGATGTAGGGCTTGAGCAGGTCTGACAGCGCCATGATGCGGATGATCTCGCCAAATCCGAGGGTCACAATGGCCAAGTAGTCGCCGCGCATGCGCAAGACGGGTAGACCAAGGATGATCCCCGCCAGGCAGGCGACCGCCACACAGATCGGCAGGGCGGTCCAGAAGGTGAACCCCAAGCCCAATTGCCCCTGAGAGGTGAGCACACCCATCGAATATGCGCCGATGGCGAAGAAGGCCACATATCCCAGGTCCAGCAGCCCGGCAAATCCGACCACGATGTTGAGGCCAAGGCCCATGAGGACATATAGACCGACGTTGTTGATTACCTCGGATAGGTATGTCCCTAGAAGGGCGGGAAGAAGGAACAGCAGCAGGATCCCGCCGGCAATGGTGCCGAGGCGCAGTGTCCGCTGCTGACTGGGTGAGAGTGCGCTCAAACGGCCGCGCACCGATTTGCGCTGTCTTCCCCAGAGAATCGAGCCCCCCACGATCAAAGCGAACAGGATGGCGGCTGTGACCGGCTTGAGGGCGCCGGATTGGAAGATCAGCCGCACAAATCCCGACCCGAAGAAATCGCGCAGCCGGTTGGTGAGGATCTCTGAGAAAAGGCCGATTGTCAGGGTCCCGACGAGCGACGACAACAGCGGGCGCTGCCAGCGTTCTGGCAGCAGGTGGAAGGCCCCTGCCAGCAAGGCGGCGGCGATAATGCCGACAACAAGCAGGGACGTCCCCACAGTCACGCCCTCACCGAAGGTCAGAATGTCAATCAGGGCGGGAGAGACGTTGATGAGGAACTGCCGGATGTCGAAGTTCGTGGCCAGCAGAATCAGCCCCACCAAGGGCAAGGCGGACAGCAGGCCGGATAACCCCGCATACAGCAGAGAGCGCCCCCACCTTCCAGCGGGCGCTCGGGCGGAGGCCATATAAGCCAGGGCCACAGGAGCCGCGAATACCAGCACAACTCCGAGCGTGATCACTCCATACACCAGATCGCGCTCGCCGAAAAGCTCGACCATGCCGATGGCGCTCAACCCGAGGGAGGCGCCCCCAGCGAGCAGCCCGAAGCGGATGGGATCCCGGAGGTCGAATTGGAATGTGGATTCCATAGCTCTCCCTACGCTTTCTCTTGCGAGAGCCGTTCGCCCAGGATGCCCTGAGGGCGAAATATCAAGACGAAGACAAGCATGGTGAAAGCGATCACATCTTTCAGTTGATGCGGCGCGGGGATGCCGAGCCCCTCGAGGAACAGGCTTGGCCCAACGGACTCGAACAGCCCCAAGAAGAGGCCGCCGATCGCGGCGCCGGGGATGCTGCCGATGCCGCCCAGCACGGCGGCAGTGAAGGCCTTGATGCCCGGGATGAACCCCATGAAGAAGTGCACCTGGCGGAAGACCAGCGCGAACAATACGCCGGCCACGCCGGCCATAGCGGCTCCGGTGACAAAGGTCAGGGTGATGGTGCGATCGACGTCGATCCCCATCAGCGCCGCCACATCCTTGTTCTCCGCCACGGCCCGGATGGCCTTGCCGGTTTTAGTGCGCATGATGAAAAAGTTCAAGCCGATCAGCATGACAATCGTGACGATGATGACTACCAGATGGGTCTTCAGCAATTCGGTCCCCAGGAAGGGGACGGTCCCGGCAAGGGCGGGGATTTGAGGGAAGGCCTTCTGCTCCGAGCCATAGAGACCGCGAAAGAAATACTGCCAGAAGAAGGATGCGCCGATGGCGGTGATCAGCGGTACGAGGCGCGGCGCGTTTCGCAGCGGCCGGTAGGCCACTCGTTCGGTGAGCACTGCGACCAGCACGGAGACGGACATGGCGACGATGGTGATGAGGACCAGGCCCAGGAGGGGCTGTCGCCCGAGGAAGCCCGATTCGCTCATGGGGACGGCCACGAAGATCGTGGCCGTCATCACCCCGGACATGAAGAACTCGCCATGGGCGAAGTTGATCATGAAGAGCACACCATAGACGAGGGTGTAGCCGATGGCGATCAAGGCGTACATGCTGCCCTGGGCGATGCCGAAGACCAGGAAGTCCAACCATTGGCGGGTGGAGTACGGATTATCGATGATGGCTGCGATCGAACCCCATAGGATCAAGACGATGATGACAGCTCGGAACAGCCAGAGAATGACGCCGATGTAATCGATATCTTGAAGGCGCCGCCTGATACCCTTTCTTCCTTCGGCTACTCCGATCATACTTCTTCTCCCTTTGGCTGCTCCGATGGGCCTCGGGCATCACCCGAGGCCCATCGGAGACTACCCCTTTCGGGCCAGCTGAAAAACCGCTTGGAAGCTCTACGGCCAGATTCTGACGTACTCCGCATTCTGCAGTTGTGAGACCGAGATCTTCGGATCCGCGCAGTCCCCATATTGGTCGCAGGTCAGAGTCCCGGTGATCCCGACGAAGCCCGTCGTGTCATAGAGGCAGGTTCGCATCGCCTGACGGCCGATGTGAAGCGTCCCATCTTCATCCTGATCAGCCACTTTCTCGATGCAGCGGAAGATCATGTTGGTGGCGTCAAATGCATGCGCATGGAACACTGAAACGGGATCACTTCCGTATTTGTTTCTGTAGGCAGCTTTGAAGTCCTGGTACGTGCTGCCCGAGAAGGTCAGGTCCGGCCCGGAGAAGTACATACCCTCGCCGGCTTCCCCGACCGCCTCGATGGCGGCATCCGAAATCATGCCGTCCGCGGCGGCAAGGATGGTGTCCTCGAGCCCCGCGACCTCCTTGGCTTGCTTGGTCAGGAAGCCGCCTTCGGCCGTGAAGACCGGGTAGTAGATGATTTCCGGCGGTCCTGCGGCCGCCACCGAGGTGAGCACCGGTCGCATGTCGGTGTCTCCCTTGTTCACGGCTGTGAAGGCCACAACTGTACCGCCAAGTTCCTCAAACGAGTCGGCGAACACCTTGGCCAGACCCTCCGTGTATGGATCGCCATCGTGGATCGCAGCCGCTGAACGCACTTCGAGGACGTTGTATGCGAAGTTGGCCATGGCTCGTCCCTGTACCTTGTCGTTGTGCGCGGTGCGCAGATAGCCAGGGTTCCAGGCCTGGTCAGGGTCCGTCAAGGACGGGGCTGTGTTCGAAGGGGAGACCATGACGTAGCCGGCCTCGGAGAT
Source organism: uncultured Anaerolineaceae bacterium (assembly GCA_964388955.1). Classification (GTDB taxonomy): domain Bacteria; phylum Chloroflexota; class Anaerolineae; order Anaerolineales; family E44-bin32; genus CAYMCO01. Next base: position 23,201 of record CAYMCO010000031.1, on the reverse strand, counting down.
CACTTCGGACATGGGAACGCCAGCGCCGGAGCAGCTAGTGCCCACCACGGCGATGATCGTGGGGTCGGAGACGATCTTCTGACCCGCCGCCTGACCGCCCTCGGCGTTGCAGCCATCGTCTTCCGCCTGGAGCTCAACCGGATGCCCCAAGACATCCCCTTTGAAGTCCATAGCGATCTCGACGCCGTACTGGGAGTCAGTTCCCAGGTCAGCGTTCGGCCCGGAGATTACCAGCGCCGAGGCGATGCGGATGGGCTCATCGGGGCCATACGTGACGCAGCCGATCTCGTCATTGCATGTGTAGCTCGATGCCGCCGGTCCGCAGGCCGCCATGACAAGGCTCACTGCTGCCAGCAGTGACAAGAATGCCAGCGAGCGTTTCATTGTTTCCCTCCTCCTAGAGAGTAGTTAGTTCCGATGCCGCTTGCCAAGCTCAATGAGTTCTCAGTGTTGGCAGGATAGCTTCGATCCTCCCTATACACCTCCTTTCTCCCCATAGGCGGATGCGGAACGTGAGGCTGCCTATGCGGACGCCTATTCACCATGCAAGCAACGGAGCTATTGAAAGTGTAATTATAGTGAACGGCATCGCGATGTCAACCGATCCCCCGGATGGCTACCGCCCCTATCGGCTGAGATTAGCACAAATGAATCGGGGAAGCAAAGACAGGTGAATGGGTCTCGATGGTTGAGGCGTACGCCCTCTCTTGGCCGCCAGGACAGGCAGGGAACTGGGCGGGCCACAAGGGGGCCAGATCCGCCGATAGCTGAAAGCTGGCCGCTGATGCTGCCACCGGAGTTGACCTCACCAGACCCGCGGGCTAGGATAGAGTGGACCGACTCGGAGGCGGGCGCTTGCGCATTGGTATGCTCACCGATGTATACACGCCGCGCGTGAGCGGTGTCACGCATCACATCCGCCTGACGAAGCGGGGGCTGGAGGCGCGCGGTCACGAAGTGTCCGTCTTCACTTTCGGGGACCTCGACTATAGAGATGACGAGCCACGCGTCTATCGTTCTCCGGGAGTGCCGTTGGCCGACACAGGCTACTACTTTGGCCTGCGCTACCGTCGTGACGCGCAAGACAAGTTCAGGACAATGGATGTGGCGCATGTCCATCATCCTTTCCTCAGCGGTCAGTTGGCCCTCCGCTATGCGCGCCCTGCGCGGATTCCCATCGTGTGCACCATTCACACTCGCTATGATCTATATGCCGAGAGCTACCTGCCAATGGTCCCACAGCCCGTCAGCGCCGCGCTGCTGCGCGCCTACCTGTCCTCCTTCTGTGAGCGGGTGGAAAGCGTGATCGCACCATCAAGGAGCCTGAGGCGCGTCCTGCGCGAGGGCGGGATCGAGCGCCCCGTCGAGATCATTCACAACGGGGTGGATTTGCGCCAATTCCAGGGCTCCCCCGATCGAGGCGCGGGGGAAACCCCTGGACTGCCCTCTCGGGATCCGGTGCTGATCTACATCGGCCGGCTGGCACCTGAGAAGAACCTGATGTTCCTGATGTGGGCCTTCGCCCGGACGGCTGAGGTTTGCCGGGAGGCGCGACTGCTGCTCGTAGGCGATGGCCCAGAGACGGAGAGGCTGCGGCATTTCGTCCGGGCAAGGGGGCTGGAGCGGAAAGTGATCTTCATGGGTATGATCCCGCATGAGGAGATTCCACGCTATCTATCCTCCGCCGTCGGGTTCGCTACCGCGTCCGTGACCGAAGTATCGCCCCTGTCCGTGCTGGAGGCGCTGGCTTCGGGAGTGCCGGTGATCGGGATTGATTCCCCTGGCGTGGGCGATGTGGTGCTCGACGGCCAAAATGGGCTGTTGAGCGCCCATGATCTGTCCGCCTTCACTGCGAAGCTCACGCGCTTCTTGCGGGATGAACCACTCCGCAGAAGGCTGGCGCGCGGATCGAGGCCCTCCGTCCAGGAGTACGATATCCAGCGCGTGGTCCGTCAATTGGAGGAGCTGTATTCGAGCTTGATCGCCCGACAGCGAGGCGCGGCGGGTGAGCGCCGTGTCCGTCGGTGACCGGAATTTGGCGGGGGCTCCAATGAAATCGGCTGACTTGGGCCGGTGGGGCGAGATCCTGGCCCGGCAATATCTGCTCTCAAAGGGATACCAGCTGAGAGAATCGAATTGGCGGGTGCCAGAAGGGGAGATCGATCTCATCTTTCAAGATGGGGAGACGGTCGTGTTTGTGGAGGTCAAGGCCCGCCGCCACCAGGAATTTGGGCTGCCTGAGGAATCGCTCACCAGGCGGAAGCAGGATCGGCTCATCGATCTGGGGTGGAGGTACCTTCAATCTTCGGACATGCTCGACGCGCACTGGCGCATCGATGTCATCGCCATCGAAGGCACCCCTTCCCGGGGCCCATCCCGGCTGGCACACTATGTGAACGCGGTCACCGGCGGGCCGGATCTGTGAGCGACAAGGAACGAATCCCGGTCGTCGTGCTGCTCGGCCCGACTGGAGTGGGGAAGACAGCGGTCTCCCTCCAACTTGCAGAGCGCCTCGAGGCCGAAATCATCTCGGCGGATTCTCGGCTGTTCTATCGCGGCATGGATATCGGGACGGCAAAGCCCTCCCCTCGAGACCGGGAGCGCATCCCCCACCACCTGGTGGACGTGACCACCATCGACAAGCCATGGTCGCTGGCGAAGTTCCTGGCGGCCGCACGCGCAGCGATCAGGGAAGTCCATTCCCGGGGGCGACTCCCGATGGTGGTTGGGGGCACCGGGCAGTATCTGGCGGCGTTGATAGAGGGCTGGCGCCCGCCGCCCGAAGGGAGGGACGCGCGCTTCCGGGCGGAGATGCGCTCCTTCACCGAGGCGCATGGCAGCCAGGCGCTGCACCGGCGCTTGGCGGAAGTTGACCCGCGGGCGGCGTCCGAGATAGCGCATCAGAACGTGCGGCGCGTGATCCGTGCCCTGGAGATCTTCCACGTCACCGGCGTCCCTCCCAGCCAGGCCAAGAGCAAGATCCCTCCGCCCTACCGCCTGCTGCGGGTCGGGCTGAGCCTGCCGCGCAAGGAGCTCTATGCTCGCATCGACCGCCGGATTGACGCGATGATCGACGCCGGTCTGATCGAGGAAGTGCGGTCCATTCTGGATGCCGGTTATGACCCGCATGGACCGGCGCTCTCGGCGATCGGGTACCGGCAGATCATCGCGTACCTGGAAGCCGAGATTTCCCTGCCGGAAGCCGTGGCGAGAATGCGGAGGGCAACGCGTCAGTTCGTGCGCCGGCAGGCGAATTGGTTCAAGGCCGATGACCCCGAAATCCGCTGGTTCCGGGAGGGGCCGGATGCGGTCGAACGCATTCATGACCTCATTCGGGCATGGCTCGAGGAAAGCGGCTGAATGTTGAGAGCCCATGCCGACAAACGGTAGATCGGTTTTCACGTTAGAACGTCGGAACGTTATCACGTCTGAAAGTGGAACGTGCGAACGTGCAACGTGTAACCTGCAACCTTGAACCGCTCTCGCCCCCTGTTCGTCGCACAGCCCCCTCACCACGCCGGGAGCAGGGAGACGGCCAAGGCGGCCAGCGCGGCGGTCACGGGGATGGTGAGCAGCCAGGCGAAGAGCATGTCCCGCAGGACGGTCCAGCGCACCTTGCTCAGGCGCTCCGCGGCACCAGCCCCCATGATGCTCGAACTCAGCACCTGGGTGGTGCTCACCGGCCCGCCCACCAGCGCGGCTCCAAGGATGACCAGCGCGCCGCTGATCTGCGAGGAGAAGGCGTGAATTGGCCGGATGCGGTAGATGCGGCCCCCCAGCGTTCGGATGATGCGCCAACCCCCAAGGAAGGTCCCCAGGGCTATCGCGCTGGCGCAGATCCCGATCACCCAAATCGGTATGTGAAAAGATCCCAGATGTCCCGAGACCACCAAGCCCAGGGTGATCACCCCCATGGTCTTCTGAGCATCGTTGGACCCGTGGCTCAGGGCCAGGCCGATCAGGGTCAGGAACTGAAATCGGCGCAGCAGGTTGTTTGCCCCAGGCGTGGCGCTCCGCAGCCCCCACAGGGTGAGCCGCATGATCAAGAAACCCGCCAACAGACCCAGCGGCGGTGAGACCAGCAGGATCAGGACGATCTTGATGAGTCCCGAGAGTCGCACAATCCCGGGGCCAATGGACAGCAGCCCGGCGCCCAGCAGGCCCCCGACCAGCGCGTGGGAGGATGAGGACGGAATACCAAGATACCAGGTGGCGAGATCCCAGACGACGGCCGCCAGGAGGGCGGCGATGATCACATTGAGGTTGGTCAGGTCCGTGCGGAAGAAATCCTCCCCCACGGTCGTCGCAACCGCCACTCCGAACAGGAACGGGCCCGTCAGGTTGGCCAGGGCGGCGAGGCCCAGAGCGACCCTGGGGGCCATTGCGCGTGAGGAGATGACCGTCGCGACGACGTTGGCGCTGTCCAGCAGCCCGTTGAGGAAGTCGAATATGATGGCGATGCCGAGCAGGATGAAGAATGGGTCCATGCGCTCACAACTCGCTCGCCAACACCATCGCGCCAACCAGGCCGGAGTCGTCGCCCAGTTGGGCGGGCACGACCTGCAGGGATTCCAGATAGCTCCGATGCATGATATTCACTTGCAGAGCCTCCCGAACAGCCTCAAAGAATATGTCGCCGATCCGGGAGACCCCGCCTCCGATGACGAAGATCTCAGGGTTGAAGGCATGCGCCAACTGCGCAAGCTGAGCGCCTATGATCCCCCCCGCCTCCCGGATCAAAGACAGCGCCAAGGGGTCGCCCTGATGTGCCGCCTCGCCGACCGCCTTCGCGGTCAGAAACCCACCCTCCAGGGCCAGACCCAGCGGCCCTGACGCCTCCCCTGCCCGCAGACGCTCTTTCGCCCGCCGAGCGATGGCCGTGCCGGAGGCTACCGCCTCCAGGTGGCCGGGTTGGCCGCAGCCGCACATGGGCCCTCCCGGGAGCACGGTCATGTGTCCCAGTTCCGCCGCCAGGCCGTGGGCGCCTTGCAGCAGCCGGCCGCCCGAAATGATCCCGCCGCCGATCCCCGTGCTGATGGTGAGATAGATCATGTGCTCCGTCCCCCGCCCGGCGCCGTGGCGCCATTCACCCAGGGCGGCAAGATTGGCGTCATTCCCCAGCCCGACAGGGCAGCCCAGCGTGGACTCGAGAAGTCCCCGCATTGGGAGGCCCTCCCAGCCGGGGAGGTTCGGCGCTTTGACTATCATCCCCGTGAAGGGATTGAGCGGGCCGGGGGCGGCCACACCCACGCGCAGGCCCGTCTCTTCCTCGGGCGAAACGCGACGGACGGCATCAGCGATGCGCTGGATGACGGCATCGGGCCCTTCCTGGGCATTTGTCAGCGTGCGGTATGCCTCTTGGTAGGGAGGCTCCGGTTTCGCGTAGCAGGCGACCCGCAGGTTGGTGGCGCCGAGATCGACGGCGACAATCGGGGGCATGTGGCGAGTATATCACGGCAGCCTTGCTGTTTGCCCAAGGGCGCTTTAGAATGCGCATGACATGGCCAAGCCTGACGAACTCACACCCATTCGCAAGCAGTATCTTGACATAAAGCGGCAACATCCGGACTGCATCCTCTTCTTCCGGCTTGGCGATTTCTATGAGACTTTCGACGATGATGCGGAGATCACAGCCAAGGAACTCGATATTGTGCTCACCTCTCGCAAGGTGGCCAAGGAGCAGCGCGTCCCCATGGCCGGAATCCCGTATCACGCCCTCGACAGTTATCTTGGGCGTTTGATCGATAAGGGCTACCATGTGGCCATTTGCGAACAAGTGGGGGAGGAGCCTGTCGGCGGATTGTTCCCGCGGCGGGTGGTCCGGGTTGTCACGCCCGGCACGGTGGTCGAGCCCGAACTGCTGCCCGGGGATGGAAACAACTACCTGGCCGCCGTTGTGGTGGAGGGGGAGAGGATCGGGTTGGCATATGTGGATATCAGCACCGGTGAATTTGCCGCGACGGAGATGGATAGCAGCGCGCCCAGCAGCTTCATTCGGCAGGAGCTGATCCGGCTGCGTCCGGCCGAGGTGCTGGTGCCCGAAGGTCTTGAGCTGGAAGGGGAGGGCGCGTGGCATTTGACCACCGTGGCGGACTGGCGTTTTCAGGAGGAGCGGACCCGGGAGCGCTTCCTGGAACACTTTGGGGTGGCGACCCTGCAGGGGCATGGCTTGGAGGGGAAGCCGCAGGCGGCGCGAGCCGCCGGAGTAATCATTGACTACCTGGAGGAGACTCAGGCCTCCGTGCTCAAGCTGCTGACGGAGTTCTCCACCTATTCAACAGAAGAGTTCATGGTCCTGGACTCGGCGACGCGGCGGAACCTGGAGTTGACGGAGACACTCAGGAGTGGGGAGGTGCGCGGGTCGCTGTTGGGTGTGCTGGATCGCACGGTCACCCCCATGGGGCGGAGGCTGCTCAATGCCTGGATCGGCAAGCCCCTGCTGAATATCCAGCGCATTGACGAACGGTTGGATCAGGTCGAATGCCTCTTCGACCACGGCCTATGGCGGGCGGAACTCCGGAGCCAATTGAAGCATATCGGCGATCTCGAGCGCCTGACTAATCGGATTTCGGCTGGTATGGCGGGCCCCAAGGATCTGGCCGGCCTGCGAGAACTGCTCTCCAACCTGCACCCGATTGTGGGGCTGCTCCAGACGAATGCGATGGACGCCCTGGCCCCGATCGTAGCCGATCTGGATCCCTGCGAGGATGTGGAGGGCCTGCTGCGGGCATCGATCAGCGATGAGCCGCCGGCCACGCTGGCACACATCGGGGTAATCAAACAGGGGTTCTCGGGGAAGCTGGACGAGGTGCTTTCGGACACCAGGCACGCTCGGGATTGGATCGCGGATCTGGAGGGCGTGGAGCGGGAACGGACCGGGATCAAGAGCCTTAAAGTGGGGTTCAACAAGGTCTTCGGCTACTATCTGGAGGTCACCAAGGCCAACACGGACTCTGTGCCGGAGGAATACATCCGCAAACAGACACTTGTGAACGCGGAGCGCTACATAACGCCGGAGTTGAAAGAATACGAGACCAGGGTGTTGAAGGCGGAGGACCGCATCCGGGAGATCGAGGCGGACCTGTTCCAGGACGTATGCGCGAGGGTGGGGCGGCAATCGGCTCGTCTGCTGAAGACCGCACGCGCTGTGGCCAGGCTGGATGTGGCGACCGGATTGGCGGAGGTGGCGGCGCGCAAGGGATTTGTGCGTCCCGAGGTGCTCGAAGAAGATGTGATCGAAATACGGGAAGGCCGCCATCCGGTGGTGGAGGAGTTCCTGGTGGGGAAACGATTTGTGCCCAATGACACGGTGTTCGACGAGGGGGAACGCATCCGCATCCTCACGGGCCCGAACATGTCTGGCAAGAGCACCTATCTGCGCCAGGTGGCGCTCATCGTGTTGATGTCGCAGATGGGGAGCTTCGTGCCGGCGAGCAAGGCGAAGTTGGGGTTAACGGATCGAATCTTCACCCGCATCGGCGCCCAGGACGAGATCCATTCCGGCCAATCCACGTTCATGGTGGAGATGGTGGAAACCGCGAACATCCTGAATCACGCCACCAGGCGGAGCTTGCTCATACTGGATGAAATCGGGCGCGGCACCAGCACCTATGACGGGATTTCCATCGCTTGGGCAGTGGTGGAATACCTGCACAACCATCCCCGGCTGCGGGCGCGCACCCTGTTCGCCACTCACTATCATGAGCTCACGCGGTTGGCGAAGCAGCTCCCCGGGGTACGCAATTTCAGCGTCGCGGTTTCCGAAGAAGGGGGACGGGTGGTCTTTCTCCACCGCATTGTGCCAGGGGGCGCCGACAAATCATATGGGATCCACGTCGGTGAGCTGGCGGGGCTGCCGAGGCCGGTGATCAACCGTGCCCAGGAGATCCTGGCGCAGATGGAATCGGATTCGGATGGGCTCGAGGAGGGCGGAGTCAGCACCGCGAAGCAGCTGGCGTTCTTTCCGGAGACAAATCCGATGCTGGAAGAGCTGGAGGGATTGGACGTGGACACCCTCACGCCGCTGGAGGCGATCAACAAACTCTACGAATGGCAGTTGCGCTTTGGATCTGAGAGTGAAAGGCCCCCTTCAGAGAAGAAGCCACCGTCCCAGTCGTCTGTGTCAAACAAATCGCTGCATTCCTCGTGAGTGGTCGTGGCGGCGCGGCATGCAGCCCCGCACGGTGCGCCGGGCCAATGAGGCTGGTCCGGGCGCGAATGCACCGGATCGAATGCCTCAGCCTGCAAATTCGGTTTGGCGTGCGGCAATCGCGGAGCCGGCAGGGGGCCAGGGGGGCGATCGTCGGTACTTGGCCACCTTGAGGCGGGCGTCAGCCGGCCTGGACCAAGTCCGGATATTCCTCGGTCACGACTTTCTCCGGCGCGAGATCCAGCACCTCGAGCAGCTGTGAGATCAACTCCGCCTTGTGCTCCGCGTCCCGTCGCGACCATGTGCGGCTCTTTATCTCCAGGAAATATCCCTCGAGCCCCGGCTTGAGCACCTGGTCCAGGTTGACGAAGAACTCCAGGCCCTTGAATCGCACCAACCAGCGCCGCCGGTCCTTGGTGATCTCGACCTCGGCAGTGGGGTCGAAGTACTCCCGGTAGAAGCGCAAACTGTGCCTGGCCGGAGCGATGAAGCGCGAGCGGGAGAGCAGGATCGAGTTCGGCAGAGTGCGCTCCGCCGCAGGGCCGGTCAGGGTGAGGCGGTAGCGGACGTTGAATACCTCGCCGTCCTCGCCGACGAATTCATCCTCTCGATAACGCAGCCGGCCGTCTTCCGGGTCGTCAAACTCAAAATAGGTGTCATATTCGAGGTAGTGGGCTCGGCGGATGATCTCCAGGTTTCCGTCACTCAATTGTGCCAATACCGGCGCCGGCTCCTGGACGCGGAGTTTGATCTGCACTTCATAGCTCTCCTGCTGCTGCGCACCGCCGATGGCGACCAGCTTGGAGAGGACAGATTCCTCTCTCTCGGTGATGAAGCGGTCGATCCGGCGCGCATAATCGTCGGCAGCTTCCAGAAGGCGCTTCTCGTCCAACGTCGTCAGCTGGCGATCGCGCATCAGCCAGCGTCCATCCACCATCACATCCGTCACATCGGTTGACTTGGCGGCGTAGATGATGCGTGCATATATCGCATCCGTTTCGTGATGAAAATGCGGGCTGTTGTGCAGCGTGTCCGAATCGAGGAGTATCAGATCCGCTCGCTTTCCCGGTTCAATTGAGCCTGTGATGTCCCCCAGATGAAGCGCTTTGGCTCCGAGGCGAGTGGCCATGCTGAGCACCTGCCTGGCTGGAAGGGCGGTCGGATCCCCGCTGATGCCCTTGGCCAGAAAGGCCGCCAGGCGAGCCTCCTCGAACATATCCAGGTCGTTGTTCGAGGATGGCCCGTCCGTGCCAATGCCGACGGCCAGCCCCGCTTCCAGCATCTCGATCACGGGGGCGAAGCCGGAGGCCAACTTCATGTTGCTGGTGGGATTGTGAGCGACGCCAACCCCGGCGTGCTGCAGAGTGTGGATCTCGCCATCGTCGATATGCACGCAGTGCGCCGCCAGCACTTTGGCCTCGAGGATGCCCTGCTTCTTCACCCACGGCACAATCGGCATGTCATAGGTGTCTCGCCATTGCTCGACTTCCTCAAGAGTCTCGGAGATGTGGATTTGCAGGGGGACGTCGTACTCCACCGCCATGGCGGTGCACGCCCGCAATATCTCCGGGGTGGTCGTATAGGCCGCGTGAGGTGCGACGGAGGGGGTGATGAGCGGATGGTCCTTCCAGTGGACCAAGAATTCGCGCGTTGCGGAGAGGGAATCCTCATAGGCGGCCGCATCTGGGGCCGGGAATTTCAGCACCGTTTGGCCACATACGGCACGCATGCCCGCCTCCGCGACCGCGGAGGCGACGATGTCCTCGAAGTAATACATATCGGCAAAGCAGGTCACACCGCTGCGGATCATCTCGGCGCAGGCGATCCGGGCTCCCAACTGGCAGAACTCCGGGGAGACGAACTCGCGCTCCACGGGCATCATGTATCCCAACAACCAGACCTCCAGCCGACGGTCATCCGCCAGCCCGCGCAGCAGGGTCATGGGGGTGTGGGTGTGGGCGTTGACCAACCCCGGCATCAGGATCTTCCCACCACAATCGAGGATTTCGGCCTTGGCGTAGGATCGGGCGAGTGAATCGCCCCCGCCGACTTCAAGGATCTTGTCCCCTGTGATGGCGACCCCGCCGTTGTTGTATACCCGGTACTCGTGATCCATGGTGAGGACCGTCGCGTTGGATAGGACCAGCTTCGCTTGAGTCATACTCGCCTCACATTGCCGGTGCGCCGATTATAGCAAGGGATGGGCGCCTGCACACGCACGGGGAGCCGGCAAAGCGGCCGTGCGTGAGTGTGTGTTCGAGCGCCGCATATCTCGCCCACTCGTCTCGGTGACTAGCCTGTTAGCGAAGCTCATCTATCAGGTTAAACTCCCCTGTTCGCCCCCCCTGTCTAGGGGGGGCTGAGGGGGCGCGCCTCACGCACGGCGCAGAGCGCATGTCCCGGCGCAGGTATGTGTATAATTCCGCTTGGGGGTGGGCACATGCACGCAGTCGATATCGTCATCAAGAAGCGGGATGGGGAGGAGCTCAGCGCGGAGGAAATCGACTTCTTCGTGCGCGGGTTCACCGAGGGGGAGATTCCCGACTACCAGGCCTCGGCGTGGGCAATGGCGGTTTTCCTGCAGGGTATGTCCCGTCGAGAGACCTTCGATCTCACCCAGGCGATGGTGGCCTCCGGTGAGACGCTGGACCTTTCTTCTGTCGCTCCCCTGGTGGCCGACAAACACTCGACAGGCGGTGTGGGCGACAAGACCACGCTGGTGGTCGCGCCCCTGGTGGCCGCCCTGGGCGTGCCGGTGGGGAAAATTTCCGGCAGGGGGCTGAGCTTCACCGGGGGCACGCTGGACAAAATGCAGTCCATCCCCGGATATCGCGTCGACCTGAGCAACGAAGAGGTCCTGGCGCAGTTGGCCGGAGAGGGTATCGTCCTATCCGGGCAGACCGCAGACTTGGCGCCCGCCGACGGGAAGCTCTATGCGCTGCGGGACGTAACGGGGACGGTGGGCTCGATCCCGCTGATCGCCTCCTCGGTGATGAGCAAGAAGATCGCCGCCGGGGTCAACGCGATTCTTCTGGACGTGAAGGTGGGCCTCGGCGCCTTCATGCAGACCATTGAAGCGGCACATGAGCTGGCGGATCTGATGATTCAAATCGGGGAGCGGGCAGGGATTCGTACGGGTGCCCTTCTCTCGGACATGAACCAGCCCCTGGGAGATGCGGTTGGCAACGCGCTCGAAGTTCGTGAGGCCATCGACACGCTGCATGGCGGCGGGCCGGAAGGCTTCCGGGAACATTGTCTGGAAGTGGCGGCCGACATGCTTTTCCTGGCTGGGGAGGCGGCCGACCGGGACCAGGGCAGGGAGATGGCGCTGGACGGCCTGCAGGATGGCCGCGGATTTGAGACCTTCCGGCGCTTGGTCAGCGCGCAAGGCGGGGATGTGGGCTATGTTGACCACCCGGACCGCTTGCCGACGGCGGATTTGATCGAGACGGTCAACTCCGGATCCGACGGCTATGTAGGCGCGGTGAACGCGAAGGAGGTCGGCCTGGCGACGCTCGATCTCGGTGGGGGCAGGGAGCGGAAGGGGGACCCTATAGACTATTCGGTAGGCGTGGTGGTCCACGTGCAGGTCGGGGATTCCCTGCAGAAGGGGGATCCCCTTTTCACGGTGCATGCCAATGATGAGGGGGGCTTGAGGGCCGCCGAGAGGCGTGTGTCTCAAGCGATACAGATCTCGGAACGGCCGGTGGATCCGCTTCCGCACTTCTACGCCAAGTTACTGAAGTAATCGATCCCTTCGCTTGGATCTTCCCCGCCGCGATGGTCCGGGCATGGTTTGGTGGCCAGAGACGGCGGGTAAATGCCCCGGGGGAATTCGTTCCCCGCTTCTGGCGGGGCGGACTCGGAGCGGGCAGCAGCTTCGAGCTCGATGCCTCTCCGCTATCGCTGGCTCGAATTGTTGAGATACCTTGTCGGAGATGGCGTATAGGGGTGTCGCCTAAGCGAGTCGTTCGGCGACAAACTCAACCACATCATTGATCTTCAGCCCATCGCCATCTGCCCCGGCGGCATCAGAGAGCATTATGGTGCAGAAAGGGCACGCGACGGCCAGCATTTCCGCACCGGTTTCCCTGACCTCGCCCAAGCGCGTCGAACTGACACGTCCCTCCCCATGCTCCTCCTCCTTCCACATCTGGCCGCCGCCCGCCCCACAGCAGAAAGATCTTGCACGACGCCGAGGCATTTCGCTAATGGTGATGCCAACCGATTTCATCAGGCTCCTCGGAGCATCGTAGACACCATTCATTCTGCCCAGATAGCAGGGGTCGTGAAAGGCGACATTCAAGGGAGCGAGCTCCCTTGCAGGCGCCAGCCGATGGGAGGCGAACAACTCTCGAAGGAGCTGCGTGTGGTGAATCACCTCATACTGCCCGCCAAATGCCGGATACTCGTTCTTGATGGTGTGGAGGCAGTGTGGACACGTCGTGACTATTCGCTTGGCCTTGTAGCGATTTAGTGTCTCCACATTTCGCGTTGCAAGCTCGTAGAAGAGATATTCGTTCCCCGAACGTCGTGCCGCGTCGCCCGTGCAGTACTCGTCGCGTCCGAGTACAGCGTAGTTGACACCCGCAGACTGAAGGACCTGTGCGAAAGATCGGGCGATCTTCTGCGCCCTTGGATCTGTAGACGGAGAGCATCCGACCCACCATAGAAGGTCGAAATCGGGGTTCTCAGACACTCTCGGCACTTCCAACCCATCTGCCCAGTCAAGTCTACTTTCTTGCGGGATGTTCCAAGGATTGCCCGTGCGTTCCATTCCACGGTATGCGGCTTGAAGCTGCTCCGGGAATTGGTTTTCCATCAACACGAGGTATCGCCGAACGTTCAAGATATCTTGCATTGGCTCGTTGCCAACGGGGCATATTTCAATGCATGCGCCGCACGCAGTGCAGGCCCAAACCGCCTCGGAGGGGATCGCAACTTCCAGCATGGTCTGGCCGCTGGCTTCGCCGGCCGCCAGGCGATGAGCCTCGGAATTGATGTAATAGCGCTTGTTGATCTCCAGGGCCGCTGGAGACAGCACCTTCCCGGTCTGGTAGGCAGGGCACGCATCTTGACACCGATTGCACATGATGCATGCGTATGCATTCATGATTGAATACCAGGATAGGTCCTCCAGGCGCGCTGCTCCGAAATTCTCGATGCTCTCATCCTCAAAATCCAACGGTGGCAATTGCCCGATCGAATCGCGTTCGGGCCGGAGCAGGAAGTTCAAGGGAGCAAAGAAAAGGTGGATATGCTTTGAATGTTCGAAGTAGGGGATGAATGCCAGAATGAGGCCCAATGCCAACCACCATGTGGCATGGCGCGCAATCTCCAATGAAATCGGGGTGAGGCCCGCCCAGATTGCGGCCGTGGCTGAGGCAAAGGGCTGCCATCGGTCGGCCCCCGATGAGGCGATATGCAGGCTCTCCCCCATGAAGCGGAATCCCACGTGGAGCAGGATAAACGCGCCCACAATGGCAGAGTCGCGACTGATCCCCGCTCTCGCATTCGGGTGTAGGGGGGTCGATCTGCGGGTTCCGAGCGCTGTGGGCCGGAGCGCAAAGCGCCGGAACATAAGCGCGGCCATTCCAGCGATTGTGGCTACGCTCAGCACATCTGCTATCAGGCGGTATATGTTCCCTATCGTGCCACTTCCCATGAAGAGAAAGCCCGGGATGAACGCACGCAGCAAGTCTCCCGTGTTGACCAAGAGGTAAAAGAGAAAGCCCCAACCCACCAATCCATGAAGGACACTGGTGATGGCTCGGGAGGTGAACACCGGCGCAAAGGCGAGGATTCTGGCCCCCACGATCATAAGTCGACTTGGGGCTGAAGCCCAGTCAATGTTGCCCTCTCCACGTTGGATGATGCGGTTTATCCGAACGGCGGCGCGCCACCCCAGATATGCGGTAACGACCAGGGCCAGGATAAAGAGGATCTTCTCGGGTGTCGAAAGCATGATTTCACTCCCGTGGATGATGCTTCAGACGGAAAAGGCAGAGCCATTTGTCCAGGGTCAATCGAGACCCCCTGGCTGCAATCTTGCCATCACGGACGTAGTCCCGGAGTTTGTGGTTGCAGACGGTGAGGCGCGCTGCGGGCGTGTCCAGCCGCGGCAATCCAGTGCCGGGAACAGGGTAGCTAGGCAAGGCCCTGCCTGCAGGAATAGAGCCGGCCGTCTCCTCTCTGTTGACTCCCGACTTTCCCCTGGGCGGTTGGCGCACGAGACCGGTTGCATCTCGCGCGTGCTGAAACCGGCGAACTGGCATGACCAAGCCCGGCTTGCTGTGAGATTACTCTGGTCGGGACGGCCGCCCTAGTGCAGAGCTTCTGAATCCATTGTGAAAAACGTCACTGGGACGAAAGGGGGGCCGAGGAGGGTGACGGCGTCTTTCTGCCGCCAGTAGTTCGCCTTTGCGGAGATTCCAGCGCCCGGAGAAGCGATTCCCTGTAACGCGCCGGCAGGATAGAAGATGGGTAGAACCACGCACATGTATCTTGCGTATATCTGATGGGAAGCGGAGGTGTCCAATGGCGTAAGGGCGCATCCGGTCGCTTGCTGCAATGACGTTGGCCTCGTGTCTCAGAGGCTGTGCCCTGGGGAGGAGAGACGAAGTTGAATATGCATCCGTGCGGCCCGGCATCGGTCTACTCGAACGGAGGAATCGGCATTCGGTTCTCGGCCCCGCGAGATGGGCGAGATTTCGCCCCCCAACCCTCTCCCCCCACAGTTGGCGTTGATTTCTCCATGCCGAGGTCATTGGGGGAGGGGGCCAAGGGGGTGGGGGCGGATCGAAGGGCAATGCGGGAGGAGGGATCGAAGGCTGGCGCCAGCAGGTGCCCCCACGAGCGTTCCCTTCAGCGAGATTGGCGGGAGAGGGATAGCATCGCGGTCGGAGGAGGGGGCTCATCGAGCCGGCAGGGTCGAAGATCGTCCGCCCCCGGGATCGCAGCGCGCAGCAAAAAACCCGGATGCACCCTGGCGGAAATCTCGCTTGACAAGGTCTTATTTGTACAATATCATTGGGCGTCAAGTTCGGAGTATTGTCGAATCGCATCCCAGATTCTAAGGAAGCTCTTATCTGATTATGCTACATCTATTGTAGGCGCCAGCGTGCAAACGGGGGCGCGAAGAATGCATTGGTAGGAGCGGTCAGTTCTTGACGGAAAGGAAGAACCCGAGCTGGGTTCGCCGGACAGGACGGGTGATATGACTGGCGATGAACTGGGTGATCACGACCTGAATCTGATGGTTGAGCAATTGGGGGAGATCAATCGAGAGCGCGGCTTCGTGTCCATCGAGGATATTCTGGCGGTCTTGCCTGAGGCGGAAAACGACGTGGAGCAACTTGAGGAACTCCTGGATGCCGTCGAAAGCGCGGGCATCAGCTATATAGAGGAGACCGAGGACACGCAGGAGAGCGAGGCGGAGGCCGACCTCCGCCATGCCAAGGGCAAGCGCACGGAATCCCCTGCCCTAATCAATATCGATGACGGAGTAGACCTGTACTTCCGCGAGGTGGGGGACCTCCCGCTGCTCAAGGCAGAGGAAGAGGTGGAACTCTCAAAGCGCATCGAGCGAGGGCGAATCGCGCGCGCGGAACTCGCCAAGGGGCCCGTTCCTGAGAAGCGCAGGAATGATCTCCATGCGCTGATTGAAGACGGCTGGGCCGCGCGTGAGCATCTGATCCTGGCCAATTCGCGCCTGGTGATCAGCGTAGCGAAGCGATATATGGGCCGTGGGGTGCCCTTCCTCGATCTGATCCAGGAGGGCAACATCGGTCTGATCCGGGCGACGAAAAAGTTCGACTACAAGCGCGGCTACAAGTTCTCGACCTACGCCACCTGGTGGATTCGCCAGGCGGTGACCCGCGCCATCGCCGATCAAGGTCGAACCATTCGGGTCCCGGTCCATATGGGGGATCAGATTAACAAGATGCTGCGAGTTTCCCATCAGATGACGCAGCGACTGGGCCGCACGGCCACGAGTGAGGAACTGGCGGAAGAGCTCGACGTCCCTACGAAGAAAATCGAGGACATGATCCAGGTGGCTCGCAGGCCGCTGTCACTGGAGGCCCCGACGGATGCGGATGAGGACTCTGTGCTGGCCGATTTTGTCGAGGACCAGGAGTCTCCGGCCCCGGTCGATGTGGCCACGGAACAACTGATGCGAGAGCAACTGCGGGAGGCCCTCGCCTCCCTGCCGGCGCGCGAAGCGCGCATTATTCAGCTGCGCTACGGGCTGGTGGACGGAAAGAGCTACACGCTGGAGCAGGTGGGTCGCAAGATGGGCGTCACCCGGGAGCGGGTGCGGCAGATCGAAGCGCAGGCGCTCCGCCGCCTGCGGCAGCCCCGGATGCAGATACTGCTATCTGACTACGTCAAGTAACGACCAACGGACTGCGCTTCGCGCAGGTGGCTGTCAGGGCTCAGCGGTCAGCGATCGGCTCGTGGACGATCATCGGCGGTTCGATTCGCCCTCGGCCAGGACTTTGGCTGATGGCAGAAAGTTGATAGCCGAGAGCCAGCAAACCTTCAACCCGCGTGGATTCGACGAACGACCAGCGGTCTTAATTTCCGATCTTCCGGCCGTTACGGGCAGCTATTCTGCAGGTGTTCCTCGAAAGTCTGCGAAAAGACGTGCTCGCCGCTGCCGTCGCAGCGCGCCCGGAAGTAAAAATAGCCGGTCTCGGCGGGGAAAGCGACCGCTCGCATAGATTCCAGGCCTGGGTTGGCGATCGGCCCTGGTGGCAGGCCGGGATGCACGTACGTGTTGTATGCGGAGGGATCCTCGAGGTCGTCGGCGGTGAGGGTGGATTTCCACCACGTGCCGTCGGGACCCCGGCCCAGGGCGTATTGCACGGTTGGGTCGGCCTCCAGCCGCATCCCCGCCCGGATGCGGTTGAGGAAGACCGAGGCGATGACAGGTCGTTCTTCTGGGATGACGGCCTCCCGCTCAACGATTGATGCCAGGGTGACCGCCTCGACGAGAGTGAGACCCTGTTCGGCAAATCCGGCCCGCAGCTCCGGCGTCACCCGGTTCTGGAAGTCGTCGAGCATTCGCGTGACCAGATCCTCAGCCCGGCCGTCCGGCCGCAGTTGGTAGGTGTCGGGGAACAGGAACCCCTCCAGACTGGGGAGGCCCGCCAGCTGGCCGGCAAGAGGGGAGTCGGCGGGAGGCGTCCGGCTGGCGGCCAGAAAGCTCGCCCCGTCGAAGGCGAAGGGGCGTTGGTCGATCAGGTCGGCGATCTGCTCGCGCCGCCATCCCTCGAGGACTGTGATGGAGTTCTCGGAAGGGCTGGCGCGCTGCAGGGTTTGCGCCAATTCTGTGATCGTCATTGCGCCCGAAAGCTGATAGCGCCCCGCTTGAATTCCCTTGTCGAGGCCCCGGTAGCGCAGGAAGCCCTCCAGCAGGCGGCCATCCGAAACGACTCCCACTCGCTCCAACTGAGCCACCACCGCCCCGGCGGTCTCACCTTCCTGAACCTCCAGATCCACGCTCACGGCGGGATTTCCGGCGGGCTGATGGAGCCGATCCTGGAAGGTGAGCAGATAGGCGCTGAGGAGATACCGCTCTAGCCCCCGCAGGTCTGGGGAGGGGGGTCCGAGTTCCCCGAGGGCGTCGGGGATGCCGAAAACGGCAACCGCGGCCAACCATGCAGCGACACACAGACCCAAGAGGATGATCAGCAGCGGAAGGATCCATTTCCGGCGCCGCGCAGGCCGGCGGCTAGCTCTGGGCATTCAGATACTCCTGGAGGATATGGGCCGCGGCGCGCGCATCCAAACGGGCGCGCTTGCCTCCCCGGGTGGCGGCATCTTGGGTGGATAGGCTTTCGTCCCATAGCAGGATTTCCAGATCGCTCAAGGCCTGGAGCTCGTCGACCAAGCGCATGGCGCGGCGGGCCTGAGGTCCGATTTCGCCTTCAAGGCCATAAGCCACACCTACGATCACCTGGGCGGCGCCTTCCTCGTCCGCGCAGCGGGTGATCTCTTGGGCGAGCGCGTGGCGCGAGCGGGCTTGGATGACCTTGAGCGGCCGGGCAATGGTCCTGGTCGGATCGCTCACCGCTACGCCTGTGCGCACCTCCCCGGGATCCACCGCCAGCACACGCCCCTTCATCGCCCCCCCCAGCTCAGTCGAAGCTCTATGCGCCCGGCAAGCCACGGCAACCATGGGAGCCATGGTGGAGAGACCTGGAGATTCCGCAGGGCAAGATCATGCTCTCGGGCAAGGATCGTGGTTGCGTCTTCGATCGGCTTTCCTCGGAGAGCGCGCGCCAGCGAGTCGAGATCCAGGCTGTGAAAGGTCTCGAAGCGGGCCCGCGCTTCCAAGGTGGCAGTTCCATCCGGCCCGAGCTGGAGTTCGCCGATTTGGGCAAGCGACATCGAACCGGCGGCGATCTGTCTCGGAGGCCCCAAGCGTGCTTGGGCCACCTGATAGGCGATGGCGGTCATGTCCGCCTGCTCATAGATCAGGGCCGAAATCCGTGCGTCCATGCTCCCGTGAATCGTCTCGGATGCCTCCCCGGCACGATGGTCAAGAGTCTCTGAGAAGATCTGGGCAATATTCAAGCTGCCCTCGGCCACCCGGCTGGAAGCAGGGAGCCCGCCTTCAATGGTGGCCTGCGCTTGTTGCAGCAGCTGCTGACGCAAGTCCTCCCGCAGCCGCAGGATATCCTGGGCGCTGACTCCTGCCCGGTAGGTCTCCTCTCCTCCGCTTGTCGGCTCGGGGTTGGAAACGGAGACGTCGAGACCGAGCGGGCCATCCACGGCGTCGATGGCGCCTGCCGGTAGGTTGCTCCGCGAACCCGGATCGAGAGCGGTCACGGCGACGGCCGCGCTGGCGCCGATCTTCCCCTCGAGTTGAAGCGGATCTGTGGTTTGGAACCTTGCCTCAGGCCTCCCGCTTGAGCGCACGCCGGTGCCAGCGGGGATTTTCACCGGGCGGTCCGTCAGATTGAAAAACAGGACCTCCCCACCGGCGCGACTCTCGGGGACCGGCACACGGCCCGAAGTCGGAAGCCGCAACTCGGTCTGGATGCGCACTCCAACCTGTTCAGCCGGGACGCAAGCTGCCGCCCCGGCAGCACATGCTTCGGGATCAAGCTCCAATCTCACGGTCATGAGCGCGGGCGACGTGGGAGGCTCTATGACGATGGAGGCCGAGGGCAGCAGGGCGGCGAACAGCATAAGCACCGCCAGAAGCCCTGAACCGAACCAAAGCCAGCGTATGCGACCGCCGGGCAAAGCGGCAGGCGTGGACAGGAGAGCGGGGGGCGGCAGCGGATGGGGTTGAGCCCACAAATCAGATCTTCCGGCCGGAAGCGGCGAGACGGGGGAGGCCGCCGACGGCCAGTCGTCCTCCGGCAGGTCGCTCAAGGACGCAGCAAACAGGAAGCCCAGATCCTGCGCGTTGCGCTGGACATCGGCGTCCTGAGTGACCAATGCGATCTGTCGGCCAAGCTGCCTTGCGTGATGATAAATCAGCGCCAGATCCAGACGGCTTGACAGGACCTTCCCCTCCTTGGGCCAGACCAGGGCCACGCGCGAAGTCTGGGCCCAATTCAATTTGTCTCGGGCTGAGATATGGTCATCGTGGATGTCCAGGTAGATGATCTGGACTTTCATAGACCGCCGCGCGTTCCGAGATCAGGTCTCAGGGGCCAGATTGGCGCGCACCCAAGGGATGACCTTGGTGAGGGCCTCTTGCAGTCGGGTGGCGTCCTTTCCGCCAGCTTGGGCCAGGGTGGGTCGCCCTCCGCCGCCTCCCTCGATCACTTCGGCGATATGCTGCACCAGGCGCCCGGCGTGAAGGCCGCGCTCGACCAGATCCTCGGACACGCCGGCGACCAGGCCGGGGCGGCCGTCGGAAGAGGAACCCAGCACCACCACTCCCTGGGGCTGCTGTGAGCGAAAACGATCGACGAGCTGGCGCAATTCATCCATGCTGATCTCCGGGATGATCCCGGTCAGCACGGGAATGCCCTCCACTACCTGCGGCTCCAAGCGTTCATAGTGCAGGCCGGCCAGTTCTTGACGCAGCCGGCTGACTTCCGCCTCGAGTTCGTGGCGGCCCTGTTCCATGGCTTCAAAGCGGTCTTCCAGATCCTCCGGCGACGTCCCAAGTCGACGCGATATGCGCTCCATGGCAGAAAGCCGCCTTTGAATGAGCTCTAGCGCCGCCCGGCCTGTGACCGCCTCGATTCGTCGGATTCCGGCGGCGACGCTCCCCTCGCCAAGGATCTTGAAAGGGCCGATGACTCCGGTCTCCGGCACATGTGTCCCGCCGCACAGCTCATAAGAGATGGGTTCGCTTTCTCCGATGCGAATGGTGCGCACGGTCTCCCCATACGTCTCACCGAACAAGGCCATGGCGCCCTGTTCAATGGCGACTTTGCGCGGCTTATGTTGGATGTGAAGCGGGTAGTTGGCCAGGATGGCGTCATTGACTTTGCGCTCGACGGCCGCCAATTCCTCATGCGTGAGGGCATGAGAGTGGGTGAAGTCAAATCGCAGCCGGTCAGGGGCAACAAGAGACCCGGCTTGACGGGCATGCTCACCGAGTACCTCGCGCAGGGCGGCGTGGAGCAGGTGGGTGGCGGTGTGGTTGCGCATGATGTCCCAGCGACGTTCGCGATACACAGCTACCAAGGCGGGATCATCCTTTTTTGGCCGGCCTCGCTTCACCTCACCGAGGTGCACGATCAGACCCGCAATGGGTTCACGGGCATCTTGCACCTCAATTTCCCAGCGAGGTTCCGCCACCGACACGATCGTCCCTTTGTCGCCCACCTGGCCGCCGGCTTCGACATAGAAAGGGGTCTCACGCAGCACGATCCCCACAGAGTCTCCCGGGGATGCATCCGCCACTTCAACGCCGCCGCGGATCAGGGCGAGCACCTGCGTCTCTCGCTCCAGACTGGAGTAGGGATCGTCCAGCACCTGACCTTCCGGCAGCTTTCCACTGCCCTCCAAGCCCCGCTGTATCTCGCGAAACAGGTCTATCTCTGTACCGGATTGGGCCTCAAAGGCGTGCGCCCCCCCGGAGGCGAGACGGTGATCTTCCATGGCGCTGTAAAAGCCGGCTTGGTCGACTTTCAGGCCACGTTCTCGGACGATGTCGCGCGTGATCTCGAGGGGGAGCCCGTAGGTGGCGTAGAGTTCGAAGGCGCGTTCTCCGGATATCACCCCTCCGCCTTCCGCTTCGATTCTGGCGATGGTGCTTTCCAGGTGAGTCAGACCCGATTCCACTGTGTGGCGGAAGCGCCGTTCTTCCTCGGTGATCGTATCCAGAATGGCAGCCCGGTTGCGTTTGAGTTCCGGATAGGCTTCGCCATACTCCCGGATGACCTCAGCCGCGATCTCGCTCATGAACGGCGCGTTGAAGCCCGCTTCGGTTCCGAATCGGCTTGCGCGGCGGATAATCATGCGGCATACATAGTTGCGGCCAGTATTGCCCGGCACCACACCATCGGCGATCAGGAAGCTGGCTGCCCTGGCGTGATCCGAGATCACCCGGTACGGGGTGATCAGCGCCTCGCGCTCCCGATCAGTGTGGCCGGCGAGCTCCTGAATGCGGTCCATCATGGGGGTGAATAGATCGGTCTGATAATTGGAATACACACCCTGCAGCACGGAGACGATGCGCTCGAGGCCGAGGCCGGTGTCGACATGCTTCCGGGGCAGCGGTGCCAGATCCCCTGGACCGGTCTTGTTGTATTGGATGAAGACCAGATTCCACAGCTCCAGGAAGCGTGAGCAGTCCTGGTTGACCTGGCAGACATGCCCCTCGACATCTTGCATGTCGCAGAATTCGGGGCCGAGATCCAGGTGAATCTCGCTGTCCGGGCCGCAAGGCCCGATCTCCGCCATCTCCCAGAAGTTCTCTTCTCGCCCGAAAAAAAGGATGTGGGAGGGATCAAATCCGGGCTGCTGCTTCCAGATATCGGCCGCCTCATCGTCGCGCGGGATTTGCCCCAGCTCGTCCTCGAAGCAGGTGGCCCACAGGCGGTCCTTGGGGAGCCCCCAGACCTCCGTCAGCAGCTCCCAGGCCCATGCGATGGTCTCTTTCTTGTAGTAGTCGCCGAAGGACCAATTTCCGAGCATCTCGAAGAACGTATGGTGGGAATCGTCTCTTCCGACGTCATCCAGGTCGTTGTGCTTGCCGGCGACGCGCATGCACTTCTGGCTGTCCACGGCGCGCGAATAGGGTCGGGAGCCGACCCCCAAGAACACATCCTTGAACTGCACCATGCCTGCGTTGGTAAACAGCAGGGTCGGATCATCGCCCGGGACGAGGGAGGCGGAGGGGACAATCGTATGCCCTCGTTCGGCGAAGAAATCCAGATACGCCCGCCGTATCTCGATCCCACTGGGCGCGCCTGGAATGGGTTTTCGGAAAGTTGCCGATGGCATGCCGGCTCCTAGCAGTTCGCAGGCATTATACGCTATCGGCTGGAGGCGTTCAATGAGGGAGGGCAGCCGGGAAGGGAAGCAGGGTGCTGGGGAGCAGGGGTGCTGGGGAGCAAGGGTGCTGGGGAGCAGGGGTGCTGGGGAGCGGGGAGTCTCCCCGGCTCATCTCATCCGCAGATGTAGGGGCGGGGGGGCGGCGGAAGGGCATTCCTCGTCGCCTGCGGCTCCTCGGAACGACAAGAGGGGTGTCACTCCAAGGATGAAAGCAGAGCCTGTAGGCCGGGTTTGCTACCCGGCATATACCGACGGCCTGAATCTTCAAGCCCTTCGACTCCGGCCCACGCCGGATCTCGCATACTCGCGCCGGTCTCCTGCCTGGCTTGGGGTTCATCTATCAGGGTCAACCCCCCGGTTCGCCCCCATACGGCCCTAAGCCATAAGCCATGAGCGATAGGCTTATCTTCCTTTCGAAGGCCGGGCCATATCGGATGGTAATTCGCTGGTGCGATCTCGCTACGCAATTCACTCACACAATCAATGAGGATAAGGGCCGCGCTGGCGAATTCGCCGGAGCTTGGGGTAGTATCTCATTGAGTGGTGTAAATACGGGCTTGTGAAAGTGGCCATCGTG
>CAYMCO010000030.1:0-69737 GCA_964388955.1 uncultured Anaerolineaceae bacterium | reverse complement strand
TCGTCCAGCGCCTTTTGTACGACATCTCTTATTGCATTGCTGTCTCCTGACACAATCAGACCATGGATCTTTTCTCGAAGCGATTCCGTTGCCACTCCCATCCTCCTGTCCATTCTTCAGCCGGCCCCAAGGCAGTCCCGGCTCGCTCTCCCACCCCCGCTAGGCGATGGCGGTCCAATCGCATCACGGGCCGCCTTCACCAAAGCCCACCAGGGATCGATTCAAGCCCAGCAAGATCCACTCGACCTATGCCAACCCTGAAGGCTCGTACGCTGGCACTTCCCGAAGCTCGATCGGACCAACGCTCGCATCTGATCAGCCGAAAAGTTCAGAACGAAGTCCCGCCACTTCCTGGTCAAAGCGCTCCAGATAGGTTGCCTTCCGCCCAGCCTCCATGAATGAGGACTCAAAGCTGTTGCGCGCCAGATGGACAACCTCATCCGTAGTCAGTCCAAAGGTATCCACCACCTGCATATAATCGTTCAGCACGTCCGTATGGAACATGGCAGGATCGTCCGAATTGACCGTGACCTTCACACCCGCATCCAGCAGCTTCTTGACGGGGTGAGCGCTCATCTCTGGGTACACTTTCAGCGCCACATTGCTCACCGGGCAGACAGTCAGCGGCAGCTGCGTCTCCACTAGATACTGGATGAGTCCATCGTCCTCCACAGACCGTACGCCGTGATCAACTCTGTCCACATGCAGGGATTTGATGGCGTCCCAGACGCTCTCTGGCCCGACATCCTCCCCGGCATGGGCTACCCTCCGCAAGCCGAGTTCGGCAGCTCGATCATATGCCGGCTTCTGCCGCGCAGCCGGATATCCGATCTCCTGGCTGTCCAGGCCGATGCCGATGATCCCCGCCTCGTGCCGCGCTTCATGCGCCTTCTCCACCAACTGCACGGCCTCCTCCGGCTCAATGGTTCGATCGATATCCGCGATGAACCACATTTCCACATCGTGCTCCTGCCGGTTGATCTCGCGGCCCGAAGCCAGCCCGGCGATGACCTCCTCCCAGGGGACTCCCCGGCGGTCATGGTAAGCCTGGGTGAAGAAGACCTCTCGATAAGGAATGTTTTGGCGGGCGGCGTCCCGCCCCAGGTCAACGGTGATGGTCTCGAAATCGGCCGCCGTGCGCAGCGTCCCACAGGCCAGCGCGAAGATCTCGAGAAACTGGTTCAAGCTGGAAAATCTATGGAACTCTTTCGCCGCCGCCTCGTCCTTGAAAGGCAGGTCCACGCCATGCCGGCTCCCGAGTTCGATCAGCGTCTTGGGCTGTATCGAACCTTCCAGATGGCAGTGGAGCTCGGCCTTCGGGATTCGCTGAATGAACTGCTTCATTTCTCCTGAGAGCATGCCCTCCTCCCTTCCTTGGTCTCCCTGTCCGTTGGAGCTCCCTCCTCACTTCCGGCTTTCGAGCGCCGACCTTCTCATGTCAGATCCTCGCGTTTGGCTCTCCTTCTTCTATCGACATTCTCCACCTCTCCAACGCGCTCAGAACCACCTCTGGCAAAATGGGCAGGCGATCGATCCACACGCCGACAGCATCGTGGATGGCCGCGGCCACCGCGGGTGCGATCGCGATCAAAGGAGCCTCCCCAAGGCCCCGCGCTCCCCATGGACCGGCGGGATCAGGCTCCTCCATGATCACCGTCTGGACTGTTTCGGGGATGTCCAGCACCGTAGGGATCAGATACGTGCTCAGGTGCGATGTCAGTGGCCGGCCTCGTTCGATAATGAAACTCTCCATGGCGGCATATCCGACGCCCTGAACAACGGCACCTTCCACCTGGCCCTGAATGAGCTGCGGATTGATCGCCCGGCCCACATCCACCACGGTCAGGATACGATCAAAAGCCAACTGGCCGGTCTCCAGATCAACGCGCAATTCCACGACCTGGACGATCGGGCTGTAGGAGAAATTGGGGCGGCAGTAGCCGGTCTCGGGGTCGAAGGGTGTGGTTTCGGGAGCTTTGTAGGCATAGTGACCGACCGCGGGCCGTTCCTCTGCCCGCCAATTTCGCATGGCCCGCTGCGCTGCCCCCAGAATGGCATTTCCGCCCATCAGCGTCAGGCGAGAGGCGGAGGCGCTGCTCGCCTCCGGAGATAGTTCGGTATCGGCGCCGACCATTTCCACCCGCCTCATCGGCAGCTCCAGCGCCTGCGCGGCAATCTGACGCAGGCTGGTCAGCGCACCCTGCCCCAGTTCCGCACCGGCGTACCGGACAAGAGCGTGTTCGATCTCCTCCCCACCGTGGAGCTCGACCGTCGCCGTGGATTCGTCCTGATACCCGAAACTGAAGCCCACATTCTTGAATCCAATCGCCATGCCCACGCCCCGTCTGAGGCGAGTCTCTTGCGCTCCTGTCTCCGTGGCCGGGCGAGTCCGCTGCTTTGTCCGGCCCCAACCCGACTCGCTTACGCAGCGCTCCAACAGACGGTCCAACCGGATCCCCGGGGGAAGCGGCGTGCCCACCGAAAGGAGTCCGCCCTCTCGAAGCAGATTCAGCCTACGGATCTCAACCGCATCCACCCGCAGCGCCGCAGCCAGCTTCTCGATCTGCATCTCGGCCACAAATATCCCCTGTGGGCTACCGAAGCCCCGTAGGGCCCCGCCAGGGATATTGTTGGTATACACGGCATAAGAATCGACGTTCACATGCGGGATTTCATACGCGCCGGTGCAGGTCAGCGCGGTCTGACGGTGAACCATGGTGGTTGTATAGGCATATGCCCCGGCGTCAGCGAATATCTCCACTTCTGCGGCCAACAGTTTCCCCTGCCTGTCTGCACCCCACTTGGCGTTGATGGACATCTGGTGCCGCTTGCAGTGCCCCCGGATTGACTCCTCCCTGGTCCAGACAATCTTCACCGGGCGACCGGTCTTCAGGGCAGCCAGCGCCAGGATGATTTGGATGGAGACATCCTCGCGACCCCCGAAGGCCCCCCCGACGGCGCGGTATATAACACGCACCTGGCGCGCGGGAATGCCCAGCGCCCGCGCGATCTGGCGCCGATCGTGGTGGACCCACTGGCCTGCGGTTTCCAGAACGATCTGATCGCCATCGATGTACGCAAGTCCGGCCTCCGGCGCCATGAAGGCATGTTCTTGCATGGGCAAGGAGTAGGTGCCCGAGACAATCACATCTGATTGTGCAAAACCGTCGGCCGTATCCCCCTTCCGGATTGGCATATGCTCCAGAATGTTACTTCCGCATTCCGGATGGACCACTGGCGCACCCGGCCTGGCCGCGGCTCGCGGGTCGAATACGGCCGGCAGACCAGCGTACCTGACTTCGATCAGGTTTCGTGCGCGGGAGGCGATCTCCTCAGATTCCGCCACAACCACTGCCACCTGATCCCCTACAAAACGCACCACGTCTCCGCATAGCACTGGCTGATCCGGGATGACAAAGCCATACTCATTAACCGGCACATCCTTGCAGGTCAGCACCGCGATCACTCCGGGCACATCCGCAGCCTTGTGCGTGTCGATCTCCAGGATGCGTGCGTGGGGCCGGCCGGCGAACAGTACCTTGAGATGCAGCATATCCGGCCGCGCCAGATCTCCCGGGTAGAGCTCCTTCCCGGTTACTTTCCCCCTCGCGTCCGTCCTTGGGACAGATTTCCCCAGAAGACCTGATTTCAATCCCCGTCCATCCTTTTCTCTTCGAGATCGGGCGAAGGGATGCCTCCTTGTACCGCAGCCTAGCTTCACACAAGGCCATCGGAGGTCTTCAGCGAGCTCCGCCTTGGCCTCCCTGACTACTCTCTCCGCCCGTGTCATGAGAAGCCCAAATACGGGTGATCGATCCCCGGTTACTCACTTCGCGTTACAAGATCACGGGGAAGGCATTTGTGAATGTTCTCGCCCCGGAGGTGGAGGCCGTTCCCCAATAGCTTGGTCCACCGCGTTCAAGCTGACCCCCTCACCTTTCAACAGTGACCGGAGATTTCCGGAGGCCTCGCCAGTCTAGCGTCCTCATACCAGCACTGACCCGTCTGTGTCATCCAAGAACCACACGCCTCGCCTCCGGCTGCATATCGCTTCGATTGCAGGGGCAATGCTGACACCCAGACCTTGCCTCCTGCATCGACCAGCGATGGAAGCCCTTTTCGGACCTGCTAGCACATCCTGTGCTGAATTCATGGTGCAGGAGCAACATGCCCCTGCACCTACAATCGCCCAGAGACAACAACCCGATTGATGGTAGACGCAGCACTCGCCGCCTGCTAAAAGTCAATCCAGTTGTTTGATCGACTTATCGATTTCAGCGCTCCATTCTCGCCGCCATTCTCCCTTCTTATCTTCGGGGAGCCAAGATCCATCAATCGCATTCAACGCCATCTGCTTGACGTCCTCAGGCGTGAACCCCATGTGCTCTACGCCCAAGATGAACTCGTTCGTCGGATCCGTCTGAAACATCGGCGGGTCGTCAGAGTTGAGGGTGATCTTCAACCCGGCCTCCTTCATCTTCCGAATAGGATGTTTCTCAAACTCGTGCCCAAAGTAGACAAACGCCGTGGACGCGGGCGTGCATGTGAAAACAATGCCCTCGTCGAGGCAACGCTTCATCAGGCTCTCATCCTCGATGATGTGATAGCCATGATCTATGCGCTCGCACCCCAACAGATCCAGACAAGTCACGATATTCCGTGGGTGCGCGTCCTCGGCGGCGTGTGCCGTAAGGCGAAGGCCACCCTTTGCTCCCAATCGGTACGCCTTCCAGAATTTCTCGGGGGGGTTTCCGCCTTCGGCATAATCGAGCCCCATTCCAACCAGTTCTTTTCTTGGATGTTGCAGTACGATTTCCACCATCTCGCAGCCCTTTTCCGGTGAGTTCATGCGGTTGATGTCGGCGATCAACCAGCATGTGATACCGAAATCCCGTTCAGCATCCTTGATACCCCGGATCACGCCATCTACTGCCGTCTCATATGGCACACCGATCTCCAGGTGAGCCATTGGACTCCAGAACATCTCTCGATGACGTACCCCGTGCTCGTGGGCTTCCTGCAAAGTCTCATATGCAATCCTGCGAAAGTCATCGTGATCACGACAGGAGTGGCTCACGAGATCATAGATTTCGAGAAAATCCAGTATGTTGTCGTAATCATAGAGATCCTTTGGCTCCCGGTACTCAGGTAACTTGACTCCGTGTTTGGTCGCGAGATCAACAAACGTTTCAGCGTGTACCGATCCCTCAAGGTGGCAATGCAATTCGACTTTCGGCAGCTTCTTCAGGAATGTGTGCATCTCCATCTTTCACTCTCCAACAGTTTGCCCATCGCGAGGTTTGGTCTTGTGGCTCGGCGAAGTGAGTCATTCCTATCGGTGCGTTCTTGGCACCTCCATTACGGCCCACGGAATATCCTGTCGGCAATTCCTCTGGGCGGCCCGCGCCTCCGTATGGCTTTAAATGTCAAAAAAAAACGACCCGGAAAGTATGCAAACGAATGCCAGATGGGTCGTTCCTGAGCGTTGTACCCCACCTCCTCCATTGCCAGCACTGGTGTCGCGGGCTCCAAGATCAGCCCCGGAGTGTCGCAATTCCCGGCGGTATCCGGGCGGAACTTGGCGATGTGATATTCGGTGCGCTGGCCACACCGTTCTTCCATGAAAGAGTACAACGGCTCGGTAAGCTCTGGCTGAGCGTCTACGCTATCCACTAGTTCCTTGCCGAATACCCATCGCGGGATGCAATTGATGCAATAGATCACCGGATCATTATCGGCTGTAAAGATCTTGTACGTGCGCAATACTTGATCTCCGGGTTCGATCTCCAAAGCCTCGGCTACACCATGATCTGGAATTGTGAACTCGCTATCTTCAAATTGAGCCCCGAAGGAATATCCTTGCCGCGTGATCAGACCATAGAAATCCGTGGCTTCGTTGATAGGGTTGGAAATCCGCGACAATCCGCTGACAAAGGTCCCCACCCCCTGCCGTTTGATCACCAAGCCTCGCGCAGCCAGCGCGCTCATCGCGGAGCGCACTGTGGCGCGGCTGACATTGAGCATCACTGCCAGTTCGTGTTCCGGCGGGAGCTGGCTGCCCGGAGAATAGGATCCACCACGAATCTGCTCTACCAGGATGTGCAACACCTGGGACGAGAGCGGAGCTGCGCGCAATACCCCTTTTCTTACCATCTGCCCTGCTCCGAACATGGAAGACCGCTAGGGCCAAATCGAGCCGCCGTAGGGTGACAACCGTCTGATGACCCAGAATTTACGCCCATGTCGACGTATGGTCAAACCGTCCGCTGATCTTGCCCGATCTCTTCGAGTCAGCGCCAGCGGTGGGTCGTCGGCTGAACGGCTTCCGGCCGTGATCCGATGCGGCAATCCATCCAAGCGTCGGCGGTTGCCTATTGTGAAGTAGCACAAAGCCATGTGTTCTCTTGCCTTCGCAAGGGTTTGTTGGGGTTTCTGTGCGGTCTTGGCACGCTCATAGCCCCCTATGATGCTGCCCTTCAGCAGAGCGACAGCTCGCGAACGGGCACTTGAGGCGCGCACGCCGTTCGCTAATATCGTGGGCATCGTCCCGCGTAGTCGCTGCGACCACTCCGCCCGGCGGTCGGGCCTGCTCTTCGCGAGCTCCCTGGTGTGATCGGAGGATATCCATGTTCAGGTCTCCGGATCCCGCGAGGCGCCTGAGAGCCTGGTCATTCCGAGGAACAACGGTGCGATCTCGCGCGCATACGTGTCAATCAAGCCGCGGTCTGTGATCGCCACCTGAAAGGGCGAACTCTGCAGGACGATGAAATTGAACACCACGAACTCCATGTCGCTCGGGAAGCCGAGCTCGGAGCGAATGGTCGCCTCGAAATGGTCCATCCTCTCGGCCACCTCCGCGTAAGGCGCCTGGGAGATCAATCCGGCCACCTCGAAGGCCACTTGGGCGATCACCTCCCCCTCCCTGACCGCGACGAATCCTCCGCCGGACTTGGCCAAGGCGTTGACGCAGCCAGCCATATCCTCCGGATTGGTTCCCACGACGGTGATGTTATGGCAGTCATGGCCAACGGAGGAGGCGACCGCCCCCTGCCTGAGGCCAATACCTTCAACGATTCCCTTGCCGACCCTGCCGTCACCGCCATGCCTCTCGACAATCGCGATCAGGTTGATCGATTCCTCTGAGCCGACAACTACCACCCCATCCCGCACAGCGAGCCGCCTGGAACCCCACCCCTTCACCCACCCGCCACCGCTGATCTTGAGGGTCCGAACTTCGACCTCGCCCTCATCGAATCCTGGGCAAATCTCAAAGTCGGAGGCGCCGGCGGGGTGACCGAGATGCACGGTGTTCTGTGCCCATTTTGGGTAGCGGTAGGTTGCCAGGCGGGGGAGGAACTCACCCTGGCGCGCTACCAGCGCACCATTGGCGATGACCGCGTGGGCCGACAGCGTTTCCAGAGAGTCGGTGACGATGATATCGCCGATTCTGCCCGGGCTGATGCTCCCCAAGGCCAGGTCCAGGCGGAAGTAGGTGGCCGGGTTGATCGTCGCCATCTGAATAGCCGTGATCGGCTCGATTCCATGCCGGATGGCGACCCTCACCGTGTTATCGACCCCACCTTCGCGAAGCAGGGTGTTCACCAGCTTGTCATCGATGCAAAGCATGCAATTGCGAGTATCGACGGCGTTCTCGGTGACGGCCGCAGCAATCCAGGGGATGTTGGCCTCCCGCAAGATCACCCGCATTCCAAGGCGGAGCTTGGCCAGGACCTCTTTGCTGGTGAAATTCTCGTGGTCATCGTGGAAAGCCCCCGCGGCTACAGCCATCAGGTTCTCGGGGGTCAACATCGCTGCATGGCCGTCGATGGGTCTCGCCAAAGCTTCGGCCGCGTCGAGCTTGGCCAGAATCGCCTTGTCCAGCTTAACCACATCGAAGTAATCGGATTCCCCCAGGGAGACCGTCTCTTTCCAAGCGAGCATTTGTTCTACATCGGCCACCCCCAGCTCAGCGGCCGGACTCTCGAGGCCCTTCGCCCACGGAACGCTCGTCGGCGTTTGGAAATAGATCTTGAGTGGCACCCGCCGGCTTTCCCTCCGGACCAAATCCGTCCCGGGCACTCCAAGCACGTTGGCGATCTCATGGGCGTACAGAATCGTGGTAACACCTCGTGGCAGGAGTACCTTCGAGAGCTCTGTCAGGGTGACGCCCGACGACTCGGTGTGCATGTGGGAGTCAATCAGGCCGGGGACAAGGTAATGTCCTCCAGCCTCCACCACGACCGTCTTGGAGCCGACCGCTGTCTCGGCGTCACCAACGATCGCGATCCGGCCGTCCACACACGCCACATCTGCCGGGTAGACCTCCCGGGTGTTGACGTTCACCAGCTTCCCGCCCACAACCACGAGATCAGCAGCCCTCCTTCCGAGTGCGACTTCGATGACGTTTCTACGCCAGCTCATGAGCTTTCCCTTTCGATTCCTGGAAGGCGCGTTGCCGGGTGCCGGTTGGAGCGCGCGGCTAGTGCAATCCGCATTCCTTTGACGGTCACGTTGCCAAAGAAGGTTGCTCCCCCTCTGCTGACGGTAACGGCGGCTTCCCCATTGGGCCACCGGAGCCATTCGGCCGCTGCCAACGGTGGGACCCCACTGAGGAACGCCGCTACGCGTGGCTTCAACACCGTCACCTCCGCTGGGGCAGGGGCAGCACCGCCTACTCTCTGTGGTATGGAAACCCCAGTGCCGCGGGTCCCACGCCAAGTCTCTCCGGTTGCGTTCGCATGCGCGCAAGCCACGAAATGAGCATCAGCAGGATTGTTGCCAGATATGGGGTCATGTTCAGAAAGAAAG
Source organism: uncultured Anaerolineaceae bacterium (assembly GCA_964388955.1). Classification (GTDB taxonomy): domain Bacteria; phylum Chloroflexota; class Anaerolineae; order Anaerolineales; family E44-bin32; genus CAYMCO01. Next base: position 60,929 of record CAYMCO010000030.1, on the reverse strand, counting down.
GTGAGATGCCCCAACCTTGGATCTGCATTATGTAGCCGACCGACGTAGCGCCCCCAAAGAGCAACGCACCGAGGACGATGTAAAGCGGATTCCATCCCGAGAAGAAAACGAGCGTGATGGTGATCCACCCTCGCCCTGCAACCGCCATATCCGACCAGGTAGCGGTCAAGGCTATGGATAGGTAGGCGCCGGCAGCGGCAGCAAGAACGCCCGCGATGCTTGTGTAGAGGAACCGAATGCGGTCTACGTGTATGCCGCTCGCGTCCGCGGCCTCGGGCGCTTGCCCCACGGCCCGCATTTCCAGCCCATGACGTGTCTTGTACAGGAGGTAGAAAGCTGCGACAGGCAGCACAAAGTAAACGATATACACGACGATGTTGTGATTGAAGACCGCGTTTCCGAGTATAGGAATATCGCCCAGAACCGGGATCTTGACCTGCGGGAATCGGCTGGCAACTGGCTGGCTGGCAACGGACTTCCCGATATGCCGCGCCAGGCCGTTGCCAACGAATGTGAGCGCAAGCCCGGCGAGGAGCTGGTCCACCTTGAGTCTGACGGCGAGCAGCGCGAAAAGCAAGCCAGCCGACAACCCGGCAAGCGCTGCGCCAAGCATGCCCAGCCAGGCGCTGACCCCCATTCCGTTGATGATCATTATCGCTGTCATCGCCCCTACGGACATCATCCCCTCGATGCCGAGATTCATCACGCCTGTGCGCTCTGCCATGATCTCACCGGTGCCAGCGATGATGATCACCGCCCCTGCTGTCACGGCGCTGGCAAGCAAGCCTGTCAGGACGGTTTCCATAACGAATATCCTCTGATCCCCGCCCAGCCTGGGCGCATCCCGATATCTACTTATCGATCCTGGGCACTGGATGAGTCCCCGCCCGCTTGCCCCGAACGGGCCAGAGACCTCTCCGGGGAGACTTCGAGATCCGCCGCAGATCCGCGTTGGGAGACCGGGACCAACGAGTAATTGGCGACGATCTCGCCCACCGAGACGAGCAAGAGGATCAATCCGGTCACAGCGAGTACGACATTGACTGAGAAGCCCTGTGCCTGAAGGACGAATCCGCTATTGAGGATCAGCGCCAAGAACAGGGCCCACGGTATGATGGCAAGCGGAGAACTGCCTGCCAGAATCGCCACGATGATGCCGGTCCATCCGTACCCCGCAGACACCGCGGCCGACAAGCGGTGGGCGACGCCGGTGAGCTCGATCACCCCGGAAACCCCGGCAATCGCTCCCGATAGGAGCATGATGACAAGCATGTGTCGCGTAACCGCTATGCCTGCGAACTCCGCCGCCCTCCGATTTGCGCCGATGGACTTGACCTCATACCCCCACACCGTCCCTTCGATTGCCAGGAATATCGCCACAACAATGCACACAGCAATCAGTATTCCGATGTGCAGGTGGCCCCACAGAACCGGCAAGTCGTATGGGATTGGAGTCGTGGCTCCCAGATTCACCGCAGTACCCCAATCCCTCCATGCATCCATCGCGAAGTAAAGTGCGAACTGCATGGCGACAAAGTTGAGGAGCAGCGTAGTCAGGATCTCACTGATGCCAGCCTTGATGCGCATAAGTGCAGGAACCAAGGCAAGTAAGGCTCCCGCCAATGCCCCCCCCACGAACATCAGGATCAGGGCCAGCCAGGGCGGTATGTTGAGGTGAAGCCCAATTCCCGCTGCCGCCCAAGCCCCGATAAAGAGCTGCCCCTCAAGACCGAAGTTGAATGCGGACATCCGTGTTCCGATCAGCAGTGCGGCCCCTGTGATCATGAGAGGGGTTGCCAACACCAGCCACTGCTGCAAGCCATAATCACTTCCCAGAGTGGATTCCAGGACCCGGCTGCCCATCGCCAATGCGGACTGCCCGCTCGCCTGAAGCACAATCCCTGTGGCGAGAATGGCCAGTATCACCGCCAGCACCTTGAACAAGATACCTCGCGCGGATGAGTAGTCCGCCCTCCGTTGAAGTTTCCATCCCCGAAGCAGGGCATCGGACAGTCTCACAATCACGCCTGGTTCTCCCTCCTGAGCGTCTCCCCCCCCATCAGCAATCCGATGTCCTCTCGATTGGCTTCGCCGCTCTCAAACAAGCCCACGACTTGGCCGCCGAACATGACCGCAATGCGATCCGAGAGCAGGAGGATCTCGTCCAGGTCCTCCGAGATCAGCAATACACCGGTGCCATTATTGCGATGTTCCACCAGCGCTCTCCGCACCGCCTCTGTCGCCGCCACGTCCAAACCCCATGTGGGATGGACCGCCACCAGGAGTCGTGATGCAATCTCGATCTCCCTGCGCGCAAGCAACTTCTGCTGGTTTCCTCCCGATAGGTTCCCCACCGGCACGCGAACATGCGGCACTCGGACATCGGCGCGCTTCACCAGTCCAGCGGCAAACTGCATCTCCGCCTCCTTGAGCAGCCGCATCCCCTTCCGAATCGGAGGCTCCCGATAAGTCTTCAGGATGGCGTTGTGGGCCACTGGCAGCGCCGCAAACAAGCCCATCCCTAGCCGATCCTCCGGGATGTGGCCCACCCCTGCGCGGGCAAACTGGAACGGCGAGGACCCCGTCTTCTCCTTTCCTTCGACCATGATTCTGCCCCGTTTTACCGGCCGCAGCCCGGTGAGCACTTCCGCCAGCTCCCGCTGCCCGTTTCCCGCCACGCCCGCGATACCCAAGATTTCGCCTCGCCTGACTTCAAGATCAACTTGCCTCAGCGCGAGAAGGCCCCGGCTATCCAGCGCGCTGACCGCCTCCATCTTGAGTATGGGCAAACCCGGTGTTCCCTCCCTCTCCTGACTCCGAAACACAAAGTCTTGCCCCACCATCAGCCGCGCCAGCATAATCGGGTCACACTCCGAGGTCGGCCTGGTCACCACATGCTCGCCCTGCCGGAGCACGCTCACCCGGTCTGACACCTCCAATACCTCGTCCAGCTTGTGGCTGATGAACACCACCGTCCTCCCGTTCTCGGCCATCGTGCGGATTGCCCGAAACAGCTCCCGGGCTTCGCTCGGGGTCAGCACCGAGGTCGGTTCGTCCAATATCAGCAATCGCGCGCCTCTGGCCAGCGCCTTGAGAATCTCCACGCGCTGCTGCTCCCCTACCGACAATTGCCAGATCTGTGCGTCGGGCTCCACCCGGTAGTCCAGCTCCGCCGCGATCGCCTCCAGCCTGCGACTGAGCCTGCCCCGGGAGACGTGCCAGGGCGTTCCTTTCCAACCGAGATGGACGTTCTCGGCCACGGTCAGGTCGTCGACGAGCCGAAAATGCTGATGTACCATACCGATGCCGAGATCGATCGCCTGCGCCGGGGACCGGATCTGGACTGGCTGGCCATCGATCCAAATCTCCCCTCCATCCGCCTGGTAGACGCCGGCCAGGATATTCATCAACGTGGTCTTGCCGGCACCGTTTTCTCCCAACAGCGCATGGACTTCGCCAGCGCGAAGCTCCAGATGGATCCCCCTGTTGGCCACCACGCCGGGGAAGCGTTTCCAGATGCTCCGCATTTCGATGAAAGCGGCTTCACCTGTCGATGAATTGGTCTCGCTCACAACACCTCCCCCCCTGGCTATCCAAGACCGCCGCCCCTTTGCATCCGGGTAGTCTACGCCCACGGCCGCAGCGCAGGACCTGCGTGAGCATCTCTGCCCCATGATGGGCAGAGATGCTCAGAGCAAAACCGCCGGGATTCATCAACGCGCGCAATCGACTCGGCGCAATGTCACATGCAGGCGGTCGCGCATCGCCGACCCTACGCTCCAACGGGCGTATGACGGCCCATCGGGCGCGTGCCACGGCGTTACTCCAGGCCGACTACCCCCTGAACGGGCCAAGTCCATTGATCATACCCGTAATCGGGCGTCATCTCCTCACCTTCGGCAAATCTCAAGGTACCTTGATTGTCGTAGATGGGCCCTACAAACGGATTGTACCCTTCATCGATCATGCGGGCCCGCATTGCATCTACTTGGTCCCGTACCTCCTGCGGCACATTATCGCCCCACCTGTCGATATCCGTTCCACTGCCCAGCGGCAGCAGAATCAGCTCGCCCCCTGTCCAAGTGCCGTCCAGCAGTTTCCCTACCTGCTCGACATAGAAATCGGCCCAGTTGATCATGTGCGAGGTGACGTATGCATTGGGCCCGAACTCCCGGTTGTCGGTGTTCCACGTTGCTGCCCAGACGCCGCGCTCCTCGGCGACCACCAGGAACGCTGGCTCGTCCATGATGCCATAGAGAAAGTCAGCTCCGTCGTCGACCAGCGCTTCGGCTGCCTGTCGCGCAGCCGCTGGATCGAACCACGAGTTGATGCAGGCCACCTGAGTGGTTACATCGGGGTTGACCGAGAGGGCGCCCATAGCGTACGCATCCACGTCGGCGTCCATCCCCGCAAATGAACACACATATCCGATCTTGTTGGTTTCGGTCATCATGCCTGCAGCCATGCCGATCAAGTAGGCCGTGTCACGGACATCGATATAGTAGCCAATTTCGTTGTCATACATGGGCCGGTTCATGCCCATGAACGCCACGTCGGGGTGTTCCGCGATCACGTTCTGGAAAATCTCGCCATATCCAGTATTCTCGATCACCATCGCGGCGCCATCAGCGACGAATTGCTCAAAGATGCGAGAGCCATCCTGAGAGTAAGGCACATTTTCGGCGTAGACCGTCTTCACACGCTCGCCATTAGCCTCTTCTACGGCCAATCGTGCCTGGTTTGCCACCCAAGTCCACCCCTCATCGGATGTGGGGCCGTTGAACCCAAATGCGATGAGGGCAGGCGCCGCCTCGGACGTAGCCTCCGGTGCAGACGTAGCCTCCGGTGCAGACGTGGCCTCCGGCTGCGGTGCACCACACGCAGTGAGTGCCAGGCTCGCGATGATGATGGCAGAGAGCATCAGCAATACGGCTTTTCCTCGTAGATACATGGTTCTCCTCCGGATCTCTAGTCTAGTCCTGCATCAACGATCATGTGGTAAGTTCTTGGTGTAGGCCCAGCATGTCCCGCCCCTACAATCGCCCGGAGACAACAGCTCGATTGATGGTAGACGCAGCACAAGGAACGGATCAATATGGCAATGGGGAATTCCCCCTCCGAGTCACCTCCTTTGTGCGCTTGCAGCATATGCTTTGGCCACGCGCAGCTCGCCCTTGGGCACATGCACACGGATTCTCGATCGACGTGGCCGTCTCATCCGCCACCGACCAAAGGGATCATGGCGTCGATTTCGCGCGACCAATCCTGCCTCCATTGGCGCTTGGTAGCCTCGTCTAGCCAGGCGCCGTCAATGCCGTTCAGTATCAAGGTCCTGAAATCCTTGGGCCCAAATCCCATGAGCTCAGCAGCCAGAGCGTAGTCCTGCGACAAATCAAATCGCATGATCCCGGGATCATCCGAGTTCAATGTCACCCGCAGGTCCCGATTGAACATGGTTTTGATCGGGTAGGGAAACTCCGACGCCCTCAGCCCATGATCCTCCCATTCGTCCGAGGTGCCGTACTCGCCGTAGGTTTGCACCACGGGGATTGTCGTGAATATGACCCCCTCATCCGCACACCTTCTCGTGGTCTCTGCATCGAGAAGGACCCTGTATCCGTGGTCAATGCGCTCACACCCCAGAATGTCAAGACAGGTCTCGACATCGGCAGGGGGTCTCATGTATTCGCAGGCATGAGCCGTGCGTCGCAAACCCCCGTCGCGCGCTAGGTGGAACGCCCTCCACATCTTCTCGGGTGGATTGCCTGCTTCGTCATAGTCCAGGCCGATCCCAATAATGAAATCGCTCCGGTTGTCGAGCATGTGCTGCACAAGTTCAACGCCTCGCTCGGGCGACTCCTCACGATTGATGCCACAAATCATACGGCATTGAACGCCGAAATCCTTCTCCGCATCTCGAAGCCCATCGACGATGCCATCCTTTTGATCTCTGAAAGGGACTCCAAGGTCTAGATGTTCCATTGGGCTCCAGAACATCTCACGGTAGCGCACACCGCAGCCGACCGCGTCTTCAAGAGCCTCATACGTGACCCGTCTGAAATCATCCCGATCCCTAATCGATTGGCTGACAAGGGAATAGACCCTGAGAAAACCCGTCATATTGGGTTCGAACTGATAGAGCTGGGCTGGATCTTCGTATGATGGCAACTCAAGGCCATGTTTAGTGCCGAGGTCGGCGAAGGTCGACGGCCGCACAGCTCCTTCCAAGTGGCAATGGAGTTCAACCTTTGGCAACTGCTTGAGGAAACTATTCAAATCCATCGTTGGCTCCGTCTCAGTTCGATTCGTTCAGATTCTGAGGAAAAGGCAGTCGGCAGTGAGCCGCTCGGAGGTTCCATGTTTGCGATGACGTTGCGCCCGTTCGCATTTTTGCCGCGCATCCGCAAATCTATCAGCCCCTTTTCTGGATAGGACCCAGGGTCATCTGCACCCCCTGCGAATATCGCCCACCCCGGTATCCCATCCCACAGATCAACCGCCGCCCCGAAAACCGGGAAAGCTCTGACACCGACGACCTACTCGGTGTCCAAGATAGCGAAGCCTATTCGTGCGCTCATCAAGGGCGCAGATCACTGCATGGCGCTGCAGAGCCGGTACACACACTACCAGCCAGCCAAAGAGTATGCTGCTGGTCTCGCCCAAGCGTTGATGTCGAGAGGGAAGAACATACGCCCCCCAGGCACCCGCTTCCCCAGATCGGCTCTTGGCCAGTCCCTTGGTCTTGCCGCTCTAGTTCAAGCCTAGAATGAGCACTCTACCAGCGCCTCTATGCACCACCGAGGAACCGCCCCATATGAGAAAGGAAATCCGATCCTTCACCAAGAAGGCCCACAAGTCCTAGTGCCGAGCACTCACACCGCACGCGAACCGATATCTGCCAGAACTCGCTCTGTCTGTTGATTTGCCCGCTTCCGGCGTGTTCATCCTGAACAGGTAAGTCCTTTGCCGGTGGGCATTCGGGAGCAACTGCTGGCCATCCGGGTTTCATTCAAAATCGAGCAAATCTGCCCGACAGAGTTCCATGATTCTCAGGTCATAGTCGCATCGTGAGACAGGATTTTATGATCGCAACAGTATATTCCTTGTCAGCATGCATGTCAAACAAGCCTGCCCCAGGGGGTCAGAAGGCCCGCGAAACGCCGCTCGCGTGACGGGGGTTTAGATCGATAGCGGCATCAATGAGGCTTGCGGCACGCGCGGTGAGCGGTTCAAGGAGTACGAGAAAGGCAACCTCTCGGGAGACTTCCTCCACGATCCGATTGTGTCCGAAGATCACTCTCTACGCCATTTGGGTGCGCTCATCCCGCGGCAGCGCTTCACCAAGAGAGCGACGCGGCTTCATCTGGGGAAACTCAACCGGGATGGGGGCCCCACAGCACCGCCTTCATCCTGAAAATGCTGTAGGTGGCCTATTCCTACGAACTATCTCAACGAGGGCCACATGGGTTTGCGTGAGAGGCGTTGCGATTGTTGATCGGTTGACGGTACCCTAGCCTAGGTCGCACAACCGATTTGACTCGCACGACGAACAGGCCCATGCTATCTGCCAAACCCAGCGCCACTGGCTGAACGCTGCACATGTGCCCGCAGCGCAATGACCAGAGGATAGATGAGAATCTCGAATGTCCTGCCATGCACGCTGATCCTGCAACGTCCTGGCAGGGCCCCGAGGAATGCTCAAGCATGCTCGCGCCGCTTGCAGAGCTCTGGAAAGGCGCCGGCCATCCATATTGCTAGCGGAAAGGAGAAATGTGGGATGCAGGACCGAAGAGATCTGGTTGCGTCGGCACGGGGAGATTGCCAGCTCGATATCTTGATCACCAACGGTGCGCTCATCAACGTGTTAACCAAAGAGGTGCAGGAAGCGGATATTGGGATATATGGAAACAGGATTTCCCTAGTGCTGCCAGCGGGGGAATGCGCGCTCAGCGCAAAGAAGGTCATCGACGCGCAGGGGCTTTACGTTTGCCCCGGTTTCATCGATGGCCATGTCCACAACGAATCGAGCATGTGCACACCCGCCCAGTGGGCAAAGATACTCCTCACTCGGGGGACAACCACCGTATGTACAGATCCTCACGAGATCGCCAACGTCTATGGACTCAAAGGTATCCGCTACATGCTCGAAGCGAGCGAGGGGCTTCCTATGCGATACTACATCACCGTCCCGAGCTGCGTGCCCGCGGTGCCGGCCGTGGAGACTGCGGGGGCGACCTTGACCCATCGCGAAGTATCGGAAGTGTTGGGGTGGAAGCGCGTCGTGGCCATTGCCGAGGCAATGGACTATCCAGGGATCATCCAGCAGGTGGGCAAGGTCACCCCTATCGTCGAGGCCGGGCATGAGTGGGGAGTGCCTGTTGAGGGACATGCGCCTGGAGTTGCCGGAAGAGATCTTCAGGCCTACCTGGCGGCCACCGGCCCGAGATCTTCAGACCACGAATCAGCAACTGCCGAGGAAATGCTTGAGAAGGTACGAGCTGGGATGATGGTCTACGCGCGAGCTTCCACATTCCACGATGGAACGCCTGATATCGCTGATGCACTCAGAGGAATAAGTGATTCTCGCATGTTCGGTTTCTGCACGGACGATGTTATGCCCCATCATCTCCTCCAGAACGGGCACATCGATCACGGCGTCAGGCTTCTGATTCGCCAAGGTATCGATCCCATGACCGCGATACAGATGGCGACCATCAACGTGGCCCTTCATTATGGGCTATGGGGTCACGGGGCGATTGCCCCCGGATGGCTGGCGGACCTACTGGTTCTCGAGAACCTTGAGGAAGTGATCGTCAGATACGTCATTATCGATGGGAAGCTAGAGGTAGAGGACAGAAGGCTCAAGCGTGAGATCAGGGAACCTGTGCCTCCCCTGACGGATAATTCAGTAAGGCTTCCAGAACTCTCGGTAGAGGATTTTTGCTTCAGACTTTCCGGTCCGGATCGCTCTGTCGATGCAAATGCGATGGATATGAGCCAACTGTTCACCAAGCTGGAAAGACTCACTTTGCACAGTAAGAACGGCTGGATCCCTTATCCTCTCCCCGCCGGCGTATCCGTCGCCGCCATCGTCCCCCGTCACGGGCAGGGCCGGGCGCCAAGCCTCGCATTCGTACGCAATTACCCCCTAAAGCAGGGGGCAATTGCCAGCACGATCAGTCACGACAGCCACAATCTGGCCATCCTGGGCACGAGCCCCACGGACATGCTGGCCGCGGTAAGGGCGCTTGAAAGAAGCAATGGGGGACTCGTCGCAGTGAGGAACGGAAAGGTCATCGCGCTAGTCCCCCTTCCAATTGCCGGCCTCATGAGCCCTTCCCCTGTACCGGAAATCGCTCGAAAAATGGAGGATTTCGAGCGATCTCTTCCAGAGCTTGGGCTGGCGAAGACATTTCCCCTTGAATTGATAGCGATGGCCCTCCCGGTGATTCCGGAGGTCAGCATCACGGACAAAGGGCTGGTGGATGTGGCGACTCAGGAGCTGATCCCGGTTTTCCCGTAGACAAACCATACTTCAGCCTGAAGTGCATGGCTTGCGTCTAGACTATGAGTTCGGAGGGGGAAATACGACAATTAATGGTCCCCGTAGGGACCTTTCGCATGGCCTGAACTGACTCGTGATCGCTGCCAATAGTCGCTACATCTTGCATATGTCGACGACGATTGGAAAGCCATCGCCCAACACTCGGCCCATAGACGCACATCTTGGCTTATCAGGCCCCGTCGCTGCAAGAGGCAGTTGGTTGAAAATGCCCTTTTGCCTGTCGCCGTGATTCTACCAGCAGGCCTGACCGCGTCCTTCGCGGGCGCTTTGTTGGCTGAGCAACCAGCAGAAAGGCGCAGGCTATTTGGGCCAGTTGGTGAAAGCCAGGGCGCCCGGCTTGCAGGATTCGACACACAAGCCACAACTTCGGCATCGATCTGAATCCAGATGCAGTCGAATCTCTGCGTTCCGAGGCTCTTTCCCAGTGAGCAGACGCGCGTCATAGGGGCATACAACTACACACTGCCGGCACAGAGTACACATCGTGGGTTCAAATCGGAAGTTCATGGGCTCGACATTGTGAAACGCCCTGAGACGCGGAAGGGCTACTCCACGGATTTCATCCAGGGTGGCATAGTCATGGGCGTCAAGCCACGCACTAATCCCTTCCTTGGTCCGTGAGAACCATCCACATCCCGATAAAAGCGGTGCAGTACAGGCCCCAACGGCCCTGGCCCCCACCATGATGTATTCGATCACATCCTCGGCGCGCATGGCGCCTCCGGTGCCGATCACCGGAACGTCAAAGCGCTTCACCAACTCAGCAACGAGCCCGACCGCGATCGGTTTGATAGCAGCGCCTGACATCCACGCCATACCATTTTCGCCCCCATGCAGAGGTCGACTGGCCTCGATGTCAATCTGGAGCGTGGGGCCGAGCGAGTCGATGGCGGTGAAACCAGATGCCCCGGCGTCAAGGGCAGATTCTGCCGTGTCAAAAAAATCCTCTCCCCAGTTGAATGTCAACTTGGCCAGTATGGGCAGATCGGTCTCTTGCCGCAGCATTTGGACTAAAGGGGCCAGGGCACGGCGCACATAGGCCACGCATTCGATGGCATCAACGGTGCCTGATCGAACGACGGGATTCACTATTTCGGCCGCTTCCTCTGCCGTGTGGCCGATGCTGGCGATGAGAAGGCCGGGGTGCCCCCGCAGCGCAGGAAGCTCCTTTCGCACCCAGCGCTCCCAGGTCAGATCAGACCATTGTTCTGAGTTGAACAATGTCTTGCCGAGGCCAGGGCGGATCGGACGGACGATATGAGGGACCGGATTAATCGCAGGTTCTAGACGGAGGGTCTTAGTCACCACCCCCGCCGCGCCGGAATCAAACGCCGCTTGGATCCCTGCGGCGCCGTAGGAGCGCGGACCGGAGGCGAGAATGAGTGGAGAGTGAAGCCAGTGGCCAAAGAGGTTCGTCTGCAATTCAGCCATATCCCTCAGCCAGCGCTCTCCCACAGCTCACGGGCAGCCTCATGGACTGCGCATACCTGGCGATCCTCCTCCACATCGAGCAGTACTCCGTCCCGAAGAAGGGTCCTTCCCGCGACCATGACGTCCGTGACATGGGTGCTATTCCGGTACAGCACAAGTTGCTCGAAGAGATTCCAGTTTTCGGCCGGCGTCGGAAAGCGCGCCTCTATCATCTGCAGGTCCGCCTGCCAGCCCGGCGCGATCCTTCCCACTTTGCCAAGGCCCAACGCTTGCGCTCCTCCTGCGGTTGCTAGATGCCAAACGAGATTCGCGGGCATTACAGCCGGATCCTGCCTGCGCGCCTTGTGAATCAGGAACGCACCTCGCATTACCTCGAAGAAGTCATCGATGTATCCGTCACTGCCCAAACCGACGGTCACACCCGCCTCAATCAGCTCTGGAACTGGCGCAATTCCACCTCCCACTTCGCAGTTGGAAAGGGGCATGTGGGACATGCGCACTCCGCGGTGCGCCATCAATTCGATTTCGCTCGGCTCGATTTGCACACACTGTGACGCCAGTGTGTCGGTGCTGAGCACGCCCAGGCGGTCGTAATGATGTATCGGGGTTTGACCATATTTCTCAAGAGTGAAATCGACTTCGTATTGGCTTTCGCAGCAGTGCATGTGAACGAAAGTGTTTAGTCGGCGTGCCTCCGAAAAAGCCTGCGCGATGAATTCACTTGAGCAGGTGAAGCTGGTATGGAAGCACATACAGCCACGGACCAACCCGCCTTTCTGGCGGCACTCAACCACGAATTCTCCGTTTTCATTCAGACCGCGTTGGCCATTTTCCGCACTCACTCTTTCCGTCGCCTCGAAGGACAGAATGGCCCGCAGGCCCCGGCGGCGCACAATCTCAGCCTGTGCCGTCAAGACGCCTGGCAGCGCGTTGGGCGCCTCCACGCAATCATAGAAGGTGGTGACGCCACTCCCGAGCATCCGAGAACACTGAAGATCTGTCGCCGCGGCGATCATCTTATGGTCCAGCCTATCCTCGACCCGGGGCCACCAGAATTCCTGGAGGAACGGCCGGAAACCACGCGGCACCTTGGCAAGCGGAATGCCGTGGGCCAAAATGCCGTACAGGTGAGTATGCGTATTGACGAAGCCGGGTGAAAGGACCTTTTCATCTGCCACCCAGATTTCGTCGCCCGGATAATTCTGAAGGAGTTTCTCCTTGAGCCCAACGGCCTGGATCGTGTCATCCACGACGCGGACGCCCCAACCCCACAGCGGCGCTCGGTCGCCGCCGATGATGAGCCATTGGGGCAGTATGAGTGTTCCCGACAAGGAAATCCGCCCCTCTCAGCCGCCAGCCACGGCGGGAAACAGCATCACCCCATCCCCCTCCGTCAGGCATCTGTCCAGCTCCTGGGCCTGAATGATCCTGTGGTTGACAAACACACGCAGATAGGTGCTGATCTCGCCCTTATTGAGTACGCTTTCCCGGAATTCACTGGAGTTCCTATCAGCCAATTGGACGATCAGATCACGAACCGAGGAGCCTTCCGGGAGGGAGATCACTTCGGTCCTCTTGCCTGCCCGAGTGGCAAGGACATTGAAATAGTGCACCGATATATGGATCACGCCTCACCTCGAGCCGCGCCGGTCCAAGGTGCGGCCCAACCAAGCCTCTTTCTTATTTGCCCCGCCGACCCGCACTCGATGGCGCGTTTTACGCGATCGTACGCCTCGCCTAGGCCGAGGCGCTCGAGAGTAGCGCGGAGAGGCAACCCGGTTTCGGGGTCCCACCCTCGTAATCCATAGTATTCAGGCAGCATCACGTCCAGCCCGCATACGCTTCCCCTGGCGTTTCCGGACGGGGATGGTACTTGCGTAAATCGCCAGGGAAGGACGTCATCGTGGCTGGAGATTCCATGCAGTGCGTTGTAGCAGCGCTGAAGGTTGTATATTCGCTCCCCGATTCTCTTCAGTTCCGAGGAATCGATTTTCATTCCGGTGGATGCTTGGATCGCCCTGGCCTGTTCTTCCCAATAGATCTCCGCCATTACAAACGTTCCGCCCGACTTGCAATTGCCACACGAGTCCACTACGGCACCGAAATCCTCCCCGTCTTTCACGAGCATGGCTTTGTGACGCGTGGCGAGCGGGTCGATCAACTCGGGAAGATACTGCTCACCATACCGGCGCACGGCCTCCGAGCGATAGCCAGTCTCATCAATCACAGGAAAAGCCTTCAGATGATCGGCCCCCCTGGACGATGTCACATGCGCCAGCCCCATTGATTGCTGCGCCCTACCATCTTGAGCGGGGATTTCCTGGCCTTTGACATGCATGGCATAGCGTGCGGCACCATCGCCCAGGAGATTGGCAGCGCGTGCTGACCCCTCGCCGAGAATCTTTCCCAGAGAGCCCTCTCGCAAAGCGATGCGCTGGAGCAGTGTCAAGACCGACATTCGGCTCCCCCAGCGAAGGTCGAGATCGCCGACGATCTCTTGCGGAATAATGCCCTTTTCGTACAACTCGAATGCGAAAGCGATCACACGCCCAGCGGAGATTGCATCCATCCCCAGGTCGTCACACAGCAGGTTCGCATGCAACGCGCAGTCGAGATCGCTGTTGCCTATGCATGCGCCCAGCGCATTCAGATTTTCGTACTCGACACTGCTCACGATCGAGCCTGCGCGCTTGCCCTTAACAATCCGGTAGAGCTTGTCACACGCGACCGGGCACCCATAACAACTGATATCCCTGACAAGATGCTCAGCCCGCAGAGTCTCGCCGCTGATGGACTGGAACTTCTCGAAACTGCCCTTCTGGAAATTGTAGGCGGGGAACCTGCCCATGGGATTCATCAAGGCCACTAACCCGGGTGTGCCGAAACGGCTCACTCCGGGGAAGAATTCATTCTCGCGAATGGCATGATGGAGTTTCAGAGACAGCTCCCGGAGCTTCGCCGGATCGGCGACGGAAAACCCACGGGTGCCGCGAACTGCAATTGCCTTGAGGCGTTTTGAACCCATCACCGCTCCCAGCCCCGAGCGAGCAGCGGTCCGGCGATGGGTCAGATTGATGCTCGCGAATCGGACTCCGTTCTCCCCGGCCGGGCCGATACACGCGACTTTGAGCTCTTGGCTTCCGCATTCTTGCTGCAAGGCACTCTCTGTGTCGAGGGTGCTTCTGCCCCAGAGACGTGCGGCCGATCGTAGTTCCGCTTTGTCGTCCTCGATATAAAGATAAACAGGCTCCTCAGACTGCTCTTCAAAAACCAGCAGGTCATAACCGGCGAACTTGAGCTCAGCGCCAAGGTAACCGCCGGCATTCGCGTCACCGTAAATGCCCGTGAGCGGGGATTTGGCGATGAATTCGGTGCGACTTGCATTGGGCAACGGTCCACCTGTTAGCGCTCCGGGCGCGATGATGAGCTTGTTGGCCGGCCCTAGTGGATCCGCTGAGGGGGGAACCTCTTCCCACAGGATTCTCGTTCCAAATCCGTTTCCACCCAGGTAGTCACGAATCCACTCCAGCGGTACTGCGAGTTCCCTTACCCGATTTGAAGAGAGATCGACGCGAAGATACCGACCCGCATACCCCCAATAAGGGTAATCGCTCATCTATCGCGCTTCGCAAATGGCCGGGCCCGCTCCGGCACCGTCCTGTCCAGGCTTTCCATTTCGATCTTCAGTCGCTCATACACAATCTGCCCTCCTTGACCATCACCATCCATCAATCTGAGCGCCCCGGCAGCACATACTTTCACACACCATGGGTCCCCTCCGCAAAGATCGCATTTCAGGGCAACCGCCTTGCCATGCTTTCCCCGCCCGGGAACACGGCGAAAGAAAATGGCACCGATCTCACACGCTCGGACACACTTGCTGCATCCAGTGCAGCGTAGTTCATTGATAACAACCGCGCCCAATGGTGTCTGGGCAATTGTGCCTGGCTCAGGGCATGCGTCGATGCAGGGTTTTGCCTCGCAAGCGGGACAGACGACCGGCAGAAAGATGGCCCGGCTCTCATCCCTCCTGACATGCACCCGCGCGAGCGAAGGCCAAATCTGCTCCTCATGAACCAGAGCGCAGAACGACTCGCACAGACGGCAGCCCGTGCATAGCTTGGGCTCGATCTCCAGGCGCATCGCTCGATACTACCTCTTCAGGAATCTGCCGTCTCCGGGGCGGGCCAGGAGCTCCCCATACATGACAGCCACCTTTCCCCTTGAGATGCTCACGACAGGATAGCCTCTCAATACCATCCCGGCATACGGGGAGTAGTCGACCTTTTCATGCAACACCTCCTCCCCCAGGGTGACGGACATTTCTGGGTCAAAGATCACGATGTCCCCGTCCGAACCAACGGTCAGATCCCCCTTCCTCGGATACAGGCCGAAAATCCTTGCAGGTGCAGTTGAACAGAGATCCACCCAACGATTGAGGGATACACGACCGCATAGGACCCCAAAGGTGTGCAACAACGCCAGGCGGCTCTCGATCCCCGGCATGCCTGCAGGTATGTCGGTAAAGCAGCTGCTCCCGCTGGTCTTCTGGCCATCGAATAGCCACGCACAATGATCTGTGGACACGCAGTCGATATCGCCATCAGCCAAAGCGGTCCAGAGTCGATTCGCGTCGCCCTTGCCGCGTAGCGGCGGGCTGCAAACGAATTTCGCAGCCTCAAAGCCTTCGCGCTCGTATTCCTCCTCAGCAAGCAGCAAATATTGAGGGCACGTTTCCGCATATAGGCGCGCGCCTCGCCGCCGGGCTTGGCGTATGGCTTCGCATCCATATGAAGTTGACACGTGAACCACATAGAGAGCCGCCCCAGCAGCTTCGGCAAGCGCTGCAGCTCGGTTTATGGCTTCAATTTCAGCGATGGCAGGTCGTGATCGCGGGTGATATCGCGCTTGGATCATTCCCTGCTTGAGCAATCGATCCTGCATATACTCGATGATGGCCTGGCTCTCAGCATGGACGAGGGCCAGACCACCTGCATTCTTGACATGCTCCAGCGCGGACAGGAAAGCACGATCATCGAGTAGCAGATCTGCATAGGTGAGGTACGTCTTGAAGGAGGGGCACCCGGCCTCGACCACCGCAGGGATCTGCGCCAACGTCTCCGGATCCCCGCCCCCAAGCGTCATATGCAATGCAAAATCGACGAGTGTTTTGGCCTCTGCTGCTGCACAGCGAGATTTGAGAGCCTCAAGGAGGGGCTGCCCCAGCTGCGGTTCCACGAAATCAATCACTGTGGTGGTTCCACCGAACAGCGCCGCCGCCGTGCCGCTCTCCCAATCATCGCTTGTGACGAGTGACCCGAGCGCCATCTCCAAATGTACGTGAGGGTCAACAGCACCGGGCAGCACCAGCTTGCCGGACGCGTCGATTTCCCTTTCACCTCGTAACGAAGAAGCGATCGCCGCTATCTTCCCTCCCGCAACAGCGACATCGGCCCGAAAACTCTCCGTCGCCGTGACTACTGTCCCGCCTCGAACCGCCAAGTCATACAGCATTCAGAACCCTATCATGCTTTGACGAACAGATCAGATGACCGAAACTTCCACCGTCTCTTGCCAAATTCCCAAGGAATTCCCTGAATGTTTCCCTGTTGCGCCGATTGCGCTGCTATACATGGCTCCACACCGGCATTCGAGCGAGACGCCTGCAAGGGCAGACCGGTGGTCGACCGACTGAACCCTACACCAAATCCCCCTGGCGCTCTAGCGCGCTGTTCAAGCTACATCGTCAGCGCCAAGACTGCATTCTGAACATGCAGCCGGTTCTCCGCCTGATCGAAAACGGCTGATATCCACCCGTCGCCCTCTGTCCTGTCCAGCACCTCATCGGTGACTTCGAAATTGCGATCGGCGGGAAGACAGTGCATATAGATGGCATTCCTGTCTGCCAGCTCCATGGTGTCTGCAGTGCATTTCCAGTCTTTGTGCCGCTTGAAAATCACCTCGGCCTTCTCGCCGCTTGCATCACCGATCGGCGGTTGGAAGATGGGAGTCGCACACCATGCCTTGGGGTATACGACGTGTGCGCCTTCGACCGCTCCTTCAAAGTCGTGCGAAACCTGAAACGATCCGCCGCTCTGCCGGGCATACTGAAAGCACTTCTCGATTATGTCAGGAGCCAGTTCCATGCCTTGAGGGTGTGCAAGAGTTACATCCATGCCCAGCATGCTGGCATACAGAATTGCCGATTGCGGCACCGCTCTGGGCTTATGAACGCTGGGCGAGTAGGCCCAGGACATGACGAATCTGACCCCCTGGAACGCATCGAACTTCTCTTTGACGGTGAGCATGTCCGCAAGCCCTTGGAATGGGTGATAGATGTCATCCTCCATATTGAGCACAGGAATTTCCGCCCACCGAGCAAACTCACGCAGCATGGCGTGCGCTGCTCCGTACTCCCAATCAACCGGATCGCCATAGCAGCGGATGGCGATCGCGTGCCCCATACGATCGAGCACGCGCGCCACATCCGACACACGCTCCGTGCTGTAGGCCACCTCGCGGCCTTCCATCGCAGGGGTGTAGATCTTGGTCGGGTCGAGGAAGTGGGCATGCCCCCCTAGTTCGGTCATGCCTGCCTCGAAGGAGTTGCGAGTGCGCAGAGATTGGTTGTAGAAGATCATGAAGAGCGTCTTGCTTCGCAGCAGATGATCGTGGTACTCGCCCCGTGAGCGCTCCTCCTTCAGATCGGTTGCGTATTCCAGGATCGCGTTGATTTCTTCAGGTGTGAAGTCGGTTTCGGCCAAGAAGTCTCGGCCCTTCAGGTTCGATATTTTCATCAGACGGACTCTCCCCTATCCTGTGAATTCTGGATCTTTCCAAACTGCAGAATCAGGTACCGATTTCAGGCTCAGCAGCCACAGGGCTATCCTTGAGAATGGCTATCATCGGCTCCGCATGCCTTGTCCCTCATTCAAGTTGGCGGGGATATTGGGCATCATCTCATAGTATGCCTGCCCAGGCATTCTCGCAGCGTTTCCGGCTTGAGGTTTCCATCCTTGTCGCGTTAAGTATTAGCGCACATCGTTAACTCTACGCGCACATTATCACAGGATCGCCCGCGGGTCAAGGCTGTGTAACCCCTCCCAAGACGAAGGGGGAATGCGACATACGCTCTGCCGAAATGCCCGCGCGTCGAGCGAAACTCTCAGGCGCAAACCCGCTCGAGGAAAGTGCGGTGATTTCTGATGACGCGGGGCGGCATCTGTTGAGCACTGCTTGACGGGTTCATTTCACTCGGCTAGACTGGGCGGCAGACCGATGGCGACCGGAGCGCCTGCGCTTTCCCCCGCAGGCGTCGCTGGAACGCCAGCCATCTGGCATTTATGCCGGCCATGACTTGGCCGTCCAAAATCAAATGCCTATGCTTTCCATGACCGCCAGAGGATGGCTGAAAAGTGACCAAGACTGCCTTCATCGACTTGACTACCTCGGCGATACGCATCCAGGAAACGGACCCTGAGCTGCTGGAGGACTTCCCGGGGGGGCGGGGACTGGGTGCGGCGCTTGCTTTCGGGCTGATCGGCCAAGCGGTCTCGCCTTTCGACCCGGAAAACTGCCTGGTCTTCACCACTGGCCTCTTCAACGATACCCCCTGGCCAGCCTCCGCGAGGTACAACGTCACATTCATGTCCCCGGCCACCGGCGGCTACGGCTACGCCAATGCGGGTGGCCATCTCGGGCCCGAGCTGCGACGCGCCGGCTATGATGCCGTGATCGTGACCGGCAAAGCTCCACATCCAAGGACACTGCGGGTTACCGACACTGGCGCACTGCTTTTCCCGGCGGACGATCTCTGGGGGCGGAAGACGTCGGTGGTTGAGACGCGCCTCCGGGAGAAGGGGGGGCGCGTGGCGGCGATCGGGCCAGCAGGGGAGAATCTCGTTCATATGGCAGCGATCATCAGTGATGGGGGGCGGGCCGCGGCCCGGGGTGGCCCAGGCGCGGTCATGGGAAGCAAGAGACTCAAGGCAGTGCATGTATGCTCCGAGCGAAGGAGGCCACGGACTCCCGGCCGTTTCCGCAAGCTGGCGGGGCAGAAATCGCGGCAGGTCCTGCGTCATCCGGGCATACAGGGCTTGAGCCAATCGACTACTTTGCTCTTGATGGAAACCCAGAATCATCTGGGCACACTGCCCGCGAGAAACCATCAGGTCGCGGGGTTTCCGTTCATTGACGATGTAGATGTCGCAGCCTTCCGCCGAAATTGGACAAAAACCAAGGGTTGCAGCTCCTGTCCTGTTCGGTGCTCGCGGCGGTCTCAGACCGCGACCGGCCATGGCATAATTGAGATCGAAGGCCCGGAATATGAGACCGCCAGCGCCTTCGGGCCAATGTGCTGGAATGCGGATCCGAGGGTGGTGATCCAGGCCAACCACCTATGCAATGAACTTGGCCTGGATACGATCTCCACCGGCGTGACGATCGCATTCGCCATGGAATGCCATGAGAGAGGGCTGTTGGACGATGGTATGTTCTCGTTGGATTGGGGCGATGGCGAGACCATTCTAGGGCTTGTGGAATCCATCGCTTATCGAAAAGGGTTGGGAGAAATCCTCGCTGACGGCTCCCTTTTTGCAGGGCAACGGATCGGCAGAGGCGCCGAGCAATACGCAATGCAGGTAAAGGGCCTGGAGATGCCCCGTCAGGAGCCTCGAAAGGCGAAGGCCTTCGGCCTCGGCCATGCCACCAGCAACCGGGGGGCAGATCATCTCTACGCGTTGCCGACGATTGATGTCGCGCAGAACTGGGATGCTGGACGGGCGACCTTCCCGCAGGCCATCCTTGAGCGCCTGATGGATATTTCCGATGAGACGTACAAGCCGGATTTGGTCGTATTCGGCGAACATTATTGTGCGCTGGCGGACTCTCTGGGGGTTTGCAAGTTCATCATGCCAGAGACGTACGCGCTCAAGCTGGAGGACCTTGCCGAAGGGATTCGGGCAATGGGGCGTGAGGTTACGCCGGAGGAGCTACTTCAGATCGGCGAACGGATTGTCAACATCGAAAGAATGTTCAACGTGCGCTTGGGCTTTGACCGGGCCGATGACATCCTTCCCAAGAGAATCACCCATTCCCCCCTGCTCGAATACGTATCATCGGGAAAGTCATGCGGCGGCTCCACAGAGCCGGGCATTCAGCCGCGCAAGACTCAAGCTGCCATTGACCTCCAACAAATGCTTGATCGCTATTACGAACTTCGAGATTGGGACGAGCGTGGAGTGCCGACAAACCGGACACTGAGGCGGCTGAAATTGGACGGGCGCATTGCACAGATAGGTGACTGAAAGGAGCAGCCTCGTGACCAAGTCGCTGTGGCTACAGATCGCGGTCAAGCGGGGTGAGATTCGCATATGAACGAACACGAGAACGATCTGCAGATTGGGATCAGGATAAGGCAGCGGCGGGAGGAATTGGGACTCAGCCTGCGAGAATTGGCTCGACGCATTGACTTGACGGCATCGTTCTTGAGCCAAGTCGAACACGATCGGGCAAACCCGTCCATAAACTCCCTGAGGCGCATCGCCGCCGCGTTGGGAGTATCGATCCTGCACTTTCTCTCTGAGGCGCCCAAGCCGGATCCGGTGGTTCGGGCGGACCATAGGGCGAAGCTCATCCTGCCTGGATCCGGGCTAACGTACGAGCTTCTCGTCCCCGATCTGACTCGGAAGATGGAGGTTTTCGCGGGGCGGTTGAACGCCGGCAGGGCGAGCGTACCTGTCAGCCGCTTGCGCGAGCCAACGGAGGAATGCATATACGTCTTATCGGGCAAACTGCGCATCGGCTTGGAGTCCGGTGAATACGATCTAGATACAGGGGATAGCATCTATTTCGAGGGCACGCGATTGAAGTCCATCGCCAACGGCTCGGGATCCGAAATGGTTGAATGGATCTCCATCATCACCCCACCCGTCTTCTAGGGGAACGTCGCTGGTCTTCTCTGCGGAGCCGCGGCCGCGTCCAGATTGAGGCCGAAGCGCCTGGAATTATCTACCCCATTCCGGCGGCCATTATGCCCGCCCTCTTGTCAAGGGGCATTGCCCCTGGCCAGCAGTCTTGAGATAAGATCTGAAGCACCCGGCGCATTCTCAAGCCGTCGTCGCTGGGATCGCGCTCTGGCCAACAGGATTGCTCGAGCCGCCAAGTCGCGGACCCCGTGACATGGGGGGCCATTCATGAACTTTCTCGGATTGTGGAAGGACGAGTATCGCTCACCTATCAGATACGGGATCGCAGGGACGAAATCAAATCTGCGAACGCCCGCATCTCTTTTTCCGCGTGCTCTAGCTCCACTATCGGCACCATGACCTCGTCAAGGTTGTGAACCTTGATCAGAGATTCCAGCTTGCCGGCACATTCGGCGATGCTGCCCATGAGGACGAATGGGCGTATCCATTCCTCCTTCAACATCCTCCCGGCAGCCCGAAGGCCCTCCTCCGCCATTGCTCGACGAATGTCCGCAACTTCATCCGTCGAGATGCCGAGCAGCTCCTTGGCGGCGGGCGGCGAATCGATCAGTGAGTACGTCAGATAGGGTCGCACTCGCTCCAGCACACCGCCGCTGGTGACGATCATGGTCGAGAAGCTGATCCGGGGACGGTTCCCGGTGGCGGCCGCCCCCGCGCGTACGGTCCGCAGGACATCCCGGATCAAGTCCTCATGGATAAAACTCAACGCCACGCCGTCCGCAATGCCCCCAGCCAGCTCCAGCATCCTGGGGCCTCTAGCTGCTATCCAGATTTCTATGTCCGGCCGTGCAAAGTCGAGTTTGGCCTTCCTCAGGTGCAGTGTTTCACCTTGATAATCCACGCGGCTTCCCTGCAATAGGGCACGGGTGATTTCGACCATTTCCCGGACCGCAGCCAGCGGTCTGGTTCGGGAAATCCCCAAGGGATCGAGGGTCAAAGAGCCACCGGCGCCGATCCCGAGGAAAGCGCGCCCACCGGAGATCTCATCGAGTGAAGCGATCGCCCCTGCCGCCACACCCGGGTGGCGTGTATAGGGATTGGTGATCCCGGTGCCTAGCTCGATCCTATGGGTTTCTCGCGCCATAAGTGCAAGGGTTACATACACATCGCGCGCCGCCAGGCCTTCATCCATCAACCACAATCTATCGAATCCGTGACGCTCGGCGGTGGCTGCAATCTCTGCCAGCCTACCCGCATGGGCGTTCGGAAGAAGGCGGATGCCGCCCGCAATCACTCGTTTTATCCTCGATCCGATCTCGGTAGGCGTTCGGAGAAGCGACGGGCGCACATCACAGCCGCTCCTGGAGGCCCAAAGCCATGGCCCGGGCTTCCTGAAGGACGGCGCGCTCATCCACGGTCAGGAGTTGTCTACCTTGCATCACGACCTGGCCTCCCACCATCACGGTTTCCACATCGCCCGCCCGGGCGCACAGCAGCAGTGCCGACGGCAGGTCATGTGCAGGCGTGGCGTGGATCGTATCCAGGTCCACAAGTATGATGTCAGCTCTCTCGCCCGGCCTCAGCCGGCAGCCAGCGGTCAACATATCCAGCGTTTGGGACGGGGAAATGGCCGCTGGGTCACGCTCCACTCCTCTGGCTATTGCTAGCGCGAATTTGCCCGTTTCAAAGATGTCATTTGTATCGTTGCTTGCCGCCCCATCCGTGCCCAGCCGTATGGGGACCCCCATGCGGACAAGAGCCGTGAGAGGCGCAATCCCGTTACCAAGCACCGCATTGCTCACGGGGCAGTGGATTACCACGGCTCGGCGTCTCTTCAGGAGTTCGATCTCCGCCGCATCCACCCATACTGCATGTACAGCTTGCAGGTTTTCGTCCAGCAGGCCCAGCCGGTCCAGCCATTCTATCGGCCTGCACTCCCTCTCACGCTCGAATTCCTCGACCTCATTGGCAGTCTCGGACACGTGGATGTGCGTCAGTGTGTTGCTGGCGGTCGCTAGGCTGTGCATCCGCTGAAGCATCTCGGGAGAACACCGCCACAGCGCCATGGGGCCACTAGCGATCCGAACGGGGCGGAGGTGGTCAGAAGAACCGCCCCAAGCTTCAAGCAGGCGCTGGAAATCTTCGAGCAATTCAGCCTGATCGTCAGGCTTCGCTCCCAGATCCGCCCACCCGCGGGCAAGTGTCAGCCGGACGCCCACTTCCACAGCGGCCTGACATACCGCATCGGTATGGGAAGGACTCTTCGTTACCTTATGGTGATCGATGACGTGAGTCACTCCGCCGTGTAGATTCTCGATCATGCCCAGCATTGCCGCCACTTTGAGCTGTTGAACGGACATTGCCGCCTCGAGCGGCCATATCACGTCTCGCAGCCATTCTTGAAACGTTCGACCGGCAGCCAGCCCACGCATGAATGTCTGGCTCAAATGTGTATGTGCATTCACGAGCCCCGGGAGAACTACCTTGCCGTGGGCGCCGATTACCTGATCGGCCTTCTCTACCAGCCCTTTGGGAGGGTCTCCCTTACCCATATCCTCGATCTGATCGCCGCTGACGAAGATATATCCCTCTTCGAATTGGTCGGCGGCAAACATGACCGTTCCGTCGCGAATTAGATGACTGGCCACCGCACGAACTCCCTGCTGGTCAATGGGGGCTCGCATTGCAGATCGGTCACCGGAGAGACGTTCAGAGTCCCCATAGGATATCACTGGGGGATCGCATAAGCCCGCTCGACAATGAGTGGCGGCCTCTTCCCCTTACTTGCGGTCATCACGCCATCGATGAGCACAAGCAACTGACGGCGAACATAGGGAGCATTGCCACTCTACGCTGATGCGTTCCCCTTCCGAGACCGACGCCGCTGGCGTCAGCATACCCGTTCACCGCCCACATACACGTGAAGGACTTCGATCTCAGCGATCGCGTCGGGATTTGCCGTTGCGGGATCACACGAAAGCACCGCCATATCGGCCAAATGGCCGGGCTGGATGACGCCTTTATTTCCCTCCTCATGGGTCCGATACGCCCCCTCAATCGTATAGCAGCGCAGCGCCGCTTCGATCGTGAGCCCCTGGCCCTCGTTGATGACCCTTCCGGACGGGGTGCGCCTGGAGACCGCGCTGCCTATCCCCACCAGCGGGCCGTAGGGAAGGTTGTCCGAGCTGAACGCAACATGCACGCCAGCGTCGATCATGCTTCGCAACGGAATGTAGTCGTTCACCCGTTGCGCACCCACGTGCGTGCCCAGCTCGTCTCCTTCGAGCCAGACGAAATTGGGTTGTACAACTGCAATCACGCCAAGCCGCGCCATGCGTTCCATCGCCCGCGGCGTGCAAAAGCAGGCATGGATGATTGCGTGCCGTGGTTCTTCCCCTGGCTCCTTCGCAACGGCCTCTTCGATGGCATCGAGAGCGAGGTCGACTGCCGCATCCCCGATGGCATGCATGGCCACATCCCAACCTTCCTGCTGCGCGGCGAGTACAACCGCTTTCAAGTCACATTCCGATGTCATCAGCAGACCGGTAGTCTCCGTGCCTGGGCCATCGGTATACAAGAGGGCGGTGCCGGCGCTCTCTTCGCCGTCGACGAACAGTTTTAGGGCGCCCAAGCGAATGTCGCTCCGTCCGAATGGCGAACGGACACACTGGCTACGGATGAAATCTTCCAGCGCTGCCACAGAGCCTCGCCAGTGGGCCCACGGCTCCATATTCAGCCGAGGCAACGGTCCTTCATAGCCCTCGTACAGCAATTGATAGGCCCGCATTTCATGCACGCGCAGCTTGGAGCTGGTCAAGCTGGTCAAGCCCAGCCCAGCCAACCTGGTGAGTTCCTCGCCCATTTCCAGGCATCGGTCTCCGATGGGTGGCGGAGGGATATGGTCCCAGACCAGATCCATGGCGCCCGGCTCGACGAAGACCCCTGTGGGCTCGTTGTCTGTCTCCCGCCGCTCAACCTTGCCGGAAGCGGCGGGTTCACTTGCCTTGTCCAGCTTCGAGCGGATCATGGCCTCTGTGTTTGCCAGTAGGGAGTGATAACCCATACGGAACAAGACGACCGGCGTCCTCGGTGCGACTTGGTCGATATCCCACCTGGTCGGCGCCCGCCCTTCGGCCAACTTGCCTTCATGCCAACCCCCGCCAACAAGCCATCCGTCGGGCGCCACACCTGGCAAAGCTGCCGCAATGTGATGTTGGATCTCCTGGATCGAAGCCGCCGACGATAGATCCAAAAAGCCGCCTGCAAAATTGGTGGGGTGGCAGTGGGCGTCGTTGAAACCGGGCACCACAGTCAAGCCTTGCAGGTCCAGGGTCCGGGTCTTTTCGTCCACCAAAGGGATGATCTCGGCGTCGCTTCCAACCGCGAGGAAGACTCCCCGGGAGATGGCCACTGCCTGTGCCCGGGGCTGCGACGGGCTGAGGGTGATGAAATTCCCGCCATGCAGGATCAAATCCGAAGCCAAAGCGCTTCCAGGCTGCTCAGCCATCTTCATCCCCGATTTCCCCGTTCCAGCCGGACTGGATATCCAGGAATTGGTCAAGATCGACTTCAAGGAATTCAGCCCGCGCCTCATAATCACGCCGTCCCTTGTCCAAGGTGGCATCGATGATGATCTTTGATTGAACGCCTCTGATATCACTGGTGGGATCCAGTTCGTGCCCCTGGCACCCTGGCAGAATAAGGACATCCTCAGCCCAATCCACACGCGTCGAAAGTGCCCATAGAATGTCGCTCGCGCTGTGGATATCCACGTCCGGGTCGACGACGAGGCACACCTTGAAGTTCACATGAGCTGCCAATGCCGCGAGCCCGACATTTCGCGGCTGACCGGGGTTCTCCTTCTCCAGGGCAACTACGGTCAGGAAGCCCGCACCATAGGGAGGAATATGCACTGCCCGTACATCGCCCGAAACATGCTCGACGAAACGATGCAGCAACCCCTCCCTGGCAAGGACGTTGCCCAGGTTCAAGTGCTCAAAACATCCAGGGACGATGGTGTGATAGATTGGATCCTTGCGATGGCAGATCGCGGTGACTTCGACCACCGGGCTGTCCCAGGCGGTTCCATAGTGACCGGTGAATTCGGCCAGCGGACCCTCCGCCTCTCTGCGGCCGACGGGGATCCTTCCCTCGATGACCAATTCGGCTTCCGCCGGGACATGTAAATCAACTGTATAGCAACTGGACAACGGGATCGGCGTGCGCCGTATCGCACCCGCGATCTCGATCTCATCGTGAGGCGTCCTCAGCCCGGCGGCAATGAGGATCGCCGGATCGAGTCCCACGCAGATAGCCACCTCCAGCGGCTGGCCAATCTCCTCCGCCGCTCGCAGGAATCTATTGAAATGGCGCCACTCATTGACCATCAAGCCAAGCGTGGTTGGCCCCTTGACCTGGGCGCGGTGGAAGGACAGGTTGCCCCTGCCCCCTACAGGATCCTTGGCAAAAACCACCCCGCCCGTCAGGAAGGGGCCCGCATCTCCCAGGCTGTGCGTCGGTATCGGAAGCCGGGTAATATCTACCTCTTCCCGCACCACGTGTTCCGCCCATTTGGGCTTCTCAACCTGGGCCGCAGACAGGGGATTCATCAAGGCTTCATCCAGAAGCGCACTCACTTCCTCCGGCCGGCAGTCCAGCGCAATCGCAATGCGCTTGTTTGTCGCCAGTAGACCGCCGAGCACCCTCCACGGCGGCAGCCCGACATCAGAGAAGACAACCGCAGGGCCACTCCTGCCCTCGACGGCCTTCAGGATGCCGGCAAGCTCGTGAACAAGTGCCACGCGCTTGTCAATGACCATCAGTTCATTTTTCTGGCGTAGAACCGAGAGATAAGAACGCAGATCATGGATGTCACCCATTGTGCAAGTCGCCTCAGTGGCTTCGCCACGTGCCAATGTCCATCTCCAACGCCGGAGTCAAGAAACCAGGCACATCTTGCTCTCGGTCAAATTCCCCCTGGCTCCGCCAGGCCTCAAACCAGAAAAGGGTTGGCGCCCCTCCTTCAGCCCCAGCGCATCCAACAGGTGGTCACGAAACTCGAGCGCATAACGCTGCGCGTGACCGGCGCCTCCCGACGGCCTCTGGATAATGGGCGTTGCTCCCAGGGCGGAATCGCTTGATCTTCCACCTACGCCAAGTCTCCACAATGAGAGCCGGCCCTTGCCCGGCTTTCATCCTGCCCGGCGCCCGCCATGAGCAGACCGATTTCCTCACGATCAAAATCCGGCCCGTCTATTATGCCCGTGATGCGGCCCTCATAAATCACGGCGATCCTGTCGCTGATAGAGATGACGTCCTCAAGATCGGCGGACACGAACAATATGGCTGAGCCCCTTGCTCGCTGTCGCAAGAGCTGCCGCTTGACGAATTCCGCAGCCCCTATGTCGAGACCCCTTGTGGGTTGAGAGGCAATGATCACGTCTGGCTTCCCGGCGAGTTCTCGCGCCAGGATCACCTTCTGCTGATTTCCCCCGGAGAGAAGCTTGACAGGTGCTTCCATGCTCCCGGCCCGGATGCCATATTCTCCGCCAAGCTGATCCGCCCTGTCCCTTATCGATTTCAAGTTGAGCAACCCGCGAGAGCTGAAAGGGCGCTTCTTATGCTCGCGCAATGCGAGATTTTCCGCCACGCTGAAATCCCCGACCAGACCTTCGCCGAGCTTATCGTCGGAGATGAATGTGACCCCCAGAGGGATCAGTTCGACGGGTCCGAGCTTCCCGCTGTCCTCCCCCTTGATCCGGATTGTCCCGCTCTCGGCCGGTCGCAAACCGTAGATTGCCTCGGCCAGCTCGCGCTGGCCGTTGCCGTCCACCCCGGCGATCCCCAGGATCTCGCCAGCGTGGATCTCCAAATTCAAACCCCGCACCGCCGGCAGACCTCGATCATCGTTCACCCGCAGGTCCTCCAACTCGACCAGCGCAGGGCCGGGCGGTATCGCGTCACGGTTCAGCCGGAACAACACCTCTCTGCCGACCATCATCTTCGCCAGAGAGGTCTTATCCGCCTCCCGGGTTGGCAAAGTTCCCACCACCTTGCCATCGCGAAGCACGCTGATTCGATCTGTAATTGCCATGACTTCGTCTAGCTTGTGGGATATGAAGATGATCGTATGCTCGCTGTTCTTCAGATTCTTCAAATTCGTGAATAACTGCTCGGTTTCTTTCGGCGTCAGCACGGAGGTCGGCTCGTCGAGGATCAGGATACGCGCGCCGCGATAGAGCGCCTTGATGATCTCCACCCGCTGTTGCTCACCCACGGAGAGATCCACAACTTTGGCATCCGGATTGACGGTCAGATCGTAATCCTCCGTTACCGATTCGACACGTCGTCGGGCGCGGCGAGTATCCAAGAGTATGCGGTGAACACCCGGCAATCCGAGCAGCACGTTCTCGACCACGGTGAAGGGATTCACCAGCATGAAATTCTGGTGCACCATGCCGATGCCCAACTCAATCGCTTTGCGGCTGGAAGGGATTTCCACCTCTTGGCCGTATACGCCGATTCTGCCCTCATCCGGCCTGTAAAGACCATAAAGAATGTTCATCAGGGTAGTCTTGCCGGCGCCGTTTTCGCCCAGCAGCGCGTGGATTTCACCCCTGGCGAATGCGATCGTTACGTGGTCGTTGGCCACGACGCCCCCGGGGAAACGCTTGACGATGCCCTCCATATGCACCGCTGAGCCTTCCTGAGACATTCCGGCACCCCGCCCTGCAGGTTCCCGGGAAGTCATTTTGCTTCCTTACAGTAGGCCCAGCCGATGTTGGCGGGCGAGCGGGAACTGCGGATCCCGAACAGCGCGATCAAGGTTACAACGTAGGGAAGCATGTTCAAGAACTGGAAGGGCAGGGGCACACCGAACGCCTGCAACCTGACTTGAAAAGCGTATGCGCTGCCGAAAATGAGGCACGCGATCATCGTGCCGACCGGCGTCCAATTCCCGAACATGATCGCCGAGAATGCCAGATACCCCCTGCCTGCACTCATGCCCTCCAGGAACGTATTCAAGTAACCAATCGACAGCGCTGCCCCACCCAGCCCCGCAAGCGCACCGCTGATGACCACACTCGAAAACCGAATGCGGTTCACCGCGACCCCCAGAGAATCAGCGGCGATGGGCTTCTCGCCAACCGCTCGTATCTTTAGGCCCCAGGTCGTCCTGGTGAAAATGAAATGAATTATGGGGACGAGCGCAAAGACTACATAGACAACCGGAATGTGGCTGAAGAGGACAGGTCCGAGAACTGGCACCTCACTCAATCCCGGAATGTGAATCTCTCCAAGTTTTGGCGCGGGGAGCTGGCTCGTGGTGGTCCCGAAATACCCGCGGAATACCGTGCCCGTGAAGCCAATGCAGAGTAGATTGATCGCCAGAGTGGCGATAATCTGATCCGCCCCGAGTGTGACGGATACGAGCGCGTACAGCGCGCCGATCATCGCACCGGCCAGAATCGCGATCAGCAGCCCGATCCAGGGGCTCCCGGAGAGGTACGAGCCCATGAAGCCCGCCAAGCAACCGGTCAGCATCATGCCCTCCAGGCCCAAAGCGAAAACGCCCGACTTCTCGGAGAATAATCCGCCCAGGGCCACAAAAAGCAGGGGCGTGGTCATGCGAATGGCAGCCACGAGGAAGTCTGTCGATAGAAGCAGGTCAATTGGCATTGGCCTCACTCGTCGCAAGCTCTGAACGCGGAGAATATAGCCTGACGACCGTCCCGGCCAAAGTAAACACGATCGCCAGTCCTTGAATGAGCTGGATCACGCTCAGTGTCAACCCGGACCCAACCTGCATGGAATTAGCGCCAGCGCGCAACCCGCCGAAGAAGATCGCCGCCGCAAGCGTGCCAATCGGATTCATGGCCCCGAGCAATGAAACCGCCATGCCATCCCAACCATATCCCGGGGAGAAGCCCTCCACCAGACGGTGCTGATACCCCAGCAGCTCTGCCGCCCCGGCCAGGCCGGACAACGCGCCGCTGATGAGAAATACGCTGAGAATCACCCACCCTACCCGAATTCCGGCAGCGCGCGCCGCCTTCCTGTTAAGGCCGACGGCGCGCAACTCGTAGCCGAATGTCGTCCGCTCGAACAGAAACTGCATGGCAATCGCGATGACGATGGCAAGCAGCAGACCGGCATTCAGGTTGGTACCCCGCACGAGGATTGGAAGTCGGGCGGTCTCGGAAACAGTCTCCGTTTGGCGCGCCCAGCCGGGGCCGTGCAGCGGCCCCCCAATGAGGTAACTGGTGAAAGAGATGCCGATATAGCTGAAGAGTATGGTGGTGATGATTTCGTTGAAACCGCGCTTGACCTTCAGCAGGGCGGGTATCAGCGCCCACAGAAGGCCACCAAGCCCGCTGATGAGAAGCGAGAGCGGAATGTGGATCGCAGCCGGCAAACGGAGCGCCGAACCCGCCCACGCCGCACTGATGGCTCCCAAGTGCAGTTGTCCTTCCGCCCCAACATTCCAGATTCCGCAACGAAAGGCGATGGTGATGGAAAGGCCGGTGAGCATCAGAGGGATGCTCTTCACAAGTGTGGTGGCGATCTCGCGGCGGCCGCCAAACGCGCCCCGCAAGAGGTAATAATATGCCTGAAAGGGGTCCTTTCCTGACCATGCGATGACGAGCGCGCCGATCAAGAAAGACAGGGCAATCGCGGCAACGGGCATCCCGATGCTGGAGGCTCGACCCACAAATTGCCGGGAAGCGACGAACCGTCGGACTCCGGTCTTCAGTGTCGTCATGAGCTTCGGCTCACATCAGAGAGCATTTCCTGGGGAGTTCCGGCCGCACGGCGGATCAACGGCGGAACTCCCCGGCTCTTCTTACCACTCGTGTTCGGGCAGAGTGAATTGCACCTCGTCGTTCCACACCTTGTGCAGGATATCATTCAATTGGTCCCGAACGTCTTGGGGCACAGAGGCATGGAAGGGCGCCAGTTGCACGCTGGGCCCTTCGAGCATGTTGAATTCGCCAGAAAAAGTGCCGTCTTTCACTGCCTCGAACGCAGCCAGCATCTGCAGGTCAATCGGGTAAATGATGCTGGTCATCACCGTATTGGGGCCCAGTGCGCTCTGATCGCGGCTGGCGCCGATCACCATGACCTCACCTGCCTCTTCGGCCGCGTTGATGACGCCCACGTTGGCGGCGTCTCCGTTTGGCCAGATGGTATCTATGCCGGATGAGATCTGGGCCAGTGCAGCTTCGTGCGCGCCTTCAACGTCCACCCAGCTCCCGGTAAACGCAGTGACGACGGTGGCCTCAGGGTTGTATTCGGCAAGCGCCTGCTCAAAGGCCGCGAATTCATCCGTGATCGTAGGGATGTCCACCGCTCCGACAAGGCCAACTTTGTTGGTCTTGGTCAGCAGTGCGGCGGCGGCACCCGCCATGTATCCGAGCTCCCCGGCTTCCGTGCTCTCGTAGACTCCCAGGTTGCTCCCATTTGTTTCGTAGCCGCCAATCTGCACGAAGTAGACATACGGGAATTCGGCGGCCACTGTCTGCAGCGGCTCCCCCCACTCGAATCCATGGCCGAATATCAGATTGTAGCCTTGCTCGGCATAACCGCGGAGCAAATCGATGCGGTCCGGCTCGGCCACGTTCTCCGAATAGGCGATGTCGACTCCGTACTTGTCCTGGATCTCCAGGAGGCCTTCATAGCCGCTTTGGACCCATCCCCCATCGTTGATCGGCCCGTTCGCGAGCATGGCCACTTTCATAACTTGTTCGGTCGGTTGCTCGGGCGTTCCCTGGCTCGGCGCGCAGCCAGCAATCAACAATACTCCGAGCAGAAGTACCAGGCAAATAGCTAGCGGTTTGCGATTCATTTCTATCCTCCGAAACAATGCTCAAGCGTGAATGGTTACATCCGATTGCGGATCCCACCCGGCCCTATTGGTTGATTCGATGATGTGCCCTCCTTCCGCGTGTG
The DNA here is from genome assembly GCA_964388955.1 of uncultured Anaerolineaceae bacterium. Lineage (GTDB taxonomy): Bacteria > Chloroflexota > Anaerolineae > Anaerolineales > E44-bin32 > CAYMCO01. Next base: position 29,057 of record CAYMCO010000030.1, on the reverse strand, counting down.
GATCTCCCCCATGCCTGATGATTGAGCCCTCAAATGCTAGAGAATCGGAGGCGTGACAGCGCAAATATACAAGAGTTCACGGTCACCCAGGGCTTCGATATACTCCAGCTCCACACCGTTGAAATGAACGCTGTCACCAGGGCCCAGATGATATTCCTTCCCTGCAAGCGCGATCTTCATTCTCCCCTCCAAGACGAAGATGCATTCATCCGACGAGTGCGGTGGGGGCTTCGCGGGGCTGCGAGATCCGGGCTGCCTGCGGCCCATGAACATTTCCAGATGATTGCCCAAGCGAGGCATGAGCAACTCGTAGGTGAGCTTCTCCCCGGGGAAAGTCAGCCGCGTGCGGTTATTCTTCCGTACGACCGGCTCCACCTCCCTATCCCTGGTGATGAAATAGAGAAGAGGAACATTGAGCGCCTCGGCAATCCGCCGGAGGGAATCGAGGCCCGGATTGCACTTGCCCCGCTCCACGAGGCTCAAGAAACTGGCTGTCAATCCACATTGATCGGCCAGCTCACGCTGGCTAAGTCCGCCCTCCTGCCTCAACTGGCGGATTCTTGTCCCCACCACAGCGCGCGTTTCTTCACAAGCCATTTGGCGCCATTATTGCATTTGTGTCCGGCAATGTCAAGCATTATATAACACCATTAATGTATACTTTACGCACTAGATCGCTTTGCTGTTGGTTCGGCGTCCGGCGCCCAACTGGGGAGGCGTCATGTGCCAGAATTGGCGGTGCTCGGCGTGTCCTTTGGACGAAATCCAGCCAATCCTCGACCAACTTGCTGTCGGTAGCTGTTTGCCTGCTCAATCCCCGTCATTACAAAATCAAGCACAAAATGTTACACTGGCATGATTTGCGGGATTGTATTGTCGATTGGCGTTGACCGGGCGACAGCCATTCGGACACGTCTGGCCGAGGGCTGCGCGCCGGGCGTCGGCCATTGGGAGCGGCGATAGCCGTCGACCGAGGCTTATGCCCAGTTCATGGCCACGTAGCCAGCCTGCAGGGAGACAAGGGACCGATGAGGATTGTGGTTGCCGTAACCGGGGCGTCGGGGTCCGTTCTGGCGGTTCGCCTGCTGGAGGAGCTGCGCTCCCACGAAGTGCATTTAGTGCTTACCGATGCCGCGCGGCGGGTGACGGAATTGGAGGTTGGGCGACCGAACTTCGTCGCAACCCGCAAATATAGCGATCAGGACCTCGGCGCGCCAATATCCAGCACTTCTTTCCCGCTTGATGCCATGGTGGTGATACCCTGCTCGATGAAAACGTTATCCGCCATCGCCCGAGGGTATTCTGGCAATTTGGTCACGCGAGCAGCAGACAACATTCTCCGCATGCGTAAGCCCTTGATATTGGTGCCGCGGGAGACGCCGCTTTCCTTGAATGCCATCGAGAACATGTACCGAGCGTGCCTGGCCGGCGCGTCGATCCTCCCCCCGACGATGGCATACTACTTTCACCCCCAGACCGTAGACGATGTAACCGACTTCTTCGTGGGCAAAGCGCTCGACCTCCTCGGCCTTCCACACCACCTCTATGATCGATGGGCAGGGGCGGAATAGGAGTGGAAGGCAGCATTTACGGGAGAAGCTATACATGCGACACTTCCCGAACACCCACAAGACGGCCAGAGAAGACCGATTCTCGGGCCATCATTATGATTAGTCCAATAAGTCCTGCACTGGCTCAGCCGCTTGACGGACCCTTGGGGATCCTGCTCCGGATCGTGGCCGCCTTTCTCACCATCGGTGCAGAGAAGAAGGTGGGCGTTCCAGCCATCCGCTGCCTAGCGGGTGAGGCTCTCCTCCCGCTGGTGAATTCCACATTACCCGTCTGTGCACCGACGGCCAGGATCTGTCCGTCACCCTTCTCCCCTCTTGCTTATGTGCGGTCTCTCACCTTGACAGCTCCCCAATCCGCTCCTCAGCGCTAGAAACCATGGCCGATAAGTTCGCGCTAGTTGGCAACGTCTGCCAAGCTCCTCAATGCATAGCTGGAGGAGGCTCAAATACTTGGCAAGCGCTCGCTCCAGCGGCGTATGTTCGAAGCGGACTATATGTATCTGGATTATGTTGGGCGGCATACCTTCCATGGGTTCTTCGCGCGACACCGCTCGGAGCGTTTATATGATGCCGAATCCTCTACGCCCTATTGCCCGGAAAACCCGCCCCGCAGCGTGCCGCCCAGCCTGCTGGCTGTCGCTTTGCTGCTTCAGGCCCACGACCAGATGTCGGATGCGGAGGCCAAGCGCCGGGCTGATCTTGACCTGAGCTGGAGGGTGGCGCTGGGGAGTGACATGGACGAGCGGCCTCTTGCCAAGAGCATACTGCAGCTGTTTCGCGCCCAGCTGATCCTGCATGATCAGACGCGGGCGATCGTCTGCCGCAGTCTGGAATATGCGCGCGAGAACGCCTGCTGGAGATCGCTCGAGAGACCCTGGCAAGCCTCCCAAGGGGAAGCAAGCAGGAGCAGGAGGCCCGGCAGGCAGCGGAGCTCCTGCTGCAGTTGTTGTGCCAGGACATCGATCGGGAAGACGATGACGGCCCTGGCCTGAGGCAAGGCGCGGCAGCGGACCGCATAGTATCGGTGCACGACCCGGAGATGAGACGTGGGAATAAGAGCGCCAGCAACCGCTTCGAAGGGCACAAGCTGGCCATCGCCACCGATCCGCAGAGCCAGCTGATAACTGCGGTAGATGTCTTGCCCGGAAATGCAAACGACAGCCAGCCCTGAGGCTGGTGGAACAGGACGAAGAGAACACCCGTATGCAGGTCGAGGAGACGATTGCTGACTGCGCTCTTGGCGACGGCATCACCCGAGGAGAGTTTGAGCAAGTGGGACGCAAGCTGATAGCCAAAGTGCCCAAGCGGCCCAACCGGGGTTTGCTCCCGAAAGAGAATTTTGAGATTGACCTCGAGGCCATGACCTGTACCTGCCCCGCCGGCCAGTTGACCGATCGGCTGGTGAGTATGGGCAGGACGTATCCGCACACGGGCGAATACGAGAAAAGGCAAGCTTTCCACTTCGATGGAGCGGTCGGTGGCGCCTGCGAGCTGAGAGCCAGATGCACCCGGGTCGCGCCCGGGAAGGGCAGAACGGTTACCCTGCACCCGCAGGAGAGATTGCTCCAACGAGCGCGGGCCTTGCAGGCGAGCCCTGACTTCAAGCGCTATCAGCACATGCGCCCGGCGAGCGAGCACCGCCTGGCCCGGATGGTTCAGTTGGGGCTACGCAAAGCGCGCTGCTTTGGCCGCACCAAGACGCTGTTCCAGGCCCTGATGGCGGCCGCGGTTGCCAATCTGACCCTGATCGCGGGTAAAATGGGGGAAACGGGCTCCAGAGGAGGGCCTCAGGCCGCCTTGCAGTTTTCTCTTATTTCTCGACTGCGCCGCTTGGCTGGAAGAATCATGGTCCATATTCGTGCCTGGCTCCCTTCACCGTCGATCACCATCCATGCTGCACCTGCAATCTCAACGCTCCGTTTTCGGCCGGGTTTTTGGAGATGCCGGCAACAGGGCGGCTTCGAGGCATCGACTCTTGGGGACTTGGAGCTTCAATCAAGACTCAGTCATAATCGAGGGCGTGGTGGAACTCCGCCTTGAAGACAGCCCCATCGCATGCAATCCGTCAGGCTCACGCCGGTCGTTTGTGCCAGAGACAGGCGCCCAGACCGCTTATCGAGGGTAACTCAATGAACCACAAAGCGATATCCATCGATGAGGCAATTGATGAGATCGGAATAGGGAGATTCCAGTACAAGCTACTCGCAATCTGCGGTGCGGGCTGGGCAGCGGATGCCATGGAAGTTATCATCATCGCCTTTGTGATCCCGGCGGTCATCAGCGAATGGTCCCTCACTTCAGGCCAAGCCGGTTTCATCGGGACCGCGATCTTCATCGGCATGCTGGTCGGAGCCTGGTTCTGGGGCGCTATCTCCGATCGCGTCGGGCGCAGGCTTGGCTTTGTGCTTACCGTCCTGGTGGACTCGGTATTTGGCTTCCTGTCCGCCCTATCGCCGGGTTACCTCTGGCTGGTGGTGTTGCGCGCCCTCACTGGATTCGGCGTGGGTGGGACGCTTCCGGTGGATTATTCCATTTTCTCTGAATATCTGCCGCGCAGGGATCGGGGCCGCTACCTGGTGCTGCTCGAGAGTTTCTGGGCTTTAGGGACCATCGTCGCCGCCGGACTCGCTTGGCTAATTGTACCCCGCCTGAGCTGGCGGGCGCTGCTGGCCGTCTCGGCGGTTCCCGGAGTGCTCATCTATTTTATCCGGCGGCACGTCCCCGAATCGCCCCGCTACTTGCTTATCGAGGGGCGAGAGAGGGAGGCCCGGGATGTCCTCCAGCAAGTGGCGCTGGAGAATGGCCGGAATGTCGCCCTCGGCCCGCTGGTGGTGGAGGAGCGAGCGCGTCGGACGACAATCCCGGTGCTGTGGACGCAGCAATACGCCAGGACAACGCTTATGTTGTGGATCGCCTGGTTCTGCATCTCGCTGGGATATTATGGGACTTTCATCTGGCTCCCGAATATCTTTGTCGAGCGGGGCTTCAGCTTCTTGAAGACGTACCAGAATGTCTTCCTCATGGCGCTCGCACAGCTCCCCGGATACTTCACCGCCGCCTTCCTGATTGAACGCTGGGGCCGCAGGACAACGCTCTCGCTGTATCTTGGGCTCAGCGCGGTATTCGCATACCTTTTCGCGGTGGTCAGCGGGCTCCCGCTGATCGTGAGCGTTGCCGCGCTGATGTCCTTCTTCACATTGGGGGCCTGGGGGGTGCTCTACGCTTATACCCCCGAGTTGTATCCCACTGAAGTGCGGGCCACAGGGATGGGCGCTGCCAGCGGGATGACCCGCATCGCCGGCGCGATTGCACCACTCCTGGGCGCTTTCCTGCTTCCCGTTTCACTGGCGGCAGCCCTGACGCTCTATGCGGTGTCCTTTGCCCTGGGAGGCAGCACCGTGCTGGTTCTCGGCCGGGAGACGAAAGGCCGGCCCCTCGCCGATACCATCGCCGAGTCGTGACACGCCCGGTTCTGGTTCGTCGAGAGGACCAAGCGGCCCTCCCCCAATATCGACATGTGACCAACTACACAACTTGACGCCATGGCCCCTTTCTTGGCCAGCCTGCATCCACTGCAATACGGAGCGTCCCGGGCTCCAGCGAAATCCTGTCAGGGGTCGAGGAAAGTCGACCCTCCTGTTCTCCGGAAAGGGCACACAGTTGATGCCGATAGACTTTGTTGCGTTTAGGATAGAAATCGCAGCGGTCTATTGGACCCTTGGGATGACTATACACATGAGGTTAAATCGGAGTGCTCATCCCTGGACATGTAAGGATCGATGGCGGGTGGGCTGCGCTGAGGATGCCTCTGATCTTGCGTGTTGTGGCGCATGGCTGAGGGATGACGTCGGACACGAGGTCCACGAGGCCTGTGCATTGAGGCTTACGCAAGGGTCTAGCCTCCGTCCACAACGATCGTTTGTCCGACGATATAATCAGAGGCCGGGGAAGCCAGGAAAACGATCAGCCCCTTTAGATCTTCTTCACGTCCCACCCGACCGAGCGGATTCCTGATTGCTTTTCCCGCTCTTTTAGGTGTTTCCCAGTTCCAGGCCGTCATCTCGGTCGGGAATAGGCCCGGCGCGATGCCATTGACACAAACGCCGCATGGCGCCAGTTGTTTTCCCAGCTCACGCGTAAGATTGCGCACCGAGCGCCGAGTGTAGAGCAGCTTGCGGACCACCTACTCCCGCGAAGCAAGTGTATCTTCCCGTGTGGGGCGCACCCAAAAGGAGATCAATGTGTGTAGACTGAAGTCCTATCGCAGAAGTATCCGAGCGAGGCTGGTGAAAGATCCAAGTGGCTGTGCGCACTGTTTGACGACCGCATTGAAACGTGGAACTAATCGCATGGATCTCCCCCTCTCCTACCAGGATACGGTGCCTGAAACGGGCGTGAGAGAGGCCAAGAACGGAAGGGGCTTCAGCATGGAGCTGGCCGCCTATTCGGGGTGCGTTGGCCTCAGGCCGCCGTCGGGACCACCGTCAACCGGGAATGAGGTCTCCGCCCCTCCTCTTTTCCAGCCCGAAAGTCGGTTCATTTCGCTGACAAGTTGGATTTCTCGTTCGTTGACGCCTGCGCCGACAACCTGTCGCTTCGAGAGACCGCCTGCGAGATAGTCTAGGGCCAAATCCGCTTTCGAATAGGGTATCCCGATCGCAAACTCATCCTTGATTCCTTTGACCATATCGGGAGATGGGGATTGGGCGATCACCTGATCGGGCAATTGCAGAAATCGCCCCAGCTGTCTCACTTGGGTCTTGTAGAGGCCCTTGATTGGCTGGATCGGGAGGTCGTCGATGCCATCCTTCACAAACCACCCGAGATACCACTCGCTTCGGTTAGCAGCCCCCAGGGGAAGCCATCCATTCAGCCGCGCCTTCTCCTCAAGTAACCTGCGCCTGTATCTATGCCTTGCGTTCATCCCCTCCTCGGGTTGACGAATGATTGCTCGAAACCCATGAGCCAGGGGCTCGTCTGCTTCGCTCTCAAGGCATCCGCTCTCCAGTGAGGAGATGAACGGATTCTCGCCGAACAACCCCTCATATGCCCTGTAAAGAAGACGATTGAACACCCCGGAAAGCGATGTGACGCGCATGCCGAATGTTGAATAGACACCTTGATTCCGCATTGCAGGTTCAATAGACTCCTCTCGGAGCTCAACGCCAAGCCGTTCTGACACGGCGAGAGCGCTTCTGTGCTGATCTTCTCCACTGTACCGGTCGTATAGATATGTGAGGTGCACCGAGCCCTTGCCCAATGCTTCCACGGCCAGGAGAGACAGGAGGCAGGAGTCGATTCCACCGCTGAGCCCGAGGACGACGTCCCTTGTCGGGCGATCATTAGTTTGACGCCGAATATGCGCCATCAAGTCGCGGATAGCGCGCTCGGCGTCAATTTCCAGGAACTCGTTCGCCAAAGGTACTTCCATCCCAACAACCAATCATATCGTAGCAGAAAGCGCTTCGACATCTCAATCCTGAGGGCATCAGACCTGGCAGGCCACCGGCCAGCCGCGTGCGGATTCCACCTTGACGCCGTTCTTGCTCCGGCACGACAATCTTCCGACCGAAGCTCGCACTGCACGGGCTCCCCGGCATTCCACCTTTCAACTGGTGTGCGAGTTCACTCCGAAACGAGAACGGCTGCATTCTTGATTCCGCTGGCGAGTTCGAGCATCTCGTCTGTGTCTGTGCCTGGGTCTCATCAGACTCTGACGGCGCTGGGGCAGCTGGAGATCCACTTCCCTGTCCTCATTCGCATGAGTGAGTCGATGTAGATTACACACGGAGAACAGGCCTCAAATTGCATTTTGGGTGAGCGTTCGGCGCTCGCGGACCCACATCCCCTCCCCCCCCCCGTATTGCCTCCAACATCAGCCCCGGTCTATTACACAATCCCCCCACAGCGCGACCCTCGCACAAAGAATACCGAACTCCCGCGTGCTGGATTTCTACACGGGAGATTCCTCGTTGAAAGGCGAAACGAACCATACGAACCCTAGAGGCACCGAACTTGCATCCCCCCATGCCCTGGTACCTGTTTCACACTTGGCCCACCAAGGATATTGAAAGAAGATGCTAGTTGACTAGCCCTTTGCTTACGTCTTCGGCTACCTCACCGCCCGATGACGAAGCTCCCCGCGCGGAGGGATTCCAATGCTCACCGCTCTTCTTGCGACCTCTATCCTCCTGCAATTCCTCGCAGCCATTGCCGCGTTGAGGCTGATCCCGGTCACGAAGAGACACACGGCGTGGTTTGCTCTCGCCACTGCGGTTCTTCTGATGGGTATCCGCCGTTCCATTACGCTCTACCGATATCTGTTCGTCCAACCATCCACACCTCCTGACCCGGCGGCCGAACTCGTCGCTCTGCTTATCTCCGTCCTCATGCTGACCGGCATCGTGCTCATCAAACCCCTTCTTGCCACTATCGAGGAAGCCAACCGCTCCTTGCACAAGTCAAACCGCATGCTGAGGACGCTGAGTGAGTGCAACCAGGCTATCCTCCGTGTTTCGGAAGAGATGAGCCTCATGCAGGAGATTTGCCGGGCGATCGTCGAGAAAGGGAGCTATCGGCTCGCATGGGTTGGGTTCGCCCAGCAGGACGCGAAAAAGAGCGTGAGGCCAGTGGCTCAGCACGGATTCGAGCAGGGCTACCTCGAGAACGCCAAGATCACATGGTCCGAGGCCGAGCGTGGCCGGGGGCCTACGGGAACGGCCATTCGGACGGGAAAGCCCTCCATCGCCCGGAACATCCTCACCGATCCCAACTTCAGCCCATGGCGCGAGCAAGCGCTCCTGCGGGGATACGCCTCTTCCATCGCGCTGCCGCTCAGCATCAATGGGGATCCCTTGGGCGCGCTGAATATCTACGCCAAAGAACCGGACGCGTTCGACGAAGAGGAGATCTCCTTTCTAGAGGAGCTGGCGCGAGATCTCTCCTACGGGATCGGGGCCCTCCGCACGCACACGGCCAGGCAGCGCGCCGAAGAGGAGAAGCGCAGGAGCGAGGAGCAGTACCAGACTCTATTCGAATCCATGTCTGAGAGTTTCGCGCTCCACGAGCTGATCTGCGATGAAGATGGGAACCCCCAGGACTGCCGCTTCTTGAGCGTTAACCCCGCCTTTGAAGAACTCACCGGACTGAACGCCGATCATATCATTGGGAGAACCGTGCGCGAGGTCATCCCTGGCATCGGGCAGGAATGGACCGATATCTACGGCGAAGTCGCCCTGAGCGGAGAAAGAGTCCAGTTCGAGCGCGAATACGGGCCCCTTGGCAGGCATTACGCCGTAAGCGCTTTCAGCCCCGAGCCAGGGCACTTCGCCACTCTCTTCATGGACATAACCGAGAGAGCACGGGCGGAACAGGCCCTTCGCGAGAGCGAGGAGCGCTTCCGGACGGTGACAGAAGGCTCTCTTACGGGCATTTACCTGATCCAGGATGGAAAGTTCCAATATGCAAACCCCGCCATGGCGGAGACCTTCGGCTATGCGGCACACGATATCATCGGCAAGCTCTCGGTGCGGGACCTGGTTCACCCCGATGATAGGGAACTGGTTGAAGAGAATCTGCGGCGCCGCCTGGAGGGCGAGGTCGACTCGATCCACTATGAGTTCAGGGGGGTCAGAAGAGATGGTTCGACAATCTATTGCGAGGTTCTGGGACGGCGCCGGGGGTATCGGGGAGAACCGGCTGTCCTTGGCACAATCGTCGATGTAACCGACCGAAGACGTGCACAGCAGGAACTGGAAAGTTACCAGCAACATCTGGAAGAACTGGTGCGGGAACGCACAGAAGCGCTCGAGGCGGCCAACGAACGCCTGCGAGTGGAGATCGATGCAAAAGAGAGGGCTCAGCAGCAGGAGAGGTACCAGGCGGAGCTGGTGCGCAACGTATCGGGGGCGATCATATCCACCGACGCCGATTTCCGCATCGTGGCCTGGAATCCGGGGGCCGAATCGATCTACGGCTGGGCAGCCGACGAGGTGACCGGCAAGCCCCTGTTTTCCGTCTTGACCGAGAGCGTCCACGGCAAGGATTTGGAGCAGATTCAGAAAGAACTCCTGGACACGGGGCACTGGTACTTTGAAGAGCGCGAGAGATGCAAGGATGGCACCGTTGTAGAGATGGGATCCTCCGTGTCGCTGTTGAAGGATCAAGCGGGCAGCCCGATCGGGGTGGTGGTAGTGAGCCAGGACATCGGCGAGCGCAGGCGCGCGGAGAGAGAGATCAATCGCATCTACGACCTGTCAATCGATATGGTCGGCATGGCCGACTTCGACGGCAACTTCACCCGCCTGAACCCGGCCTGGGAGGTGACGCTGGGATATTCGCGCCAAGAGCTAATGTCCCGGCCATATATTGATTTCGTACACCCGCAGGATCGCGCGGAGACCCTTGCTGAAGCGAGGAAGCTGACCCAGGGCGAAGTCACCATCGCCTTTGAAAACCGCTATCGAGCCAAAGACGGCTCCTACCGCTGGCTGAGCTGGAACACCATCCCGGATATTTCATCGCGCGCGCTCTATTTCGTCGCCCGGGATATCACAAGTCAGAAGGAGACCGAGCGGCAGTTGAGACGCCTGTCCAGGGTTTATCAGGATGCGATGGATCCGATCATTCTGCTCGACCCCTCAGGGGGAATTGTTGAATTGAATCCTGAAGCTGAGCGGATGTTCGGGTGGCAAAAGGCGGAGCTCATTGGCAAACCTTGCAAGATGCTTGTCCCGCCGGAACGCCATGAACGGGCAGACGAATTGCGCAAACGCTGCAACGAGGGCGAGAGTATCCACGCCGTGGAAGCCCTGCGTCGGAACAAGGCCGGCAGGGTGATTCCCGTGCTCTTGACCATGTCCCGGCTTACGGACGAAAGTCGAGATCCGATCGGCATCGTGATGATCTCGAAGGATATCACCGAACTCAAACAAGCCGAAACGGAACTGGAGGCCTTTGCCTACTCGGTCTCGCATGACCTGCGCGCGCCGCTGCGAGCCATCGATGGCTTCTCCAACATCCTGATGGAGCAACACGCACCTGAGCTTTCGGGCGATGCCAGGCACTACCTGGATCTGGTGAGAGGCAACGCGCAACAAATGGGGGCTTTGATCGATGACCTGCTCACCTTCTCGCGCCTGGGCCGTGCACAGATGGAGAAGCAAACCGTAGAGCCACCTGGGATCGTCCGCCAGGTACTCCAGGAATTGGCCGCCGCGCGAGAGGGCCGCAAGGTGGAGATCGATATCGGCGACCTGCCCAATTGCCGGGCCGACCCCAAGCTGCTGAAGCTGGTCTTCGCCAACTTGCTCGATAACGCCTTCAAGTATACCCGGCCCCGAGAGGTCGCCAGGATCGAGGTGGGCTCCCAGCCCGGAGGCGCCGATCCGGATAGGATCGTCTATTTTGTCAGGGACAACGGGGTCGGTTTTGACATGCAGTATGCTGACAAGTTGTTCGGCGTCTTTCAGCGCTTGCACAGGGCTGAGGAGTTCGAAGGCACCGGAGTCGGCCTGGCCAATGTCCAGCGCATCATCCGCCGCCACGGGGGGGAGGTCTGGGCGGAGGCCGAGGAGCATAAGGGTGCAACGTTTTACTTCACACTGAGTTAGGAGGGGATCATGGCCAATCCTCGCGTCGAGATCCTTCTGGTAGAGGACAACCCGAATGATCTGGAACTGACGTTGCACGTCCTCAAGGAAAACCATCTGGCGAATCACATCGAAATCGCCCGCGATGGGGCGGAGGCCCTGGACTTCCTTTTCTGCATCGGAAGATACGCGCACCGGAGAATCGAAAATGGCCCGAAAGTCGTGCTGCTGGATCTCAAGCTGCCCAAGGTGGACGGCCTGGAAGTCCTCCGGCGCATGAAGGATGACCCGCGGACGAAGAGAATACCAGTCGTGGTGCTCACCTCATCGACGGAGGAGCGGGATATCGTAGAAAGCTACAACCTGGGTGTGAACAGCTATCTGACTAAGCCGGTGAACTTCGAGCACTTCACGGAGGTCGTGAGACAGCTCGGCCTCTACTGGTTGTTGCTCAATCGGCCGCCAAACTCATAGGGCTCCCGCCGGAGGTCGCCGTGGCTACTCGAACGAGGGTATTGATCCTCGAAGACCGTGCTCCGGATGCCGAATTGATGCTCCGGGAGCTTCGCCAGTCAGGATTCGAGCCAGAGTGGCATCTCGTTGACAATGAGGTGGATTTCGCCGCATCCTTGAATCCCCCGCCAGATCTGATCCTGGCCGATTATTCCCTTCCCCAATGGAATGCCTTGCATGCCCTTCATCTCCTGCAGAGCCGCGATCTCGACATCCCTTTCATCGTGGTTACCGGAACCCTCGAGGAGGCAGCCATCGAATGCATGAAGCAGGGTGCCGATGACTATATCCTGAAGGACCGTATGGGCCGGCTCGGGCCCGCCGTGAAGAACGCGCAGGCGGATAGGCGCTTGCGGATCGACAAAGCGCGCGCTGAGAAGGCGCAACGACAGGCCCTGGCGAGAATCAGGCGAAGCAGACGCTTGCTCTTGACACTCAGCCAAGCTGCCCAGGCGGTGCAGGTTGCCAAGAGCTCCGAAGAGATCTATGGCGTTATCGGGGAGCAGGTGGACAGCTTGGGTTACCGGGCCGCCGTACTTTCAGCGGCCGACGGCCGATCGCGCTTGGCCTTCCTGAATCAGTCGGCGCAAGGTAACCCGGACCCGGCCGCGGGAATTATGGATCGCATACTGACTGGTAGTGTCTCCCTGCAGATACCAGAAGGCAGCTTCTTCCACAGAGTCCTTGAAACGGGCGAGCCTCTGTACAGCGAAGATATCGCACTTTCGATAGGGGAGATCCTGCCCGAGGCAACCCTGGCTGGGTTCCCGGAATTGTCCGCCGCTCTTGGGACGGGCCATATCATTGGGGCACCCCTGAGTGTTCAAGAGGAGATGCATGCCATCTTGATCATCACGGGGGACGACCTTTCCAAAGAAGACGTGCCCGCGGTGTCCGTCCTGGCCAACCAGACCAGCATCGCGCTGGAGAACGCGCGATCCCTCCGCCAAGCCAGAACCCGCCTGAAGCAAATGCAAGCCCTGTTCACCGTCAACCAGACCATCACCGCCAGCCTGGATCTGCGCCTGACGCTGGATGTGCTGCTCGATCAGGTCGCCGCTCAGCTCGGCGCGGATGCCGCTTCGGTGCTCTTGCTGTCTCCGAATTCCACGCTCCTGCAGCGCGCCGCCCGCCGAGGATTCGAAACCGGAGCCCTGCAGCACACAGACATCCATCTGGGAGAAGGCTTTGCGGGCGAGGCGGCATTGAAGCGGGAGATCATCTGTGTGCCGAACCTGACCGAAAGCATCGGCGACCCCCAACAGGCATATCCTCTGGCTCGAGAGGGTTTCGTCGCCTACTGCGCCGCCCCCCTGGTCGCCAAAGGGAGGGTCAAAGGCGTGCTGGAGGTCTTTCATCGGAGGGCATTCCGGCTCGACGGGGAGGCCCGCAAATTCCTGGAAGCGCTGGCGGCCCAGACGGCGATCGCCATCGACAATTCATCTCTCTTCGACGAACTGCAGCGCTCGAATGTCGAGCTCATCCGAGGGTATGACAGCACTCTGGAAGGCTGGGCGCGGGCGCTCGAGCTGCGGGATGCGGAGACGGAGGGGCACTCCCAGAGGGTGACGGGGACGACGGTGATGATCGCCCAGGGCATGGGGATCCCACCGGAGGATCTTGTCCACATCCGGCGCGGCGCGCTGCTGCACGACATCGGCAAAATGGCCATCCCCGACAGCATCATCTTCAAGCCCGGTCCGCTGGACGACGGAGAATGGGAGATCATGCGCCAGCACCCCGTGTATGCCTACAAGCTGCTCTCGCCGATCGAGTTCCTGAGGCCGGCAATCGATATCCCCTACTGCCATCATGAAAAATGGGACGGCACGGGATACCCGCGCGGGCTCGAGAGAGATGAGATCCCATTGGGAGCCCGTATCTTCGCCCTCGTCGACGTTTGGGATGCGCTGCTCTCAGATCGACCCTATCGCGAGGCTTGGCCGAAACAAAAGGTCATCCGGCACCTGGCCGACCAGGCGGGGAAGCACTTCGATCCGGAGGTGGTGGAAACCTTTATGTCTATGGCTCAGCCAGGCACCGCGTGATAGGCCTTATCTCGCCCTATGAGCCATCATGAGGAAAGCAACAAGATTGAGCCGCTGTCGGGTCCAATACCACTGATATCGATCGGGGGGAGTTCGTGAGCCGGGTTATTCAGGTCTTGGTGCTGGAGGATCGAGCATCCGATGCGGAATTGATGATCCACGAATTGCGTGCGGTCGGCATCGACCCCAGGTGGAAATGGGTCGTCGGGAGAGAGGATTTCCTTCGCCAGCTCAACCCAGGGATCGACCTGATCCTGGCAGATTTCTCCCTGCCGAGGTGGGACGCCCTGGGTGCGCTGCAGACACTTGAGGAGCGTGGGCTGGATATCCCTTTCATTGTCGTCACAGGGTCCCTAGAGGAAAACGCAATCGAGTGCATGAAGCAGGGCGCAGATGACTACATCCTGAAAGATCGAATGGGCCGCCTCGGCCATGCGGCGATCCACGCTCTCGAGGAGAAACGCCTGCGCCTGGAGAAACGGCAAACCGAGGCGGCGCTCCGGGAGAGCGAGGAGCGCTTCCGAAACATTGTGCAGTCGGCGCTCGACGCCATCATCGTTACAGACGGCCAGGGCCGGATCACGCTCTGGACTCCAGCGGCGCGAAGGATCTTTGGCTACGATCGGCAGGAGATCCTTCGAAAGCCTATCACAGACTTGATTCCCAGACAATTCCTCCAACACGGCGACGCGCCCTCTCCAGGCCTTTCCTTCGTTGATCTCGACCCTGAAGGACTGATGCTGGAGGGCAAGGGGATTCGGAAAGATGGAAGCGAGTTCCCGGTGGAGCTCTCCCTCGCTCTGTGGCAGTCCAACGATCAGAGCTGCTACTGCGCCATCATCGCCCGGGACATCTCAGAGCGAAAACGGGCCGAGGAAGAGATCCTGACCGAGAAGCACCGCACGGAAGCCGTCATCGAACATATGGCGGATGGCCTGCTCATGCTCGACAAGGAGGGGAAGATCGTCTCCATCAATCCGGCGGCCGAACGTATGCTGGGCGTCAGGGCGGGCGCAATCCTGGGCAGGTCCGCGCATGATGCACAGATGTCGCCAAGTCTGGCTCAGCTTGCAACCGCTGCACGGCCAGCCCAAGGCTCCGATGCCTGGAACCTGGAGGCAGAGACGACCAGCGGTGAGATCAACCTCCCCCATCCCCGTGTCCTAAGAGTCCATTATTCTATGGTGAGGGACCGCGCGGGCCAGTTGCTGGGCGAGGTGCTGGTCTTGCATGACATCACCCGGCAGCGAGCGCTGGAGCAGGCGAAGGACGACTTCATCGCCACCATATCGCACGAGTTGCGCACGCCGCTCTTCTCGATCCAGGGGGCGCTCGAGATGATCCTGGCGGACAAGGTGGCCGAAGCCGAGAAGCGAGAACATTTCCTGGAACTCGCCTATGGCCAGTCACGACAGCTCCGCGCGCTCGTTGAAGACCTGCTCGATGTGTCCAAAATGGAGGCGGGGAGGTTCCAGCTCAAGCGGGAGAGCACATCGATTACGGACGTAGTCAATGAAGCCATACAGAGAATGCAGATCAAAGCCACGCGCAAGCATATCGATCTGCAGGTTGCCGCTTCCCCGAACCTGCCTCGATTTGAGGGGGATGCTGGCCGCCTGGTGCAGGCTGTGGCCAACCTGATCGATAACGCCGTCAAGTTCTCGCCGGAGGGCACCGGGGTGATGATTCGGTGCAGGGAAAGGGATGGGGATCTACAAGTCGAGGTGATCGATCAGGGCGTCGGAATTCCCGAAGGAGCGCTGCCTCAGCTCTTTCAGAGATTTCATCAGGTTGACAACTCCGCCACTCGCAAGGCGGGGGGAGCGGGTCTTGGTCTCTACATTGTCAAGCAGATTATCGACAGTCACGGAGGGAAGGTCTGGGTCGAAAGCATCCCGGGTGAGGGTGCCAGGTTCAGCTTCTCGATCCCGACTTCTCAATAGCGGGCAAGCCAATCATGCATGACACGCCCTTGTCCCAGCCAGAAGACATTGTGCCGGCAAGAATATTGATCATCGATGATGACCCAGACGCCGCAGAGCTGGTCAGCTACGCGCTGCAATTGAAGGGATATGAGATTTCCACAGCGTACAACGGGGTCGATGGGCTTGCATCCGCCAGGGAGAAAGCGCCCGATCTGATCATTCTGGACGGGATGCTTCCAGGGATGGATGGCATTGAGATATGCCGCACTCTGAGATCGGATCCTTCAACCGCGAGCCTGCCAATACTGATGCTCTCCGCGAGGGCCCAGCAGAAGGATGTCGAGCTTGGCCAGCAAGCCTGTGTGGATTTGTACATCACCAAGCCGATCGCCCTGGAGCGCCTGGCCGCCTGGGTTGAGACTTACGTCTCCGGGGAAGGTCATGGCATCCGTCTATAGGCCCCCATACCGGTGCAGAGCTGCATGGCCGCACTTCCCTGCTTGACCTTGCGGGCATGCAGCTCGACCGCTATGAAAGCAGCCGATTCCTGGATACGACATCGAAGCCGTGCGCGCCATGACTCAGGCCTTCCGTCTCCATGTGGCATTGTCGGACCATGTCAATTCCACTAGCCGAATCTTCTCATCCATGGCACCTGAGACTGGTGGTAGGCTTCTTTTATCCACTACACCCAATTGGACGTCGGCATTGCAGTGATCCTTTCAACCCAGGGAACCTATTCACTGGGAAAGCGCCGCGGCCCGCGAATGTATCGCTCTTTCTTTTCCATTTGCCACAAAGGACAGGCAGAGAACGAAAATGCTCGAATCCATTCTTCCCCCTCCGGAACAAACCAGAGTCCTGATCGTCGAGGATTTTCCGTCGGACCTTGAACTGATAAGAACGTCCCTCAAGCCGGCTGGATATTCGGTGCTGTCAGCCACCAGCGGAGAAGAGGCCCTTGAAGGCATCGCCAAGATGAATCCCCATGTTGTTCTGCTGGATGTCGGTCTGCCGGGGATTGACGGCTTCCAGGTTTGCAGGCGCATCAAGGCTGACCCTTCGACGCTTTTCCTGCCGGTGATCATGATCACCGGCCTGGAGGAAACCGAGGACAAGGTCAGGGGCGCCCGAGCAGGTGCGGATGATTTCTTGACCAAACCACCTGACAAGCAGGAGCTCCTGGCCAGGGTGAAAACCTTGGTGTCCATGAAGGCCATGCACGATGCGCTCGAGGAAAACAATCGAAAGCTCAGGCAAACAGTGAAAGAACGCACCAGGCAGCTGGAGCAGGCGACACAGGAACTGCAGGCGCTGCTCAGGGAGAAGGCTCAGTTCTCGCCCGATGTCGTCCCTCCTCTACCGCAGACTCCCAAAGGACGCGATGAGCACGGCGCCACACCCTCTCCAGTTGATGCAGAGCCTGACGAGGAGAGCTTGCAAGGCTTCAAGCAGACACTGATGAGCCGCCTTGACGATGCCCTCGATGGTCGAACGCTCTTGCATAAGACTCCAGATGTCGTCGAGATGCTGAGCGAGCGCTTGGCTGCCATCTACGAGATGTCGGGGTTGGACCTCGATGAAAGAATCCGAGGGCAACTCTTCAGGGAAATCGTTGATGAGATCATCGGCTACGGCCCTATTGAACCCCTTCTCGCGGATCCGACCATCTCAGAGGTGATGGTCAATGGGTCGAATCTCGTGTATGTTGAGCGCGACGGGAAGATTTTCAAGGCCGATGCAAAGTTCGATGATGAGAGCCATCTCCTGCGTTTGATCGAGCGTATGGTCCGGCCGCTGGGGCGCCGCATAGATCAGGATTCCCCCGCCGTGGATGCTCGGCTGCCCGACGGCTCCCGGATAAACGCCATCATTCCTCCTTGCGCGATCGACGGCCCCAGCCTGACGATCCGGAAATTCAGCAAGGACAGATTGACCGTCAGTGATCTGATCCGGTATGGAACCATCACGCCGGAGCTGGCCGAGTTCCTTGAGGCATGCGTTTGCTCCCGCATCAATATCATCGTCGCTGGAGGTACCGGTTCCGGCAAGACCACCCTCCTGAACGTGCTCTCTTCTTTCATCCCGGAAGATGAGCGCATCGTCACGATCGAGGACTCTGCTGAACTCCAGCTCAATCAGGAGCATATTGTGCGCCTGGAATACAAGCCCCCTGATCGCGAGGGCAAGGGGGAAATGTCCATCCGTTCTCTGGTGAGGAATTCGCTTCGCATGCGGCCGGACCGTATCGTGATCGGTGAGGTCCGCGGCGGGGAGGCCCTGGATATGCTCCAGGCCATGAACACCGGCCACGATGGGAGCCTGACCACCCTCCACGCCAATTCTCCGCGTGATTCCCTTGCTCGCCTGGAGACGATGGTCCTGATGGCGGGTATCGACCTCCCCGTGCAGGCGATTCGGTCTCAGATCGCCTCCGCCATCGATCTGATCATCCAGGTAGCCAGATTCAGAGACGGCTCGCGCAAGGTATCCCACGTTTCTGAACTGGAGGGCTTGGGGGGAGAGATTCCCATACTATCTGAGATCTTCACTTTCGAGGAGGAACCGGCCCAAGACGGCCGCGTACAGGGCCGCCTGAAGACCACCGGCATTCGGCCCAAGCTGTATTCGAGGCTCGAGATAGCGGGTTTCAAACTGCCCCCAGGCATATTCATGACCGAGAGCAATATCCTGAGACCGAAGAGGTAGTGATCAAATATCTCATCTGGCCTGGCCCCTGCGCGGCGAGCGCCTCGCAGGGCGCTCCAACGGAGGCGCTACACGCACTCGCCCTCCCGGGATTTGGTCGTGCGTAGAGGCCCAAATTGCTGGACGATCTCCATGAGAGCGGGAAGGACGATCCAAGCAGCGGACCGCAGAGCCTGGTCCAAATCCCAGAGTATGTCCTCGATGTCCTCCAGACCCACGCTCAGGCGCACGAAATCCGGCGTCACCCCCGCGCTGCGCAGCTCCTCTTCGTTCAATTGGCTGTGCGTGGTGCTGGCTGGATGAATCGCCAGGCTCTTGGCATCCCCCACGTTGGCCACATGTTTGAAGAGGCGCAGATTCTCGATGAACCTCTTGCCGGACACCACACCACCCCGGATTCCGAATCCCAGAATCGCCCCCGGGCCTTTCGGCAGGTATCTCCCCACACGTTCATGATCGGGGTGGCCTGCCAGCCCGGGATAGCTGACCCACTCCACAGCCTGATGGGCCTCCAGGAATTCCGCCACCTTTTGCGCATTGGCCACGTGCCGCTCCATGCGCAGACTCAAGGTTTCCAGCCCCTGCAGGGTGATCCAGGCGTTGAAGGGCGCCTGGCACGCACCAATGTCCCACAACATCTGCACCCGGGCCCGAGTGATGAACGCCACTTCCCCGAGATCCGCAAACACCAAGCCATGATAGGACGGATCCGGCTCGCTGAACTGGGGGAATCGGCCGCTCCCCCAGTCGAAGTTGCCCCCATCGACGATGATGCCCCCGATTGTGGTCCCATGCCCTCCAATGAACTTCGTCGTGCTGTGCACCACGATGTTCGCCCCCCACTCGAGCGGGCGGCACAGGTACGGTGTGGCGAAGGTGTTGTCGATCATCAACGGGATGCCCTCCCCCCTCGCGATGGAGGAGACTTCATCAAAGGGGAAGACGGTGATATCCGGGTTTCCCAGCGTCTCCCCATAGATGATCCTGGTATTGGGGCGGATCGCGGCTTCGAATTCGGACACCGAAGAAGGATCAACCAATGTGACCTCGATATAAGACATGCTCCCTCCTCGAGTTGCTGAGATTGGTATGGAAGCCGTGAACTGCCGCCTGAAGAAGTTTGGAGCCTATTTGCTTTGCTCATCGGACTACCCCAAGCGCGGAGGGCGCAATCCGCGATTCCGATCTGATCAGCGCGAGGAGATCCCCAGCATCTTTCGCGGCCTGGTAGCCTGGTGCGATCGGCCGGATCGGCCATCCCCCTCTGGAGGATGTGTCCGAAGCGCGCCGGGGCCGATAGTGAGGGCGTGGGATATCTAGCAGACGGTCATCTCGTGTGAGCCAACCACTTGTCGAGCAGGCCCACCCCGAATATGATCACTGCTCCTCGAAGGAACTTCCCCCTCCCAGTGTCGCGATCTGGGGATATGCTCGCCGCACCTGTGTGAACAACAGTATTCCAAAGATTCCCAGCCCGACCTGCACCAGGTTCCCTATCAGCTCAACCGACGCACCGGCCACACCGAACTGGTACAGGGTTGCTTCGCCGATGAAGTAGACTGCTACCTGCGCCAACCCACCAACGATCCAGCCCGAGATCATCCCGCTCCATCCCCTGCGCCAACCAAGCCATCCAGCTAGGGCACCGGTAGCGCCGTGCGCAATCAGCGTCAAGGGGGCGAAACTGCCGTAACCGGCGATCAAATCGGCGATTGCCGCTCCAACTCCGGCGGAGATTCCACCGACCCAGGGGCCAAACGCTACGGCGAGAAACAGCTCAGCAATTGCTCCCGTGTGCCAATATCCTCCTGTTGCGGGCACGGGTATGCGGACGATATACACGAACAGCACGACCAGCGCGATCCCGATCGAAGTAGTCGTCAGCCGTCTCGCGTTCATCTCCACTCCCTCCCTCCATGGTAAAGCCCCGTTGATGATCCCGACCAAAGGGAACTGCTCGCCGCAGATCCCATCAGCAGGCCACTCAATGCGTCATCCTTTATCAACCGGCTGTTGGCCCTTGCGTCGTAGCGCTCTCACCTACTCTTCGTGCTATGCCTGTGTTTTTCCTCTCTAGCTTCCATCATAATGGTTAGATGCAGCCTGCCGGAGCCTTGTTTGTGGCCACAAGACGGTGACGCCCATTTCCGGGTTGCGCTGCTCCCTGCCCGCCTCTCTACTGCAGAGATACTGCTCCAGCGCGCGGGCCAAGCGCCGGACTCCTTCATCGATCGTCTCCGGCGTGTGTGGGGCAAAGTTCAGGCGCAGGAACGATTCGGGTCTTTCAGCGGGAAAGTAGAATGAGCCGGGCGCGTAGGCCACCCCCTGCTCACCGGCCATGGGAAGGAGATCAATCGCCGACGCCCCCTGCGGGAGCCGCAACCACAAGCACAGACCTCCTTCCGGAACGCGCCAGCGAACCCCCTCCGGCATACGTCTTCCCAGAGCAGCCAGCATGGCATCCCGCCGTCTGCGATATTGCCTGCATGCCCTCCGCAAATGAGTTTGGTAGCTCCCGACTGAAATATACTCATCGAGTGCCCGTTGGATCAGATTGGAGGTGGCGAGGTCACAGGTATATTTGCAGGATATGAGGCGATCATACAATGGCCCAGCTGCCACGAGGTAGCCAACTCGCAAGCCGGGCATCAGCATCTTGGAGAAAGTGTTGATGTAGAGTACACACCCGTCGGGGTCAAGCACCTTGAGGGTGGGCAGAGCGCGCCCTTCATAGCGAAGGTCGCCAAAGCAATCATCTTCCAGAATCGGGACATTGTGCTGCTCCCCCAGGGCGATCAACCGTCTGCGGCGATCTGCAGACATACAAGCTCCGGTCGGATTCTGGAACGTGGGGATGGTGTATATCAACCGGGGTCTTTCCCTTTTTAACGTCTCTTCGATGATGTCCACCCTCATGCCCGCATCATCAACCGGCACACCCAGGAGACGTACATCGAGCGAACGGAAGAGATCGATCGCTCCGACGTAGGTTGGACTTTCAACAAGCACCAAATCCCCGGGATGAACGAGCACTCGGGCGACGAGAGAAAGGGCTTGCTGAGAGCCGGACGTGATGAGCACGTGTTCCGGAGAGGTGGGGATTCCTTGACTGGCGAGGATATGGGCGATCGTTTGTCGCAGAGGGGTGAACCCTGCCCGGTCTCCATATCCAAACGCCTCTCCCCCATCGCGTCGGACGACTGCATTGATCGTCTTGCGGAATTCATCGGCGGGGAACAGGTTTTCGGCCACCAGATCCCCCGCAAAGGAGATCAAATCCGGATGCGCAATGGAACTCAGCAGGCGCTCCATCTCTCTGCGCGCCGGTGACCAGGTGGGGCTCTGCAATTCACGCTGCCAACGGGGCCAGTCAGGCCCCCCAAGACCGTCCCTGGTCAATTCTGGCGGCGATGAAGGAAGTGGCGCAACATAGGTCCCACTCCCGGGCCGAATGAGGACCAGGCCTTCAGCTTCCAATTCCACGTAAGCGTTCATGACCGTGATGCGGCTCACTCCAAGATCGTCGGATAGCCTGCGGCTGGAAGGCAAACGCGTTTTCGCCGGCAGAGCTTTGGAACGGATCTGGTCGCGCAGGAATCGCTGGATCTGCCGGTAGAGCGGGATGGGACTCTTCCTGTCCAAGGGAATTCGCATGCTCGGCGCCCCCGATTAGGTCCGGTTAGATAAGCGGTATGCCCAATATGCCACGTCTTAAGCAATATGTATATAACCAGTCATAGCCGCGAATCGTATATCCACTTTTTTCTTTAGACGGGCTCCGTTTAGGAGCATGTCAGTGTACGGGAGCTGACGACGAGGCACGCGAATCGCCTGGCGAGAGGCAACCCCGAGTCCGAGCACACGACTTCCGGCGCTGCCGGATGGCGCAGATGTTGCACGAGGGTGTGCCCATCGACCCCATGCCGCAATCTGTCAACTACCGAAGCACCGGAAGGGCAGAGCAGTATGCGAAGACACCTGGACGGCACGTGGGTCAAGCGGGAGCTCGCTCGCGCCCGATTGTGGGATCAGAGCCAGAGCAAACCTGATGGGGGGTCAGCCCTCACAGATATTGGACACCTGGCAGGAGCGCAAGTTCCTGCTCGCTGCCTTCTCACCACTCATATCGGGAATCCAATTCACCCTGAAATATCCTCGCATCAGCGATAAGTACGGCATAACGGGCGAAGATGTGGAGCGGCTGATTACCCTTCTGGAGAATGAAGCCCTGCCCGTGCCCGGCACGGCTGAGGAGGCGGCCGGTGTCATTCCCAACGACCCCGCTGATGAAATGGCTCTGGCATGTGCAGTGGAGGCCCAAGGCGACTTCATTGTCAGTGGCGATCGCCACCTCCTCGATCCGCAAGAATACAATGGAATCACCATTCTCACCGTTCGGGAATGCCTCGAGCGCCTGGGAACCGAGCATGACATATAGGCGGTCCTTTGCCCCTCGCCTTGGAAACCAGTAAACACCGGCAATCTGGCACTGGCAGGGGACTCCCCTACTCCCGGTGCGTAGTAACCCAGTAAGGGTCCGGTGGCGGAATGCACCAATGCGCATAGACTGAAGTTCCATCATGGAAGTGTTGTGCGGATTTTGTTGATTTGGATGGATGACTATACGCAATACATGATTGCTACACGCCGCTGCTTGCCCTCATGAACATCGCTCTGTTCGATTATATTGCTGGACCCGGCTGGATCGAAGGTATGTGTGAATGGCCGACTGAAGCGCGTGAAACGGATCCGGGAAAGAAATGAGAGAGATCCCCGTGCAAAGATAGCCAAGGTAGCTTCGCCCCACGAGCGGCGGGCATCGCGAAGCCATGATGCTCTTGCTAGTCACTCGTCACATCCGCTTGCCCAATAAGCCCGTTCACGCACTCTAAAGAAGGACTTTACTGCCATCAGCAGAGCGTGAGAATTGAACGGGCCTACCGCTACCCCCTCCTACGTTCATGCTGGGATTTGACCCACTCTTGTGATGGCGGCGGCTCCATCACAGGCGGCGTTTGACCAGCCCGGTACCAGCACGGTTTCCCCAAGCGCAGCTCTTGATAGTACGTCCGGAAATCATGCATGTGGGCCCGCATCTCCTGCGCCAATTCTGGCTGTCTCATGCCTCGCCGGCAAGCTCTTTTCTCCAGCGTTCCCAGGACCAGATACTCGTTACCGACTGCTTGCGGGTCATACTGCAAGAACAAGCCCGTCAATACATGCTCCACTTCATGCTTGTGTGCTATCAGCAAGTCACACTCGCTGCAGTAGCGGCAAGTATAATTGAGCGCAACGAGGTGCAACGGATCAACGTGGATTACCAAAGGTACTTTACGCTGACCCATCCTGCCCTCGCAGATGGGGCAACGGGAGATACGCCGCTCAGAATACGGGTTGAAGATAAAATCGTATTTGGAAGGCAGATTGCCAAACCTAGGCCTTTTCGACGCCGACACAATTCACCTCAAGTCGTTTCTTGACGATGTGATTGCCTGTTTGCGAAACCGATACCGGCCTCGGCGCTTGCCTACAAGCATATATGTTGCATCCGCCGGGTTCTTGCCCGCCTGCCGGGTCAGGACAGCCGCTCTTCCGGCTGCCCCCGGAGCTTCGGGCCTCAGTCTACCTCGCCTGCGTGACAGGCGATACGTTTACGCCTGTGCTGCCTCAGTCGTGAGTCTTGCCTTGTGATGCCGATACGACCGTCTGCATAAGGTCTCCTTCGCAGGATACAACCGCCTGCCAACCCCTTCCCCCCCGTGAACAGCGCTGCCGTCTGAGAATAGCATGGCTTGGTTCGGGTCCCCTGCAGCCCTCGGCACCCCTTCACGAGTGGCCAACACCATTGAAGCCCGGAAAGGGAGAGAGAGCGCCCCTTGGTTGGGGATAGTTCCAGCTCAGGCGACCCTCTCCTCCGGGTCGACGGGTATTCAATGGCAAATGGCGCCCTGGCGCTATAACTCTCCATCCTCGTGCTCCCGATTCTCATATCACAAGAGCAAAGAGAGATGGCTGACTATAATTGTCGCAGACATCAGCATCATTGCCTATTCGTGACTGACCAGCTATCGCTCAGGGCAGGCATTTCAAGGGCTGGTCAGAGATCTGCAGTCGGCGGCCTCGCTTCTCCGGCGAGCTGAGCTGCGCGACGTATCGGCCCATGCACTCAAAAACGGTCTCTATTCCTGGCTGAGGCGCAGTGGATTATGGACGAGGCCATCAGCGTCAAACGAAACCAGAAATATCAGGCCAACTCGCTGTATGTCTTGCAATTGGAGGCCTCAAGCACCTGTTCCGCACATTCACATGCGCGTTTATTGCACCGCCGCTCAGGATTTGCACGCGTCTATTGTCACTGTTCACAGACATATCTCAGATCAGTTCACTGCGATTTCTGTATCGCCGGGACCCTCCGTCGCTCCATGAGGGCGGCATTGGCACCGCATTCGGCTAATCAGAATGCGCCAAAAAACCAGAGGGCCATAGCTACCGATCAATACTCAAGAGATGTGAGCTGCAATTGACGGTTTCGAGGAAGACGCGCAAGAATTCCCAGAGGATAATATGGCGGTAACTTCCGCCATAGGGCAACCCTCTGGCACCACACGCGTTCTGGAGAGAAATCCATGGTGCAGGAATACGATAAGCGCAGGTTCTATAAACAGTTGACCTGGGACGATCTGAATGATTGGGCTGGCTCGAAGATTGTCTCCCGCGGGCGGGGCTACCAGCAAAAGGGCCTGGTTGAGGGGCTGGCTCACACGGATGAAGGAGGCCTGATCGCCTGGGTCCACGGTACTAAACCATATGCTACCTGGGTCGATATCGAGCAGAGGGAACTTACATCCGCATGCACTTGCCCATACTGGGATACATGCAAGCATGCGGTCGCCGTGGTGCTTGCGTACCTGGGGATGTTGAAGGAGGGCCTTGAAATTCCCAGCGCCACAAATGACGACCGGCGCTTGGCCCTTCTGCGGGGCTCCATAGAGCAGCCAGCGCCGGCCTGGAAAGCTGAGACTTATCCTGGATCGGATGCCGACTTATCAGCGCAACCTCAGCAGAATGATGAGAGGATCTCCCCCAAGATCCTTGCCTATCTTGAGGGACAACCAAAGGAACAGCTCATCCAGATACTCTTGGAATTGGAGGAGCGCATTTCCGGTGTGCATGAGTTCCTGGAAGACCGGCACGCGCTGGAGATGGGCAGACCGACCGAGGTCGTGGCCGGCACGCGAAATGCGATCCATGAAATCAGCTCTGAACCCGGCTGGCGGAATGAATGGACGGGGGAGGGTTTCATCCCGGACTATTCGGGGGTGCGCCGTCGGTCGGAGGCGCTGCTGGCAAATGGATACGCGGACGAGGTGATCGAGCTGGGTGAAGAATTGTTGAAAGCGGGCATGAGGCAAATTGAGGTGTCCGAAGATGGGGGCGAGACAGCAGCGGGGATCGCCGAGTGTATGGACATCGTCTTCATGGCGCTGTCCCAATCGACGCTCTCCCCTGCGGAACAACTCCTCTGGGCAGTTGAAGCGGTCTTGACTGACGACTACGATCTTTGCACTGGTGCCGAATACTTTTGGGACCAGGAATTCGATGTCGCTTCATGGGCCGCCCTGGCCGATCGGCTGAGCCAAAGCCTGGACGCTGATCAAACAACCAGTGAAGAGAGCCGATACCGCCGCGACAGACTGGCCAATTGGCTCGTGATTGCATTGGAGGAATCCGGCCGGAGTAAGGAGATTATCCCCCTCCTCGAACGAGAGGCTGTGCGCACCGACAGCTATCTGCGTTTGGTTGCGTACCTCGTCGAGGTCCGGGCTTGGAAAGAAGCGGAAGAGTGGATACGGCGGGGGATCGAGGCCACGGAGAGCCGTTATCCGGGCATTGCCAGCGGTCTGCGGGACAAGCTGCGAGTGATCCGCGAAAGAGAAGGCGACTGGCTCGCAGCAGCCTTCCTGCGGGCTGAAGACTTCTTTCGGCGCCCCTCCCTGGAGACGTATCAGAAACTGCAAGAGGCTTCGGAGAGAGCCGGTGTCTGGCACGCGGCCCGGGCCGGCGCTCTGCGATATCTGGAAACGGGTGAACTCCCCATATCAGATGCGCAAGAGGCAACAGATCGGTCTATTCCGTCATGGCCGTTGCCAGAAATCAGGGAAGCTACGATCTCCAGCAAATGGGGGCGCACATTTCCGTTTACCGACGAGCTGATCGACATCGCGATCGATGAAAACTGCGTTGAAGATGTCGCCAGGTGGTATGAGCAGGGCAATTTGGGAGAAGGCTGGAGGGCGCAGGGCGAATTGCGGGATGACAAGATCGCAGAAGCGGTCGTCGAAGCCTACCCGGACCTGGCCATCGCGATTTGGAAAGGGATCGCTGGGGCCCAGATTGCAAAGACCCAAACGCAGGCTTACCAGGTGGCTGCGCGCTACCTGCGCAAGATCCATCGTGTCCTGGAGAAGGAGGGGGACGATGAGGAATGGCGGAGGTACCTGGCTGCGATTCGAGAGGCAAACATACGGAAAAGGCGCCTTCTGGAGATACTTGACGGTCTGATCGGACGCCCGATCGTAGATGGGTAAGGATCACCGCCCGGCCCAAGATCGCTCCCACTAGCGCATCGTCGCCTTGAGACCTCCACCTCCCAGAGGGTTTGAAGAGGGCAGGCGTGTGCAGCCCGCTCATCCTGGAAGAATCATCCCCCTAATTGTCCACCTCCTGACCCCTTGGCTTACTCTTTCGAAGCTTGCGTTCCGCTTTCCTCTTTCTCCGATCCTGCACCAGTTGCTCAATACTTCTCACCAGGTCCGGCCGCCTCCTGCCGAAACGCTTGAGATATATCTCTTCGATAAACACCGAGAGGGGCTTTTTCCAGGCCTCTTGTTTTTCGTTGGTGTATTTGCCGAACCTGCGAGGGTTCAACCCCACCTCTCGCGCCATCTGGACCTGCGCATGGGAAAGATGATACCGCTTGCGAGCATCGATCCATACTTGATACTTCGCGGGAATGGCCCGGTTTTTGACCATCTCATGAACCTCCTAAGTCCCCATCCAGGGTTTCCAGGTCCACGAGCAGCGCGCTTACACTTTGCGCTTCCCTGCGCGCTGCGTCCGTAAATCCAGCCCTGGCGAAATAGGCAGGATATAGCCGCCACCCTTGGCCTGGAATGACTTTGGGAGCATTGTCGATCAACTCGCGGATCACCGCTCGTCCGACAGCTTTCGCCCCCCATTTGCACCCACCCACCAAGATCGTCTCGTCGTGCCAGTTGACTGCGACAACGTCTAGCTGAACATTCGCTGACCAGTGACTGCCAACCACCTCCGGGGCCATGGGCAGCGCCCCGGCGCGAGCCTTCGCCAGCACCCACTCCCGGCACAGGTCCTCAAAAGCCGTCATCCCCACGAAGGCGCGGAACTGCTGCGATATCCTTTCCCACAGGGCACCTGTCAGTCCCTGCTCAACCAGATCGGCGTTGGGAGCAATGAAACGGAAATAGAATCTCAGATAAGGATCGGTCAGGTGGTACCGGCTGGTCTTGGTTATTTCTCGCCGCTCTGGGGGGGTGGTCGCCGGGATGCGGCGTTTGACCAGGTACAGGGCTTCGAGTTGCTTGAGGTAGGGGCTCAAGTAAGAAGACGCGACGCCCAGGGTTCGCCCGATCTCTTTGGGGGTCCTGTCCCCATCTGCAATGCTTTTTAGAACCGCTTCGTACGTTTGTGTCTCCCGGCGGATTACATCCCCTATCAAAAAGAAAGGTTCGGTGCGGAAGAGGCTCGTGCGCTGCATGAAGAGCTCGCGCAGATTCTCACCAAGCGATTGGGCGTCATCGAACCGTTCCAGGTAGGCTGGGACCCCGCCGGCCACCGCGTAGACGGCGACGCGTTCCGCGGCGGTGTAGCGTGGTAGAAAATCACTCAACGCTGAAAAGGGCATTGGATTGACCGGAAGCTGGGCGGTGAAGCGGCCGTAGAGTGGTGCTTGATACGCCATCAGGTCTACCATCATGCCGATGTGAGATCCGGCAAGAACAATCGTGACGTTGGTATCCTTGAACAGATGATCCCAAGCCGCCTGCAGATGAGAAGCTAGAGAGGCATCGGACTCGGCCGCGTAGGAGAACTCATCCAAGATCAGGATCACAGGCTTGTCGCCAACCAATTGGGCAGTTGTCTCGAATGCGTCTTCCCAGGTGTCGAAGCGTGGAACGGCTCGGCTCTCAGGATGAGCCCAGCGCCATACGGCCCGAGTAAAACCCAGACGCACCAGGGCAGGCGTGTCCCTGGCAGCCACCCAGTAGATATATGGCCTGCCGGGCCTTTCCGCCCAACGCAAAAGGAGCGTGGTTTTTCCCACCCGGCGGCGCCCATACATCAAGACAAACTGGCCACCAGGCCGGGAAATGATGTGATTGAGCTCTTGCAGTTCGCGATTGCGTCCGACGAACTTGCCCATTTGCAAGCCTTGCTAAGCAGCTTATAATAAGCTGCTTAGATTATAGCTCAGATGTGGAAGAGCGTCCAGCGGCTTGACTCACCAGGGGCATACGAATAAGGTGGGCAAGTAAGCTAGGCTTCAGCCCATAGAGTGCCGAACTCGCGCCCCTTCACTGCCTGTCGTACGGCAAGCATGCGATGAACCCCGCACCTGGGCCAGCGCATTCCTGGTCCCGTCAGCCGCACTTTGAACTGCTT